>NZ_JBFBAB010000010.1:0-215717 GCF_040681975.1 Nocardia sp. NPDC051463
GGAACTCCTCGGGATAGGCCTTGGGCATATCGATGATCCTTCCACTGCAAGGAAATCCTCACAGGTCAGGAGTCAACCGAACCGGGGGCAGTCCCCATCGAGGTGATCATTGTCTTCGACCTCGGGCACGTGGACTGCTTGCCCGCGCTGATCTGCGATGAAGGTTTCGACTTGGAAACCGTTTGCCCACAGGGCAAGTGGGCTCGTTCTGCCCGGCCCGTGCGCGGTGTCGACATGGGAGCCGCGTGATGAGCGAAGACGTCATCGTCACCCCGCCGAACATCTGTGGGTCCGCCGAAATCGAGCTGGCGCATCGGCAGATGCGGCGGCACCGTGCCTGCCGGATCGACCGATGCGCGTGGAAGTGGGTCGCCTACTACACCCTCGTGCACCACGGCCGGATCGCGCCGCAGGAGTTCAGCCCACGCGAACGCGCCCACTTGCGCGGCATCGACTTTCCGACCGACGCCGCCGAACACCGCCTGTCCGATGGCGCACCCGAACTTCGCACCTTCCAACAGGTGCTCGACGGGCTCGAGCATTTAGCGCTAAGGCCGAGCCATCCGGGCAATGGCCACGAGCGGTGAACGGCGCTTGGCAGGTGGTGCACAGCGTCCTCGCGGTCGTCGGGAGCGGCGCGTGCGCGATGGTCGGGGTGGCGTGCGTGTGGCCGATCGACAAGCCACACCGCCACCGGTCTGCCCGAGGCCGCTGCTCCATCCGGCCGGTCGAATGGCCGAAGGCATGGACCTGCGGTCCACCCGACCTGCCGTTCACCCTCGCCGACGCCCACTCGGCGATGCAGCTGCACCGTGATCACGACTGCGACCGCAAGCATGCCGCGTTCGACGCACTGGTTGCGGCCGGACGTATCCATCCTGATTCGTCACGCCGACATCGACTGTGGGGGAAGCCATGGTGAACGAGAACGAAAGGAAGTCACGCCCGTGACACAGCAACCGGATTCGTTCGTGGCGCGAGTGCGTTCTCTCGAGGATCGGGCCGAGCGTGCCGGGTACCTCCTCGTCCATGCCGAGCATCCGCCGGACGGCTGGGCACTGTTGGCCGCCGACGACGGCGAGCGCGTCTACAGCGGCAGCCTGGATCAGATCGACGCCTGGTTGAAGTCGTAGCGGCCGTGAGGTGCCAGGAGATGGTCCCGATCAGCCGTACTCGTCGGATCGAACATCGCCGCTACCAATGACATTCGAGACGGGGAGGTTCGGTGCGGAGTACGGAGGGGACAGGCGGTTTGTGGCCGCACCAAGTCGATGCCGTCGAGAAGATCTGCGTGGAGCTGCGCGGCCACGGCCGGGCGACGGCCGTGGCCGCGTGCGGGACCGGCAAGACGCTGATCGGTGCGGAGTGCTCGGTCCGCCTGGTTCCCGATGGTCCGGTGCTCATCGTGGTGCCCACTCTGGAGTTGCTGTCGCAGACCGCGCATTCCTACGCGAGCCATCTCGGTTCGGCGGCCGGTGTCATCGTGGCGGTGTGCGGTGATAAACAGGCCACGGACGCAGCGGCCGAACTGCGCGCGGAGATGACCGGTTTGCACGCCCCGGTCACCACCGACCCCGTCGAGATCGCCCGCCTCGTCGAGCTCGCCGCGCGCGTCACCGTGTTCGCCACCTTCGCGAGCCTGCCGGTGATCATCGCCGCGCACGCTCGGAACGGTGTGGGGAGTTGGGGTTTGATCGTTGTGGATGAGGCCCATCGCACTGCCGGAGCGCGCGGTCGGTGGGCGCAGATACACGAGGATCGGCTGGTACCGGCGACGCGTCGGCTGTATCTGACCGCGACGCCACGGATTATGACGATCGGTGGCACCGACAGCGTGAGTATGGACGACCCCACGGTGTTCGGACGGCAGGTGTACCAGCTGCCCTTCGCTGCCGCGATCGAGTCGGGGCTGTTGGCCGACTATCGCGTGGCAGTGGTGACGGTTACCGATGCCGAGGTGGCGAAACTGACCGCCGCGCGCCGAATGGTGAGCGTCCAGGGGCGCGCGGTCTCGGCGCGGATGCTGGGCATGCAGGTCGCGTTGGCGAAAGCGGTGCGCGACTATGGTTTACGGCGTGTGATCACCTATCACGGACGGGTCATGGCGGCGACGCGGTTCGCCACCGGGTTGGCAGCCGCTATCGACCTGCTGCCCGCGCATGATCGGCCGTCATGGGAGGTGCGGGCCCGCTGGGTCAGCGGGGACATGCCGCCGCAGCACCGCCGTGCCGCGCTGGCCGCACTACAACACCCAGAGGACTCCACAGTGGTGGTCTCCAACGCCCGTGTTCTCGCCGAGGGCGTGGACGTACCCGCCTTGGACGCCGTGATGTTCGCCGACCCACGCGATTCCGCGACCGACGTGGTGCAGGCTGTCGGCCGGGCTTTGCGACGCGGCGGCGCAGCGCACAAGATCGCCACGATCATCGTGCCGATCTTCCTCGCCGCCGACGAGAATCCACAAGCGGCGCTCGATGGTTCGGACTTCGACACCGTTTGGCGGGTGGTGCGGGCGTTGCGTGCGCACGATGAACGGATCGCCGACTACCTCGACCAGCGGCGTCAGCGGTCGCGGCCGAGCCTGCCCGAATCCCGGGAGACCGGCTACCTGCCGAACCTCCTACACATCGACGGTGTGCCCGCGCGAGTGAGCGATGCGTTCCATCGAGCGATCCTGCTGCGCACCGTAGCGACGACGACCTCACCGTGGTGGGAGAACTACGGTGCCCTGGTGTCCTTTCACGCCGAGTTCGGACACGCCGATGTCGCCTACGACTACCGCACTCCCGACGGCTACCGGTTGGGCCGCTGGTTGGGGCGGTGCCGACGCGAATACAAAGCCGCGACACTGCGCGCCGATCGGGTGGCGAAGCTGGAAGCCATTGGCGTGGAATGGGATTCGTTTGCTGCCAAATGGGAGGCGGCGATCGCGGCGCTGCGCGCCTTCCATACCGCACACGGGCACGGCGATGTCGCGGCCTCATATGTGAGTGCCGATGGCTTCGAGCTGGGGCAATGGCTGCGTAAGCGCCGCGAGCAATACCACGCTGGTACCTTGCCGGAGGAGCACGCCACAGCCCTGGAATCTCTTGATATCGACTGGAATCCGACCATCAGCCGCCGCGCGAACCGATGGGAGGCAGCGTTGGCCGCGATCGATGCCTATCGGGCGCGTCATGGTCACACGGATGTCCCGGCCACCTATATCGCCTCGGACGGCTTCCAGCTCGGCAAGTGGCTGTCGCGGCGGCGCGAAATGTTCCGCGCCGGGACGTTGTCGAGTGAACAGGCCACCGTATTGGTGGCCGCGGGCATCGACCTCGCCGAACAGCGATGGAGCCGACGTCTGTGGAACCGGCACGTCGCTGATTTGGCCGCCTTCCGCCGCAGACACGGGCATGCCAACCCTGCCCAAAGATATGTGACACCAGCGGGATTCCGGCTCGGCGCGTGGCTGAGCGGATGCCGAATCAGCTACCGATCGGGTGACTTGACCGACGCCCAGATCGACGACCTGCATCGCCTCGGCGTCGATCTGGGACCACAGCGCACCGGCGGGTCCGCGCACAAGCAATCCCGGTGGCGGATCGGAATGCAACACCTCTCGGCGTACCGGAGCGAGCACGGCCACGCAGACGTCGACAACACCTACCGCGCCGCTGACGGATTCCGTCTCGGCGCCTGGCTTGCGCAGTGCCGACGCGACCATCGTTCCGGCGCGCTGCCCGCCGCCCACGTCAGTGCGCTCGAAGCGCTCGGCATCGACTGGCGCGGTCGGCGAGACATTCTGTGGGACAACGCGATCGCCGCCCTGATTGCCTACCGTGAGCGGCACGGGCACCTCGATGTTCCCGCCTGCCATGTCACCGGAGACGGTTTCCGGCTCGGCACGTGGATCCGATCACGCCGCAACGACTATCGAACGGGTCGACTGTCCGCGCCCAGACAGGAGGCACTGAGCGAACTCGGCATCGACTGGCGTGCTAGCGGTAGGGGCTGATCGCGCGCGGCGGCGCGCGGTGGACGCCTCTGTCGATTCCGGGCAGGTCCCGACCCCGTTCGTCACCGCCGTCTACGACGCGTTCCGAGCAAGCCGTCGCCGCTGGGCGGTGGTGAGGCGATCGGACCGTGCGACCACGTAGTAGGCCCCGGCCGCATCGCCCCGGACTGCGACCGGGTCCGCGAGGTCAGGGTGGCGGTCGGCGTCGTGCAGCGCCGAAGTCACCCGGTCGAGGGGCCAATCCAGCGCGGCGGCAAGCTGCTCCGGGGTGAGCGGCGTGGCCGCGTGCACGAGCGCGGCGATGACGGTGAGCGCGTGCTCGCCCGCCGCGGTATCCACAGGACCGCCCCCGATATCGCGTCCGAGTCGACCGAAGAACAGGCCCATGTGCTCGAGTCGCGTACCGACCGGGGTTGTCGCGCCGAAGATTTCGGCTCCGCGTTCGGCGGCTTCGGCCCACCGGTTGGTCGTGCGGGCGCTGTCGGACCAGGCCTCGAACCACACGTTGTCGTCAACGGCGTAGCGTTCACGCCGCCCTTCCCGGGTACGGCGGATCACCTCGAGCCCGTCGAGGTAGGCGACGGCCTTGGAAATCGACGCGGGACTCACCCGCAACCGCCGGGCGAGTTCGGCCGCCGTCGCGCTGCCCGAATCGGTGGTGAACAGCGACGCCAGAACGCGGCCCGCCATCCGGGGTAGGCCGGAATCGACCATCAATGCCGCGAACTGTTCGGCGAATTCGCGCACTGCCCCGTCGTCACGCCCGAAGGTGGCCTCCGAAAGTCGCTGCGGCGTAGTTGCTATGCGTCGTCGGGCGCGCTGTCGAGTGGCTCGTTGCGCGAGGTCGGCCCGGTAGCCGCCCGGTCCACCGTTGCGCGCCACTTCGCGGGTGACGGTCGACGTGGGTCTGCCCACTCGCCGGGCGATCTGGGCGTAATCGAGCCCGGCAGCGAGTCCGGAGGCGATATGCCTGCGGTCCTCCTCGGTCAGCCTGCCTCCGGGCATGGGTGCGTCGTCTCCTTCCGGATCGGGGTCGGGTCCAGTCTGCGTTAACCCTCCCAGTCATTGCAACGATCGTTGCGTTTCTCGGCACCGCTATTGCAATGATTTGCGAATGATCGCAGGCGAAATGGCGTAAATCCACTCGCACATGATTGATGACCTGCGAAACGCGACGTAGCTTTCGTGCCGGTGCGAAAGCGAACGAAAAGGAATGAATATGACGAAAACGACGGTTCCCAACGTGATCCACGATGTGCTCGATCGGGCAGTGACCGAAGGTGGCGTGCCCGGGATCGTTGTCGAGGTGCGCGACGGTGAACGGCAATGGTTCGCCACGGCGGGTTTCGCCGACACCGCCACCGAACGACCGCGCTTGCCGCAGCACCGGTTTCGTATCGGCAGCATCACCAAGACCTTCGTGGCCACCGTGCTGCTACGACTCGCGGGTGAGGGCCTTCTGAGCCTCGACGATGCGGTGCATCGTAGGCTGCCGAATGCGTTGCGCGGCAACGGCAATGACGGTGACATGATCACCGTGCGGCAGTTGCTGAACCACACCAGTGGCCTGTTCAACTACACCGATGACCGAGAAGCGTTGAACCGCTGTGAAACCCACTCCCCGACGGTGCTCGTCGATATCGCCGTCGCGCACCCGCCCACCTTCGCGGCCGGCACGGACTGGGGTTACAGCAACACCAACTACATCCTCGCCGGAATGCTCATCGAGGCGGCGACAGGCGGATCCCTAGGCGACGAGCTCCGCCGCCACATCATCGAGCCGCTCGACCTCACCGCAACCTCCCTGCCCCGCGGCAGCGACACCGCGATCGAGGGACCCCACTCCCGCCACTACACGAAGCTGTTCGACTCGAGCCCCGGCGCCGCGATCCACGACGCGACCGAGCTGGACGTCTCCATGTTCGGCGCCGCAGGCGGCATGATCTCCACCCTCGGTGACCTGCACCGCTTCTTCGCAGCCTTGCTCGGCGGCCAGCTGCTCCGCCCCGCCGAACAGGCCGAGATGTTCCGAGCCGGCCCCACCAAGAATTGGATCACGCACACCGGCTACGGCCTCGGCGTCTCCTCGGTGACCCTGCCCTCCGGCGTCACGCTGTGGGGTATGGGCGGCGCGCTGTTCGGTTCGTGGACATACACATACGGCACCCGCGACGGCCGCCACATCCTCGTCGCCAATGTCAACGGCGACTGGGCTCACGGCGACTGGCACGATCCGATCGGCGTGTTCACCGATCTGCTCCAGGCCGAATTCGACTGACCCGTGGGCGCGGGCCTACTCGACAGTGCGGGCCGTTACTGGTCGGACGCCCGGCGGCTTGTCGGGCATCTTCGGATATCCGGCGGCCCCACGGCCAACACGGCCTGAAGCGGAACGCCAACGAGTTCTCCTGGACATCCCACACGCCGCCCGCGACCTGCATACCCGCGCCAGAACCGCCGTCGCCAAGATTGATTCCAACCTCAACGCCCACATCGTGGCGTTCCCGCACTGCTCGTCCGAGACACTGACGAACTACCTCACGGCCCGATCATCGCGTAGAACTCAACGGTGCAGCAGGGTTTCGCGTTGCATATGCGACAGCTTCCGGGGATTGCGCACGGAGTAGATCCCGCTGATGAGTCCGGCGTCGATGCGCACCGCCATCACGCTGTCGAGCTCCCCGTTGAGCCGGATGATCAGCGCCGGGTAGCCATTGACGTGTGTCGGTTGAAGTGTCGCCTCGCCGCCGATCGTGGTCCAGTACATGGCGAACAGTCGAGCCACTCGGTCGGCCCCGACGAGGGGACGCGGTAGTGCCTGCTTGATTCCGCCACCGTCGTTCAGGGCGACGACATCGGGCGCGAGGATCTCGAGGAGGCGCTGTAGATCGCCGGTTTCGACCGCTCGTTGAAACGCTTCGAGTGCGTCTCGAGTCTCGGCCGCGGAAACGATTCCGCGCGGTCGACGCGCGGCGACGTGTGCCCGAGCTCGGTGGGCGATCTGGCGGACCGCGGCGGGGGACTTGTCGACGGCCTCGGCGATCTCGTCGTATTCCAGAACGAACACTTCGCGGAGCACGAATATCGCTCGCTCGGTCGGTGCGAGTGTTTCGAGCACGAGCAGCATCGCCATCGAGACGCTGTCGGCCAGCTCGATGTCCTCGGCTACGTCGGGGGTGGTGAGCAGTGGCTCGGGCAGCCAGGGTCCGACGTAGGACTCCTTACGACGGCCGAGCGTACGCAGTCGACTCAGCGACTGGCGGGTGGTGATCCGGACCAGGTAGGCGCGCTGATCCCGCACGATGTCGAGGTCGACGCCTGCCCACCGTAGCCAGGTCTCCTGTAGGACGTCTTCGGCGTCGGCGGCCGAGCCGAGCAATTCGTAGGCGACAGTGAACAGCAGGTTGCGGTGGGCCACGAACGCCTCGGTGGCCGGATCCGAGCGGTCGTCGTGCGGTAGTGGCCGGTCCGTGTCCTTTGTTCGCTCACTCATAGCCGACTCCTGCCTGTTTGCGTTCGACTGTGCCACACACCAGACGCCCGGCCGCCTCGGTTTGTGACACCTGCGATCGGTGGCGCTCGTCACGTGGCCCGCCTGTCACGGGGGCGATGTCACTGGCGTCTTGTGTTCGTCGAGTTACGCGTTCTCCACCGCCTGCGCGGCGCATCGCTGATCGACAACACCCTCGTAGAGGGTCCCAACCAGGGAAGGACACTCATCATGCGTATCGCAGTCTTCGGAGCCAATGGCGCCACCGGCCGCCTGCTCACCGGCCAGGCGCTCGCCGCCGGACATCATGTCGCCGCAGTCACCCGGCAGCCGGACTCGTTTCCGCTGCACCATGATCGGCTCGAGATAGTCGGTGCCGACGTCCTCGATCCGATGGCCGTCGACGCCGCCGTGGCGGAGCGGGATGCGGTGCTATCAGTGCTCGGGGTGCCCGCGGGGAAGGAACCGATCGGCACCTATTCGCGTGGTGCGGCCAATATTGTGGCCGCGATGGGGCGGCATCGGGTGCGTCGGCTCGCCGTCGTCAGCTCGAGTGGGGTCGACCCGCACCCGTATTCCGATGGCGGGTTTCTGTTCAACCGAGTGTTATTGCCGTACGTGACGCGAGTGCTGGGCAAGACGCTGTACGACGACATGCGGCGGATGGAAGCGTTGGTCCAGTCCAGTGCACTGGACTGGACGATCGTGCGCCCGAGCGGGCTCTATCACCTGTCGTCGGTCACCGACTACAGCGTCGTCGAGGGCCACGCCGATGGCAGGTTCACCGCCCGGGCGGACCTGGCCGCGAGCATGCTGGCCCTGCTGGACGACGATCGCTATCTCTGCGCCACGGTCGGCGTCATCACCACCGTCGATAACCCCGCCCTGCTCCAGTGGATCCGTCGCGAAGCGCTCGCCAAGCGCTGAGCCGTTTCGTCCGCCGAGGCGTTACCGCAGTGGGTAACGCCTGCCACCGGCCATGGAAGCAGCCGGCCAGGACGAGTGGCGACTGCGGGAGCTTGATCCCGGCTTCGGGCCGTCTCCCCAAGCGCCGAATAGGGTCGGGCTCGGGTTGTCCGATGCCGCGCTACTTGCGGCTCATTGACCGGTGAAGGTGCCTTCCAAGCGGTTTCGCGATCCCGGGTGAACCAGCCGCGCCGCGCTGACCAATCCCCGCGCCGACCACGTCCGCCGACGAATCAACAGGCAAGGTTCGGACCGCTTGATACGGAGCAGGCGGCATTCGTCCGCGCTACCGAGGACCGCTTCCACGATGTGCTCCCCGCGTTCCAGCGGCGCGACTTCGCTCAGATAGTTGTTCGGCGTTTTCCGCGTGAAATCCTGGTCGAGGTAGCCGGGGGCCTCGCTCGGATTGACGTATCTGTCCTCGACCTGAATCGGTGTGTCGTCTTCGAAATGCACCATCAGCGAGTGGAAGACCTTGCCGCGCATCAGATCCTGGATCACCGGGTTGGCTGTGTCGGCGTGTTCCTCACGCACGTAGATCACTTCGGTACGGTGCCGGTGGCCGCGCCGCTGGATCTCGTCGGCGATGTTCTTCACCTCGAAGAGGGGGGATGCGGTCTTCGGTGGGGCGACGAAGGTGCCGACGCCCATCATGCGCACGATGAGTCCGTCGGCGGTGAGTTCGCGCAGTGCGCGGTTGATGGTCATGCGTGACAGACCCAGTGCGGCGACGAGCTGGTTCTCCGAGGGCAGCTGGTCGCCTTCGGACCAGTGGCCCGAGTTGATCTGTGCGACAACGAGATTCTTCACGCGCTCGTAGGCAGGAGCCGATTCGGTTCCCGCGTCGTTGTACAACGCAGCAAGCTCCGCGTCGACGATCGCCACGATTCGAACCCCTATCCGTTGACTGCACGCTGATCATCCCATGTGGTCGGCGCTTGTCCGGCAGCGCTTGACACGGGGTTGTCTATACAGGACTATACATCCTGTTCACGGGAAAACGTGAGCCAGCGCACAGTGCGTACGAGATGGTGGCGCAGCCGCAGCACGTCGCACCAGCCGGACTCGCGGGAAGAGAGATCAGGCCTATGACTATCGACGAACCATCCGAAGTCGTCCTCGCGCCGGAGCGTCGCACCATCGACGTCATCCCCGACGATGAACGGTATGGCTCCCCGTTCAGCCAGTTCACCCTCTGGTTCGGTGCCAACATGCAGATCACCGCGATCGTCGACGGCGCGTTGGCCGTTGTCTTCGGTGCGGATGCGATCTGGGCGATCCTCGGCCTGCTGATCGGCAATGTCCTCGGTGGCGCGGTGATGGCGCTGCATTCCGCACAGGGCCCGAGGCTCGGACTCCCGCAGATGATTTCCAGCCGCGCGCAGTTCGGCGTGTTCGGCGCGGTGCTTCCGCTGCTGTTGGTGGTGCTGATGTATCTCGGTTTCGCCGCCACCGGCAGCGTGCTCGCCGGCCAGGCGGTCAACAAGATCCTGCACATCGACAGCCCGACTGTCGGCATCGTCATTTTCGGCGCGCTCACCGCGTTCGTGGCGGTGACGGGATACAAGCTCATCCACGTCGTCGGGCGCATCGCCACAGTCATGGGCATCATCGGATTCACCTACCTGGCGATCCGGTTGTTCACCGAATACGACGTGTCGGCCGTGGTGGGTGTCAAGGGCTTCGATATCGCCACCTTCCTGCTCGCGATCTCCCTGGGCGCGGGCTGGCAGCTGACCTTCGGGCCCTATGTGGCGGATTACTCCCGCTACCTGCCGCGCACCACCAGCGCCCGCGCGACGTTTTGGTCGACCTTCGCGGGCAGCGTCATCGGATCGCAATGGGCGATGACCTTCGGCGCACTCGTCGCGGCGGTCGCGGGCAAGGCGTTCCTCGGCGACCAGGTCGGGTTCGTCGGCAAACTCGCCGGGCCTGCTGTCGTCGCGACGCTGATCTATCTGGTGGTGCTGGTCGGCAAGCTGACGGTCAACTGCCTCAACGCCTACGGCGGCTTTATGTCGATCCTGACCACGGTGACCGCGTTCAACCGCCAGTCCAAGATTTCCAGTGCCGCTCGCACCGCGTACATCGTGGGCTTCACCGCGGTGTCGGTCGTCGTCGCGGTCGGTGCGAGTGCCGACTTCCTCAACAACTTCAAGAATTTCGTGCTGGTGCTGCTCATGGTCTTCACGCCGTGGAGCGCCATCAACCTCACCGACTACTACCTGATCTCGAAAGAGAAGGTGGACATTCCCGCGCTCTACGATCCCGACGCGCGCTACGGCCGCTGGAACACCACCGCCCTCGCGTGCTACGTGATCGGCGTGCTGGCCCAGATCCCGTTCCTCGCCCAAAAGCTCTACACCGGACCGATCACCGAACAGCTCGGCGGCGCGGACATTTCCTGGATCGTCGGCATTGTCGTCACCGCAGCCCTGTACTACCCGCTCGCGCGGCGCACCAGCAATCCGCCCGCCTCGATGATCTATCCCGCCGATCCAGCGACCACAAGGAGCACTCGATGACCGCACACCCCACGGCTACCTCCGGCGCCCGCCGCGTGTCCGCACCGCGCGGCAGCGAACTCACCACGCTCGGCTGGCAGCAAGAAGGCGCGCTGCGCATGCTGATGAACAACCTGGATCCCGACGTGGCCGAGCACCCGGACGAGCTGGTCGTCTATGGCGGAACGGGCAAGGCCGCGCGGACCTGGGAGGCCTTCGACGCGATGGTCCGCACGCTGAAGACCCTGAAGTCCGACGAGACCATGCTGGTGCAGTCGGGCAAGCCGGTCGGTGTCTTCCGGACCAACGAATGGGCCCCCCGGGTGCTCATCGCGAACTCGAATCTGGTCGGTGACTGGGCGAACTGGGAAGAATTCCGCCGTCTGGAGGAACTCGGCCTGACCATGTACGGCCAGATGACCGCGGGCTCCTGGATCTACATCGGCACCCAGGGCATCCTGCAGGGCACCTACGAAACCTTCGGCGCGGTCGCACGGAAGCTGGCGGCATCGGGTCGTTTGCCCAACAGCGACGGCACACTGGCGGGCACGATCACCTTGACCGCGGGACTCGGTGGCATGGGTGGCGCGCAGCCGCTCGCCGTCACGATGAACGGTGGCGTCGCGATCTGCATCGATTGCGATGTGACCCGCATCGACCGCAGGATCGCCCACAAGTATCTCGACACCAAGGCCGTCGACCTCGCGGACGCGTTGCGTCTGGCCATCGAGGCGCGCGACGCGAAGCGACCGCTGTCCATCGGCCTCGAAGGCAATGCGGCGGAGTTGTTTCCGCAGCTGCTCGAGATGGCGGCGCCCATCGATATCGTGACCGATCAGACCTCCGCGCACGATCCGCTGGCGTACCTGCCGATCGGCATGGACGTTGCCGATATGAAGGCGATGGCGGAGAAGGATCCCGCCAAGTTCACCGACGACGCCCGCGCGGCGATGGCCGCCCAGGTACGGGCGATGGTCGGCTTCCTCGATCGCGGTGCGGAGGTCTTCGACTACGGCAATTCGATCCGTGACGAAGCCCGAAAGGCCGGATACGACCGGGCTTTCGACTTCCCCGGTTTTGTGCCCGCCTACATCCGTCCACTCTTCGAAGAGGGCCTCGGCCCATTCCGGTGGGCGGCACTGTCGGGCGATCCGAAGGACATCGCCGCCACCGACAAGGCCATCGTGGAACTGTTCCCGGACAACGAGCACCTGCGCCGTTGGATCGAAATGGCGGGGGAGAAGGTTGCTTTCGAAGGTCTGCCCGCTCGCATCTGCTGGCTCGGCTACGGCGAACGCCACCTGGCCGGGTTGAAGTTCAACGAGATGGTGGCCTCCGGTGAGCTGTCCGCGCCGATCGCTATCGGGCGCGACCACCTGGATTCGGGGTCGGTGGCCTCGCCGTATCGCGAAACCGAGTCGATGGCAGATGGTTCCGACGCCATCGCCGACTGGCCTTTGCTGAATGCCCTGGTGAACACCGCATCCGGTGCGTCCTGGGTCTCGATCCACCATGGCGGTGGTGTCGGCATGGGTCGTTCGATTCACGCCGGACAGGTGTGCATCGCGGACGGCACCGACCTCGCCGCCGAAAAGCTGACAAGGGTGCTTACCAATGATCCCGGTATGGGCGTGATCCGGCATGCCGACGCGGGTTATGAGCATGCCAACACGGTCGCCAGGGAGCGCGGCGTGCGCGTGCCGATGGCCGAGGCGTGAGCGCCATGGGATCCACAGTCCTCACCGGCATCGGGACCCTCGTCACGAACGATCCCGAACTCGGTGCCGGCCCACTCGGTGTAATCGGTGATGCCGCCATCGTTTTCGACGAAGGCGTCGTCGCGTGGGTGGGTTCCTCCAGCGCCGCGCCGAGCGCCGACCATGGACACGATCTCGATGGCCGCGCGGTATTGCCCGGCTTCGTCGAGAGCCATTCGCACCTGGTCTTCGCCGGTGATCGTGCCGAGGAGTTCGGTGCACGGATGTCGGGAACTCCCTATGCGGCGGGCGGCATCCGCAATACGATCGCGGCGACCAGGGCCGCCACCGACGACGAGTTGCGCGCCAACACTCGCCGGTTGATGAACGAATCGCTGCGCGGGGGTAGCACGACCGTCGAGATCAAGACGGGCTACGGGCAGTCGGTGGCGAGCGAACTACGCAGCGCCAAGATCGCGGCCGAGTTCACCGACGAAGTCACCCTGCTCGCCGCGCATGTGCCACCGCCGGAGTACGCGGGCCGCGCCGACGACTACGTGCGCATGGTCTGCGACGAGATGATCGATGTGTGTGCGCCGCACGCCAAGTGGATCGATGTGTTCTGTGACCGGGGCGCATTCGATCGCGATCAGGCCTACGAGGTGCTCACCGCGGGGATGGCGAAGGGCCTCGTGCCGCGCGTGCACGGCAACCAATTGCAGACCGGTCCCGGCGTCGCGCTCGCGGTGGAGGTGGGCGCCGCGTCCGTCGATCACGTCACCTATGTCACCGCAGCGGACATCGATGCGCTGGCCCAGAGCTCGACGGTGGCGACTCTGCTGCCCGGCGCGGACTTTTCGACTCGCAATAAGTACCCGGACGCACGGGCGCTCATCGACGCCGGAGTCACCGTGGCGCTCGGAGCCGATTGCAATCCGGGCACTTCGTACACCACCAGCCTGCCGTTCTGCATCGCCATCGCGGTACGGGAGCTGCACATGACACCCGAGGAAGCGGTATGGGCCGCGACCGCGGGCGGAGCACGGGCGCTGCGACGCACGGACATCGGCGTGCTGCGGCCGGGTGCATCGGCGGATGCCATCGCCTTGGCCGCGCCGTCCTATCTGCACCTTGCCTATCGGCCGGGAGTGCCACTGATCCAACAGGTTTGGCGGGCCGGTGTTTCGGGCTATACCGCTGATCGATGAGCTTTACCGATAAGGAGACCGTGGTGCTACCCAATCTGGTGGCGACTGCTTTCGAGCCGTGGGCCGGGCGTGACGACGGCAGTGGTGTGGAGCATCTGCGCTGGCATCATGTGGTGCAATCGTATGCCGCGCAGTCCAAGCTGGCCTCTTGCGTATTCATCGGCTTCGCCAGCGATGAGGGCGTGCATCGGAACAAGGGTCGTCGCGGCGCTGCCGCGGGACCACGTGCGCTGCGGCAGGCATTGGCGTCGATGGCGCTCGCCGCCCCGATTCGCGCGTTCGATGCGGGCACCGTGCCGGTCGAGGACGACTTGGACGCGGGCCAGCGGGAACTGGGTTCGATGGTGCGCGCCGCCCTCGACGCCGGGCACTTCCCGGTGGTTCTCGGCGGCGGCCACGAGGTGGCCTTGGGCACTTATCGAGGTTTGGCCGATTCGGCACTGCTGACAACGCACCCGCGCATCGGAATCCTCAATCTCGATGCCCATTTCGACCTTCGATCCGATGAGATCCCCAGCTCGGGCACCCCGTTCCGGCAGATCTTCGATGCGGCGAGCACGGCGGGCACCTCCGTCGAATACGCGGTGGTCGGTATCAGCCAGCCGAGTAACACCGCGGCACTGTTCGACACCGCCGATCGGCTCGGCGTCCGTTACCTGTTCGACGATGAATGCGGTGCCGGGAACCTCACCGCTGTACAGGATTTCGTGCAGGACTTCCTCGGCAGAGTCGATCTCGTTTACCTCACCATCGACCTCGATGTATTACCTGCCGCAGTAGCGCCCGGTGTCAGCGCCCCCGCCGCGTTCGGCGTGCCGTTGGAGACGATCCAACTCGTCGCGGACCTGCTCACCGCGAGTGGCAAGCTCGCGGTGTGCGACGTGGCCGAACTCAACCCGGCATTCGATATCGACAATCGCACCGCGCGCACAGCGGCGCGACTGATTCATCGCATCGTCACCAGACACGTTCGGCTACAGCAGCTTCCATGAGGAGCAGTCGGCTGCGGCCGACTGTGGGCGGGGTGACTACCGGGGCATGCCACGACGCGTAGCAGGTAGCACATCCGGCCGTTGTCGGGCGATCGGCCTTCGGGGCCGGGTTATCGAACACCGACGCCGATATCGGTCAGGCGTTCGACGAAATGGAAGGCCACCGGCTCGGGTCGGTCGAGTGGGACGTCACGAACGAGGGGTCGCGACGACCCCACTCGATCAGGCTTGCCGCGGTGTGGGGCAAGGTCGGCGACCGGATGGTCTGGAGGACAGTGGGATTGCCGAGTACGGGCCGTGCAAGTGGCCTTCGCCCGTTGGTCTGACGTACTGCCGCCGTTCCGGCATCGCATCGTGTCTCCGGGGACGCCTGTTCGGGCCGCGAAGCCGCGATGTCACTGCCAGCAGAGGACACGGCCGGCCGCCGCGACCCCCTGCGCGGCCCCGCGCTCGGCGCGCGCGGTGATGATCGGTCGCGCCTACCTGTCCGTCAACGGCCGAGCCGGCGTCGAGAATGTCCTATGGTCGTGCGACCGCGCAGACGCGAATGATCTGGCGGTGCCGGTCTCGACAGCGTGCCTGCGACTGGCCGCGGTGGTCGGTTCCCGGCTGACGACGCCGGTTCTCGAGAGTCTTGCTAACCGTCGTCGGTCTTGGCGCCCAGTTGTGACGACGCGCGAATCGCCATGCTGGAGAAGAGTCTGCCCGAGAAACCGAAGAGTAATGCGAGCGCGAGGGCGACCGACGTTGTCGGCTTATCCCATACGTCACGGAAAATCGCCCCGAGCAGATTGACCCGCGCATCGGACAACAAGGCGACCAACAGTAGGCCGCCCACCGCGGTCAGCGCGCCGCCGACCGGACTCAGCACCCGAACTCCCCACGAGGACGACGTATTTCGATTGGTGAGCGAGCTGACCGTGGGGGCGAGGAACCCGCCGAGCGCACCCATCAGCATGGTCACCTCATGTCCGAGAACTATCCCGATGGAGATGGCACCGTCGAGGCCGACGAGGGCTAGCCACAGCGATACGCGTTGATGGTCGAATTCGGTGACGAGGCCGGCATCTTCGCGTTCGTGCACGAGCTCATGGGCGCGCTCGATGACGATCCGCTTGCTGTTCGGCGTCGGCGCGTCGTGTAGCTGCCGCCCTAACCGCCCGGCCTCTTTGTCGTCGAGTGCCTGCAACCGGGCGATGATCTGTGCGCCGTATGTCATGAGGTCGGGTTCCGGAACGAGTTGCACGAACCGCCGGTTCAGCGCATTCAAATGTTGTAGGTCGGCCGCGAGCTGGGTGAGCGGTGCGTCGAAGAGCCACGCGAGCCGCCTACGCATCCAGCCGACGGGCGATCGTCGCTGCGCCGGTGTCGGGCCACTCAGCTTGTCGAGGGACGCCTCGATCGTCGCGCGTGCGATTTCTGTCGCCTCATCGCGGCTGGTTCGCGCCCCGATCATGGTTGTGCGCTCCCGCGCCAGATCCACCTGAGTCAGCAGCAAGCGTTTGCGCGGCCCGGCTATCAAGCCGCGGTTGGTGATCATGATGATGAGGAGGTAGCCGAGGCATACCAGGACGATAACCAGTGCGTTCACGGCTACCTCCTTGCGCACGCGGAGTCGTCCCCCGCTCCGAATGCTCATGATCCCTCAGCATTGGCGCGTTCGGCACTCGTAACCGACTACTCGTTATATCCGGATGGGCGAGTGGATCAAGACAGCCGCTCGACGCCACTCGTCGGTGGTGTCCCACGGACCGGTGGACGTCCCTCGATCGGGCGCTGTCACCAAAGTCGGCTCAGATCAACTCCGCTCACGCTCCACGGCCGCACGTACCCCGGGCAGCCGATGGAGTGGGTTGTACTCATACTCGACCACGTACGGGGTGTTCCCCATCGATAACATCCTCAGCGCAAGAGAACTCGAGTTCCGTGGCATGGGTTGCCGTGGATCGTGGCCGGTGACGGAGTCGGCCTGCGTGCGTGCGGTCTCGTTGACACACCGGTCGTCGGGCATACCCCTGGCTCGGAGCTGCGGCGGCGTTCGTCCCAGGTGCCGGACCAGTGTCGAGGCCGGCGACCCTTCGCACCATGTCTCCGACAGCGTGGTGTTGTGAGGTCGGATGCTGCCCCAGATTCGCGACCGGAACCAACGGGGAATCACCGCCGAGGCCGCATAGCTTCGGCGGGAGAACTCGCCTCGGCCTACTCGACGCCCAGCGAGACTTCGGTGGACTTGATGAGGACCTTGACCGGTTTGCCATCGGCGAGTCCGAGGTCGTCGGCGGCATCCCTGGTGATCGAGGAGGTGATCTCGTCTCCGCCGGTCAGCCGGATCCGCACGACGGCCATCGCTTCGCCCCGGGTGACCGAGAGAACGGTGCCATCGAGCTGGTTGCGCGTGCTCAGTCGCATGGAGGTGAGCTTACGCAGCACGCAGGCGACCGAGTGGGAAGTCCGGCCGGTGTCGATCGGCCGGCCTACTTTCCCGAAGTCAGCCGGGCCAGCCTCTGCCCACCGATGAAGGGCTTGCACCACAGGGCCGCGCAACCATCCACTTGCGGCAAACGGTGTCACGCGGACCGGATTCCGGCTTCGGATCGCGGAGGTCTTCTCTGGGGTTCAGTGATGTTCAGTGCGGGCCCGGAGCGCATTCGGCGTTACGTCCGGCAGCCGCGCAACATCGTGGCGATGTCGGCCGGCACGCCGTTCGCGGTGCAGTCGATCGCGCTGCCCTGCGTTATGTAGTGCCAGAAGCCCTGCGAACTCACCGCGAACAGGTATCCGGTGGGCTGTGGCGCGACATCGGTGTGTTCCGACCACGCCATAGCCCAGGATTCCTTGCACTGTGGTTCCCCGAGCACGACCGGAGCCGACGAGCCATGGTCGGCTTCCAGCACCTGCTGCAGCTGTTGCCGAGTGACGTGCTCGCACGCCGTGGCAGCCGGGTTTGTCACCGGTGCGGACCGCGTCGTCGTTTCCAGTGCCGTGGCCGGAGCGCTGGTCGTTTCCTCTGACGTGGCCGGAGCACTGGTCCTCGTCGACGGGTCCGAAGCAGGGGTCGTGGTGGACGCGGCTGTCGAACTGCTCGTCGAGACGGACCCGGTCACCGCCGCATCGTCCTGGCAGGCACTGGCACCCAACACTGCCGCGGTCAGAACAACTGCTGAAATAGCAACTCTCACTGACGATCCCTCACATCTCGATAGCGGACAAGAACACATAACAGGATCGTCGAAGCCGGCCCGGGTCATTACAGTCGTCACGGTCGCAACGATGAATCGCGTGAGGCGCAGGTTTGTCGCGGTCACCGCTGAGGCAGATCGTGCCGGACCCGCTGGAGTCGGCCAGCCTTGCCTGGCATTCCTCTTGACCGACGCGGCACGAGCCGAAACGGCCGCCACCCTCATCGGTCGATGCGATATGAAATCACCTACACGGCAACCCCGCTCGGTGTTCTACCGGCCTCGCGCGGGATGCGGCCGGACTGTTGCCCCGGTGCCGTGCCGCGAGGCTCGGCCGTTGTAATCCTGGCGGCGGCTGTCGAATCGGCACCTCACCGGTCCGCCCGAAACTGCGGGCATCCGGGGTACTCGTGAAGGGCCCGAGAGATGTTGGGAGAACACACGTCCAACGAGTTACTGATCGAGCGGGCGCACGTCCAGTAGCTGCTCGAAGAATCCGCCGATATTGCGTTCCCGGTCGATGAGGTGGATTTCCAGGATCCAGTGGCACGCGCGGCCGGTGGGATCGAGGCGTCGCATCGGGGCCGTGGAGTCAGGGGCGACGTAGGTGGTGATGTCGGTGCCGGAGATCTGCTTGTGCGGGAACTCGCCGACGAGGTGGCCCGCGATGGGGGCGGAGAATTCCCAGCCCTGTTCAGTGGCACGATCGACGACCCAGGCGTAGAGCTGTTCGCCGGTGATGTCGGGGGTGGCGTCGAAGTAGTCGCGTCCTTGCAGCCACAGCGGTTCCAATGCGTCACGAAGCGCCAACTTGGCTGGATCGTCGCCGAGGACAAAGGTGCGGCCGAAGTCGGCTTCCCACTCGGCGAAGATCGGCCCGAAGTCCAGGAAGCAGATGTCATCGGACTCGATGACGAGATTCGGCGGTTTCGAAGCATAGGGCTCGAGGGTGTTGATCCCCGATCGCACGATGCGCTTGTGCCAGAACCGGCGAGTGCCGAACATCTCGTTGGCCAGGTCACGCACGCCATCGCTGACTTCGGACTCGGTGGCGCCGGGCGTGATGATGCCGCGAGCGACGACCTCGTCGAACAGGGCCGTCGCTTTGGCTTCGGCGTCCAACAGCGCCGCAATGCGTTCCGACTCCCCGATGTCCAATGTTTCCATGAATTCGACCCTAAATCAGCGCGCAAGCGGGAAAGGGTCTGCTGTCCTGGGAAGGATGGCATGGTCGCCACGGGGTGTAAGCCATCCGCGAGTCGTCCCTTGTAGCGCACCTTCAGGGGAGCGAACGACGGGCACGGCGGATTGGAACCGACCGGATCGAACTCGGCTGGCCGTCCCGGGCATCGGCAGGACAGACCGGATCATGCAGGGTAGGGGTGGGTTCGGTGGCTTTTGACGGCGGCCTGGAGCTGTGCCGGGATGGTGGTGCGAAGCGGCGGTTGGTGACGTCGTCGGGTGCGGGTGGAGGGATATCGGGGTGAGTGGGGTATCTGTGGCTTCGACGGCGGTGTAGTCGCGCGTGGGAAGGTGTATCAGCGCGATAGGTCGGGATGGTGGATGGGGCGGATCGGCTGCGGGGTGCGCATTCTCGTGGGTGTGCTGTGGGTCGGGATGGTGGATGGGGCGGATCGGCTGCGGGGTGCGCATTCTCGTGGGTGTGCCGTGGGTCGGGATGGTGGATGGGGCGGATCGGCTGCGGGCTGCGCATTCCCGTGGGTTGTGCCGCGGCTCGAGATGGTGGATGGGTTGGGTGCCGCGCAGGCGGTCACGTTGTTTATCGGGGCAGTGCGGGGCACGTCGGGTGCCGTACCCGACTTTCCCCTGCTGTCAGGTGCGCGATGGCAGGTTCCAGCCTGGCTGGCTGGCTGGGGTTGCGTTGTTTTGGGCCCGGGGGGGGGGGGCATCGAGGCTAGTGAAAAGGTGGTTGGTTACGAGGGCAGAGCAACCATTTGACTACGCTCGTCCAATTTTCTCTTTTGATGCTGGTTTTCGAGGCGGGAGGACCGCTGGGTTGACCGGCTGGAGCTCGACTTCGTGTCTATGACTGTGGGCGGTCACGGGTATGGCACCGGGCGCGCCCAGCGCTGCTCGGTGAATCATTGGTGGGCAGGGCTTTTGGCTAGTCGTACCCGGTGCACTCTGTGGTTCTCGATGTTGGTGTTCGACGTCGGACGACAGCTGGTTGATCGGGCTGGAATTCGACTTCGTGTCTATGACTGTGGGCGGGCACGGGTATGGCACCGGGCGTGCCCAGCGCTGCTCGGTGAATCATTGGTGGGCAGGGCTTTTGGCTAGTTGTACCCGGTGCACTCTGTGGTTCTCGATGCTGGTTCTCGAGACGGGACCACAGCCGGTTGACCGGGCTGGAACTCGACATCGCGCATCTGACTGCGGGAGGTAAGTCGGGTACGGCACCCGACGTGCCCAGCACTGCCCGGTGAACCCTTGGTAGGCAATCTTTCTCGAACAGCCGGACCCGGATACATCACTCGACGCGACAACTGGCCCGCCCGACTCCCTCGGGCCATCCCCCGGTCGCCGAGTGGGACTGGCAGTCCTCGCCGAGTGGCACATAGCTGCGAGGTGTGCTCGGCATTTCGCCGAGGCCATGTGCCACTCGTCGGACCCGGTCAGTGGCCTCTGGCGATCCAGTCGGCGAGGGCGGGTTTTTCGGCGCCGATGGTGGTGGTGTCGCCGTGACCGGTGTGGACGACGGTTTCTTCGGGGAGGGTCAGGAGGCGGTTGCGGATCGAATGGATGATGGTGTCGAAGTCGGAGAACGATCGGCCGGTCGCGCCGGGGCCGCCGGAGAACAGGGTGTCGCCGGTGAAGAGGGCGGCTGCCTCGGGGAGGTGCAGGGATACCGAGCCGGGGGAGTGGCCTGGTGTGTGCAGGATGTCGATATCGGTGCCTGCCACGGTGATTCGGGGCAGGTCGGCAAGCGAACGGTAGTTCACGTCCGGATGGGTCATGCGCCAGAGCGGGTCGTCGCCGGGGTGCAGCAGAACCGGGGCGTCGAGCCGCTTGCTGAGTTCCGGTGCGACGGTGACGTGGTCGTTGTGGCCGTGTGTGCACAGCACCGCGACGACGTTGCGGTCGCCTACCGCGTCGATGATGGCGTCGGCATTGTGCGCGGCGTCGATGACGACTACCTCGTCATCGTTGCCGATCAGCCAGACATTGTTGTCGACGTCCCAGCTGCCGCCGTCCAACGCGAAGGTGCCCGAGGTGACAACTCGATCGATGCGGACGCTCATGCCTGCACCTCGCTGACGGTCGGACCCGGCACGCACCGGCACCCGATCAGCTCGCTCACAGCACGACCACCGAGCGCAGTACCTCACCGGCGTGCATGGCATCGAAGGCTTTCTCCACCTCGTCGAGCGCGATGCGTTCGGTCACGAACCGCTCCAGCGGCAGCCTGCCCTGGTGGTAGAGGTCGATGAGCACCGGGAAGTCGCGTTCGGGCAGGCAGTCGCCGTACCAGGAGGACTTCAACGCACCGCCTCGGGAGAACAGATCGATCAGCGGCATGTCGAGGGTCATGTCGGGAGTCGGGACGCCGACCAGCACCACCGTGCCCGCCAGGTCGCGGCCGTAGAAGGCCTGCTTCCAGGTTTCGGGCCTGCCGACCGCGTCGATGACGACATCCGCGCCGAACCCGTCGGTGAGTTCCTGAATCTTCGCCACCACGTCGTCGCTGCCGGCGTCGATGGTGTGGGTGGCGCCGAAGTCGGTGGCCCATGCGAGCTTTCGTGGATCACGGTCGATCGCGATGATCGTCTTCGCGCCCGCCAGCCGAGCACCGGCGATCGCGGCATCGCCGACGCCGCCGCAGCCGATGACCGCGACGGTGTCACCGCGGGAGACATTGCCGGTGTTCATGGCGGCGCCGATACCCGCCATCACACCGCAGCCGAGCAGGCCCGCGACGGCGGGATCGGCGTTCGGATCGACCTTGGTGCACTGGCCCTCGTGGACGAGGGTCTTGTCGGCGAAAGCGCCGATGCCCAGGGCGGGGGAGAGTTCGGTGCCGTCGGCGAGGGTCATCTTCTTGCTCGCATTGTGGCTGGCGAAGCAATACCAGGGACGACCGCGCTTGCACGCGCGACACTCGCCGCAGACCGCACGCCAGTTGAGAATGACAAAATCGCCCGCGGCGACGTGGGTGACAGCGTCGCCGACGGTTTCGACGATGCCCGCGGCCTCGTGTCCCAGCAGGAACGGGTATTCGTCGTTGATGCCGCCTTCGCGGTAGTGCAGGTCGGTGTGGCACACCCCGCAGGACTGGATGCGCACGACGACATCGTGCGGCCCCGGGTCGGGGATCACGACATCGACGATTTCGACGGGCGCACCCTTGCTACGGGCGATGACGCCACGCACGGTTTCGGACACGAAAACCTCCTACGGAGTTGGGATCGGGGTGAACCGCTCGATCTGCTTGCGGTATCTGGTGAACAGGCGAGGGTTATCGACGGCGAACACCGCCACCGGCGCGCCATCGCGCTCGTAGAGAGCGGTCAGCGACCGGGTCGAGGGGTCGCCGTCGACGAAGCGGACCTCGTCGGTCGGTCGGCAAGCACCCGCGAACTGCAGCATTCGTCCATACTGCCGCGACCAGAAATACGGCGCGGCGGGAGGGCGCTGCGGTGCGCCGAGAATCGCCGCCGCCGCAATACGCGCCTGAACCGTGGCATTGGTCCAGTGCTCGGAACGGTGATGAGCGCCGGATGTTTCGTCGTAGCTCCTGGCGCAGTCGCCGATGGCGTACACGCCGGGCATCGAAGTTCGGCAGTGCGAATCGGTGACGAAACCATTGTCGATGTGCACCTCCGAGTCCGCGGCCCATTCGGTATTGGGCACGGCGCCGATTCCGATCACCACGGCATCGGCCGACAGTACGGTTCCATCGGTCAATTGCACCGCATTCACGTGCTCGTCGCCGAGGAATCGATCGACAGCGACACCGGTCAGTAATCGGACACCGTTCGCATCGTGCAGGGACGCGCACAACGGCCCGATATGTGGACCGAATACCGCGGTGAGCGGATCCACGCACAACTCGACAATGGTGACCGCAATGCCCATAGCGGCTGCGGTGGAAGCAATTTCGGAGCCGATCAGACCGGCACCGACAACAGTCAACGTGCGCGCCACGCGCAACGAACGGCGGATCGCGTGCGCATCGTCGACGGTGCGCAAGGTGTGCACGCCCCGCAGCGCTCCGACGCCGGGGAGGGTTCGGGCGCGTGCGCCGGTGGCGAGTACGAGTGCGTCCGCGTCGAGCCGGGTGCCATCGTCGAGGGTGACGCCGGGTCCGGCCGCAGTCATGCCGAGCCCGACCGCGCGTCGCCCGAGCAGCCAGCGCGCGCCGGTCGAGGATTGCTCACCCAACGCGAGGTCGACATCCTCGCGGAGGAACTCCTTGGACAGCGGCGGCCGATCGTAAGGCAGATGTGGTTCGTCGCCGACGACCGTGATGCGGCCATCGTGGCCGTGTTCGCGCAGGGCGTTCACCAGGGAGAACCCCGCCAGCGACGCGCCGACGACGAGCACCGAGCCCGCGCTGCTCACGAGTCCTCCCCGTTGACGCCCGACCCGGTGTGCGCTGTCGGCTGTAACTCGGGTTGCCGGTTCCAGTCGTGCACGACCGCTCCTCGTTGGACGCTCAACTCTGTGCGCATAGCCCGCTGTGGCCTCCGCTGTCCTCGCTGACGCTCGACTGCGTACGCCATGCTTCGCCGGCTCCGCTCGTCAACGACCCCTCGTCGCTGACGCCCGGCCCAATCGTGCGTCGCACCCACTGACATGGTCCGCTCGCTCATGACGGCACCGCCGCGACCATGACATCGCCGTCGACCACGCGCACCGTATAGGTGCGGACGGGGGTCTTCGCCGGTGGCCCGGATACCGCGCCGGTCCGGAGGTCGAAGCAGGATTCGTGCAGCGGGCATTCGACCGTGCAGTTCTCCACCCAGCCGTCCGCCAGTGAGGCGTCCTGATGGGTGCAGGTGTCATCGATCGCGAAAAAGCCGTCCTCCGTGTGGAATACGGCGATCGGGGTGCCGCCGTCCGGTTGCACCGTTGCGACTTCGCCGAGCGGCAGGTCTGTCAGATGCGCGACGAACAGATCCGTCGTGGATGTCGCCGGTCGCTGCACAGTCGATTCCATGAGCCCTCCAAGTTGCTGATAGCGCAACAGTGATCGCAGTACGCAACAGTGTGGGCCGGTTTGCCGTCATCGTCAACAGGTAGGCGAATGTTCGAAGAATTGCTTTCCAGCTGTTGACACGGGGTCGAATCGGGTTGACCATTTGTTGCGTAATGCGATTGCGTTGCGTAGTAAGCAACATCGGAGGCATGCCTTGGCTCACCCGAAAGTTGTCATCATCGGAGCCGGAATCGTCGGGACATCGCTCGCCGATGAAATAACCTCACGCGGTTGGACCGATGTCACGGTGCTGGAGAAAGGTCCGCTGTTCGTTACCGGCGGCTCCACCTCGCACGCGCCGGGATTGGTGTTCCAGACGAACTCGTCCAAAACAATGACGGAGTTCGCGCGCTATACGACCGAAAAGTTTCTGGCACTCGAACATCCGGACGGCTGGGCATTCAACCCGGTCGGCGGACTCGAAGTGGCCACTACCCCGCAACGCTGGCAGGACCTGCACCGTAAAGCAGGCTGGGCGCAGTCCTGGGGAATCGAAGGTCGCCTACTCGACCCCGCCGAGTGCGTCGCGCTGCACCCACTGCTCGATGTCGACCGAATTGTCGGCGGATTCCACACTCCGACGGATGGTTTGGCGAAAGCGCTGCGTGCCGCGGAGGCGCAGGCGCGCCTGGCGACAGCCCGCGGCGCGGTGTTCCGTCCGCACCAGGAAGTGCTCGGCATCGTGGCACGCGGGGGTCGGGTGGCAGGGGTGGAAACTGCCGAAGGTGTCATCGAAGCCGACATCGTCATCTGCGCGGCCGGATTCTGGGGCGCCGAAGTGGCCAAACAGGTCGGCCTCGTCGTGCCGCTGGTTCCGATGGCCCACCAATACGCCAAGACCGGTCGGATCGGCGCACTCGACGGCCGTAACACCGAACGTGGTGAGGCGAGTCTGCCGATCTTGCGGCATCAGGACCAGGACCTCTACTTCCGTGAGCACCTGGACCGGATCGGCATCGGCTACTACGGGCACAAGCCGATGCCGGTGGACATGTCCACGCTGGCTGCCGTGACGGCGGGCACGACGATGCCCTCCATGCTGTCGTTCACCGACGAGGACTTCGCGCCCGCGTGGCACGAATCCATGGAACTGCTTCCCGCGCTGGGTGATTCGAAGGTGGAGGAGGGTTTCAACGGGATCTTCTCCTTCACCCCCGACGGCTTCTCGATCATGGGCGAGCATCGGGAGCTGGCCGGCTTCTGGGTCGCCGAGGCTGTGTGGGTCACCCACTCCGCGGGCGTGGCCAAAGCGACGGCCGAGTGGATCATCGACGGCGCACCGCAGACCGACGTGCACGAGTGCGACCTGTACCGCTTCGAGGACGTGGCCCGCAGCGACCATTTCATCATGGAGACGAGCTCACAGGCGTTCGTCGAGGTGTACGACATCATCCATCCGCACCAGCATCGAACCGCGCTGCGCGGACTGCGGACCAGCCCGTTTTATGCCCGGCAACAGGAACTCGGCGCCTATTTCTTCGAGGGCGGCAGCTGGGAGCGGCCCGCCTGGTACGAGGCCAATGCCGAACTGGCACAGCGCCTTCTCGACGACGGCGTGGCCTTTCCCGAGCGTGACGACTGGTCGAGCAATTTCTGGTCGCCGATCTCCATCGCGGAAGCCCACTGGACCAGGCAGGCGGTGGCGATGTACGACATGACGCCGCTGACCCGCTACGAGATCGCGGGCCCGGGTGCGCTGGAACTGTTGCAACGGCTCTCGACGAACAATCTGGACAAGAGCGTCGGCTCGGTCACCTACACGTTGCTGCTCGACGAGAACGGCGGCATCCGCAGCGACCTCACGGTGGCCAGGCTCGCACCGCAGCGATTCCAGGTCGGCGCGAACGGACCGCTCGATTTCGACTGGTTCACGCGCAATCTGCCCGCTGATGGGTCGGTGACGCTGCGTGACATCACCGGCGGCACCTGTTGTATCGGATTGTGGGGTCCGGCAGCGCGAGATCTGGTGCAGCCCTTGTGCTCCGACGATCTCTCCCACGAGTCCTTCAAATACTTCCGCGCACTGCAGACCTATCTCGGCGCCATACCCGTCACGATGATGCGCGTCTCCTACGTCGGCGAGCTCGGCTGGGAGATCTACACGACCGCCGAATACGGCAGTGCCCTGTGGGATCTGCTGTGGTCGGCCGGGCAGGCGCACGGCGTGATCGCGGCGGGCCGCATCGCGTTCAACAGCCTACGCATCGAAAAGGGTTACCGCGGTTGGGGAACCGATATGACCACCGAACATCTGCCCGCCGCCGCGGGCGTCGATTTCGCGGTGCGCATGAACAAGCCCGATTTCGTCGGTAAAGCCGCCCTCGAGAAGGCGGACCCACCGGCGAAGATCCTGCGCAGCATCGTATTCGACAGTCCGTCGATGGTCGTGCTCGGCAAAGAGCCGGTCTATGTGCGCGGCGCATGCGCGGGCTACGTCACCAGCGCGGCCTATTCCGCCACGATCGGCCGCAGCATCGCCTACGCGTGGCTGCCCGCGGCCCTCGGCCACGGCACCGTGGTCGAGGTCGAGTATCTCGGCACCCGCTACACCGCCGTCGTACACCCGGAGCCGGTGGTCGACCCCGAAATGTCCCGGATCAGGAGGTAGCGAATGAGCACTACATCGCGTAGCGATTCGATGGGGGGTGGCGGTCGGTTGACGGGTGGGTCTCCTACGGCAGACGGTTACGACGTCATCGTCATCGGACTAGGCGGTATGGGCAGCGCCGCCGCCTATCACCTCGCCGCCCGCGGGCAGCGGGTGCTCGGGCTGGAGAAGTTCACGCCCGCGCACAACAAGGGCTCCAGCCACGGCGGTTCCCGGATCATCCGGCAGTCCTACTTCGAGGACCCCGCCTATGTGCCGCTGCTGCTGCGTTCCTACGAACTGTGGGAGCAACTCGCCGCCGACAGCGAGCGCGAGGTCTTCCGCCTGACCGGCGGCCTTTTCCTCGGCCCACCCGACTGCCTGACGGTCGCGGGCAGCCTGCGCGCGAGCCGCGAATGGTCGCTGCCGCACGAAGTGCTCGACGCCGCCGAGATCCGGCGCAGATACCCGAACTTCACCCCGGACTCCGGCGATATCGCGGTCTACGAGGACAAGGCCGGATTCGCGCGTCCAGAGCTGACAGTGCAGGCGCACATCGATCTCGCGCTGCGCGCGGGAGCGACGCTCTCGTTCGGTGAAGAGGTGCTCGGCTGGGCGGAGACCGGCTCCGGTGTCACCGTGACGACCGCGCGGGCCACCTACCGCGCCGAACAGCTCGTCATCTGTCCCGGTGCCTGGGCTCCGGAACTACTCGCGCAGTTCGGCATCCCGATCACCATCGAACGGCAAGTGCTGTATTGGCTCGACCCGATCGGCGGGACAGCGGCCTTCGAAGACCAGCCGATCTATATCAACGAGAACAGTTCCGGTCAGCAGATCTACGGGTTCCCCGCCATCGACGGACCCGCGGGTGGGGTGAAGACAGCGTTCTTCCGTAAAGGCATCGAGTGCACCCCTGAGACCATCGACCGCGTCGTGCACCCGCACGAGATCGCGGAGATGCGCGACCGGGTCGCCGAACTGATCCCCGCACTGGACGGTCCCTGCGTGCACAGCGCGACCTGCATGTACTCCAACACCCCCGACCAACACTTCGTGATCGCCCGCCATCCCGACACCGCGCGCGTCACCGTCGCCTGCGGTTTCTCCGGCCACGGCTTCAAGTTCGTCCCTGTCGTCGGGGAGATCCTCGCCGACCTGGCCATCGACGCGAAAACCGCGCACCCGATCACACTCTTCGACCCGCAAAGGTTGGTGACCGCATGACAACAGCATCGCGCAGCGATTCCATGGGGGGTGGCGGTCGGGTGACGGGTGGGCCAACCGCGGATATGCCGGTGCAGACCCCGGCGCTGATCCCGACCCTCGGTGGCAAGTGGTACGTCGAGGAATCGATCTTCGCGGCCGAGCAGGAACGCCTCTTCGAACAGATGTGGTTCTGCGCGGTCCGATCCGCGGATCTCGCCGATCTCGGCCAATTCAAGAAGGTCCAGGTCGGCAGGGAGAGCGTACTGATCGTGCGCGGCCGCGACGGGGCGTTGCGCGCCTTCCTGAACATCTGCCGCCACCGCGGCGCGATGCTGTGCACCGAAGACGAGGGGCAGGTGCGTCGCAACCTGCGCTGTCCGTACCACGCCTGGACCTACGGGCTGGACGGCAAGCTGGTCGCCGCGCCCAATATGGCCGCGCTCAAGGACACCGCAGGCGAAGATATCGACCGGGTCGCCTACGGCCTGGTGCCGGTCGCGCTGCGGGAATGGCTCGGTTATGCCTGGGTCTGTTTGGCCGACGAACCGCCCTCGTTCGAGACCGACGTGATCGGTGCGGTCACCGAACGGCTCGGCACCGCGACCGCGATCGACGCCTACGACATCGACACCCTGCAGGTCGGTCGCCGCGTGGTCTACGACGTCGCCGCGAATTGGAAGCTCATCGTCGAGAACTTCATGGAGTGCTACCACTGCGCGACCATCCACCCCGAGCTCACCGAGGTGCTTCCCGAGTTCGCCGACGGCCTGGCCGCCCAAGTCTTCGTCGGCCACGGCGCCGAGTTCGGTCCGGAGATCGCCGGGTTCACCGTCGACGGTTCGGCCGGGTTCGACCGTTTGCCCGGGGTCACCGCTGAGCAGGACCGCAGGTATTACGCGATCACGATTCGTCCGACGGTCTTCGTCAACCTGGTCCCTGATCACATCATCTTCCATAGGATGTACCCGCTGGCCGCGGACCGGACAGTCGTCGAATGCGACTGGCTATACACCGGTGACGTCGTAGCCACAGGTCGCGATGTGTCGCGCTCGGTCGAGCTTTTCCATCGCGTCAATGAACAGGATTTCGCGGCATGTGAGCGAACCCAGCCCACGATGTCCTCACGTGCCTACCGGGACGGCGGAGTGCTCGTTCCCGCCGAGCACCACATCGCGGAATTCCACGAGTGGCTGCTCGCCCGCATCGGCGATATGAGGTGACATGACATGAACGGTGAACCGGACCTGCTCATCGACGGCGTGTGGACGCGTGCCGCCGATGGCGGCACGAGGCTGATCCTCAACCCGGCCGACGGCTCGGTCGTGGCCGAGGTGGACGAGGCCACCCCCGAGGACGCGCGCGCAGCGGTGGCGGCCGCGCGCGCCGCCTTCGATGACGGGGCCTGGGCTGCCACTCCGGTCACCGAACGCGCGGCGCTGCTGCTGCGGATCGCGGATCTGCTCGCACGCGATAAGGAGCAGCTCGCCCGCCTCGAGACCGTCGACACCGGCAAGACGCTGGTGGAAAGCCGAATCGACATCGACGATGTGATCTCGGTGTTCCGCTATTACGCGGGACTGGTCGCGGTTCAGGCCGACCGGCTGATCGACGTCGGTGATCCGACGGTGATCAGCCGCGTGGTTCGCGAGCCGATCGGCGTGTGTGTGCTGATCGCGCCGTGGAACTATCCGCTGCTGCAAATGTCGTGGAAGGTCGCGCCCGCGCTGGCAGCAGGCTGCACAATGGTCGCCAAACCCAGCGAGGTGACACCGCTCAGCACCATTGCCTTCGCCCGCCTGGCCGACGAAGCCGGCGTCCCGCCGGGGGTGCTGAACCTGGTGCAGGGCAGCGGCGCGGTGCTCGGCGCGGCACTGACCGACAATGCCGACGTCGATTTCATCTCCTTCACCGGTGGCCTCGCCACCGGACGGATGATCTCCGAGGTCGCCGCGCAACACGTCACGAAGGTCGCGGTGGAACTGGGCGGCAAGAACCCGCACATCGTGTTCGCCGACGCCGACTGGGAGAGCTCGGTCGACCAGGTGCTGACCGGGGTGTTCCTGCATTCCGGCCAGGTCTGCTCGGCGGGCACACGGCTCATCGTCGAGGAGTCCATCGCCGAGGACTTCGTCGCCGAGTTGGCCGGCAGGGCCGAGCGGATTCGGGTCGGCAATGGGCTCGATCCGACCAGCGAGACCGGCCCACTGGTCTCCGAACAGCATCGAGCGAAGGTGGAGGCCTACGTCGAGCTGGGTATTTCCGAGGGCGCGAAACTGGTGACCGGCGGTGTCCGGCCCAGCGACCCGGCGCTGGCCGCGGGCAGTTTCTTTCTGCCGACGATCTTCGACAACTGTGACCGATCGATGCGGATCGTCCAGGAGGAGACCTTCGGCCCGATCCTCACCGTCGAGCGTTTCAGCACCGAGGCCGAGGCGATTCGGCTCGGTAACGACACCGAGTACGGCCTCGCCGGGGGCGTGCGCACCGCCGACCCGGCGCGCGGCGAACGCATGGTGCGCGCGCTGCGACACGGCACGGTCTGGCTCAACGACTTCGGCTATTACACGGCGGCCGCGGAATGGGGCGGGTTCAAGAAGTCCGGCAACGGACGTGAACTCGGCCCGACCGGATTGGCCGAATATCAGGAAATCAAACACATCTGGCACAACACGGCACCGAAGCCGGCGGAGTGGTTCAAGGGCGTCTGATCCAAGTTTCGATCTCGGCCGGACAGCCCGTACCGGCCAGCACCGCGAAAGGCACGGTAGCAATGGTAGTCAAGGAACACAGTGTGTCCGATGACAATGGGATGGAGGATTTCGGCTACAAGGAATCCCTCGACCGGAGTATCGGAAAATTCGCCAGCTTCGCGGCAGGCGTCAGCTATATTTCGATTCTCACCGGTACATTCCAGCTGTTCTATTTCGGCTTCGGCACTGCGGGTCCGGCCTATCTATGGTCGTGGCCTTTGGTTTTCGTCGGTCAGCTCGCTGTCGCCCTGTGTTTCATGGAGCTGGCCGCGAAGTATCCGGTCGCGGGCTCGGTGTACAACTGGTCCAAGGCGCTCGGCAGCAGAATCGTCGGGTGGTCCTCGGGCTGGCTGATGCTGACCGCGTCGATCGTGACACTGTCCGCGGTGGTGCTCGCCCTCCAGCTGAACCTGCCACGACTATGGAGCGGCTTCCAGCTGATCGGTGACGGCAGCGGTCAGTACGACTACGCCACCAATGCCGTGGTGCTCGGCACGATCATGATCGTGTTCACCACCGCCGTCAACGCGCTCGGCGTCCGGCTCATGTCCATGATCAACAGCGCGGGCGTGTTCATCGAACTCATCGCGGCCGTGCTGATCGCTATCATCTTGGCGGCCAACTGGACTCGTGGCCCGCAGGTGTTCTTCTCCACGCACGGCTACGGCGCCGGGGAGTCGGGCGGGTACCTCGGTGCGTTCCTGGTTGCCTCGCTCGCCTCCGGCTATGTGATGTACGGCTTCGATACCGCGAGCTCGCTCGGTGAGGAGACGGTGGAGCCGCGGCGGACGGCGCCGAAGGCCATCCTGCGCGCGGTGCTCGCCTCGTTCGTGATCGGCGGCGCGATCCTGGTGTTCGCGGTGATGGCGGCCCCCGATCTCGACGACCCACAGATCGGCAGCTCCAGCGGCGGCCTGCAGTACATCGTCGAACAGGTGATGTGGGGCCCCCTCGGCACCATCTTCCTGTGTTGCATCGTGGTCGCGGTGACCGTGTGTTCGTTGGCCGTGCACACCGCCGCTATCCGGTTGACCTTCGCGATGGCCCGCGACAACGCACTGCCCTTCGGTGAGAAGCTCGCCCGCGTCCACCCGAAGACGCAGACCCCGGTGGTGCCCGCCGTGCTGATCGGTGTGCTCGCCGCGCTGATCCTGGTGATCAATATCGGCCAGCCGAAAATTTTCACGGTGCTGACCTCGATCGCCATCATCATGATCTACCTGGCCTACCTGATGGTGACGGGGCCGATGCTGAAGAAGCGCCTGCAGGGGCAGTGGCCGCCGAAGGATCTGCAGGCCGGCGGCTACTTTTCGATGGGCCGATGGGGCCTGATCGTCAATATCCTCGCCGTCGTGTGGGGCATCGGAATGGCGGTGAACCTGGCTTGGCCGCGCGAGGCGGTGTACGGCACACCCTGGTACAACACCTGGGGCGCGTTCGTCTACATCGGTGCGATCCTCGGCGCCGGGTTGCTCTGGTACCTCGCACGGGGCCGCAAGAGCATCGGGACCCTTGCCTCCCACGCGGCAGTGGCCGCGAAGGCGGATTCCGATGTCTGACCAGGTATTCGACTATGTGATCGCGGGCGGCGGCACCGCGGGATGTGTACTGGCCGCCCGGCTCAGTGAGGACCCGGACGTGTCGGTGTGCCTGCTGGAGGCAGGACCCTCCGACGTCGGTGACCGCAATATCCTCGAGCTCTCGGAGTGGATGTATCTACTCGATTCCGGGTACGACTGGGACTATCCGGTTGAACCGCAGGAGCGTGGCAACAGCTTTCTGCGCCACGCCAGGGCGAAGGTTCTCGGCGGATGTTCCTCGCACAACTCGTGTATCGCGTTCTGGCCGCCCGCCGAGGGTCTGGACGAATGGGCCGCGATGGGCGCGAAGGGCTGGAGCGCGGCCGAAGTGCTGCCCTATGTCGCGCGGGTGGAGAACAACGACGCGCCGGGCGAGCAGCACGGCCGGTCCGGTCCGGTCCGGTTGCGCGATGTCCCGCCCGTCGACCCATGCGGTGCGGCGGTGCTCGAAGCCGCCGCGCTGGTCGGCTTACCGACGGTCGAATTCAACCGTGGCACCACGGTGCGCAACGGCGCGGGCTGGTTCCAGATCAATTCCGACGAGGACAACATCAGGATGTCTTCTTCGCACGCCTACCTGCACCCGGTGCTCGACTCGCGACCCAATCTCTTTGTGCGCACGGGGTGTTGGGTCAGCGAGATCCTGTTCGACGATGCCCGCAACGCGACCGGCGTGCGCTATCAGCGGCCGGATCTCACCGGGTACGACACGGTGTCGGCTCGGCGCGAGGTGATTGTCACCGCCGGAGCCATCGATACGCCGAAGTTGTTGATGCTGTCCGGGATCGGGCCCGCGGAGCATCTGCGCGAAGTCGGTGTTCCGGTGCTGGTCGATGCTCCCGGCGTCGGTTCGAACCTGGACGACCACGTCGAGGGCCTGGTGTTCTGGGAGGCCGCGCGGCCGATGGTCACCACCTCGACGCAGTGGTGGGAGATCGGACTGTTCGCCACCACCGACGAGACGTTGCGACTGCCGGACGTGATGATGCATTACGGCAGCGTGCCGTTCGACATGAACACGCTGCGCCGCGGGTACCCGACCACCGACAACGGTTTCTGCTTGACGCCCAATGTCACGCAGGGCCGTTCCCGCGGCACGGTCCGGCTGCGCAGCCGTGACTTCCGGGACCGCCCCAAGGTCGACCCGAGGTACTTCACCGATCCGGAAGGACACGACGAACGCACCATGCTCGCCGGAGTCCGGCTGGCCCGCAAGATCGCCGAGCAGACACCGCTGCGGAACTGGATCGCCAGGGAACTCGCACCGGGTCCGGACGCCACGACCGACGACGAGCTGCTCGACTACATCCGCGCCACGCACAACACCGTCTACCACCCGGCGGCCACCGCGCGGATGGGGGCGGCCGACGATCCGATGGCGGTGCTCGATCCGGAACTGCGGGTGAAAGGCGTGTCCCGATTGCGGGTCGTCGACGCCTCCGCGATGCCGAAATTGCCCGCGGTGAACCCCAACATTACTGTCATGACCATGGCAGAGAAATGCGCGGACCTCTTACGGAAAACCTGAGTGCGAGGTGCCGAAGGAGGGTGAGCTAGCGGCATTTCTCGCCGATCACGCGCCGTTTCAATCGATGACGCCGCCCGAGCTGGACCAGCTCGCGGCGGCTTCTTCGCTGCACCGGTTCGCCGCGGGCGCGGTGATCATGGACTACTCGGCCCAGGTGCCCGACGATATCTGGATGACATGGACCGGCCGCGTCACCCTGCAGGGCAGCGGCGATGGCGCACCGATCGATGCCGTCGAACCCGGCGGCATCTTCGGCTATGTCCCGCTGCTCACCGGCGGCAGCGCCGACTTCGTCGCGCGGGCGTCCGAACCGAGCGTGCTGATCCGGCTGCCAGGCGCCCTGGTGCGGGATCAGTTCGCGCAGCCCGATGGCCTGGCCTTCCTCGCGTCCTCGGCGTGGAAGACGATGTCCGGCAATCGAACTCCGATGGCGCCCGTGCTCGGCAGTCGACCCGTCGGCGAACTCGTTTCCGGTGCCGCGGTGTTCGTCACGCCGGAGACGAGTGTGCGCGACGCCGTGGTGCGGATGACCGAACAGCGGGTCTCCTATGTGCTGATCCGATTGCCGCAGGGCGAGTTCGGCATCTTCACCGATCGTGATCTGCGCACCAGGGTGGTCGCGGCCGGGCTACCGGTCGAGGTGCCGATCTCCAGGGTGATGAGCGCTCCGGCCCGCCGGGTGACCGCTGACCTGTCCGCGGAGAACGTGCTGATGGAGATGCTCGAATGCGGTCTGCGGCACATGCCGGTGCTGTCGCAGCGCGGTGCGGTGCTCGGCGTGCTCGAGGACGCCGACCTGCTCGCGGCCTCGGCCAGACAGAGCTTCGTGCTGCGCCGCTCGATCGCCGCGGCCGCGGACGCGCCGCAGTTGCAGCGCGCGGCCCGTGCGATCACCGGAACCGTCGTCGACCTGTTCCGCAACGGCACCAAGGCTTCGGCGACCAGCGGCATCCTGTCGGTCGTCATCGACTCGGTGGTCCGCAAGGCGCTCGAACTGGCGCTCGCCGAGATCGACAACGCGCCCAGCGACGGATTCGCCTGGCTCACCCTCGGCAGCATCGCCCGGCGTGAGGCGATGCCGTCGTCCGATGTGGACAGCGCGTTGTCCTGGGCGGACGAATTATCCCCGGCCAGTGAGCAACTGCGCGCGGTCGCCGCGCGAGTGCACACCATCCTCGATGCCTGTGGCTTGCCCGCGGACAGCAATGGCGCGATCGCCGGAAAGCCGAAGTTCTCCCGTTCCCGCTCGCAGTGGGCGACGGCGGCCGCGGGCTGGCTCGATGATCCGCTGCAGGATCGGGGCCTGATCCTGTCCTCGCTGCTGATCGACGGGCGCGTGGTATGGGGCGACCAAGCCTTGCACACCGTGCCCGCGGCGTTCGGGAGCATGCGCGCCGAGCACCCGAATGCCCTGCGTTTGCAGCTGCTGGACGCTTTGTCGGGGCGCGTGCGGACGCGCTCGCTGCGTGATGTGCTCTCGCGGCGCGGCGGGACATTCGATTTGAAGAGCCACGCGCTGGCTCCGATCGTCAACCTCGCCCGATGGGGCGGCCTGGTCGCGGGTATGACCACGGCCTCGACTCCGGTGCGGCTCGCGGCCGCCGCGAGCGCCGGGGCGCTGCGTGAGCGCGATGCCACCGTCCTCGCGGAGGTTTTCGTCATGCTGCAGCGCATGCGGATGGTGCATCAGATCGAGCAGCTTTCCGCCGGGCGCAGTCCCGGCGACATCATCACGATGTCGGAACTTTCGCCACTCAACCGCAGCCTGCTCAACGATGCCTTGCGGGAAATCGCGGTGGTGCAGCGACGTGTCGGCAGCTTGGGAGCGGCGACCACTTAGAATGGCGTTCGAGATGGCAACTCGAGACGGCGAGGACAACGGGCGGACGGCTGCGGTGCAGTCCGTCGACCGAGCGCTGCTTGTCATGGAGATCATCGCCAAGCTGGGGCAGGCCGGTGTCACGGAGATCGCCGCCGAGCTCGGCGTGCACAAATCTACTGTGTCGCGGCTGGTCGCCGTGCTGGAATCGCGCGGATACGTCGAGCAGCTCTCGGAGCGTGGCAAGTATCGGCTCGGCTTCTCCATCGTCCGGCTCGCCGGATCCACCAGCGCACAGGTCGACCTGGTCGGGCAGAGCCAGGGCGCGTGCAACGAGCTGGCGATCGCCTCGGGCGAGACGACCAATCTCGCTGTCCTGGACGGTAATCGGATCATCAATATCGTCGAGGCGATGGGGCCGGGTTCGATCGCGCTGCGGTCCTGGGTGGGGCAGAGCTGTCCGGCGCATGCCACCTCGAGCGGCAAGGTGCTGCTGGCCGGTCTCGAGCCGAGCGAGATGCGCACACGGGTCGGCGCCAAGCTCGAGGCGTTCACCGGCAACACCCTCACCAAGTTCGCCGACCTCGCCGCTGAGCTCGTCGAGGTCAGGAAGAACGGCTGGGCGAGCGTGCGCGAGGAACTGGAGATCGGGCTGAATGCCGTCGCCGCGCCCGTCTACGACAGCAACGGTGCCATCGTTGCGGCACTGAGCGTTTCGGGCCCCGCCTACCGCCTCGCTCCGGACCGCTTCGCGCACGCCGCGGAACTGACCATCGCGAGTGCCGCGGACATCAGCCGCCGCCTCGGCCACCTCGTCTGACCACCGCCGCGGCCCCTCACCGGTTCGCACCTGCGTCGCAACGCCTGTGGACCCGAGAAAGGCGCGGCAAGTATCGGCCTCTTGCTGTTGACAAGGGCTTGGGGCGGCTCAATACTTAGTTGCGTATAGAGCACCAGTTGCGTGTTACGCAACTTGTTGCTCTATCTGCAACCGAATACCGCCGTTCGACGCGTAGCGGGAGATCTCCACGCCTGTCGTGGGGAGCCGAAGGAGCAAATCCTCCCGGGAATCTCTCAGGCCCAGTACCGCTGCGCACAGGCAACTCTGGAAAGCAGTGCGCACGCACTCGCCGACGGGGCAAACGCGCAGTGTCCCCACACCGTGCGTGAAACTCTCAGGCCATTGGACAGAGCGGGAGGAGCCACCTACGCGCATGCGCCGACGAAAGGCTCCTCATGGCCGAACCTGTCTCCGCCGTCCGATCCGAACTCGACGCATCGCTGCGCGAATTCGATCCTCTCGTCGCGAATTTGATCGACCGGGAAATGGACCGGCAGCAACGCGGTCTGGAAATGATCGCCTCCGAAAACCACGCGCCGCTGGCAGTGATGCAGGCGCAGGGTTCGGTGCTCACCAACAAATACGCCGAGGGTTATCCCGGCCGCCGCTATTACGGCGGATGCGAGCACATCGATGAGATCGAATCACTCGCGATCGACCGGTTGCGCGCCTTGTTCGGCGCCGAATACGTCAACGTCCAGCCGCATTCGGGGGCACAGGCCAACGCCGCGGTGATGCATGCGCTGCTGCGACCCGGCGACGGCATCCTCGGGCTCGCGCTGGACCACGGTGGACACCTCACCCATGGGATGAAGATCAATTTCTCCGGACGGCTCTATGACGTTGCGGCCTATCATGTTCGGGCCGAGGACCATCTCGTCGATATGGACGAGGTACGACGGCTCGCCCACGAGCATCGGCCGAAACTGATCGTGGCGGGCTGGTCCGCCTACCCGCGGCATCTGGACTTCGCCGAATTCCGGCGCATCGCCGACGAAGTCGGCGCATACCTGATGGTCGACATGGCGCACTTCGCCGGTCTGGTCGCGGCGGGGCTGCATCCCTCGCCCGTGCCGCATGCGCACGTCGTCACCTCCACCACCCACAAAACCCTCGGCGGACCACGCGGCGGATTCATTCTCGCTGTCGAGGAATTGGGAAAGAAGCTGGCCTCGGCGGTCTTCCCCGGACAGCAGGGCGGGCCGCTCGAGCATGTGATCGCGGCCAAGGCCGTCGCCTTCAAGATGGCGGGTGAACCGGCGTTCGGTGATCGCCAGGAACGCACGCTCGCGGGTGCCCGGTTGCTGGCCGAGCGGCTACTCGCCGCGGATTGCCACGCGGCGGGGATCAGCGTGGTCAGCGGCGGTACCGATGTGCATCTGGTGCTCGTGGACCTGCGCGACTCCGAGCTCGACGGCCAGCAGGCCGAGGATCGGCTCGCCGAGATCGGAATCACGGTGAACCGCAACGCGGTTCCGTTCGACCCGCGCCCGCCGATGGTGAGCTCCGGTCTGCGGATCGGCACACCGGCGTTGGCGGCCCGCGGTTTCGACACCGCGGCATTCGCCGAGGTCGCCGATATCATCGCCGCGGCGCTGTGCTCGGCGCAGCCGGTCGAGGAGTTGCGCGCGCGAGTCGATGCGCTGGTCGGCCGGTTCCCGCTGTATCCCGGTCTGCGTGGGCAGGCATGACGGTCAGCATTTTCGACCTGTTCCGGGTCGGCATCGGGCCGTCGAGCTCGCACACCGTGGGACCGATGCGCGCGGCCGCCCGTTTCATCGAACAGCTCAAAACCGAGGGCCGACTGCACGATACGACCGCTGTGCGGGTGGAGCTCTACGGATCGCTCGGCGCGACCGGGCGCGGGCACGGCAGCATCGAGGCGGTTGTCGCCGGACTGTCCGGGGAACGGCCGGAGACCGTCGATCCGGAGGTGGTGGCCGCCACCACCTCCGAGGTGCGGGACGCGGGCACGCTGCGGCTCGGTGGGGTGCATCCGATCGGGTTCGCCGTGGAGGAGGACATCGAGCTGCTCTGGCGAATCAGGCCGGCCTTCCACAGCAACGGCATGATGTTCCGCGCCGCCGATGCCGAAGGGCGGGTGCTCGTCGAGCGTCGCTTCTACTCCGTCGGTGGCGGGTTCGTGCTGGACGAAACCGAGATCGACCGGCCTGCCGAGACGGGAACCACCGTCGGGCACCCGTTCGCCTCGGCCGCGGAGCTGCTTGCCCACACCACCGCTACCGGGCTGTCCATCAGTGAGCTGATGCTGGCCAACGAAATGACCTGGCGCAGTCCGGATCGGATCCGGACCGACCTGCTCGAGATCTGGAAGGTCATGCAGGACTGCGTCCAGCGGGGGGCGTCGACGGCGGGTGTGCTGCCGGGCGCACTCGCCGTTCGACGGCGTGCGGCAGCGCTGCGCGAACGATTGACCGTCGAAGCCGACGACACCGACCCGCTGCGAGCGATGGAGTGGGTCACCCTGTTCGCCATGGCCGTCAACGAGGAGAACGCTGCGGGCGGCCGGGTCGTCACCGCGCCGACGAACGGCGCCGCGGGCATCATTCCCGCTGTGCTGCACTATGTTCAGCAGTTCGTCACGGGCCCGAATGACGACAGCGTCATCGATTTCCTCTTGACCGCGGGTGCGATCGGGCAGCTCATCAAGGAGAACGCCTCGATCTCCGGTGCGGAAGTCGGGTGTCAGGGCGAGGTCGGCGCGGCCTGCGCGATGGCGGCGGCCGGACTCACGGCCGTGCTCGGCGGTACACCCGAACAGATCGAGAATGCCGCCGAGATCGGCATCGAACACAACCTCGGTCTCACCTGCGATCCGATCGGGGGTCTCGTGCAGATTCCGTGCATCGAACGCAACGGTGTCGCGGCGGTCAAAGCGATCACCGCGGCCCGCATGGCGATTCGCGGCGACGGCGTGCACCACGTGTCGCTCGACAAGGTCATCCAGACGATGCGCGCGACGGGCGCGGACATGCTGGACAAATACAAGGAGACTTCGCTCGGCGGCCTCGCGGTCGCGGTCGTCGACTGTTGAGCCACCGGTTGCTCGTCGGCTGAGCGCGGACACCGTCTCAGTGGCTGCCCGCATCGGTGGCCGGGAACAGACGGTGAATCGTCTGCGCCGCCGCGAGCACGCGGGAGTCGTTCGGATCGGTGGGGTCCAGACCGGTGAGCTCGGCGATCCGTCGCAGTCGGTAGGTGAAAGTGTTGGGGTGCACGTGGATTTCGGCCGCGGCGACCTTGCGTTCGGAGCCGTGGCGCAGATGCGCGTCCAGCGCCTCCAGCAGATGCGGGCTCCGCAGGATCGGGGCAATGCGCTCGGCCAGCCTGGCGCGGGCCGGTCCCGGTCTGGTGAGCTGGAATTCGAGCAGTAGATCGTCGAGCCGATAGACGCCTGTCGGCCTGCCGAGCAGGCGGGCGAGTTCCGCGATCTCGGTGGCCTCGTGCGCGGACTGTGGGACGGATTTGCGTGCGACCGAAGGGCATTCGGCCACGGTGACTTCGGTGCCGAACTGTGCCGCCAATCCGACGGCGAGCTGGTGGTATTGCTCGTGATCGAGCTCGGCGGACTCGGTGACGTTCGGTAGCAGCGCGATGCCGTTGGAGCCGTCGAAGGTGGCGAGCGCGGTGGTGCCGGTGAGGCCGTCCAAAGCGCGTTGCAGGACGCGGATCCGGCGTCGGGTGAGCAGATTCGCGACGGTGCTCGAGCGACTGTCCTGCGGTAGCCGATGGTCCTGGTGGATATGAATCGCCAGCACGGTGTAGCGGTCGGTGAGCGCGGTATCTGCGCGTGCCGCAAGCTCTTCGGCGGGCAACCCACGCAGCAGCGCCGAACACAATTCGCGACGAGCCTCGCGCTCGGCGTTGTAGATCGACTGCTCGACCTCGGAGTAGGTCTCGACCACGGTGATGTTGATGTGCATCAGCAACTCGAGCAGGCGGCTGCCGACCACCACCAGATCCTCGGTCTCCTCGGGTGTCGCCAGTGCCGCGGCCTCCGCGAGCACAGATTGTGCCGACCCGTGGATGGCCTCGATCAGCACCGCGAGCGGGAACCGGTCCTCCGCATGCCGCTCGGCCACCGGTGCGACGAAGGTCGCGACCTCGGCCCTGCTGAAGGTGCGCTGTTCGCCGATGGCCTGTAGGACCGCGCGGCCGCAGGCATAGATGGCGGGCAGCACCTCGGCGGTGAAATGCCCAGGGGGCAGATCGGCGGCAGGCGGGGTCGCACCCAGCCCGGCGGCGAGCATGCGCTCGGAGATCTGGGGCCACCTGGTCAGCAACCGGAGGACCAATGAGGTTTCGCTGTGTGCCGGTGAGAGAGCGACGGACATGAGCCGATTGTTTCCAACGACAGTAACCGCAGCAAGTCTTCGGTCCTATCGACGGGAATTTTGTCACACACAACAAGTTTCGTGGGGTTTCTTCTCTCGGCAGCGCAGTGACGCTGAGGGTGTGCCGGCCATAGATTTGGACAGCGGAACGAAATATGGCCTCAGTCACATCGAAGCGGGAATGTGGCGAAGGAAACAGCAAGTGGCCATGGGGGATCCGTTGCTCGAACCGCCGTTCGGTGAGGTCTTCGCGCTCGTCGATGGTTGCCTCGCGGTCCGTCGCCATGCAGTGGCGGGCTCCGGCCCGAACGCGGAGATGCTGGATGGGAAGTGAACGGAATGTTTGCAATGAAGCAAAACGCGCGGTGGGCCGTCTTCGGCGCCGCAGTGATCGTCGCGGTGGCCGTGACGACGGCGCTCGGCGGCGGGGCCACCGCGGACCCGCAGACCGCGCCGACGGAACAGACCCTCGCGGAGGTCATCAGCGCCGGGCTCATGCCGGCCGCGGACGGCAGGCAGCCGCAGGCGATCGTCGATACCGGCAGCGGTTCGGGATCGGCGACGAGCCGGGCCACCGATGTCATCGGGGAGGGACCGGAGATGTCGGCGTATCTGGCGGCATTCGGGTATGGATTACTGCATCCCGATTCCGCGCCGCCGGGGGCGAATCGCTGGAACTGCGCCCCGTCGGCCGAGCATCCCCGGCCGGTGGTGCTGTTGCACGGCACGTGGCTCAACGCCTACGACACCTTCTCCTATATGTCTGCGCGCCTGGCCCGTGCCGGATTCTGTGTGTTCGCCTTCAATTTCGGGCGTTCCACTCTCTGGGAGGGCGGGGGGCTCGGCCCGATCCTGCCCGGCCGCTATGGGGTTGGGCCGATGGAGGATTCGGCACGACAGCTGAGCGATTTCGTCGATCGCGTATTGGCGGCGACCGGCGCGGCGCAGGTCGACATCATCGGGCATTCGCAAGGGGGGACCGTGGCGAATCAGTATGTGAAATTCGATGGCGGTCAGGGCAAAGTGGGCAAACTCGTCACCTTCGGCGCCACACACCACGGCACCTCGCTCATGGGCATCGCCACGCTCGGCAGGCTGATCAACAATCTCGGCGTCAATATTCTCGGCTTCTACGAACCGATCGTCGGGCATTCCAATATTCAGCAGGCTTTCGGTTCACCGTTCTACGCCCGCTTGAATGCCCACGGCGACACCGTTCCCGGCATCGACTACACCGTGGTCGGTTCTCGCTATGACGAGGTGACCAATCCCTACGACTGGACGTTTCTGCGGGCCGGGCCCGACGCGACGGTGGACAACCTCACGCTGCAGGCCGGGTGTGAACAGGATCTGTCCGACCACCTCACCATGATGTACTCGCCCCGCTCGGTGTCCATCGCGCTGCGCGCACTCGATCCCGCCGCGCATCCCGATCTGGAGTGCGCGTTCAACCCCTGGATGCTCGGCGGCGGTGGCGGTCTCTGACGAGGCTGTCACTGCACCGACAGGAGAAACCCCTGTGCGCGAATTGTGCCCGCTGACAATTCTTTTCCTCCCCGGGCATTCGTAGGCTCGAGTGCGGGCAGCCGGCGGCTTCGACGGCGCGGCGCTCTCGTTCATCGGCGACCTGCGCCGGCAGTCGCGGCACATGTTGTGCCGTGCCGTTCGAAAGGATCAACCCTGATGAGTGCCGCCGCCGATCCGACCGTGTTCGCGACCCGTGCGGAGTACGCGCCGTCCACCACGTCTCCGCTGTTGCCGGAGGAGGATCCGTTCTACCTGCCGCCGGCAGTGATCGGGCAGTTGCGGCCGGGTGCCGTCGTCCGAGTACGCGAAGTCGAACTGGCGCTGTTCGGCCAAGTGGCGCAGAAGATTTCGGCGTGGCAGCTGCTGTATCGGACCTGCGACCTCGATGGCACACCCGAGGTAGCGGTGACGACGGTACTGCTGCCGTGGGGTGCGGATCCTGCCGAAGCGCGCCCGCTGGTCTCCTTCCAGTGCGCGATCGATGCGGTCGCCTCGAAATGTCTGCCGTCGTACGCACTCCGGCGCGGTGCGCGCGCCGCCGGTGCCATTCCACAGCTCGAGCTTCCGCTCATCGCGGGCGCATTGGCCAGAGGTTGGGCGGTGTCGGTGCCCGACCATGAGGGGACCGGTGGCCAGTTCGGTGCGGCCCGCGAGCCCGGGTATCGGGCGCTGGACGGGATTCGGGCCGCGCTCGCCTTCGAACCGCTCGGCCTCGCCGCCGCGACTCCGGTTGCGCTGTGGGGCTATTCGGGTGGCGGCCTGGCCACGGCGTGGGCGGCGGAACTGGCGGGCGAGTACGCACCGGAGCTCGATGTCGTCGGCGCGGTGGCCGGTTCGCCGGTCGGCGATCCCGCGGCGGCGTTCGTGCGTATGAACGGCGGACTTTTCGCCGGTTTCGCCGCGGTCTTCACTGCCGGACTGTGCCGGGCCTACCCGGAGTTGGACCGGCTGCTGCGCTCCCGGCTGGATGCCGACTATCTGCGACTCATGGCGGTCGCCGAGTCGACGACAACGTTCCCGCTGCTGTACCGCTTCGCGCGCCGCAATCTCGACGATCACTGCACCGGTGGTCTGGCCGGTCTGCTCGACGCACCGGAGCTGCAACGCATCCTGGCCGACATTCGGCCCGGTGATCGCGCGCCCGCAATGCCATTGCTGATACTGCAAGGGGTGTACGACGAGGTCATCGCGGTCGCCGACGTCGATGCGCACGTCGACCGATATGTTGCCGCGGGCGCGCATGTTCGATATCTCCGCGACCGGCTCAGTACCCACCTCCCGTTGCAGTTCATCGGTGCGCCGGTGATCATCGATTGGCTGTCGGATCGGTTCGACGATCGCGAGCTCGCCCCGAACGCTGTCGAGACGGTCTGGTCGGTGGCGTTCTCTAAACGGGCCGTGTTCGGGCATCTGCGGTTGGCGCTGCTGTCGGCGCGCATGCTGTTCGGTTTGCCCATTCGGCAACGCAGGCAAGTGAATCGGGCCGGCGTGCACCGGTCGCCGCGTCGGTTGACATCGCGCGATCCGTTGTCCTGAGCGACTTCCCGCTGTGTGCTGTGGTGTCGGTCGGCCGTCGGGGTCTGCCGAGGCTCGGACCACTGCCATCGTCTCGGTAGGGGAAGCGCGATCAACGCCGGGCAGATATGGGCAGGCCCGCCGCGGTTGCGGCATCGGCGAGGACTGCTTCGAGCATGGCGGGAGTGAGTCGTCCGGTGAAGGTGTTCTGCTGGCTGACGTGGTAACAGCCGAAGAGCCGCAACGGTTCGCGAGTGTCGTCGGACGGTGTGAGTGTGATCTGGACGCCGTGGCCGAAGTGGGGGCGTGGCCGCGGAACGATCCACCCGGCCGCGGCGAGCACGGGCAGCAGCGCCTGCCAGCCGAACGCGCCGAGTACGACGATCGCCCGGACCGTCGGCGTGAGCAGTGCCAATTCGGTGCGCAACCAGTGACTGCACCGGTCGCGTTCGTCCGGCGTCGGCTTGTTGTCCGGCGGTGCGCAGTGCACGGGCGCGGTGAGGCGGACTCCGGTCAGCCGCAGGCCGTCATCGCGCCGGACGGAAGTGGGCTGGTTGGCCAGGCCGATCGCATGCAGGGCGGCGAACAGGACGTCGCCGCTGCGGTCGCCGGTGAACATGCGCCCGGTCCGGTTGCCGCCGTGGGCCGCGGGGGCAAGGCCCACGATCAGCAGCCGTGCGTCGGGCGGGCCGAAGCCGGGGACGGGGCGGCCCCAATAGGTTTCCTCGCGAAAGGCGGCGCGTTTCTCCCTCGCCACCCGTTCGCGCCAGGCGACAAGGCGTGGGCAGGCGCGGCAGTCCGCGACAGTGGTGTCCAACTCGGCGATGGTGTGACACACAGGGAAACCCAATCACAGTGTGTGGTAGGTCAGCACTGGTAACCAGGGGTTTGCGTCCAGGACGTGCGTCCAGATCAGTGCGACCATGAGCTGCGGATAACGACCCGGACATGTGATCGTGACCACGAGGGGCGGGTTGATAGCATGGCCTTCCTGGCCGACCGGATGCGGGCATCGCCCCCGGATTCACCTCGAAAGAGTCTTTCCATGCAGTTTGAAATCGTCGAGCGAGACGAAACGTGGGTTGCCGGGTTGCCGGTGCGCAGCCCGAAACGTGCGCTCGGGGAACTGCGTGATCACGACCTGGAGGCGGCCTGGGCCGCGGTGCTACACCAGGAGCTCGGTGGCCCGCTGGCCAGTGCGTACACCGATTACACCGGTGAGCTCGGCACCTACAACACCCAGATCGTCGGCTATGAATGCGCGTCGTTCGACGACGTCACCCGCGGCCACTTGGTCGCGCGGCTGCCGCGCGGCACCTATGCCAGGTTCTCCTCGGTCGGTAACTTCCCGCAGGTGATGACCGACCTGTGGACGCAGATCGCCTATGCCGAGGAGCACAACCACATCAAACGCACCTATACCGGGGACTTCGAGTGTTACCCGCACGCTTACAAGATCGACCTCTACCTGGCGGTAGACGCGCGATGACCTATGCGATTGTCGTGCGAGGCGAGGCGATCTACGCAGGCCTGGTGGTGCCGCGCGTGCGGCCGAGTTTCAAGGTGAGCAACAGCGACCTGATCGAGTTCCTCAAGGACCGGCTGCGTGACCGCGCGGGCGAGCAGCGGCGGTCCGACCACCCGATGTACACCGTGTACGTGCCGGATCCGGCCGGGAACTTCAACGCTGTCGTCTGCTTCGAATATCCGGCACCCGGCGCGGCTCCGGTCGGTGATGTGCTGGTCAAGGTGCCCAAGGGCGTCTACGCGCGCTTCGTGCCGAATGGTGACTATCACGATCCGGTCGAGGACGTGTGGGCGCAGGTCGACGATGCGACCGCCTCCGCGGAGATCACTCGCGCCTACCGCGAAGAGGTCGAGATCTGGCACGGACCGGAGTCTGTGGAGTTGTTCATCTCGATCCTGGTTTAGTTGCTGAATAGTAGCTACATCGGTACCAACTGGTCTCCACGTTCCGTTCCTCCTCTGAAAGGGGTGGCCTGACCTGCGGTGATTTCCGAGGCTGAAATTAGTTTTCGGAAGATTAACCGGTCGTCTGGTCAATTCCTTTCGGATGACGGATACTTCCCTAGGCAATCGCACCCGATCGGCGGGCTGTCGGGTGTGAGGGCTGGACCGGCTCGATTGACCGCGCGTGGGCGCGGTGGCTACGGAGTGGGGAACACCATGACTGTCGAGGTGGTCGCAGTCGGCCCAGGGGGCACACGCGATGCCGAGGTGTTGCGCTTTCGGGATATGCATTCCGGATATGTCTTCCATGTCACCACTCCGGAGGCGCATCCCGAGCTCTGGCGTCGATACTTGCGCGGTGCGCTGCGGGTTTACCGGCATTACGACGTGGATCACGCGCTGGAATACGACAAAGTCGAAAACGGCTGTACGACAACATTGTTCTGCGCTGCCGTGGATCCTTCCGGCGCGGTTGTCGCGGGCCTGCGGGCGCAAGGGCCCTACGCGGCGGTCGAGGACGTGCACGCGCTCGGCGCCTGGGCCGGGCGGCCCGGCGCGGAGGCGTTGCGCACGATGATTGCCGAGCGGATACCGGAGGGTGTCGTCGAGGTCAAAGCCCTATGGGTGGCGCGGAACGCGACGCGCCGTTCCGCGCTCACCGCCGCGCTCTCCCGTTGTGTTGTGCACGCGACCTGGCTGCTGGATGCGCGTTTCGGTTTCGTCACCACCGCTTCGCACAGCCTGGAGCTTTATCGCTCCAGTGGTGGGCGAGTTGCCGATCGGATACCGTCTGTGCCCTATCCGGACGACCGTTATCACACGGTCCCGATGTGGTGGGACAACCAGACATATCGGTCATTTGCCACAAAGTTGCAGACGTCATTGATTGCGCTCGAGCGGGCCGCGCTCGAAGCCTGGCACGCACAGCCGCACGGTGGGCACCGGGCGGTCGAACCATGGATCGGAGGACGGGCGCAGGTATGAACGGTGACCCCGGCCCGGTCGCGGACTACCGGCCGTTGATTCTCGATGAAGACGCCCCGCACGACGCCCCGATCCTCCTACAGCTGCGAAAGTCGCCACAGGTCCGCATCGTCGACCTGCGGGATGTGCTGCATAGCGAGCTCGACAAGGTGCGGTCACGACCCGCCCTCGACGAGCCCGATCCGGACCGGTGGATCTACTACCCGTGGCGGCGCACCCTGGTCGGACTGCCCGGCGAGCGCACCTACCGGGCGATCCGGCTCGACCGCAATCGCAACAAGCTCACCAGGGCCGAGCAGGAACGTCTGGCGGGCTTGACAATCGGCGTCGTCGGGCAGAGCGTCGGCCATGCGGTCGCCTACACCCTGGCCATGGAGGGCGCCTGTGGTCTGCTGCGCCTTGCCGATTTCGACGACATCGAACTGTCCAACCTGAACCGGGTGCCGGGCGGCATCTTCGACATCGGGGTGAACAAGTCGATCGTGACCGCACGCCGGATCGCCGAGCTCGACCCCTATCTGCCGGTCGAGGTGCGCACCGCGGGCATCGACGAAGACTCCGTCGACGAATTCCTGACCGGACTGTCGATCGTGATCGAGGAATGCGATTCGCTCGACATCAAATTCGCCGTTCGTGAGGGCGCGCGCAGACATCGCATCCCGCTGCTGATGGATACCAGCGATCGTGGCCTGCTCGATGTCGAACGCTACGACCTGGAACCGGGCCGTCCGCCGTTCCACGGACTGCTCGGCACTACCGAGGGTGCCGACCTACGCGGACTGTCCACCAGGGACAAAGCGCCCCATGTCATGCGGATCCTCGATCCGAAGGAGCTCTCGGCGCGGATGGCCGCGAGTCTGGTGGAAATCGACGAATCGGTCACCACGTGGCCGCAGCTCGGCAGCGATGTGCAGCTCGGCGCGGCCATCGTGGCCGCGGCGGTGCGCAGACTCGGGCTCGGGCAGAAACTTTCGTCCGGGCGTACCCGCATCGATCTGGAGCGTGGTCTCGACGAGCTGGCCGAACCGGAGCCGGTGGGTGAACTGGTGTGCGAGCCGGAAGCTGTCGCGGGCACACCGGCACCGGCGGGGACCGCGCTGCTGAGCGTGCTCGAATGTGCCCAGCGCGCACCATCCGGTGGCAACACCCAGCCGTGGTCGCTGCGGATCGATGGGCCCGACCTGCGGATAGATCTCGCCCGCACGCGCTCCTCGGCCCTCGATATCGGCTATCGGGGCAGCGCGGTGGCGATCGGGGCCGCGCTGCACAACGCGCGCGCCGCGGCTGCCGTGTACGGCATGCTCGGCGAACACGAACTTCTCGAGAGCGAAACCACGGCGTTGACCGCGGTGCTGCGTCTCGGTACGGACACCGATCCGTTGCTGGCTCGCGACTATCAGGCCGCGCTGGCCCGCGAGACCAACCGACGTCTCGGCACAGGTGCGCCGTTGACCGACGGTGTGCTTTCCGGCCTCGCCACGGCCGCCGCCACCGAGGGCGCGACGCTGCACAGCATCACCGATCGAGGAGACCTCGCGACGGCGGCCGAATTGCTCGGCGAATCCGATCGCATCCGCTACCTGACGCCGCGGCTGCATCAGGAGATGTTCGCCGAGCTGCGGTGGCCCGGCGACGATTCGCGCACCGGAATCGACGTCTGCGGTATGGAGTTGGCCGCCGACGAGTACGCGAAGCTCGAGATCGGGCGCCGCGCGGACGTGATGGACCGATTGCGCGAATGGTCCGGTGGCACGGCGCTCGGCGAGCACACCGCCGATCGGGTGCTGTCGAGCTCGGCAGTCGTCGCGGTGACGTTCACCCCCCAGAAGGAGGCCTCGGGGCCCGGACTGACCGACTATGCCCGCGCGGGTGCGGGAATGCAGCGCGTCTGGCTCGAGGCCCAACGGCGTGGACTCGCGGTGCAACCGGTCTCTCCGGTGTTCCTGTACGCACGGCACCCCGACGAGCTGATCGCGATTTCCACGGATTTCGCGGATACACTAGCGTCACTTCAGGGCCGTTTCCTGGACCTGCTGGGAGTGCCTGGGCATGAGATCATGGCATTGGTGCTTCGCCTGAGCTATGCGGCGCCAGCCTCGGTCCGCAGCAGGCGCCTTCCAGTGCCGGGCGCGGGCAACCGCAGCTAGCACGATCGGAGACAAGGTGCCTCGGCGAACGCTCGACTCATTGGTGACCCAGGTCGCCTCCGAGTTGATGGGCGTCGACGCCACGACGATGGTGGCGGCGAGTGAGCGGGTGCTGGCCAGATTGGTCGAGCACTTCGACGTCGATTTCAGCTATTTGCGACACACCGATCGAGAGCGCAGAGCCACCGTGCTCATCGCGGAGTGGCCGCATCGCGGTGATATCCCGGATCCCGATCCGCTGAAGGTCGTGTTCTTCGAGAGCGCGGATTCGGTGTTCCGCGAGCTCGAGCACGCGACCGAGCCGATCGTGGTGCGGCCGACCGTGGAATCGGCCGACTATCAGGAGACGATCCGCCGTTCCTCGGGGATCCCGGAGGTCGCCATGGCCGCCGTCCCGCTGCTTTCGCGCGGTGAATCGACCGGCGCGATCGGCTTCATCAAACAGGGTGATCGGACCTGGAGTACCAGGGAACTCAACGTGCTCAAGGCGATTGCCGCGCTGTTCGCGCAGTTGCAGGCGCGAGTGGTCGCCGAGGAGCGGCTGCGCTACATCGCATTGCACGACGATCTCACCGGACTGGCCAATCGTCGTGCGTTGCTCGAGCACATGGAGGAGCGATTACACGCGGGCAGTCCAGGCCCGGTGGCCGCGTTCTTCCTCGACCTCGATCGACTCAAGGCGCTCAACGATTTCCTCGGCCACACGGCCGGCGACAATTTCATCCGCACGCTGTCCTCGCGACTGCGTGAGAACCTCGACTCGAACGACATGATCGCGCGGCTCGGCGGCGACGAGTTCGTGATCGTGCCCGCCAAACCGATGGACGCGGTGGCGGCCGAGTTGGAGGCGACCAGAATCCAACAGCTCATCGGGCGGCGGGTCACCGTCGGCGGCGAGTCGGTCAGCCGTGGTGCGAGTGTCGGTGTCGCGGTGGGCATCCCGGGGGAGACAACGGTCGCCGATGTCCTGCGCCGGGCCGATCATGCGCTGCTGTCGGCCAAATCGGGTGGCGGCAATGGCGTCGCGGTGTTCACCGATGCCATGCGCGCTCAATTCGAACTGCAGGACGATGTCGAACTCAACCTACGCGGCGCGGTGTCCGACGGGTCGCTGCTGCTGCACTATCAGCCCGAGGTCGACCTGCGCACCGGGCGGATCGTCGCGTTGGAGGCTTTGGTTCGGTGGCTGCACCCGACGCGGGGCCTGTTGCCGCCCGGTGCGTTCGTCAGTGTCGCGGAGGCAACCAATCTGGCGGGTGAACTCGGCCGCTGGGTGATCAGGTCGGCGTGCGCCCAGTTCGCGGAATGGCGGCGGCGTGGCCTGGCCGCGAATGTGGTGATGCGGATCAATGTATCGCCGGTTCAGCTGGTCAGTCTCGATTTCGTGGAGCGCATCGAGGACATCCTGCGGTTGTTCGGCATCGACGGTAGTTCGGTGTGCTTGGAGATCACCGAACATGTTGTGGTGCAGGATCTGGCCCGCACGCAGGTCACACTGCGTGGACTCAAACGAATGGGCGTGCAGATCGCCATCGACGACTTCGGCACCGGCTACAGCTCGCTGTCGCACCTCAAGGCGCTGCCGGTCGACGCGGTGAAGATCGACCGCGGCTTCGTGCAACGCCTCGGCGCGAGCACCGACGACCTCGCGATCGTGAAGTCCATCATCGGCCTGGCCGGATCCTTCGGCCTCGGCGTCGTCGGGGAGGGCGTGGAGACGCCGGTGGCGGCGCGCACCCTGGTCGGTTTGGGTTGCTATCGGGCGCAAGGCTTTCTGATCGCCCGGCCGATGCCCGCAGACGAGGTCGAGCCACATCTCGCGATGGGCCGCATCCCCTTGGACCTCGATCTGCCGCGCGCGGGCCGTGGCACGGCCAGGTACTGATCTACTGCGCGAATCCGCTGTTCAGGCGGCTGCGTCGTCTTCGTTCGGCGCGGCGCAATACGGCTGCCCGGCCCTGCTCGGCCATCGACAGAACCGTCCGGCTGTGTCGTTCTGCGGTTCTTCCACGGCTGTTCACGCACCGTTGGGCGCACCGGTCCCGATCCGCTGCATGATCGGCGGAGTGCGCATCGTGCAGCTGGCGAACTTCTACGGCCCGCGGTCCGGTGGGCTGCGCACCGCACTGCATCACCTCGGTGAGGGCTATGTGGCCGCGGGACACGAGGTGGTGCTGATCGTGCCGGGGCCGCGCCGCGCGGAGGAACTACTGCCGACGGGTGCGGTGCGAATCACGCTGCCCGCCTTGGGTATTCCATGGACCGGCGGCTACCGGGCAGCGGATCCGCGGCGGGTGGCCGACGTGCTGGCGGGCTTGGGTCCTGACGTGCTGGAGGTGTCCGATCGGCTGACGCTGCGCGGATTCGGTCGATGGGCGCGGCGGCGCGAGGTGGCCAGCGTGATGATCTCGCACGAACGGCTGGATCGGCTGCTCGGCCAGGTCATGCCCGGTCCCGCCGCCCGCCGCTGTGCCGACGTGGCCAACCGGCGGACCGCCGCGGACTACGACATCGTCGTGTGCACAACGGAGTTCGCGCGCGCGGAGTTTCTGCGCGTCGGTGCGTCGAATGTCGAACTGGTACCGCTCGGTGTCGATCTGGAGCTGTTCAGTCCGCGTCGGTGCGATCACGCGCTGCGGGCCGATCTCGGTGTACCGGGGTATCCGCTGCTGGTGCACTGCGGCAGGCTCTCGGTGGAGAAGCGGGTCGACCGCAGCATCGAGGCGGTGGGCGCGCTGCGTAAGGCGGGTCTGGAGGCGCGGCTGGTCGTCGCGGGCGAGGGCCCGCGGCGCGAGGCGTTGGAGCGCCGCGCCAAGGCGCTGCCTGCGCTGCCGGGCGGGTTACCCGCAGTACATTTCACCGGGTTCATCTCGGATCGGTCGATGGTGGCGAAACTGCTGGCCACCGCGGACGTTTCGCTGGCGCCCGGTCCACACGAGACCTTCGGCCTCGCCGCGCTGGAGGCGCTCGCGGCCGGGACGCCGGTCGTCGCCAGCCGATCGTCCGCGCTGGCCGATATCGTCACCGCGGAGTGTGGTGCGGTGGCCGCCGATCATCCCTCGGATTTCGCCCGCGCGGTCACCGATGTGCTCGCACTCCCGACCGCGGGGCGCAGGAAAGCCGCGCGCAGTCGGGCCGAACAGTTCACCTGGCCGCGGGCCGTCGCGGGCATGCTCGCGGTCCTCGACCGATGATTGCCTTTACCTGCCACGCGAATTACCGATGATCCTGCGGAGCCGATCGGCGGCGCACAGTACCCTGCGAGGACTGATTCGGGGCTATGGGAGATGGGGTTCACCGGTGCGAATGGTTGGTCGCGGACGGGCAGGCCGCACGACGATGCGGGGCGCCAAGGTGTTGGTGACGGGCGCCGCGAGCGGGATAGGCAGGGCGAGTGCGCTCGCTGCCGCGGCGGACGGCGCCGAGGTGGTGCTGACGGATATCAATGCCGAGGGACTCGACGAGACGGTGTCGGCCATCGGGGCGGCAGGCGGCGTCGTGCTCCTCGCACGGGCGTTGGACATCACCGACTACGACGCGGTCACCGCGTTCGCGAAGGATGTGCACGCGGAGTTCGGGACCCTCGACGTCGTGATGAACATTGCGGGCACCTCGACCTGGGGCACCGTCGAGAACCTCGAACACCGGCATTGGCGAAAAATGGTGGAGGTCAACCTGATGGGCCCGATCCACGTGATCGAGAACTTCGTGCCGCCGATGGTGTGGGCGGGCCGGGGCGGGGCGCTGGTGAACGTGTCCTCGGCGGCGGGTCTGCTCGCGCTGCCGTGGCACGCCGCCTACAGCGCGGGCAAGTTCGGCATCCGCGGCGTCTCCGAGGTACTGCGATTCGATCTGGAGCACCATGGCATTTCGGTGCATCTGGTGGTGCCCGGCGCGGTGAACACGCCGCTGGTGCAGTCCTTCGATCTGGTCGGCATCGACAAGGACGACCCGCGGGTGCGCCGACTGGCGGGTGCGTTCACCAAGCATGCGGTGGAGCCGGAACATGTTGCGTCGCAGATCCTTCGCGGCATCGAACGTAACAGGTTCCTCGTCTACACCTCGTTCGATATCCGGTTCGGGTATTGGTGGTCGCGGAAATTCGCCTACCCCTACGAATTCGTCATCCGCAGAGTCAGTGCTCGCTTCAGCAGGCTGCTGGCTTCGACGGGCAGTTGAGCTGCACATCGAGCACCCTGGCGCCGGGCCCCTGCTCGCCGAGCCGATCGTGCTCGTTGACCAGCCTGCAGCTGCCGAGCGACAGGCATCCGCAGCCGATGCAGCCGGTGAGGTTGTCGCGCAGCCGGGTCAGCTGGGTGATGCGGTCGTCGAGGTCGGTCCGCCAGGTGGTGGACAGGGTCTCCCAGTCGCGTCGGGTGGGGGTACGGCCTTCCGGCAGTTTGTCCAGTGCCGCACGGATGTCGCTGAGTGGGATGCCCACACGCTGCGAAATACGGATGAAGGCGACGCGACGCAGCGTCTCGCGCGCGTACCTGCGCTGATTTCCGCTGGTACGACGGCTCGAGATGAGACCCTCGCGTTCATAGAAGTGCAACGCGGACACCGCTACTCCGCTACGCTCGGACAGCTGCCCGGGGGTCAGTTCCTTTGCTCGCCAGTCGGTTGTCGACATCAACACTCCTCCATTCACCTGAACAATACTTCAGGTTAGGGTGTGCTGGGGCAGGAATCCGACACACTCCAATTGCGTGCTCTTGCGCTCTCGGCGAACTACGGTCGGATCATGGGAGCAGAGGCTGTGCAGGGTGGGCACACGGACGAGCCGGACGGGAACGGGCGCGGGGGCGCCTACGACCCCGGCAGACGCCTCGCCGTCACGTCCGAAGTCGGGACACTGCGCTCGGTGCTGCTGCACCGGCCCGGTGACGAATTGCGCAGGCTGACCCCGCGCAACAACGACCAACTGCTCTTCGACGGCATCCCGTGGGTAGAACGGGCCCAGCAGGAACACGACACGTTCTCCGGCGTGCTGCGCGAACGCGGCGTCGAGGTGCTGCTGCTTGCCGACCTGCTCGCGGACACCCTCGACGTCAGCGGCGCCGCTCGAATCCAGGGCATTTCGGGGGCTGTGGACGCGCGCAGGCTCGGGCACGGGCTCGCCGACGAGCTGGCCGCCTACCTGCGCGGCGTGCCGGCGCGTGAACTGGCCGACATTCTGATGGCAGGCATGACCTTCGACGAACTGCCGTTCGGCCCCGACACGCCCTCGCTGGTGCGCCGGATGCATCACGGCGGCGATTTCGTCATCGATCCGCTACCGAATCTGCTCTTCACCAGGGACTCCTCGTTCTGGGTCGGGCCGCGTGTCGCCATCACCGCGCTCGCCCTGCCCGCCCGGATGCGGGAGACCTCGCTCACCGACCTCATCTACGCCTTCCATCCCCGTTTCCTCGGGGTGCGCCGCGCCTACGAATCGCATACCGCGCCCATCGAGGGCGGCGACGTGCTGCTGCTCGGACCCGGTGTCGTCGCGGTCGGCGTCGGCGAGCGGACCTCGCCCGCCGGGGCGGAGGCGTTGGCGCGCAGTCTGTTCGATGACGGTCTCGCGCACACCGTTCTGGTGGTGCCGATCGCCCAGAATCGCGCGACCATGCACCTGGACACGGTGTGCACGATGGTCGACACCGACGCCATCGTGATGTACCCCGCCGTGCGGGACTCGCTGTGCGCATTCACGATTCACCGCGAAGACGGCTACGGTGGCCGGGACGGCGGTGGGGTGAGCATGCGCGGTCCCGACCCGTTCCTGCCCGCGGCCGCCGAGGCGATGGGCATCGGCAAGATGCGGGTCATCGACACCGGGCTCGACGGTGTCACCGCCGAGCGTGAGCAGTGGGACGACGGCAACAACACCCTGGCACTCGCGCCAGGTGTGGTCGTCGCCTACGAACGCAACGAGATGACCAACTCCCGGCTGACCGACGCGGGCATCGAGGTGCTCCGAATCCCCGGCTCCGAACTGGGCTCCGGGCGCGGCGGCCCACGTTGTCTGTCCTGTCCATTGTCCCGAGATGACGTGTAAGCGAGCCATGTTCAGCATCACCATCACCCACGATTCGCCCGTGCCACCCTACGAGCAGCTCCGGATGGGCATCATCGCGCAAGTGCAGTCGGGCGAGCTGACCGCGGGTACGAAGATCCCGACGGTCCGTGCGCTGGCGGCGGATCTCGGTCTCGCGCCGAACACCGTCGCTCGCGCCTATCGCGAACTCGAGGCCGATGGTGTCGTCGAAACCCGGGGCAGGCAAGGCTCTTTTATCGCCTCCTCCGGTGATCCGACCAAGGATGCGGCGGGCCGGGCCGCCACCGACTATGTCAACGCGATTCGCCGACTCGGTCTGGACAACGAAACCGCCCTGCGCTACGTGAGTTCTGCGCTGGAAAGTTAGGTCCGCGGTAGGCCGAGTGCAGTCCTAACGCCAGCTGGGCAGCCACAGATGAGCGTGCCAGTTGCCGGGCGTGATCGCCATGCCGGTGAGGATCGGCCACAGCCAGACGAAGTTGGCGATGACCAAGCCGAGGTAGATGCAGACCGCCAACAGGCCGAGACTGTGCCGTTCGTTGGGTGCGGCAGGCAGGAAGGTGCCCGCGGGACTGCGGCGGATCGGACTGCTGCGTGCGGGACCGAGGATGTCGCCGAGCACCAGCGCCAGGCCCATCACCAGGAACGGTGCGAGGGCGACGGCGTAGAAGTAGTACATCTGCCGATCGAGGGTGAAGAACCAGGGCAGTAGGGCGGCGCCGTAGCCGACCAGCACCGCGGCGTAGCGCCAGTCGCGGCGGACAACGGTGCGCCACAGCGCCCAGGCGAGCATCGGGAACGCGATCCACCAGATGGCGGGCGTACCGATCAGCATCACGGCCTTCACGCACTGGGTTTGGCCGCAGCCGGTGACGCCGTTGTCGGCGTAGTAGTAGAGCATCGGCCGCAACCCCATCGGCCAGGTCCACGGCTTGGACTCCCAGGGGTGATGGTTACCGGCCGAGTTGGTGAGGCCGTCGTGGAAACGGAGGGTCTCCCCGCTGTAGAACCACAGTGAGCGCAGGGCGTCGGGCAGCCACGAAAAGGCCCCGCCGCGTCCGACCTGATTGCCGACCGCATACCGGTACACGCCGTCCTCGCTGGCGAACCAGGCCCAGTAGGAGGCGAGATAGAGGCCGAGTGGGACGACGACCAGCGCGTACAACGCGGGCCCGACATCCCGCAGTGCGGTGCCGAACCAGGGGCTGCGCACTCCGTATGCGCGTCGCGCTGTCAGGTCGAAGCAGACACTGAGCAGGCCGAAGGCAACCACGAAATAGATGCCGGACCACTTGGTCCCGCAGGCGAGCCCGAGCATCACCCCCGCGCCGAATCGCCACCAGCGCACGCCGAGACGCGGACCCCATGGACTCGCGTCGATGCGGCCCTCGACATCGACGCGCGCGATCCGCGCTCTCACTTCGTCGCGATCGACGATGAGACACCCGAAGGCGGCGGTGATGAATAACGCCATGAAGATGTCGAGCATGCCGATGCGCGAGGAGACGAAGATGACCCCGTCCGCGATCAGCAGGATGCCCGCGATCGCCCCGACCAGCGTGGAGCGTGTCATCCGCCGCGTGATGCGGATGACCAGCAGGACCAACAGGGTGCCCGCCAGCGCGGCGGTGAAGCGCCAGCCCCAGCCGTTGTAGCCGAACATCCACTCGCCGATCGCGATCAGCTGTTTACCGACCGGCGGGTGCACCACCAGCCCGTAGCCGGGATTGTCCTCGACCCAGCCGCCGGTGAGCATCTGCCAACCCTGCGGGGCGTAGTGCTTCTCGTCGAAGACCGGAGTGTGCGCATCGGTCGGGTAATCCAGGTTGGTGAACCGGGTTACCGCGGCGATCGCGGTCAGGAACACGGTGACCGCCCAGCCGCGAACGGTGTCGAGTGGCCCGAAATCGGGCGACGGCCGTAGAGGCGCGGGGCTCGACCAGGAGGGCACGGCCCCTGGTGCGGTCGCGCGCTGGTCGGTCACCTGGGTCACGCCCCGATCGTATGCTGTGCGCCCCGAGAGGATGCGCATCGGTGAGCGTGCCGCCGCGCGAATCACAGTGCGTGCGACTTCGGACGGGGGCGCCTCGGTGGGGCCGATGGTCCGGATCGGCAGCGGATGGCGGGCCTTGGGCGGGCGTGGTCGGGATCGACGCTGCCCGGTCGATACGCTGCTACCGGGGCAATTTTCTGGACGAGGCCGATGTGTGGTCGAGGTAGGAGTGCGGTGACGGACGAGGCGGCAACCGGTGCGAGCGCGACGGGCAGGCTGGTGCTCGGTGCGACGCCGATGGGTGACATCGGTGACGCGTCGCAGCGACTGCGCGATGCGCTGGGGTCCGCCGATATCATCGCCGCCGAGGACACTCGGCGGACACGAGCGCTGGCGAAGGCGCTCGGAGTGGAGATCACCGGACGGGTGGTCAGGTTCGACGACCATGTCGAGTCCGCGAAGATTCCGGCATTGCTCGGCGATATCGAGGACGGGCTGACGGTGCTGCTGGTGACCGACGCGGGGATGCCGTCGGTCAGCGACCCCGGTTATCGCCTGGTCGCGGCGTGCGTAGCGCGGGAGCTTCCGGTGACCTGCCTTCCTGGTCCATCCGCGGTGACGACCGCGCTGGCCTTGTCCGGCTTGCCGGTGGAGCGGTTCTGCTTCGATGGTTTCGCACCACGTAAGTCCGGCCAGCGCCGAGAGTGGTTGCGTACCTTGATCAGCGAGCCACGAACCTGTGTCTACTTCGAAGCGCCGCACCGGTTGGCCGATTCCCTCGCCGATGCGGTCGAGGTACTCGGACCCGACCGTCGAGTCGCGGTCTGCCGCGAACTGACCAAGACCTACGAAGAGGTGGTGCGCGGCACGCTCGCCGAGGTAGCGGCCTGGGCCGTCGACGGCGCGCGCGGCGAGATCACCGTGGTCGTGGCCGGTGCGCAACCCAAGTCCGCCGATCCCGCGGATCTGGTCGGGGAGGTCGAAGCCCTCACCGCCGAAGGACTCCGACTCAAGGACGCGTGCGCCCGGGTAGCCACCGCGAACGGCGCTTCCCGCAACGAGCTCTACGACGCCGTCCTCGCCGCTCGCCGCGACTACGTGGAATAGTGCGGCCGCCCGTTGTGAAATGGCGGCCCGAGCCTGAGACCACCATTCACTGACATCGTCGCGGGCGGGGGCGGGGCTACTGGTAGCTGGGGGTGGCGGGGATGGGTTTGCCCTCGGTGACTGCGTCCACGACCGCAGGTGCGTCGGCTGCGCGGTATTCCTCACCGTAGACCGCACCGGTGCGGCGGGGGGCTTCCATCACGGCCGCGTCAGCGGTGCCGCCGAGGTCGATCGGGATGAAGCCTGCGTCGGTGATCAACCCGGCGACGATGCTCTTGGCCTCCACGTCGTCGCCGCAGAGCCATTGCACGATACGGTCGTCGCCGGTCCTGGTCGCCGTCTGCGCCTGGAATGCGGCGGTGAGGGTGTTGAAGGACTTGGTGTAGCGCGCGCCCGACATCCGCTCGGCGTTGAATTGGGCGGCGGTGCGCCCTTCCGGTGGTTGTGGTGCGCCGAACTGGTTGGTGGTGTCGATGACGATCTTGCCTGCCAGCGAACCCAGCTGCGGCAAGGCTTCGGGCAACACCGGCCATGGCACCGAGATCACCACCACCTCGCCGAATGCGACGGCTTCCGCGGGCGTGCCGATCGTGACGGTCGGGCCGATCGAGGCCGCGAGAGCCCGCAGCGTCTCCTGGTCGCGGCTGAAGGCGAGCATGAGCTCATGCCCGGCTCCGGCCAGTTGGCGGGCGATCCCGCCGCCGATGTGTCCCGCACCGACGATGCCGACCTTCATTGTGCTCCAATCATCTTGCGTAGCTGTAGTTTTCCCGTTGCAGACTCTGTCATCTGCGGCGCCCGGCCGCCTTCCTCCGCGCGACACTGGAGGAGGTTTTCGCTATCGGCTGACACAATTGATTCCATGACCTCACTGGAAGGCAAGGCCAAGGCATTTCTCGAGCTGCATCGCCCCGGCGATCCCGCCGTCTTTCCCACGGTGTGGGATGCGTGGTCGGCAAACCTCGCGGTGGCCGCGGGTTTCTCGGCCCTGACCCTCGGCAGTCACCCGGTCGCGGACTCGGTCGGCCGCAGCGACAACGAGGGGATGACCTTCGCGGAGCTGCTGACCCGGGTCCGTCAGATCACCGAGGTCGTCGACGTTCCGGTGTCGGTCGATATCGAATCCGGCTACGGGCTCGAGCCCGCCCAGCTCATCGAGGGGCTGTTGGAGGCGGGCGCGATCGGCCTCAATATCGAGGACACCGTGCACAGCGAGGACGGTCGGCTGCGCGGCGCCGAGGAACACGCGGCCTTCGTGCACGGTCTGCGTCAGTACGCCGACGCGGCAGGTGTGCACATGGTCGTCAACGCCCGTACCGACATGTTCCTGCGGGCGGACGGCGACGAATCCGATCGCCTCGACCGCGCCATCGCACGACTGAAGCTGGCCGCGGCGGCGGGCGCCGACGTGCTGTTCCCTGTCGGCCGCCACTCCGATACGGACCTGCGCCGCCTGACGAGCGAACTACCGCTTCCGGTCAGCATGGTCGCGGTGCCGGGCGAGTCCGACAAGGCGGTGCTCGCCGACCAGGGTGTTGCCCGAATAAGCTTCGGACCCTACCTGCAGTTCGCGCTCGCCGCCGAGGCCAACCGGCTCCTCGACCGCTGGAAGTAGGCCGTACGCCTCGGCTCGCTCGGCGATGACCTCGAGTTGGTCGTCGTGCTCGGTCACGGCGTGCTCGGCCCACCCGACCACCGTGCGCAACCGGCTGTTCGGCGGCGCTGGACCAGCTGGCCTCGAATACCCGAGAGCCCCCGACCTTCGCGAGGCGAAGGCCGGGGGCTCTTGCACGTAACTTGTTGCTACGCTTCGGTTTTCGGCTCCACATAGCGCGGGTAGACCGCCTGCGGCGCGGGCAGCGGGACACCGGCCTCGATCGGCGTCGCGATGTCGGCGAAGGTGCGGTTCTGCTGTGCGAGCAGGTCCAGGATCTTGCCCGCCGACCCCGGCATCACCGGCTGCACCAGGATGGCGACGATGCGCAGCACCTCGAGCGTCACATACAGCACCGTCGCCTCGCGGGCGAGGTCCTCCTCGGTGCCGGACTTGGCCAGCGTCCACGGCGCCTGGGCGGAAAAGTACTTGTTGGCCTCACCGAGGGTCAACCAAATCGCTTCCAGCGCCAAATGCATTTGCTGAGTATCGAATTCGATGCGGCAGCGATCCAGTAGGCCATTGGCCCTGTCGAGCAGGGCGCGGTCGTCGTCGGTGAACTCACCCGGGGTCGGCACCGCGCTGTTGCAGTCCCTCGCCACCATCTTCAGGCTGCGCTGCACCAGGTTGCCGAATTCGTTGGCGAGGTCGCTGTTGATCCGGCCGACGATCGCGTCGTGGCTGTAGCTGCCATCCTGGCCGTAGGAGATTTCGCGCAGCAGGAAGAAGCGCACCGCGTCGAGCCCGAAGGCGTCGACCAGGGCGAGCGGGTCGACGACATTGCCGACCGACTTGGACATCTTCTCGCCCTTGTTGTACAGGAACCCGTGCACGAAAACGCGTTTCGGCAGTGTGACGCCTGCCGACATCAGGAACGCGGGCCAGTACACCGTGTGGAAGCGGGAGATGTCCTTGCCGATGATGTGCACATCGGCGGGCCAGAACTGCTGGAACGCGGCGGATTCCGTGTCCGGGAAGCCGACGCCGGTGATGTAGTTGGTCAGCGCGTCGACCCACACGTACATCACATGATCGGGATGCCCCGGTACCGGAACGCCCCAGTCGAAGGTGGTCCGGGAGATGGACAAATCCTTCAGGCCGGCCTTCACATAGCTGACGATTTCGTTGCGCCGGGTCGCGGGCGCGATGAATTCGGGATGTTCCTCATAGAGCGCGAGCAGCTTGTCCTGGTAGTTCGAGAGCCGGAAGAAGTAGTTCGATTCCTCGGTCCACTCGACCGGTGTCTTCGACTCGGTGGAGATCCGCGTGCCGTCCTCCAGCAGCGTGGTCTCTTCGTCGGTGTAGAACGCCTCGTCGCGCACCGAATACCAGCCGGAGTAGGTACCGAGGTAGATGTCACCGTTGGCGAGCATCCGCTCCCACAGCGCGATGCTGGCGACCTGATGATCGGCATCGGTGGTACGGATGAACCGATCGAAGGAAATATCGAGGGTCTTGTCCAGCGCTTCGAACACGTCCGAGTTGCGCGACGCGAGTTCCTCCACCGGGATGCCCTCGGCGATCGCGGTCTGCTGCACCTTCTGACCGTGCTCGTCGGTGCCGGTCATGAAGAACACGTCGTACCCGTCGAGCCGCTTGAACCGGGCAATGGCGTCCGCCGAGATGTACTCGTAGGCGTGCCCGATATGCGGCGCACCGTTCGGGTACGCGATGGCCGTGGTGACATAGAAGGCGGGGCGTTCGGCTGCGCTCATGGTGTGTCTACTGTAATGCGCGTGGTTTCCAACCCTCACGCGAATATCCCCGGACGAGGCGCGGCTGCGCCCTTGTCCGCAGGCGCCGCTTCTCGTGGCACTGTGATCCGGTCTGTCGGGACGCGCCGATGAGTGACAAGCGCCCGGCTCCGGCGCTTCCGGAACCCCTTGCCCCTCTGGTGGATGCGCACACTCACCTCGATGCCTGCGGCGCGACCGATGCCGAATCGACGGCGGTCATCATGGACCGTGCGGCGTCGGTCGGTGTCGGACAGGTCGTCACCGTCGCCGACGATCTCGCCGCCGCGCAGTGGGCCGTGCGGGCCGCCAATCGGGATGCGCGGGTGTACGCCGCTGTCGCCTTGCATCCGACCCGGGCGAATGCGCTCGACGATGTGGCGAAGGCCGAGTTGGAGCGACTGGCCGCCGATCGAAGGGTTGTTGCGATCGGCGAGACCGGACTCGACTACTACTGGCCGGGCAAGCTCGACGGGTGCGCCGATATCGAGACGCAGATCGAAGGCTTTCGCTGGCATATCGATCTGGCGAAACGCCTGGATAAGCCGTTGATGATCCACAACCGCGAGGCCGACCACGACTTGCTGACGGTCTTGCTCGACGAGGGCGCACCGGAGACGGTCATCTTCCATTGCTTCTCCTCCGACACCAATATGGCGCTGGCGTGCGTGGCCGAGGGCTACATCCTCAGCTTTTCCGGCACCGTGAGCTTCAAGAACGCGCACGAATTGCGCGAAGCCGCCAAGGTGGTGCCCGATGAACAGATTCTGGTGGAGACCGACGCGCCATATCTGACTCCGCATCCATTCCGTGGTGCGCCGAACGAACCGTATTGCCTGCCGTACACGGTGCGGGCGCTCGCTGAACTGCGTGCGCAGGATGCGGCGGAATTCGCCGAGATCACCACCGCCAATGCGCGCCGCATCTACGGCATCTGAGCCACGGTCGCGTTTAAGACCCTGACGGTTCCATTGTGTTCTAGGTCACTATTGATGGTGCGTTTTGTGATCTACCTGCGGTAGCGATATCGCTCCGTGATCCCTGAAGGCCCCGCTACGCAATCCCCGGTTGTCGACCCCTGACCGCTTCGTTATCGTACTGTGACCATGTCTCCATTCACGAGGATCAACGAGTCTCGCTCGCCGATGCTGCACGCGGCGGTGGCGGCACTGCTCGTGACGCTGATCGTCGGCGCCGCGATGGCGATCGTGAACCGTAAGACGGTGACGGTTGTCGTCGACGGTCAAATATGGACGCAGGACACCATGTCGCGCAATGTCGGCGGTGTGCTGAAGGCCGCCGGATTCGATGTGGACGATCGGGACCTCGTCCAGCCCGCGCGGTCGGCGACCGTTGCCGATGGCGCGACGATCAGGTTGAACCGGGCGCGGGAAGTCACGCTGTCGGTGGACGGCAAACCGCAAAAAGTGTGGTCCACGGGATTGACCGCAGGCGATGTCCTCGAGCAGCTGCGCCTGCCCGCCGACACCTTCGTTTCCCCGGCGCGCAAGGAAAAGCTGCCGCTGGAAGGTGCGGCGCTGAATGTGTTCAGCCCACGCTCGGTGTCACTGCTCGACGGCTTCGGGCAGCCGGTCGATGTTCGGCTCGCGGCGCCGACGGTCGGTGACTTCCTCACTGCGGCGGGCATTCCGTTGATTCAGCAGGACTCGGTGGAGCCCGCTGCGACCACAACGGTGACCGATGGTCTGCGCATCGTGGTAACTCGCAAGCGGATCGAAAACCGCACGGAGACAGTGCCGTTGGATCCGCCGGAGAACGTGATCGAAGACCCGACGATGAACATGAGCCGCACCGTGGTGGAGACGCCGGGTGCGCCAGGGGTTCAGGACGTCACCTTCGCGGTCACCATGGTGAACGGCCAAGAAGAGAGCAGGCAGCCGATCGCCTCGAATATCATGGTGACCGCGCAGCCCAAGACCGTCCGCAAGGGCGCCAAACCGGGTACCGAGGTGCCACCGGTGCGCGACGGTGCGATCTGGGACGCACTTGCTCGTTGCGAATCGACCGGAAACTGGGCGATCAATACCGGTAACGGTTATTTCGGTGGCATTCAGTTCGATCAAAGCACTTGGGAAAGGCAGGGCGGCCTGAAGTATGCGCCGCGGGCCGATATGGCGACCAGGGAAGAGCAGATCGCTATCGCTGAAGTCACCCGTGGCCGTCAAGGTTGGGGTGCCTGGCCCTCGTGCACCAGTCGCCTCGGTATCGGGGGCTGACCCGCCGCTGCGTGTATTCGTACCGCGCGAGTTGGATGCCGCGAGGTTGCGGTCGGGGTCCTGGGGTGAGTGTCGTCGGGTTTTCGGTGTTCCCGTGCGATGTCCATATGCCGCTGAATTGTTTGGTTCGGTTAGTGGAAAGGGCACGCCGAGTAATCACTGCGTGCGCGGAATTGTCGAGTGATCTCTGTATCTTTACGAGATTGCTCAGGATTCGCCACGAAGGCTTGGCGGTCGGGCACTGAACTGCACACTCGTCCAAGTTTGGGGTGGTTGGGGTTGGCGAGATGAGATGTTCGATGCGATTACCGTGGACGTTCGGTCGGACTGCGGTTGCGGTGGTGGCGGCCGCTGGCGTTGTGCTGGGGGTGACGAGTGCGCCTGCCGGCGCATCGGAACCGGGTGAGGTGCTTTCCGCGGTCGCGCAGGCGGATGGTTGGCACGGGATGTCCGGTGGGTCGGTGATCGAGTACTGGATGCGCGGTTCCGACGGCACGCCGCGACCGGCCAGTGGAGCACTCTTCGTCCCCGCGGGGGCGCCACCCGCGGGGGGTTGGCCGGTAATGGCCTTCGATCACGGCACGACGGGGCTCGGTGCCGGCTGCGGTGGGCAGGCCGATCCCGCCAGCAATCCATTCCAGCGCAGTCAGGCCAAACAAGATCAGATGATGCGGCACATGGTGGGGAGGGGTATCGCGGTGGTGGCGCCCGACTATCTAGGGCTCGGGCGGTTCGACACCGGGCCGCACCCGTATCTGGAAATCGGCACCGAGGCGACCGCCACCATCGATCTGGTTCGCGCGGCACGCACGGTCCGGCCCGAACTATCGCGGACGTGGGGCGTCATCGGCGCCTCCCAGGGTGGGCAGGCCGCGCTCGGCGCCGGACACCTGCAGGCGAGCTACGCCCCTGACCTCGACTTCCGCGGCGCCATCGCGATCGACCCCGAGTCCGACGTCGAAAAGGTTCTCCCGCTGGCCGGGCCCGCCATCCCCGCGATTCCGAACACCGAAGGTGTGCTGAGCTTCTATGTGAGCATCCTGGCCGGGCTACGCGAGGCGCGTCCCGATCTCGACGTCAACGGATACCTGACCCCACTCGGCCGGTCGGTCCTCGACGACATCGGCACCGAATGCCTCGACACCATCATCGCGCGCGTGCGGGGGCTCGGCGTCGGTGAATTGATGGCCCGTCCGCTGTCGGACGAACGGATGCGCGCCGCCCTCGACGCCTATATGACGGTGCCTACCAGCGGCTACGACGCGCCGATCCTGTTGCTGCTCAATGCGACCGACACTGTCGTTCCCTCGCCGCTGCACGCCGCGCTCGTCGCCCAGTTCGTCGCCAACCGCGTCGACTTCCAGGCCGTGGTCGGCACCGGAAAACACACTCAGCTCAACCCGCAGATGTCCAACGCGATCGACGAATTCCTCGCGCGTATCTTCGCGGTGCCGTCCCAGGGCTGATGCCACCGAGCCGTGGCGAGGACTGCTTTTCGGGCCGGCTGCCTTCGGCAGGTCCTCCGGACGCCGCGGACCTCTGCATTGCGGGCTGACGCGCACAGAGGGGCCGGTACGGGGTGCCGCTCGATGTGGTGTGCTCCATTTTCCGGCGGTGTCCTGATGCGCGGGTGGTGTCCTGATGCGGGGTGTGCAGAGGGGGTGGTGTGCAGATGTGGGGGTGCTGTCCTGTTGCGCGGCGGTGCGCTGATATGCAGGCACCGCGCTGATGTGCGGACAGCACGTCGTTCCCGGACCGGGTTGCGTCGAGGCAAGAGGTCGGCTCGGCGCCCGAGTTGATAGGTTCTTCCAGTGTCCGAACCCGATATTTCCGCTCGTGGGAGCGCTGCCCTGCTCGGGCCCGCCGAGGTGCGGGCGCTGGCCGAGCGGCTCGGTGTGCGGCCGACCAAGCAGCTCGGGCAGAACTTCGTGCACGACGCCAACACGGTGCGGCGCATCGTCACGGCGGCGGGGGTCGGGCGTGAGGACACGGTGCTCGAGGTCGGGCCTGGTCTCGGGTCGCTGACGTTGGCGTTGCTTGACGTGGTGGCTTCGGTGGTGGCGGTCGAGATCGATCCGGTGCTCGCCGAGCACCTGCCGGTGACCGTCGCGGACCGGGCCCCGGAGCTGGCCGGACACCTGCAGGTCGTCGCGGCCGACGCACTGCGGATCCGAGCGCAGGATTTGCCCGCGGTGCCGACCGCCCTGGTCGCGAATCTGCCCTACAACGTGGCGGTGCCCGTGCTGCTGCACTTGCTCGCCGAATTGCCGAGCATCACTACGTCACTGGTGATGGTGCAGGCGGAGGTGGCCGATCGGCTCGCCGCCGAACCGGGCAACCGCACCTATGGCGTGCCGAGCGTCAAGGCGGGCTTCTTCGGCGCTGTGCGCCGTGCGGGCGCGGTCGGTACCCAGGTGTTCTGGCCGGTGCCGCGCGTCGATTCGGGTCTGGTGCGGGTCGAGCGCTACCGCGAAGCGCCGTGGCCGATGGATGAAGTACACCGCCGCCGCGTGTTCACCGTGATCGACGCGGCATTCGCCCAGCGCCGCAAGACACTTCGCGCCGCACTTGCCGGCTGGGCGGGATCACCCGCCGAGGCCGAACGTCGCCTCGTCGCCGCGGGCATCGACCCCACCGCACGCGGCGAAACCCTCGACACCGCGGCCTTCGTCCGCCTCGCGAACCAGGCGTAAGCCGGATCCCGGAGGCTCCGATAGCTGTGCGGAGTCGAACGGCGGTCGCGCGCCGGGACGGATAGCCGCCATTCGACTCACCTCGATGGATGGTGGTATTCGGTGCGGCGTGGAAGGTGTTGTTGCTTCAGCGCGGGTGCGGGTGATCGGCTGTGTGCGCGGGCCGCGTAGTGCCGAGCTCTGGATCCGTCGTGGCGCACCGGCCGGAGTCGGATCGGGGATACGGAGCATGATCTCCTCGCTCAGCGGAAGGAGCGCAGGCACAGGCTGTTGCTGACGACGAAGACGCTCGACAGGGCCATAGCGGCGCCTGCGAGCATGGGGTTGAGGAGCCCGGCCGCGGCGAGGGGGATGGCGGCCACGTTGTATCCGAAGGCCCAGAACAGGTTTCCCTTGATGGTGCGCAAGGTGGCGCGGGAGAGTCGGATGGCCGCGCCGACGGTGCGGAGGTCACCTCGGACGAGGGTGATATCGCCTGCTTCGATGGCGAGGTCGGTGCCGGTGCCCATGGCCAAGCCGAGGTCGGCCGCGGCGAGCGCGGCGGCATCGTTGACTCCATCGCCGACCATCGCCACGACTCTGCCCGAATTCTGTAGTCGCCGTATTGCTTCGAGCTTCTCACTCGGCAGTACTTCGGCGATCACCTCGCCGATACCGACCTGGTCGGCGACGGTTCGTGCGGCCGCGGCATTGTCACCGGTCAGCAGTATGGGGGCCATGCCGAGGCGGCGTAGTTCGGAAACAGCCTCGACGCTGGTCGGTTTGATCGCATCGGCGACAACGAGCACGCCGCGCGCCGCGCCATCCCATGCGACAGCGATCGCGGTATTGCCTGCGCGTTCGGCCGCGGCTTTGGCTGCGGCCAGCGGCGTGGGCAGTGCGATCGACCACTCTTGCAGTAGGGCGCTGCGGCCGACCACCACCGCACGTCCGTCGACGATGCCCTGCACACCCTTGCCGCCATGGTTGCTGAACTGCTGTACAGGCGGTACCGCCAGTCCGCGTTCGGCCGCGGCAGTGACGACTGCCTGTGCCACCGGATGCTCGGACCCGTACTCCACTGCCGCGGCGATGGTCAGCAGCTCGTCCGCGGACACGCCACTGCCCGGAAGCGGGCCACCCTCGGTTGCGATCTCGTCTCCGGAGGAGAGCATGCCCGCATCGGTGCCGTTCGCTGTGACGATGTCCGCCAACGTCATTTGCCCGGTTGTCACTGTGCCGGTCTTGTCGAGGACGACCGTGTCGATCCGCCGTGTCGATTCCAGCACCTGCGGGCCCTTGATCAGGATGCCGAGTTGCGCACCGCGCCCGGTACCGACGAGGAGTGCGGTGGGCGTAGCCAGGCCGAGCGCGCAGGGGCAGGCGATGATCAGCACCGCCACGGCCGCGCCGCACGCCACTGCTGTCGTCGCCCCGGTGCCGAGCCACACTGCCAACGTGAGCGCCGAAATGATGAAGACGATCGGGACGAAAATGCTCGCGACCCGATCGGCAAGTCGTTGCACCGGCGCCTTGGTGTTCTGCGCCTCTTCGACCAGTGCGGCCATCTGTGCCAGTTGGGTATCGGCGCCGATTCGAGTGGCGCGCACGGTCAATAGTCCGCCCGCGTTCACCGTCGCGCCGATCACGACATCGCCTCGGCCGACGTCGACGGGCAGCGATTCCCCGGTCAGCAGGCTCAGATCGAGAGCCGAATTTCCTTCGACCACTACACCGTCTGTCGCGACCTTCTCGCCGGGGCGGACGAGGAACAGCTCGTCGACGTGCAATTCCGAAATCAGAACTCGGTTTTCGACGCCGTCACGCAGCACGGAAACGTCCTTTGCCCCGAGCTCGAACAGCGCTCGCAGCGCAGAGCCCGCCCGATCCTTGGCTCGGGTTTCCAGATATCGCCCGGCCAGGATGAAGACGATCACCCCGGCGGCGACCTCGAAGTACACGTTGGACGCCGCATCGGCCCGCTCGATGCCGAGGCTGAACGAGTGCTTCATGCCGGGCATGCCGGCGTGGCCGAAGAACAGCGCGTACACCGACCAGCCGAAGGCGGCGAGGGTGCCGACCGAGATCAGGGTGTCCATGGTCGCCGCGCCGTGCCTGGCATTGCTCAGCGCAGCCCGATGGAAATCGGCGCCGCCCCAGAACACCACAGGTCCCGCGAGCGCGAGTGAAAGCCATTGCCAGTTGTCGAATTGCAGCGTAGGGATCATCGCCATCGCGACCACCGGCAGCGCAAGTCCGGTGCTGATCAACAGTCGTTGTCGAAGTCGCTCGAGCGCGGCGGGCCTTTCATCGGACCAGTCGGTTTCTGTTGTGGGCGGCACGGGAACGTGTGCGGTATACCCCGCGGCGTGCACCTGCTCGACCAGCCGATCCGTCGAAACGGATTGTGGATAACTAATTTTTGCCTTTTCCGTCGCGAAATTGACGGTGGCCGTGACGCCCTCGATTCTTCCGAGCCGCTTCTCGATCCGCGCGGCACAAGACGCGCAGGTCATCCCGCCGATCTCCAGCTCGATCGAGCGCTGGTCGGCGGGGGCGGCCATTAGCGACCGCCACCTGGATGCGAGCGATCATCGGATGTGGATGGCACTGTGGATGATTCGACATCGACGGTGAACTGCGCGGTGTGGACCGATCCGCCGTGTGAGAAGTCTAGATACAGCCGATACGCGCCCGCGCCCGGGGCCTGTGCGTGGAAGGACACTTCGGGCCCCGCAGGGGTGCGGCCGACCTCGCCCTGTGGGTGTACATGTAGGTAGGCGAGGTCGTCGGCGCGTAAGGCGACCAGGTGCGCGTATGCGCCGAGATACGGCTCCAGATCGGGCACGGGAACGCCGTCGCGCGCGACGGTGAAGCGCAGTTCGCTGCCCGCGGTACCGAGATCGCCGGCCAACGACACCTGATATCCGTCTACCGTCGTGCTCCGCGCCGGTGGGGGAAGTGGTTGCGGCACGGCTGTTCCCGAGACGTCGACAGTCCGGCTGAGTACTAGATCGCCCGGCCCGGCGCCGCTGGTTTCCGGGATGAAGTCGGCGAATACGCGATACGTGCCGGGAGTAGTCCAACTCCACTCGATCGACCAGGTGCCCGCGTCGTCCATGGTCGGATGCACGTGTCGATACCCGGTGGTGTCGGATCGGACGACGACCAGATGCAGCTTCTTGTCGTGCTGGGTGGTGAATCGTGTCACCGGGGCCCCGTCGGGCCCGGTGATCCGGAACTGCAGTGAACCGGCCTGGTTCGGTTCCGCTGGGGCGGTCACATCGGCCATGGCGTAACCGGACTGCGCATCCGACAGCCCGGTGGCCGCACCCTGGCGGCCGGTGTGCGGCATCGCGCTGTGGTCCGGCGCCTGCTCGGTCGGTCCGCCCACCAGGGCGCCGATGCCGAGCGCGACGCCGACCAGCGCGACGAGCCCGCCGCCGACCGCGGCGAACTTCAGCCGGTCCTGCATCAGACGGCGACCTCGTAGCCGGCCTCGTCCACGGCGGCGACGATATCGGTATCAGCGACAGGCGTCGCGCTGACGACCGTGACCGCGCCGGTGGCGAGATCCACGTCGACGCTGGTCACGCCGTCGAGTTTGCCGATCTCCTCGCGGACCGAGCTGACGCAGTGCCCGCAGGTCATCCCCGTAACGGTGTAAGTGGTGGTGGCCATGTCCGACTCCTTCGCTCGTGGTTGATCATACGGACCCGGGGTATCCCCGGCGTGAATGAAAATACCCCCCATGGGTATTGCGCGCAAGTGGTGATCGATAGGCAAGTGCCGGTTGGCGTCGTCGGGTAGTCGTTTGTGTCGTACTGATAGTTCCGGTGGCCTCGGGGTCGCGCTGGTGAACATCGGCATTCGGGCGCGGGTTCGGCTATCGTCGGGCGGCCGATGCCGGCCGTGCGCTGGTCTTCGCCGGCGCGGCGCCCGGCCAGCCGTGCATCGCCCATTCGGCGATTTGCTGGAGCTGAGCCGACGCCGCACCGTCGCGCGCGGCCTGGGACATGCCCTGCATAACCGTACCGATGTAGCGGGCGAGCGTGGCCGCGTCGGTGTCCGCGGGCAGGATTCCCGCGTCGATATCGGCCTGGACCCGGGCGGTGAAGATCCCGACGTTCCGGTCGCGCATGCCGCGCAGCAGCTCGGAGATCTCGGTGCTGGTGGTGTTCAGTCCGGCGCTCATCACCAGGCAGCCGCGCGGGCAGTCGGGGCGGGTGTATTCCGTCGCCGCCTCGCGCAGGATGCGCCGCATCGTCGCCTCGGCCGTCGGTTCTTCGGCGAGCGCGCGCGCGACGAATCCGCCGTAGCGGTTGCCGAAGGTCGCCACCACCTCGTCGAACAGCTTGGCCTTGTCGCCGAAGGCGGCGTACAGGCTCGGCGCTCCGATGCCCATCGCGGCGGTCAGGTCGCCGATCGATGTCGCTTCGTATCCACGCGCCCAGAACAGTCGCAACGCCTGCTCCAGTGCCGCATCGCGATCGAAGGAACGGGGTCGGCCCCGGGTGGGTGCGCTCATGGGAATCATTCTATAGCGATCGCTAGAAAATGTGTTAGCGTCCGTTCTGTAGTGATCGCTAGAGAAGGGAACCCGCGTCATGGGTGTGCTCACGGGCAAGACGGCACTGGTCACCGGCAGCAGCCGAGGCATCGGCCGTGCTATCGCCGAACGGCTGGGACGGGACGGTGCGCGGGTTGCCGTGCACTACAACGGGAATGAAGAGGCGGCGAAGGAGACTGTCGCGGCGATCGAAGCGGCGGGCGGCCGCGCGTTTGCGATCCGGGCCGAGCTCGGTGTGCCCGGCGACGCCGCGGCACTGTGGTCGGCGTTCGACGCGTACGCCGACGGCGTCGACATCATTGTCAACAATGCGGGTGTCGGCGATGTTCGCACCTCCATCGGCGACACCGACGAAGCCGCCTTCGACCGGGTGTTCGCGGTCAACGCCAAGGCGCCGTTCTTCGTCACGAAGCACGGCCTCGAGCGACTACGTGACGGCGGCCGCATCATCAACACCTCCACCGGGCTCACCCACGGCTTCGCGATGCCCCAGTTGATCGCCTACACGATGAGCAAAGGCGCGATCGACGTCTTCACCGCCAACCTGGCCAAGCAACTCGGCGCCCGAGGCATCACGGTGAACGCCGTTGCGCCAGGCATCATCGACACCGATATGAACGCGGCCTGGTTGCGCAACGACCAGGCCGAGGCGATGGTGGCCGACTACTCCCCGCTGAAGCGGGTCGGGCAGCCCGCCGATATCGCGGATGTGGTGGCATTCCTCGCCTCGGACGACTCGCGCTGGGTCACCGGTCAATGGATCGATGCCACCGGAGGCGCCCTCCTGTAACCGAATGACGCATACCTGACGAATGACTCATCGCGGGTCGGGCGCCTATCGTCGGCGCCCGATCGGCGGCTGTCTCGCCGCTGGGCTCGGTGCACGTGCGGCTGCCTCGCCTCGGCTCGGCCCCGTGCATGTGCGGCTATGTCGCCTTCGGCTCGGCGTCTGTGCGGCTGCGTTGCTTCCGCAGGGCCCGGAGCCGGTTCGGGGCGGACGTGGTCGGCCTGGGCCCACTAAGCTTGACCACCGTGTTGTCAGTTGTGCCCAGCCCAGTCATCGTGCGTGCGCCGTCCAAGGTGAATCTCCATCTCGGCGTCGGCGATCTGCGGGCGGACGGCTATCACGATCTGACCACGGTGTTCCAAGCGCTATCGCTGAGTGACGATCTAGAGATCTCGCCGTCGGACTCGCTCATGGTGCGGGTCGCGGGCGAGGGCGCGGCGGACGTACCGACCGACCGCACCAACCTGGTGTGGAAGGCGGCCGTCCGGCTCGCGCACCTGGCCGGCCGGGCCCCGTTGGTGGAAATCGCCATCAGTAAAGGCATTCCGGTGGCGGGCGGGATGGCAGGGGGTAGCGCGGACGCCGCGGCCGCGTTGGTCGGCTTGAACGAGTTATGGGACCTCGGACTCACCCGCGACGAACTATCCGCGGTCGCAGCCGAACTGGGCAGTGATGTCCCCTTCGCGCTGCACGGTGGCACCGCACTGGGCACCGGCCGCGGCGAGCGGCTGCTTCCGGTGTTGTCCCGCAATACCTTTCACTGGGTGCTCGCGCTCGCCAAGGGTGGGCTGTCCACTCCCGCGGTATTCGGCGAACTCGATCGCCTGCGTGCGCAGGGTGCCCCACCTCGGCTCGGCGAGCCACAGCAGCTGATGCAGGCATTGGCCTCCGGCGACCCGAGCCAGCTTGCGCCACTGCTCGGTAATGACATGCAAGCCGCTGCGCTTTCGCTGAAACCCGAGCTGCGCCGCACCCTGCGTGCGGGCGTCACCGCGGGCGCGCTCGCCGGTCTGGTCTCGGGCTCCGGCCCCACCTGCGCCTTCCTATGCGACAGTGAGGAATCCGCCGTGGCGGTCGCCGCCGAACTCGCTGGCGCGGGTGTCTGCCGTAGTGTGCGCACCGCGAGCGGCCCGGTCCCCGGCGCTCGCATATTGAGCGGCGAGGGCCAGGGCAAGCGCTGACGAGGCTGCGACTAGCCGATGACGTCGGCGAGGCGGTCGACTTGGTCGGCGTCGCCGCCGTAGCAGTAGAGCATCACTTCGTCGGCGCCGAGATCGTCGAATTGCTTGATGGCGGAACGGATTTCGTCGGGTGTGGTGAGCATTCCAGCGACCATGTAGTCGGCGCGGCCACTGAATTCGTAGTAGGCGCCCATGGCGGCGCGGGCTTCCTCGACCAGGTCGGGCGCGCCGAGTGCGACATTGACCTGGGCGACGATGCGGGGCTCACCGGCGCGGCCGTGCTCGGTCCACGAGCGCCGGGCGATATCGAAGAGGCCACCAGCCCAGGACGGCGCCGCGGCGGCGAGGAAACCACCGCCCCAGCGGCCGACGCGGTCGATGGCGGCGGGCTGGAAACCGCCGAAGAGCACCTCGGGGCCTTCGGGGCGCAGCGGCGCGGGACCGACCGGGCCGCAGTCGGCGCCGTAGGCCTGGCCGGACCACAGGCGGCGCATGACCTCCAGCTGCTCGTCCAGGCGGCGGCCGCGGGTGCGGATGTCGGTGCAGGAGGCGATGTGATCGTCCTCGCGACCGCCGACGCCGAGGCCGAGGACCAGGCGGCCGCCGGACATGCGGTCGAGTGTGGCGGCCTGTTTGGCGAGCAGCGTCGGCTCGCGCAGCGGTGCGATGAGCACCTCGGTCTGCACTTTGATGCGGCTGGTCGCACCTGCGAGCATGCCGAGTGCGACAAGGGGTTCCGGGTTGTCGTACACGAGCCGGTCGAGCAGGCCGAGTGTGGAGAAGGGGCCCGCGTCGGCGCGGCGGGCCCAGTCGAGCAGGGCGGCGGGATCGGAAATGGGCAGGCCGAGACCGATATGCATGAGGACCTCCGGGTGAGGGGTAGTTGAAACGTGCCGCCTCTCGCACCTCGAACTGAGGTGAGGCTCCCGTTCTGCGGCTTACTTCGAGAGCGCCATTCGAGCTAACACTGTTCGTGACGAACGTTGTTCGTTGTGATTACTGTAAGCGAACGCCGTTCGTTGCGCAACTCGTGTGTGGCGGTGGCAGGAGTGCGCTCGGCCGGCCGGATTTTCGCGGCGGTGACTTGCCGGACGGTATCGGGTGAGTGCCCAATGGACGGGAGGGCTCGTCGCTCGCCAACTTGTATGGCCCGAGTAGGCAAAGAGTCGGAACAGTACGCTTGCTCCGGGGCGAGCACTCCGCCCGCGCATGACTCGGAAGGATCTATGTCCAACCTGATCAACCTCGAACAGGTCTCCAAGAGCTTCGGGATCACCCCGCTCCTGGACGCCGTGTCGCTCGGCGTGCACGCGGGCGAGCGGATCGGTGTCGTCGGCCTCAACGGTGGCGGCAAGACCACCCTGTTGGAGGTGCTGACCGGCCTGGAGCCACCCGACAGTGGCCGGGTGAGCCGAGTCGGTGGTCTGCGTATCGCCGTCGTGACTCAGCGTGGGGTGCTGCCACCTGGTGCGACGGTCGGTTCTGTGGTGCTGGCAGGGCTCGCCGACGACGCGATGACCGACGATGTCGCCGAACACGAATGGGCCGCAAATCCGCGCATCCGCTCGGTGATGGAGGGCATCGGGATCGCCGGGCTCGGCCTGGAGACCTCGATCGACAACCTGTCCGGTGGCGAGCGTCGCCGAGTGGCCTTGGCCGCCGCGCTGGTCCGCGATCTCGATCTGCTCGTGCTCGACGAGCCGACCAACCACCTCGACGTCGAGGGTGTGCAGTGGCTGGCCGAACATCTGCTCAACCGCCGCAGCGCACTGGTGGTCGTGACCCACGATCGCTGGTTCCTCGACACCGTCGCCACCAATACCTGGGAGGTCGTCGGCGGCAAAGTCGAAAGCTATGAGGGCGGTTACGGCGACTGGATCTTCGCCCGCGCCGAGCGTGCACGGCAGGCCGACGCCTCCGAAGCGCGACGCAGCAACCTGGCCCGCAAGGAACTGGCCTGGCTGCGACGCGGCGCAAAGGCGCGCACATCCAAGCCGCGCTACCGGGTGGAGGCGGCCGAGGCGCTGATCGCCGATGTGCCGCCGCCGCGCGACAGCGTCTCGCTGGCCGCGTTCGCCAGGAAACGTCTCGGGCGGGTCGTCATCGAGCTGGAAGACACCACCCTCGCTACCCCGGATGGCCGGGAGTTGGTGCGCGACCTGACCTGGCGTCTCGCGCCGGGGGAGCGGGTCGGCCTCGTCGGCGTGAACGGATCCGGCAAGACGACCCTGCTGCGTACCCTGGCCGGGGACACCGAACCGGCCGCGGGCAAGCGCATTCAGGGTCAGACGGTGCAGATCGGCTGGCTGCGTCAGGAACTCGACGATTTGCCGACCGATATGCGCGTGCTGGAAGCCGTGCAACAGGTCGCGCAGCGAATCATGCTCGGCGACAAGGAGATCTCTGCGGGCCAGCTGGCCGAACGGCTCGGCTTCACCCCGGCTCGCCAGCGCACTCCGGTCGGGGATCTGTCCGGTGGTGAGCGGCGCAGGCTGCAGTTGACCCGCATCCTGATGGCCGAACCCAACGTGCTGCTGCTCGACGAGCCGACCAACGACCTCGACATCGACACCCTGCAGCAGTTGGAGGACCTGCTCGACAACTGGGCGGGCACCCTGGTCGTCATCAGCCACGATCGTTACCTGATCGAGCGCATCTGCGATTCCACCTGGGCGCTGTTCGGGGACGGCAAACTCACCAATCTGCCCGGCGGCATCGACGAGTACCTGAAGAAGCGCGCCGCGCAGGGTGATGTCGCGATTCGCGCGGGCGCCTCCGAGGTGAAGTCCGCGCCGGTAACCGACGCCGCGGCGGCGCGCGCCGCGCGCAAGGAACTCTCCAAGCTCGAACGGGCCATCGAGAAGTTCGACGAACGCGAGCAGCGACTACACGCCGCGTTGGCCGAGGCCGCCACGAACCCGGACAAGCTGGTGAAGCTCGGCGCGGAACTCAAGCAGGTGGTCACAGAAAAGGAAGCCGCCGAAGAGCGTTGGATGGAACTGGCCGAAGGTGTCTGAGCGTAGACTAGCTGGTGCCGGCGGCGCGGCCGTCCTGGACGACTGGTAGGCAGGTCTGGACGAAGTCGGCGCCGAAGCTGGTGAGTGCGATGCTGCGGTAGTGCACCTTGGTGCCGAAACCGGACCGCTTGAGCACCTCGCGCACGGGGGATTGTGCTTCGAGAAGCTGGTAGCGGTTCGGGTTGCCGACCGGTTCCTTGACGAACTCGATCAGGCCGAGCCTGCGCAGGTTGGGCAGGTACTGCTGAATGCGGTTCGGGAAGCGCAGCCCCGCGTGCTCGCCGATCAGGTTGAGGCCGGACATGATTCGTTCGGCGCCGAGGCCACGTGGACGGCCGGTGCGGATATCGATCGAGGGCTGCGGCCCGTCGAGGTGGAGGAATCGCAGGATGCGCGCCTCGTCGGGGGTGAGGTCCGCCAACATCCTGGCGAAGGCCGGGTGGCTGTCGCTGTGCTCGCCCTGCGTGCTCGCCGAGAGCCGCAGCAGAGCGGCGCCCTGTTCGCGCAAGGTGGGCAGCGCGGTGGGGTCGGGCGGCTCCGGCGTGGCGGGCAGTCGCAGCGCTCGGCGCACCGCATCGCGTACTTCGGCCTCCGCCTCGGCCAGGACCTCCCGCGGTGGCACACCGGCGACGCTGCCGCGCACGACTGTCGCGCCGACACCGAGTGCGGTATCGAAGCTCCACGCGGCGACCTCGGTGGCCGCGGTCACCGCGACCCGCGCAACGCCGGTCGCCGCGCGCACCGTGTTGCGCACGCCGGATTGTCTTCCACGCGTTGGCGATTCGTCGGCTAACTGGATTTCGGTGATGGGCCGTCGGGCGATCTCCTTCGACGGCGCGGCCGGCTCCAGAGGCTCGACGGCCTGCGTATCGTCGCCGTCGCCACCGGGTTCCCTCACCACCATGCTGTTGCCACTCCTGTCCCGAAGATCAGGATATGAGCGTATCCGGCAAACAGCCCGAGCACACCGCCATGGAGGAAAAGCAACCATTCATCTTGTTTGATCGCCGATCGCAGCATGTCGACCAGATCGGTGGGCGATAGAGCGGACATTTGCTTGGCGATGTACTCGTTGATCTGCTTGCCCTGCCGAACGTTGAACTCCGGATCGGCGAACGCGATCGGGGCGATGTTCATGGCCTCCGCGGTGAGTGTCGACTGCAACGCGTCGTACTCGCGGCTGCCGAGCACGAACTTGACCGCCGACTTCGCCGGTCCGAGCGCCCGGTCGGCGGCCGGGCGCAGGGTGTCCTCCAGCATCTGCATCGTGCGGTCCGAGCGCGGGCCGTTGAGGAGTTCATCGCCGATGTTCGCGACGGTCATGACTTGGCTGGAGACCAATTCCGCATAGCCCGCCGTGATTTCGGACTGTCGCTTGATCAGCAGGCCCTGCCGCCACGGGCACCACCACTTCGGGTAGGCGGGCGCGAAGATCATATTGATGCCGACCCAGTTGACCACCCAGCCGATGATGACGCCGCCGATCGGCAGCACCGCGAGCGTGGACCATCCGGTCATATGCAGGATCGCGACGAGCACGGCGCCCATCGGCGCGCCGAAGTAGAAACCGAAGTTGATCATGAACCGCAGCTCTTTGGCGCCGAGCACCTGGAACAGTTGATTGAGCAGCTGCGGCCGGGCCTGGAAGTAGCGGATGACCATCTGTTTCACATCGAGCAGCTGATCGATATTCGCGCCGAGTTCGTCGGTGAGGTTGCGCAGGATTTCGGGCAGTTGCTGACGGACCCGGTCGTGCACCATGTCGCGCACCTGGGTCGGCAGGTTGTACCAGAATTGCGGATGTTCGCGGCGCAAGATTTCCTCGACGATGTCGTGGATTTGCGTTTCCGCGATAGTGGTCAAATGTTCGGCGAGGGCGTCGGGCTCAATCTCTCGATAGAAGTCGGCGACGCTACCCAGTTTCGCGAGCCCTTTGTCGACGGCAATGCTCGCCATCTTGTCCGCACGCGACGGCACGATGCCCTGCCAGCCGATTCGGCCGTCGTAGCTCAGCAGCGGCAGTACCTGAATTCGCTTGGGTAGGTACGGGTATAACGCGCGCAGCCCAGGTAACCGGATGCCGTGAAAGGCGATAGGACGGAACAGCATCAGGACACCGGTCCAGTTGGTGATGTAGCCGATGATGCCGGTGAAGAGCGGAATCGTAATCAGTTCCAGCGCAATGGTTGGGTGGAACACACTCTCTAACACGACACCCTCCTGCCGATAAACCGGTGATCGCCGCTTCACCGGGAACTCAAAGTAGCACCCTGTCGGCGACTGGACCCTACTGTGAAGTACGGAATGCGGCCAACATCGAGTGTGGCGGGCCACGTCGGATTGTCTGAGACATCAGTCACAGTGTGTGTCCAGAATGTCGTACTGTCCAACCACAGCGGAGACAATGACGACCAACCACATCCCACTCGCCACAGGTACGGGTGCTTGGGGTTTGCGTCGGCGCGGGGCCGGTCGTGAGCGGCACAGTTGTGAGCGCGAGCCACACGGCTGGCGAGTTGGGCATACCTGGAAGGCTGTCGGGCAATAATCTGTGGGCGTATTCGTTCACTAGGCAATACATCGGAGTAGGACGTGGCAGACGACAGGACCGGACAGGACGTGGCCCGGGCCGGTTCCCGCGCGGTCGAGCGCAGCTCGGATGTCGAACAGCGGCAGATCAGCAACGAGGCACGACTGATCCGCGGTGTGTTCCGGGCAGCAGGGCTGGCGGCGGACACTGTGGTGCGCGGGAGTCAGTGGGCGGTGAACACCTCCTATGAGGTGACCAAGGAGATCACGCAGGCTGCGCTGGACGGTGAGTCCTCGGCCGATATCGCCGAGCGGACCGGCAATGCGCTGCGGTCCATCGCGCGCAGCGCGCTCGGCGTCACCGAGGGCTCGGTGCGCGAAATCGTCAGCTACGTACCGACTTCCAATGGCCCGGCCGCGCAGCAGGCGATCGGCCTCGGCGCGCCGCTGCATTCGGCCTCCATCGAGGACCTGCGCCGCCGCGGTGATGCGCTGCTGGCCCGGTCGGCGGATGTCTACTTCTCCGAGGACGTCCATCCGGCCTATGACCGCATTCTCGACGAGCTGGCTCCGGACGAGGCGCGCATTCTGCGCTTCATGGCGTTGAACGGTCCACAACCCTCTGTCGATGTACGGACCAATCGGCCGCTCGGCATCGGCTCGGAGCTGGTGACCGGTGATCTGACCTCGGTGCCGGAGCAGGCCGGTGTCCGCTACCCCGATCGGTCGCGCACCTATCTGATCAACCTCAACCGGCTCGGGCTGACGCTGACCTCGGACGATCCGGTGGTGCTCAGTCGCTACATGGTGCTGGAGGTGCAGCCCGAGGTCGAGGCGGCGCTGAAGAAAGCGGGCCGGGCACCGAAGATCGTGCGCAAGAGTCTGCGGCTGACCGAGTTCGGCGAGGACTTCTGCCGCACCTGCTTCACGATCGGAAGCTGACCCCGACACTCGCGACCTTCCGAATCGGCCGACGCGGTCATAGCAATCTGATACAAATCTCGCAAATCCCGCAGTACGGCCGCTTCGAATGGGATTGTTTGAGGTATGGATCAGGATGCTGTGTCCGCCATCGGCCGGTTGAAGTTCCGATACCTGCGCGCCCTCGACACCAAATCGTGGGAAGAATTCGCCGACACCATGGTGCCGGAGGCTACGGCGACCTACAGCGAGTACCTGCAGTTCGAGTCCCGCGACGCCTTCCTTGCCTTTATGCGCAACACCCTCGGTCCGCACGTCATCACCGAGCACCGTTGCGATCATCCGGAGATCGATGTCGATGGTGACACCGCCACCGGTACTTGGTATCTCGCCGACACCGTGCTCATCCCGGCGCACAATATGCTGCTGCGCGGCGCGGCGTTCTACACCGACAGCTACGTGCGTTGCCGGGATGGCAACTGGCGGATATCGCACACCGGCTACGAGCGCACCTACGAGGTGGTCCTCTCGCTGAGCGATCTCCCGAGCCTGCGCCTGACCTCCAGCCGCTGGGGTCTCATCGCCCAGGAAGACGGCAGCTTCGCCTCGGTGGAACGAGAGCCAACCACCCCATTACGGCGGGAGCCGGACGCCGGGTGACTCAGTCGGCGGCGGCCACCAGCGGTTCCAGCGTGAGACTCGGCAGTTCCTTCTCGATGTACTGCAGCCGCCACTTGTCGCTGAACAAGGCGAGCAGCGCGCCGTCGCTGCGGGTGAAGACCTCCACCCCCCGCTGACGGCTGAGCTCGGGCGCCGACTCGGCGTCGGTGCGCCGCGCCAAGGTGTAGGCCAGGTTTTCCATCCTGGTCTCCACAGTGAACTCCGCCATCATCCTGGCGGTGACCACCTCGAACTGCATCGGACCGACGGCCGCGAGCACGGGGGAGGCATCGCCGCGGATGTCGTTGCGCAGCACCTGAACCACGCCCTCGGAGTCGAGCTGGTCGATGGCCTTGCGGAACTGCTTGTACTTGCCCGCGCTCTCCGCGCGCAGCACCGCGAAGTGTTCCGGCGCGAACGATGGGATCGGCGGGAACTCCACCTTCTTGTCCACGAACAGCGTGTGTCCCGGCGCCAGCGCGGTCGCGTTGACCAAGCCGACCACGTCGCCGGGGTAGGCGGTGTCGACGGTCGAACGTTCGCGGCCGAACACGGTCAGCGCGTACTTCGTCGCGAAGGGCCTGCCGGTCTGCGCGTGGGTGACCACCATGCCGCGCTCGAACTCACCCGAGACGATCCGCATGAACGCCAGCCGGTCGCGGTGCGCCGCGTCCATGCCCGCCTGCACCTTGAACACGACCGCACTGAACGGGTCGGTGGTGTCGCGCGCCGTGCCCGCCACATCGGGGCGTGGGCCGGGCGCGGGCGCGAGCGCCACCAGTGCCTCCAGCAGCTGCCGGACACCGAAGTTCAGCATCGCCGAGGCATAGATGACCGGTGAGGTCTGACCGGCGAGGAACAGTTCCTGATCGTGGTCCTGTCCGGTGGCCGAGAGCAATTCGCTTTCCTCGGCGGCGGTGGTCCAGGCTTCGCCCTCACGCGCTTCGGCGGATTCCGGCGTCAGCGATTCCTCCGGCGCGATGGTCGCGCCACCTGCGGTCCGGGTGAAGTGGATGTATTCGACCGCGGCGCCGTCGGGACCGCGGCGCAGCAGTCCGCGGAAGTCGCCCGCGATGCCGACGGGCAGGAACAGCGGGGTCGGCGTGAGGCCGATTCGTTCGTGGATCTCATCGAGCAGTTCCAGCGGTGCCTGGCCCGGCCGGTCCCACTTGTTGATGACGGTGATCACCGGGATGCCGCGATGGCGGCACACCTGGAAGAGCTTCAGCGTCTGCGGTTCCAGTCCCTTCGCGGCGTCGATGAGCATGACCGCGGCGTCGACGGCGGTGAGCACCCGGTAGGTGTCCTCCGAGAAGTCCGAGTGACCGGGGGTGTCGACCAGGTTGATCACGTTGTCGACATCGGAGCCCGCGGCGCGGTAATTGAACTGCAGCGCGGTCGAGGAGACCGAGATGCCGCGGGCTTTCTCCATCTCCATCCAGTCCGAGACGGTCGAGCGGCGTCCGGCCTTGCCGTGGATCGCGCCCGCTTCGGAGATCATCTTGGCGTGCAGTGCGAGCGCCTCGGTGAGCGTCGACTTGCCCGCGTCGGGGTGGGAGATCACCGCGAAGGTGCGGCGTCGGGCAACCTCGGCGGGTAGCCCGCGCGGCGTGGGCGCGACGACACCCTCAGTGGAGGCGGTCAACTTCAACAACCTTTCGCAAACGTCCGATCGGCAACCGCTCCAGCGTACGCGACCGGTGTGACCATTGCCCGACGCGCGGTAACCACCCGATTCACCTCGCGCATGACCATTGCGCTATGGTGTTCGGGTTGTCTCGGCGAGGGTGACCGCAGACCTTTGCGCTCACCGTGATCGACGCGGCTCGGCTTCCGGCCGTCCTCGTTCGGTCTTCGCCCGACGAGTTGACCAACTTAGAGCCAGGGCGGAAACAGTCCCTGGTGCGCACTGTTGACCAAGCCCGGAAGAGCCGTAGGGAGTAGATCCAGTCATGTCCGACGCCAATGTTCTCGAAGCCGCCGTTCGTACGGAGTTCGGCAAGGGCGCCGCCCGCCGCACCCGTCGTTCCGGCAACGTGCCCGCCGTGCTGTACGGCCACGCCGCCGACCCGCAGCACCTTTCGCTCAACGCACGCGACTTCGCCGCCATCCTGCGTGAGCACGGCACCAACGCGCTGCTGAACCTCGTCATCGACGGCAAGAAGCAGCTCGCGCTGACCAAATCCGTTGTCGTGCACCCGATTCGCCGTTACATCGAGCACGCCGACCTGCTGATCATCAAGCGCGGCGAGCGCGTCACCGCCGATGTGCAGATCGTGCTGACCGGCGATGCCGCCTCGGCCACGCTGATCACCCAGGAGAGCACCACCCTCTCCATCGAGGCCGACGCCACCAAGCTCCCCGAGTCCATCGAGGTGTCGATCGAAGGCATCGAGGCGGGCACCCAGATCACCGCCGGTGGCATCGAGCTGCCGAGCGGCGTCACCCTGGCCGGCGATCCGGAAGCCCTGATCGTCAACATCATCGCCGCCCCGGCCTCCGCGCAGGAGACCGAGGAAGCCGCTGCGGCCGCCGCCGAGGGTGCTGCCGAGAGCGCCGAGTAAGAACTTTCAACGGGTCGGTTACTTCATGACCGAATCCACGACCGGGCCCGCGCTCGTCGTCGGACTGGGTAATCCAGGTCCCGAATACGAGCGCACCCGGCACAATGTCGGCTTCATGGTCGCCGACGTGCTCGCGGAGCGCGTCGGTGGCCGTTTTGCCGTGCACAAGAAGTCGGGCGCGGATCTACTGCAGGCCCGCCTCGACGGCCGTCAGGTGCTGATCGCCAAACCGCGATCGTTCATGAACCTGTCCGGTCGCCCGGTCGCCGCACTGGCCCGCTTCTTCTCCGTGCCGCTCACCGAGGTGATCGTTATCCACGACGAGCTCGATCTCCCCTTCGGCGCTGTGCGGCTCAAGCGCGGTGGCGGCGAGGGCGGCCACAACGGTCTTCGCTCTGTATCCAGCGCCCTGACCACGAAGGACTACCTGCGGGTTCGGTTCGGCATCGGCCGTCCGCCCGGTCGGCAGGATCCCGCGGACTATGTACTCAAGCCGTTCTCGGCCCCCGAGCGCAAGGAAGTTCCGGTAATCGTCGAGCAGACCGCCGACGCGGTCGAGCTGCTGCTGCGCGTCGGGTTGGAGACGGCACAGAACCAGCTGCACTGAGCGCTGCGCGACCCTCACCATCGTCGAATCCACCGTCCCGCACGCTGAAGTCCCAGGCCAACTCGGATTTCCACAGCTCAGCCAGCTCGTGCGAGGTGGCTTGGTCGGTGATCCGTTCGACGGTGCCCTCGACCACCACATCGAGCCCGGAATTCATACGATCGGTGCCCGTCGCGAGGCTGCACCGTGGTTCTGCGAATAGGTTTTTCGCTTTCTGTTCCTTGTCTCCGGTGCAGATGTGCAGTCGGCCGCGGTGCCAGATCGCGGGCAGCGGGGTGAGGTGCGGCCGGCCATTGCTCCGCGCGGTGGACAGCCAGAACATTTCCGACTTCTTCAGCACGTCGACGACCTCGGCCCACGACGGCGAGCTGCCGCCGGGGGTGCTGAAGCGCTGATCCAGTTGGGCGACAGGCTCGATTTCGGGCATCACTGAACTCCTGTCGTCGGCTCATCGATACAGACGACGGCCGTGGCAGGAATTCATCGCCGCGCAGTGCGGGCGAATGTTCAGTGCAGGTGGATGGCGGTGGCGGCGCGGCGGAGTTTGCCCGAGGAGGTCTTGGGAAGCGCACCCGGACCGAGCACCGCGACGGTGCGGGGGCGGGCGCCGACCTCGGTGAAGACCGCGTGCACGATCTCGCGTTCGATGCGTTTGACCTCGTCGGGGTTCTGGTGGTCGTTGCTTTCCACCACCACCGCGAAGCTTTCGCGTTTCTCACCGGCGTCGAGCCGGACGGCGACCGCGTTGCCCGGCCGGACGCCGGTGACGCGCATCGCGGCGCGCTCGATGTCGGTGGGGTAGATATTGCGACCGCCCATGATGATGACGTCCTTGATGCGGCCACAGACCACGACAAGGCCCTCTTCGGTGAAGTAGCCGATGTCGCCGGTGTCGAGCCAGCCCTCGTCGTCTTGCGCGGAGCGGAAGCCGTTGACGGTGATGTAGCCGGCGGTGACCGCCGGGCCGCGCAATTCGATGACGCCCACCGATCGGGTCGGCAGCGGCTGGCGTTCGGCGTCGACTACGCGGCCTTCCAGGTTGTCGACCAGGTAGCCCAACGTCGGCAGTCTTCGGACATTGCCCTGGTGCGCATGGTCCCCGTGCACCGGCACCGCCTTGCCGAGCGCCTCGAGCAGGTCGGCGTCGACAATGTCGAGCACCTGGCCATGGCCCGGGTCCGGGACCGAGACAGCCAACGTGGTTTCGGCCATGCCGTAGACCGGCGTCAGTGCCATCGGGTTGAGCCCGAAGCGTTGACCGGCCGCCGCGAGCGCGTCCATGGTGTCGGGATCGACCGGCTCCGCACCATTCCACATGTAGCGGACGCTGCTGAGATCCAGCGATCCCGCCTCCGCCTGCTGCAATCGGCGGGCCAGCAGGGAGTAGGCGAAATTCGGTGCCGCCGTGACGGTGCCGCGGTATTTGTCGATCAACTCCGCCCACAGCACGGGGCGCGTCAGGAAGTCCAGCGGCGTCACACACACCACCTCGGCGCCGAACTGCATAGGGACGCTGAGGAATCCGACCATGCCCATGTCGTGGAACAGGGGCAGCCAGCTGATCATCACATCGTCGTCGAGCTGGAACTTCACTCGGTCGAACATGGCGTAGGCGTTGACGAAGAAGTTCCCGTGCGTGATCTGCACCGCTTTGGGTGATCCGGTCGACCCGGAAGTCAACTGCTGCAACGCGATATCGGATTCGGTGGTCGGCACCGGATCGGTGTCCTCGCCGTTGTGCAGCTGATCGATGCGCACCACGGTGATGCCGCGCTCACGCAGCAGCGGCTCCGCGGCCTCGAAGGGAGCGCCGAGTACCACGGCCCGCGCCTCGATCATGGTCAGCACGGTCTCGGTATCGCGAGCCCAGATCACCAGATCGGTGCGCGGGGTCGGCTGATGCAACATGGTGATCGACGCGCCTCGCATCCAGATGGCCTGGCATGCGGGTGCGATATCGACCGGTAGGCCGGCGAGCACGCCGACGGCGTCGCCGCGTCCGATCCCGGCCTCGGCAAGTCCACCCGCCATGCGGCGGGCGATCTGATGGATTTCGCCCCAGGACTGGCGCCGTGGGGCGTCGGGTTCTCCGGTGACGAGCCCGTGCGTGGATGTTGTGGCCGTCGCGTACATCTCGTCGGTGAACCTGCTCAACGTCCAACTCCCTCATCACGAACACAGTGGCCGGATCCGCCTCGCCCGAGCGCACTGCAGACCGTTTTCCGGCCTGTCTCCACTATCCCGCCATTTCGGCCCGGCGTTAACCCACTTTTCGATTCGCCGGCCGATCGGTCCTGGTAATTCCGGCTAGCTATGGCTGCCGAAGGTGGTCGCGTAGCGGTCGACGTAGTGGCGGCCCGACCGCGCGGCGAGCTCACGCATCAGCAGATCGGTCGCGGCACGAACGCGCTCGGCGGGAACTTCGGTGTGCAGGACGACCGGCGGGTAGTAGCGCGGTGCGCCCACGTCGATGCGGACTTTGGCGAAGCGCAAGAACCTGCTGCCGCGGGGGTTCACCGCGTCGGTGCCGGACAACACCACCGGGATCACCGGAGCGCCCGTCGCCATGGCGACGCGCAGCGCGCCTGTTCGGCCGCGATAGATCCGGCCGTCGGGGGAGCGGGTGCCTTCCGGGTGGATCGCCCAAACGCCGCCCGACTCCAGGATCTTCGTGGCGGCGGCGAGTGCGTCCGCGGCCGCGGTGCCGCCGGTACGGTCCACCGGCACCTGGCCGGTGGCGGTAAAGAACCAGCGTTGGATGCGTCCCTTCAACCCGGTGCCGGTGAAGTACTCCTGCTTGGCCAGGAAGGTGACTCGCCGCGGCAGGATCAGCGCCAGGTACAGCGAGTCGATCACGGCCAAGTGGTTGGCCGCGATGATGACCGGCCCCTCTTGCGGAACATGCTGCAACCCTTCCACTTCAGGTGTGCCGAGCAACCGCAGCAGCGGGCCTAGCAATACGTACTTGAACAGCCGATACCACACGAGAGCCTCCGAGGAATTTGTTGTAGACACTGTCTACAGCAAGGCAGTAGACAGTGTCTACTCGACGCTGAGACAATGTCCTCATGGTCGGAAACGGGTCACTGCGGGAACGGCTGGTCGGCGCTGGCGTCGAGCTGCTGGAGGAAGTCGGCGCGGGTCAACTCGGGCTGCGCGCGATCACCAGGGCGGCGGGGGTGTCACACGGTGCGCCGCGCAGGCACTTCCCCACCCACCATGCGTTGCTGGCCGCCATCGCCGCCCGTGGCTTCGCCGATCTCATCGAGCGGTTCGATGTGGCGCAGGCGAGTGCGGCGACGGCACGCGAGCACCTGGAGCGGATGGGCGCGGCGTATGTCGAGTTCGCGGGACTGCGGCCCGAGATGTTCACGCTGATGTTCCGCCACGATCTGCTCGAGGGCTCGGGCGAGAACCTGCGCTCGACGACTCTGCCGCTGTTGCGGCGCTTCGCCGCCCTCGTCCACGAGGCGACCCCAGCGGACACCGAATCGGGTCCGCCGGGGGAACGGGTGATCGCGCTGTGGACCAATCTGCACGGCATCGCGGCGCTGCAAGCCAACCGCAGCCTTCGACTGGTCGGTCCGGCTATCGATGTGCGGGCACTGGTCGCCCGGGTAATCGAATTGCACCTCGCCTGAACGAAATGCGACCGGTTATGTTCGCGCCGCGAGTACCAGCGCGAAGCGGTTTTGCTGGTCGGTCCAGACGTGTTCGGTGCGGAATCCTGCTGCCGCCAGTTCGGCCTCGAGCCCAGAGACGCGGAACTTGGCGGAGATTTCGGTGCGCAGCTGCTCACCGCGGGTGAATTCGACGGTCAGGTCGAGGTCACGGATCCGGACGGTCATGTCCTCGCCTGCCGCCAGGCGCATTTCGATCCATTCGTTCTCGGCATCCCAGCGGGCGATGTGCTCGAACTTGTCAGGTTCGAAGTCGGCGTCGAGCCGGTTGTTCAGAACATGCAGAACATTTCGATTGAACTCCGCGGTGACGCCCGCGGCGTCATCGTAGGCGGGGACGAGGACGGCGGGGTCGATGACCAGGCCGGCGCCGAGCAGCAGTTGTTCACCCGGTTCCAGCACGTCGTGGATGCTCGCGAGGAACTCGGCGCGTTCGGCAGGGACGAGATTGCCGATGGTGCCGCCGAGGAAGGCGATCATGCGGCGGCCGCCGCCGGGCAGGTTGTGCAGGGTGTCGGTGAAATCGCTGACCACACCGTGGACGGCCAGGCCGGGGAATTCCGCGGCGATTTCGTCGGCGGCGGCCCGTAGTGCCGAGGACGAGACATCCTGCGGGACATAGGTCTTCAATGGACCCTCGCTGGTGAGCGCCGAGAGCAGCAGCCGCGTCTTGGCTGCCGACCCAGCACCCAACTCGACAAGAACCTCGGCCTGCGCGGTGCGCGCGATCTCGCCGACAACCCGTTGCAGCAGTGCGCGTTCGGTGCGCGTCGGGTAGTACTCCGGTAGTTCGGTGATCTGCTCGAACAGCTCGCTGCCGCGGGCGTCGTAGAACCACTTGGGTGGCAACCACTTCGGGTCCGTGGTGAGCCCGAGCCTGGCATCCGCCCGCAACGCGGAGGTGAGGTCGTCGTCGGATAGGTGGATCTCCAGCGTCGGTCCGGTCATTGCGGCGTGCCTTTCGGTATCGCGTCGTACTCGGGCGACGCGGGTGCGGTGGGAAGCGGATCGACCGACAGCGCGCCGGGACGCGCGGTGACCAGGCTCCTATCGGGGATCGGCTGCCAGCGGGGGTCGTCATCGAACGGTTCGGAGGAGAGGATGGCGAAATCATCGGTGACCAGCGCCGAGAGCGAGTGATGCCAGGTGGTCGCCCACAGTTGGGCGCCATCGCCGAGCAGGAAGTTCAGCCGCGATCGTGGGGCGTGGGCGAGCACGGCGGAGACCAGCAGGCTCAGCGCCGCGGGCGCGGCCCCCCACTCGCCGTCGGGCGCGCCGGTGGCGAGCAGGCCACGCAGTAGCACCCACAGCGTTGCCGAGTCGGTGGCCGATTCCGCTTCGAGCAACCGCGTCGGCTCGAATAGCCCGGCACCGAGTTCGGCTGCGGTGCTGTCGAATTCCGCCGCTACCGCGGCGAGTGTCCGCCGCCACTGGGGCACCATGCCGTTGTGACTGAAGGCCCAGCGGCCGTGGGTGAACGGCGCGCAGGCGCTCCGCTCGATCGGCATGCCGACAGTGGCCGAGCGCACCGCCGCCAGCACCGCCCACGATTCCAATTGCGGAAGCACCTCTTCGACGGCCGGATCGGTCCAGATCGGCGCCGAATTGCGGTAGCGGCTGACCGTCACCGAGTCGTCGGCATCGTCGCGCCACCAGGCGACGCCGAACCCGTCGGCGTTGATGGTGCCGCCGCGACGCATGTCCTTCGGCGCCCACGCCTGGGTGCGCAGTGAATGTGTTCCGAGCGTGAGCATGTCACCCACCCGCACCTGCGGGCCGAGGTAACCGAGCTGCCTACACATCGGCGGCTCGCGGGTCGCACCGAGGAAAGCCGATGCCGAGCCCGGCATCCCGGCCGCAGTGACGATCATGGCCTGCCGCTGCCGTGGTGCTCATTCGCCTTCACCCTGTCGAAGGTCGCGGACCAGCCGGAAGCCCGCGAAGATCTGCCGCCGGATCGGATGGTCCCAGTTGCGGAAAGTGCTGCGGCAGGCCACGGGATCGGTGCCGAACGACCCGCCGCGCAGCACTCGATAGTCACCACCGAAGAAGACATCCGAGTACTCCGCATACGGAAAGGCACGGAAGCCCGGGTGCGGATCGAAACCGGAAGCGGTCCACTCCCAGACATCGCCGATGAGCTGGTGCACACCGGCCGGGGACGCACCCGCCGGGTACGCGCCGACATCGGCGGGTTCCAGATGCCGCTGCCCGAGATTCGCGGTGCTGGAATCGGGTTCGGCATTGCCCCACGGGTAGCGGCGCGACTCCCCGGTGGCGGGATCGACGCGGGCCGCCTTCTCCCATTCGGCCTCGGTGGGCAGGCGCTTGCCCGCCCAGTTGGCGTAGGCCTCGGCCTCGAACCAGCACACGTGCACCACCGGCTGATGCGGACGCAGGGGTGTCGGCACGCCGAAAACCAGGCGCCACCACTGCCCGGCCGGATCGCGCTCCCAGAACTGCGGCGCGACGAGCCCGGCCTGCTGACGATGCGCCCAGCCGCGCTCCGACCAGAGTTCCGGTCGGTCGTAACCACCGTCGTCGACGAAGGCCAGGTATTGCGCGTTGGTCACCGGTGCGGCGTCGATGGCGAAGGCGGGCACCTGCACTCGATGCGCGGGGCGCTCGTTGTCCAACGCCCACGGCTCGGTCGAAGTACCCATGGTGAATTCCCCCGCGGGAATGATCACTTCGCCGCTGACGGGGGTGGTCACCGTCGGGGCCGCGGGCGCCGACAGCACGGCGGGCCCCGTCCGTAGCTGATGGGTGGCCAGCATGGTCTCGTCGTGCTGTTGCTCGTGCTGGGCGATCATGCCGAAGGCGAAACCGTCGTCGACAAGCGCCCTGCCACGTAATGCGCTGCGGTCCAGCACATCCCACACCGTGTCGCGCACGGTGCCGACATACCCTCTGGCCTGCGTCGGGTCCAACAGCGGCAGCTCGGGCCGGTTGGCGCGCGCGTGCTTGAAGGCGTCATACAGCTCATCGATATCGGCGCGCACCGGCTCGCGCCCGCCGACATCGCGCACCAACCACAGCTCCTCCTGGTTGCCGATGTGCGCGAGGTCCCACACCAGCGGGCTCATCAGCCGGGAATGCTGGGCGATCAGCTCGGCCTCGTCGAGGCTGTCGGTGAGGGCGAGGGTGCGCTCGCGCGCCCGGGTCAGGACCTCGGCGATCCGGTCCCGGAGTCGTTCGGTCTCGGCGTTGTCGGTGCTCGGGTGATGAATGGTCACGAGACTGCTCTCCACGGTTGGTCATGGTCGGCCCGCGAAGTGATTCGGTCGCCGGTCGCGACCTCTCCTCGCGCGGCCGTGGGGCTCGTCGGCATGTCGGCGGGGTATCGGCTGCCCGCGCGGGGAGCTCCCCCATGCGCAATCGCGATCACGACCCTGCTCCCGCGCTGTCGGCGACGGCCTCGTCGGTCGGCGTGCGCCCACCACGACATCGCCGGAGCGCTCCGGCGATCTCGCGGGCTGCTTCCGGTGTGGCCGCATGTGCCTCGGCGAGGGTCAACAGCTCGACCGCCACCGACCGGATCTGCGGGTCGGCCAGGCCGCAGCGCGCTGCGTGCGACCACTGTCCGGCCAGCGGCGCGGCCACCGCTGTTGCCGCGGCCACCGCCACGGGGGTCGACATGAGCGCGTCGACCACATGGATCGGGACCGTCCAGTCGTCACCGGGCTGGGCGTCGAGGTAGCGGATCTCGAGGTGTCCCGCCGCGCGCACCAGGGGGAACAGCGTGGTCAGGTGGTAGTCGAGATCCCCGACGTCGGGGCGGCGGCCCACCTCGTCGTCCAGGGCGCCGGAAAGCCAATCGGCGAACGAGGCCCCCGGCGGTGCGGACCAACCGGGATCGTGACCGTTACCGCTCGGTCCGTTTACCGCGGCATCGCCCGCTCGTGCCGGGTCCGGCCTGCGCACGCACAGCAACGGCACATCCAGTGCCCACCTGCCGTAGTCGGCGATCGGATCCGGCCAGGCCTCCACTGGTGGGCGGGTGCGCGCGTGGTCGAGGCGCAACCAGGTGCGCATCCGCTGCGAAGCCCAATCGCCCACCGGCGCACTATGCAATGCGGGCGAGCAGGCGAAGACGGCAAGCAGGGCGGGACCAATCGTGTACAGCGCCGTCCAGCGCGCGGTGACCTCCGCGCGATCCGCGCCCGCATCGACGCTGACCTGGGTGGCGGCGGTATTGCACATCATGAGTTTGCCGAAGGGGCCGATACCGCCGAAGGACTGCTCCATGGCGCGATAGCGCGGCAGCTGCAACACCCGCTTGGGGCGGCGGTCCGCATCGGCGGCACCGGAGACAGTGCGGATGGATCGGGATTCGAGAAGATCCCGCAACATCTGGGAGTCGATGCGCAATCCCTCGCACAGCTGCGCGGCAGCGGCGAACGGGGCGCTGGAAAGTTCGATCTGACCGCCGGGTTCGATAGTGACCCGGCTGCCCCCCGGCAGCGAGAGCGCCGGTGAATCGGGGGCGATGGACCTCGGTGCATAGGGTCCGAGAGCAGCTGCGAGTGCAGCCAGTTGCGGGCGGGGAGCGGCCGATCGGCCTGACGGCGAACACTCACCCTGCACGGTGAGCCACTCGAGTTCGGCGCCGATCAGCGTCGGTGGTCCCAATTTGAAACAGACGCCGCCCACATAGGCTTCGGCCGCGACCCGCGAGGACAGATCCCCGTCCTGGATGGCGCTGACCGACTCCGGATGTTCCAGCGTGACCGCCATACCAACCTCCGCTGTCGAGTCCGTCGGCGGCCGGACGGGTAGGTCCGTCCGGGCGCCCTGTCGGCGGGTTCGTGTCCGCCTTAGCTGGTGTATCGCTGCGACAGCGTTTTGCATTCCGCATACGCCGACTCAAACCAGGGTAGCGAGCGAGACCGACATAGAAGCGACAAGCTTTCGAACTCCTGACCGGATATGGTCGTCGGCATGCTGGACGACCATCGCGTACGGGACGACACTCCCGGCATCTCGTCGAGTCCGGGAACCGGGTCCGTTTTTCTCGACAGCGCGGGGTCGTCGCTGCCACCGCGGACTGTCACCGACACCGTCGTCGATCACCTGCGCCGCGAAGCCGAGGTCGGTGGCTACCGCGCGGCGAACGAGCGTCTCGACGATCTTGCCGCTGTGAAAACCGCCATCGGAACACTCATCAACGCCGACCCGTCGAGTATCGCGCTCAGCGACAGCGCCACCCGTTCCTGGGCCGATTTCTTCTACTCCGTTCCGCTGTCTCCCGGCGACCGCATCCTGATCTCCGGCGCCGACTATGCGAGCAACGCCATCGCGGCGTTACAGCGTGCGGAGGCGACCGGGGCAACCGTGCAGCACATCCCCGGCGACAGCAGCGGCCAGCTCGATCTCGACGCCCTCGCGGGCATGGTGGACGAGCGCGTCAAGCTGGTCTCGCTGCTGCACGTGCCGACCAACGGCGGACTGGTCAACCCGGCCGCCGAGGCCACCAGGATCGCGCAGTCGGTCGGTGCCTTGGTGTTGCTGGATGCCTGCCAGTCCGCGGGGCAGCTCCCGATCGATGTGGTCGAACTCGGCGTCGACGCGCTCTCGGTTACCGGTCGCAAGTGGCTGCGCGGACCGCGCGGCACCGGATTCCTCTACCTGCGTCCGGAATTGGCCACATCGATGGTGCCCCAGCGTCTCGATCTGCATAGTGCGGGGTGGACGGCGCCCGACACTTACACCCTCGCCGCCGACGCGAGGCGATTCGAATTCTGGGAATGCGATGTCGCGGCCCGCCTCGGCTTGGGCGCCGCTGTGCAGTACCTGCTCGACCTCGGCCCCGACGACGTCTACGCCGCTATCGCGGCCCGCGCGGAGTATCTGCGCAAGTCGCTGCCCGAGATCGACGGCGTCACCGTCCGTGACATCGGCATCAGGCACAACGGCATCGTCTCCTTCACCGTCGACGGCACCGACTCCGTCGAGGTCCGCGATCATCTTGCGACACAAGAAATTACGGTCACGGTCAGTCACGCCTCCTCGACGCTGTTGGATATGACGGCCCGAGGTCTGGCCTCCGTGGTCCGTGCCTCCCCGCACTGTTTCGTCAGCTTCGAGGAGCTGGACCGCTTCGTTGCCGCCGTCGCGGCGCTGTGAGCACCCGTGTCACCCCGCGAACTCGTCGTGCTCGGCACCGCGAGCCAGGTGCCGACCAAACAGCGCAACCACAACGGGTACCTGCTCCGATGGGGCGAGGAGGGCCTGCTCTTCGATCCCGGCGAGGGTACGCAGCGGCAGATGACGTATGCGGGAGTGTCGGTCACCGATATCACGCGCATCGCGGTGACCCACTTCCACGGCGACCACTGCCTGGGCCTGCCCGGGGTGATCCAGCGGATCAATCTGGACCGAGTCCCACACCCGGTCGCGTGTACTACCCCGCCTCGGGCGAGCAGTATCTCGACCGGCTCAGTAATGCCACCGCCTTCCATCGCACAGTCGAGTTGCGCAAGCATCCGATCGCGGGCCCGGGGTCGGTGGACGCCCCCGGCGCGCCTTTCACCGTGACCGCCGTGCCGCTGTCGCATCCGGTCGAAGCCTTCGGCTACCGGATCACCGAACCCGACGGTGTGCGCGTGCTGCCCGATCGACTTCGTGCCATCGGGCTGCGCGGACCGATCGTCGGGCAGTTGCAGCGGCAGGGTTCGATCGAATGGGGCGGGCGCACAGTCACTCTGGCCGAAGTCAGCGCGCCGCGGCGGGGGCAGAGTTTCGCGTTCGTGATGGACACTCGCCTCTGCGCGGGCGTCCACGAACTGGCCGCCGAGGCGGACATGCTGGTGATCGAGGCGACGTTCCTGGATGCCGATGTCGGCCTCGCCGAGGAGTACGGGCACCTCACCGCAGGACAGGCGGCCAGGGTGGCCGCGGCAGCGGGCGTGCGCACACTCGTGCTGACGCACTTCTCCCAGCGATACCGTGACCTCGACGAGCATTTCGCCGAAGCCGCCCGGCGTTTCACCGGCCCGATCGTGGTGGCGCGAGACCTGGCGAGAATCCCGCTGCCGCCCCGTCACTAGGCCGGGTCAGGCCACCACGGCAGCAAGCCATTCGATGAGGGGACGCATCCCTTCCCACGCGGCGCGAATCTCCTTGGCGGCCCTCGGCTTGTCGAGCCATGGCGGAGCGCCGAATTGTTTACTGCAGGTGAGGGACTTGTGGCGCAGCAGGTCGATGCGGGGATGGTCGGCCTCGTAGCCCTTGGGCTTGGTTTTGAGCTTGTCCCCGCCGATCGTGTACCCCGCTGTGGTGAGCTTCGCGAGGATGGCCTCCAACTCGGCGCCGCGTACCTCCTCGGCGATGGTGGCGCGCAGTTGGGCGACTTGGGTGGGGGAGCCCGAGTAGAAGCCGCCGCCGATGAACAATCCGGCCGCGCTGATCTGCACGTACCACCCGGTGCCCGGCGCGACGCCTGCCACCGCGCCCTGCGCGGTCTTGTACGGCGATTTGTCCTTCGAAAAGCGGACGTCGCGGTACGGGCGGAAGATCTTCGCGGTACCGAAGTCCGGCTCCAGTTCCGCGGCCAGTGCGATCATCGGCGCTTTCACCGACTGCTCGTAGACGTCCTTGTGCGCATTCCAGAAGGCCTTGGAGTTGTCGGCCTCGAGGTCCTCGTAGAAGTCCAATCCCGCCAGGGGGAACCCGCCGAATCCGCTCATAGGAGAAAATCTACCCGGTGGGCTCTCCGGTCAGCTCTGGTCGGTGAGCACGTCGCCGGACAGCACGATGTAGCTCACGACGATGCCGATGACCATGGCGACCGCGGCGACGATGGCGGCGACCTTGCCCAGGGATTCGCCCTTGTTGCGGCCGACGACGCCGAGAATAATGCCTGCCGGGCCGAACAGGATCGGGCAGAACAGCAGCGAGAGCGCCGCGCAGACGAAGGCGATGATCGAATAGACCTGAACGCCGGATCGTTGGGGCGCGGCCCCGGACTCCTGATACGGCTGCTCGGGGTAGGCGGGGAATCCGCCGTAGGACGATTCCTGCGGGGCCCCGGTCGGCTGGTAGTCGTAGGGCCCACCGGCTGGGTATCGGTCTGCGCCGGGCTCGGGTGTCGTGCCCGGGCCTCGAGGTTCCGGTGGTGGCGGGTACCCCGATCCGGTGGTCGAGGGCCCCGGCCACTGGCCGCCCGCGGGCGGTGAGGTCGAATCTGCCGACGGTTGTGCGGGGCTCGCCTGCGCGGGCGGCGGTGTCTGCGCGGGCTGCGACGGCCATTGCGCACCGGTTGGCGATTGTTCGCTGGACGCGGGGGTTGCCCAGTCCGTGCCCGAAGGTTGCGGCGGCTCAGACTCTTCGGCGAGCGACGGTTCGGCATCCGGCGGCTGTGGCGCATCGCCGGTGGGTTGGGCCGCGCTGCCGGGTGGCACAGCGGGCGCTTCGTCGTCGGGCGCGCTGCCCGCCGTCGGGTCGTCGTTGTCGGGATCCTGCGGAGTAGTCATGACGCCCTCCTCGTGTGTGTCCGGTCGCGCGCTGCGGGGTACCGCGGTGGAGCCGACCCTCTCACGATCACGCCATCCGATTTCTCGGACGCCTCGGGCCTGTTTACTCGGCAGGGATCGGTGTCATACCTCGGAATCGTCGATGATCTCCATGGCGGCGACTTCCGCGGGACGTTCGTCCACTTCCGCATCCACGGCGGCCTGACTGAGTGGTGTCCACTCCTGCTCGAGCTCCTCGGCGATGCCGAGGTGGCCGTCGTCGTCGTTCTCATGGTTACGAATCAGCAGGTCGGCGGGTGGATCCTCGATATTGCGCTCGTACTCCCTGATCTCGTCCGCCTGCTCGTCGTCCCCCATATCGGTGTCCAGCGATTCACGGTCCATACGACCAGTATCACCCGGCGCCCGTCCGGCAAGTGGCACCCGACACGGGCGAATGGTGCCCGCCGACACGGACCGTCAACGCGAAACGGCGGTCGGGACCCGTGGTCTCGGCCGCCGTTTCTGGGGCTACAACTCAGGCGTTGCCGTTGAAAAGGCCGGTGACGGAACCGTTTTCGAAGACCTCGCGGATGGTGCGGGCCAGCAGCGGCGCGATGGAGAGCACGGTCAGCTGCGGGAACTTCTTGTCCTCGCTGATCGGCAGCGTGTTGGTGACGACGACCTCTTTGGCGCCGCAGTTCGCGAGGCGCTCGGCGGCCGGATCGCTCAGCACGCCGTGCGTGGCGGCGATGACGACGTCGCCCGCGCCGGCCTCCTTGAGGACCTTGACCGCGCCCGCGATGGTGCCACCGGTGTCGATCATGTCGTCGATCAGGATGCAGGTGCGGCCCTCGACCTCACCGACGACCCGGTTGGACTTGACCTGGTTGGGCACCAGTGGGTCGCGGGTCTTGTGGATGAACGCCAACGGCGAGCCACCGAGCGAGTCGGCCCACTTCTCGGCGACGCGCACGCGACCGGAGTCGGGAGAGACCACGGTGATGTGCTCGAGGCTGTAGTTGTTGCGCACGTACTCGGCGAGCTGCAGTTGCGCGTGCATGTGATCGACCGGGCCGTCGAAGAAGCCCTGGATCTGATCGGTGTGCAGGTCGACGGTGATGATGCGGTCGGCGCCTGCGGTCTTCAGCAGGTCGGCGACCAGTCGGGCGGAGATGGGCTCACGGCCGCGGTGCTTCTTGTCCTGGCGGGCGTACGGGTAGAACGGCAGCACCGCGGTGATCCGCTTGGCCGAGCCACGCTTGAGCGCATCGATCATGATGAGCTGCTCCATGAGCCACTGGTTCAGCGGCGCCGGAAAGCTTTGCAGGACAAACGCATCGGATCCGCGAACCGACTCCTCGAAGCGGACGAAGATCTCGCCGTTGGCGAAGTCGCGCGCGGTCTGCGGGGTGACGTGCACGTCGAGCTCTTTGGCGACCTGCTCGGCCAGCTCAGGATGCGCGCGCCCAGAGAAGAGCATCAGGTTCTTCTGGTTGTCGGTCCATGACGCGGTCACTGCTGTTTGCCATCCTTTTGCTCGATTGCCTGACTCGACACCTCGTTGGCCGCGATGGCTTCCGCCGCCGCGTGTGCCGCAGCAGTTCCGGGACGGTACCGCTGGACCCAGTTCTCGATGTTGCGCTGTGGTCCACCTGACACCGCGAGAGCCCCCGGTGGAACGCTTCTGCGCAGTACAGTACCCGCCGCCGTATACGCCCCGTCACCCACGGTGACCGGTGCGACGAACATGGTGTCGCTGCCGGTGCGCACATGCGATCCGACAGTGGTGTGATGCTTCTTCACTCCGTCGTAGTTCACGAAAACGCTCGACGCACCGATGTTGCTGTACTCGCCGATGGTGGCATCGCCGACATAGGTGAGGTGCGGCACTTTCGAATGCGCGCCGATCGTGGCGTTCTTGGTTTCGACGAAGGCGCCGAGCTTGCCCGACTCCCCGACCACGGTGCCGGGGCGCAGGTAACTGAAAGGGCCGATGGTGGCGCCCGGGCCGATCATGGCCTGGTCGCCGTGGGTCCGCACGACGCAAGCGCCGACGCCGACGACCACATCGGTCAAGGTGGTGTCCGGCCCGATCTCGGCGTCCTCGCCGATGTCGGTGGCGCCGAGCAGCTGCACGCCCGGCCGGATCACCGCGTCCCGTCCGATCTTCACGTTCGCGTCGACCCAGGTGGTCGCGGGATCGACGATGGTCACCCCGGACCGCATATGCCGCTCCACGATGTAGCGGTTGAGCGTGCGTGCGGCGTCCGAGAGCTGCACCCGATCGTTGACGCCGGTGACCTTCGCCGCGTCGATGAGCCGGGCGCCGTGCACCGGATGCCCGGCTTCACGGGCCAGTCGCAGCACGTCGGTGAGGTACAGCTCGTGCTGGGCGTTGGCAGTGGAGAGGCGGCCGATCATGGTGCGGAGCACCGTCGCGTCGAAGGCGTACACACCGGAGTTGACCTCGTTGATCGCGCTCTGTTCCGGTGTGGCGTCGGCATGTTCGACAATCTCGGTGACCTGGCCGTTGGCATTGCGGACGATGCGGCCGTAGCCGTTCGGATCGTCGGGCACGAAGGTCAGCACCGTGACCGCGGAGCGATCGGCATAGCTGCGGTGCTCATCGAGCAGTGCGGCCAGGGTATGCCCGTCGAGCAGCGGCACATCCGCGGAGGTGACCAGCAGGTCGCCGGTAAAATCTTCGGGCACCGCCTGCAATGCGCATTGCACGGCGTGTCCGGTGCCGAGCTGTTGTTCTTGGACGGCGGTAATGATCTCGCGGGCGAGATCGGTCGCGACGGCGCCGACCGCGGCGCCGACTTGCTCGCGGTCGTGTCCAACCACGGTGATGAGAAACGCGGGGTCGATCTCGTTAGCCGCATGCAGCGCGTGTGCGAGCATGCTTCGACCGGCGAGCGAATGCAGCACTTTAGGGGTCTTCGACCGCATCCGCGTCCCGGCACCAGCTGCGAGAACGACGACGGCGGTCTGCTGTGGCATGGATCTCCCTCGGCTGCCTGTCATCGTGCTGGCCAACGTGCGGGGCCAACGATAGGCCATCGTGCCGGTGAGCTCCGCCGCCAGGACTCGAACCTGAACTATCTGAACCAAAATCAGAGGTGCTGCCATTACACTACGGCGGATTATCACACCGGCGGATAGGGGAACCCGCCGCTGTGCTCGAGCACGAGGAAGATCCTCGCATACTGGTGCGCTCTCGGGCGAATGCTCCCCGTCTTTTGTCGGTCGTCGGATGTTTGGTCCGGCGGCGGCGAAACGCCGATCGATCGGCGCTGCCGGGGTGACTCGTGGCGCATTGAGGCTGTCTGGAACAGTTGTTGCCAACTCATGGTCGTGCGCAAGGGAGGCGGGAGCGATGTCTTCGGGTGAGCTTCGCGTGCCCCGGCCACGGATGACGGGCACACAGCGGCGTCAGCAGTTGATCGAGATCGGTCGTGCACTGTTCGCCGAACGTGGGTACGACGCGACCTCGATCGAGGAGATCGCGCAGCGTGCCCAGGTCTCCAAACCCGTGGTGTACGAACACTTCGGCGGCAAAGAGGGCCTGTACGCGGTCGTGGTCGACCGGGAGATGTCGATGCTGCTCGACATGATCACCTCCTCGCTGACCCAGAACCGGTCGCGGATCCGGCTCGAACAGGTCGCGCTCGCGCTGCTGACCTACATCGACGAGCGCACCGACGGCTTCCGAATCCTGCTACGCGATCAGCCCGCGACTACTACCGACGGGCGTTACTCGAGCCTGCTCAACGAAGCGGTCAATCAGGTATCCCACATCCTGGCCGGGGATTTCGAGCGCAGAGGCTTCGATACCAGTCTCGCGCCGATGTACGCGCAGGCATTGGTCGGCATGGTTTCCACCGCGGCCACCTGGTGGCTGGATGAGCGCAAACCGTCGAAAGAGGTTGTCGCGGCACATCTGGTGAACCTCTGTTGGAATGGACTCAGCAACCTCGAGGCCGATCCGCAGTTGAGCTCGGAATGGCGCACTGACAAGGGTGATTGACACGGCCGGGGTAACGGGGATTGTTCCGTGCAAGACCGGGTTGGTAACCAGCAAATTGCGACGGAGGTCGGATCGAATGCTCGAATTGATTGGCGGGCGCCCACCTGGTGGTACGGTTCACGCATCCTCTGGGTGCTGTTCGGGCGGTAAGTCGGTCTTGTTCGTGATGTCGGTCTACTTCAGGATGGCTGGTTTTAGGGATGACAGGCGGATCTGATGGCTAGGCAAGCGCGCGCGGAGATCACCCGCGATTCCGTCCTTGCGGGCGCTGCCGATGTCTTTCTGCGCTTGGGATATGCGAATGCGAGCCTGAGCGAGATCATCGCGCAGTCGAACGTGACCAAGGGCGCCTTGTACTTTCACTTCGGTTCGAAGGAAGAGCTGGCGCGTGCTGTGGTCGACCAGGGCAACGAGCGCCTGGTCAGTTCGTGCCAGGGTTTCTTCGATCCCCGGGTGCCCGCGCTCGAAGCGTGCATCGGGATCACCTATGTGGTCGCGGACCTATCGATGAACGACCCGATGGTCGGCGCGATGCTCAAGCTGACCCACCAAATCGGGGACTACCGCGGCGCCCAAGGCGACAACATCGCCAAGACGTGGGGCGACACCTACCGTGTGCTCTCCGAACGTGCCATCGCCCAAGGTGATCTGGAGCCCGAGCTCGATCCCGAGGTGATCGGGGTGCTGCTGCAGGAGATGACCGCGGGCGTGCACATCATCGCCGTCGGTACCGATTCGATGGATCAGATGGCCGCGCGGATGGAACGCATGTGGTTCTTCCTGCTGCCCTCGATCGTGCCGCCGGAGAAATTGTCGTACTTCCGTGAGTTCGCTGCTCGGCGTCTGCGCCGCTACGTGCCGTGACATTGCCGCGTGGCCGCGGGTGTTCGCGGCCCCGGCCGCGAACGGGCTCGTAAGACTCGCCTGTGCGGGGCGGGTCAGGTCTGGTCACGGCCCAGGCTGTGTGGGGCCGGGTTGCCTGTCAGGGGGAGTGGCTAGACTCGGTTGGCCGTACTGAACCCCGCCTGAGCTCAGGAGTCCGCATGTCCACCCATCGTCCACCATTGGCGGGACTGGCCGCGGTGGCCGGTGCCGACGCCGCGCTGCGAACCGTCGCCGACCTGGTCGGAAAGTCGCCGGTCGAGTTGGTCGCGCCGTCCGCGGTGCGGCCGTTCGTGGCGGCGACGATCGCGGCGCGCAAGCCGCTGGTGGTGGTGACCGCGACCGGTCGTGAGGCCGACGACCTGACCGTCGAGCTCGAGGAGATTCTCGGCCCCGCCGTCGCGCAGTTCCCCTCCTGGGAGACGCTGCCGCACGAGCGGCTCTCACCGGGGGCGGACACCGTCGGGCGCAGGCTTTCGGTGCTGCGAAGGCTGGCACATCCGCAGGACCCGACGTTCCCGGAGCCGCTGCGGGTGGTGGTGACCACGGTGCGGTCGCTGATGCAGCCGATGGCCGCCGGGCTCGGCGATATCGAGCCGGTGGTGCTGCGCGTCGGCGCCGAACTGGATTTCGACGAATTGCTCACGCGCCTGGTCGAATTCGCTTACACCAGAGTCGACATGGTCGGTAAGCGCGGCGAGTTCGCGGTGCGCGGCGGCATCCTCGATCTCTTCCCGCCGACCGCCGATCACCCGGTGCGCGTGGAATTCTGGGGCGACGAGATCACCGAGCTGCGGCCGTTCGCCGTCGCCGATCAGCGCTCGCTGCTCGATGTCGAGGTGGACCTCGTCGTCGCGCCGCCATGTCGCGAACTGTTGCTGACCGCGGCGGTCCGGGATCGCGCCGCCGCGGTCGCCGTCGAGAACGCGGCCGACGCCGCACTGGTCGAGATGCTGGAGAAGCTGGCCGAGGGCATCCCGGTCGAGGGCATGGAAGCACTGCTTCCGGTGTTGCAGCCCGGCGAGCTACGGCTGCTCACCGAGGTACTGCCGGACGGAACCCACCTACTGCTGTGCGATCCGGAGAAGATCCGTACTCGCGCAGCCGATCTGGTGCGCACCGGCGAGGAATTCCTCGAGGCCTCCTGGACCGCGGCCTCGTTCGGTAGCGACGCGCCGCTGGGCGCACACGGTCTCGATCTCGCCGCGTCGGGCTACCGTGCGCTGCCGGAAATCCATGACAGCGCGAACGCGCACGGACTGCCCTGGTGGAGCCTGAGCCCGCTCACCTCCGGCGATCCCGCCGAGGTGGTGCTGCCGGTGCTGGCCGGTCCCGCGGCGCGCGGTTCCGACGAACTGGTCGCGACGATCTTCGCCTCGATGCGTGCGCACGTCGCGACCGGCGGCCGTGCCGTGGTTGTCGTCGCCGGACACGGTACGGCACAACGCATTCTGGAGCGGCTCGCCGACGCCGAGGTGCCCGCCGCGGCGCTCGCGGCGGGTGCCGAACCGACCGTGGGTGTGGTCGGGGTGCTGTGCGGTTCACTGCACGACGGGATGGTGCTCGACGATGCTGGTCTGGTCGTCGTCGCCGAATCGGATCTCACCGGCAACCGGGTCACCGCACCGGGCGAGGGCAAGCGACTACCCGCGAAGCGGCGCAACCAGGTCGACCCGCTCGCGCTGAACGCGGGCGACATGGTGGTGCACGACCAGCACGGCATCGGCCGGTTCGTGGAGATGATCGAGCGGACCGTCGGCGGAGCGCGCCGCGAGTACCTGGTCATCGAATACGCGCCGGGCAAGCGGGGCCAGCCGGGCGACCGGCTGTTCGTACCGATGGAATCCCTCGATCAGCTCTCCCGCTACGTCGGTGGGGAGATGCCCAGCCTGTCCAAACTCGGCGGTTCCGACTGGGCGAATACGAAACGCAAGGCGCGCAAGGCCGTTCGCGAGATCGCCGGTGAATTGGTGCAGTTGTACGCGGCGCGCCAGGCCGCGCCCGGGCATGCGTTCGCGCCCGACAGTCCATGGCAGAAGGAGATGGAGGACGCGTTCGCCTTCACCGAGACCGTTGACCAGATGACCGCCATCTCCGAGGTGAAGGCCGACATGGAGAAGCCGGTCCCGATGGACCGCGTGGTCTGCGGTGATGTCGGTTACGGCAAGACCGAGATCGCGGTGCGCGCCGCGTTCAAGGCGGTGCAGGACGGTAAGCAGGTCGCGGTTCTGGTCCCGACAACGCTACTCGCACAACAACATCTGCAGACCTTCGCCGAACGCGTCGCCGGCTTCCCCGTCACGGTGAAGGGGCTGTCGCGCTTCACCGATCCGGCCGAGTCGCGGGCGGTGCTGGAGGGCCTGGCCGACGGCAGTGTCGACATCGTGGTCGGCACGCACCGACTCCTGCAGACCGGCGTGCGCTGGAAGGATCTCGGGCTGGTCGTCGTCGACGAGGAACAGCGTTTCGGCGTCGAGCACAAGGAGCACATCAAAGCGCTGCGCACCCACGTCGACGTGCTGACCATGTCCGCGACGCCGATTCCGCGCACGCTGGAGATGAGCCTGGCCGGCATTCGCGAGATGTCCACCATCCTCACGCCGCCCGAGGAGCGCCACCCGGTGCTCACCTACGTCGGCGCGTACAACGACAAGCAGGTCACTGCCGCTATCCGCCGCGAGTTGCTGCGCGACGGCCAGGTCTTCTACGTGCACAACCGGGTGTCATCTATCGATAAGGCCGCCAAGCGGATTCGCGATCTGGTGCCGGAGGCCAGGGTCGCGGTCGCGCACGGTCAGATGAACGAGGACACGTTGGAAGGGACCGTGCAGGGTTTCTGGGAGCGGGAATTCGACGTGCTGGTCTGCACCACGATCATCGAGACGGGGCTCGACATCTCCAATGCGAACACGCTGATCGTGGAACGCGGCGACTCACTCGGCCTTTCACAGCTGCACCAGCTGCGCGGTCGGGTCGGGCGTAGCCGTGAGCGCGGCTATGCCTACTTCCTGTACCCGCCGGAGAAGCCGCTCACCGAGACGGCCTACGACCGACTCGCCACCATCGCACAGAACTCCGATCTGGGCGCGGGCATGGCCGTGGCCATGAAGGACCTCGAAATCCGTGGCGCGGGAAACGTGCTCGGCGCCGAACAGTCCGGCCACGTCGCAGGCGTCGGTTTCGATCTGTATGTACGTCTGGTCGGCGAGGCCGTCGAGGCTTACCGTGCCGCCGCGGACGGCAAGCCGATCACCACCGAGGAGATCAAGGAGGTGCGCATCGACCTTCCCGTCGACGCGCACATCCCGCCCGACTACATCGCCAGCGATCGCCTCCGCTTGGAGGCCTACCGCAAACTCGCGGCTGCTCAGGACGATCCGGCGGTGGCCCTGGTGCTGGAAGAACTCGTCGACCGCTATGGCCCGCTGCCGGTCGAGGTCGGCCGGTTGGTCTCGGTGGCCAAGTTGCGACTACTGGCCCGTGAATACGGCGTCACCGAAATCGCGGTCACCGGAACCACCCTCAAGGTCGCGCCGCTGACCCTGCCGGACTCCAAGCAGATGCGTCTCAAGCGCATCTACCCGAGCGCGGGCTACCGGGCCGCCAGTGGCGTGATCCAGCTGCCGTTGCCGAGGGTCGAGGACAGTGTCGGCGCCGAGCGGGTCCGTGACGTGGTGCTGCTCCAGTTCGTCGCCGACTTGCTACTGGCGTTGGACGGGAAAGCGCAGGGCGCGGTCGATCTCACCGTCGCCACCGAGGTTTCGGCGTCGCGATGACCGGCTCGTCGGCATCGGAGGGCACCGCCTCCGACACGGCCAGGCTCGCCGAGGGATTGGCCGAGGCGGTGCAGGTGATGGACCGGCTCTGGAACTTCGGCGGGTGGGAGGTCACTCAGACCCACGACTCGTTGCGTCCCTACCTGCTCGAGGAAACCTACGAACTGCTCGACGCCATTCAGCACAACGACGCCGAAACCATCAAGGAGGAACTCGGCGATCTGTTGCTGCAGGTGCTGTTCCACTCCCGGATCGCCGAGGCCGCAGGGGAATTCACGGTCGACGATGTCGCGGCGGCATTGGTCGCCAAGCTCGTCAATCGCAGCCCGCACCTGGTCGATGCACCCATCGACCCCGGCGCGACGGTCGCCGAGAAGATCGCGGCCCAGGAAAAAGCGTGGGAAGAGCGCAAATCCAGCGAAAAGTCCCGGCGTTCCTGCCTGGACGGCATCGCCATGGCGCAGCCTGCCCTCGCCCTCGCCGAAAAGATTCGCGAACGCAGTGCCAAGGCCGGCCTACCGGAGGACCTAGTTCCTGATGCCCTTCGCGCAGTGCGGCTCGGCGGCCTCGGCAGCGCCGAAGAACGGCTGCGCAAGGCGACTCTCGCGTTCGCCGCCGTGATTCGCGCCGCCGAGGATGCCGCCGAAACGAGTCGTGGCGAACGCGCGCCGTTGTCTTCCTCGGACTGGCGCAAGCATTGGCCCGCTGCGGATTAGCCCGCGCTCGGGCCGCGGGGCCACCTGATCGGGTTGACGGTCAACGAGATCGGCCTGCTATCGGACGGAATGCGCTGGAATCAGGCGTGTGTCGAACCAAATTCCAGTGACCTGCGCGGTTGTTTGATTTGCGACAAATCTGCAGGTAGTCGTCAATTTTTGACCTGCTTTCGACGGGATCTGTTGTGCGATAACTCGTTTACTAACGCTTGTTATTGTTTCGTTATCATGAATAGGTGTGTCGGTGCGCGTAATCCGCGAATTGTGCAGCAAGACTCCACGTCGGATCAGCTGGACTTTCTATACATGTGTTTCGAAATCCTTTCGAGGCGTTGATGGAGTCCCGTGTTCGACCATCTGGGCCTCGATGTGAGCATCGGAGGACCGCATGAACATTTCTGTCCATCGAAAACATTGGCACGCGATAGCGGGCTGGACTGTCGCCGGCGCCGCTGCGGGTATCGGCTGTCTGGTGTTGGCCGTGCCCGCGGCTGCTCAACCGGTTTCGACCCCCGGCTCGGGCGCCATCGAAGTCCCGAACGGCCTCTCGATTCCGAGGGAAGTGCCCGGCCGCACCGCGGTGCCCGGATTCGAATTCGCGCCGCTCACTGTCATTCCGGGAGACGAGCCACAAAGTCTCATCGATGCTGCCGAACTCGAGTCGCCCACCGCCCCGGATGCGGACGAGGTCAGTGAGCCCCGAGTGATTCCGGGAGTCGGACACTCGTTCCTCTCCGACCTTCCCGCCGCGGTGCAGTCACTGCTCGCCGGCGTGCCGGGAGCCGAATTCCTGTTCCTGGCAGATGTTCCCGGCACCACGCCGCCTGTGTCCCCACGGGCCGCGGTGCCACAAACCGCCGGTGAGCTCGCCGTCGCCGGTGGGCGCTGCGAGCTCGGTTCGCAGCAGGCCGGTGGTGGCGCGGGGTCGATGCAGTGGTCCTACGGCCCGGCGGGCAGACAGGCGCCGCGCATCAGCTAGCGCAACTCGGTTCGGGTCCCCGGTGCCGGTCGATGAACTGGAACCGGGTGACCTGGTGTTTCCGCGATGGCAGTCTCGGCAGTTTTGTCACCGAACCCACACCTCCCCGCAAGCTTGTCGTCACCGTGCGTCGGGAAACCCGTCAGTGGGCCTTCGCTATCCTGGCGGTGGAACCCGAAGCCAATGGCGGGCAAACCGCCGGGGAGGACGTTCGGTCCGGTGCCCATCAGCAGAGTCGCGGAGCACCCGCGCCCGAATCACGTGCTGTTCCATTTCAGCGATACCCATCTGATCGCAGGCGACGGCGAACTGTACGGTGCCGTCGACGCTGAGCAGCGGTTACGCCAGCTGCTCGACCAGGCCGCAGCCAGCCGTATCCGGCCGACCGCGCTCGTGTTCACCGGTGATCTCACCGACCGGGGGGAGCCCGCCGCCTACGACAAATTGCGCGCGCTGGTCGAGCCGTTCGCGCGGCGATTGCGGGCACCCATCGTCTGGGTGACCGGCAATCACGACGATCGGGGAGCGCTGCGCGAGCGATTGCTCGGGGAGCGGGAGTCCACCGCGCCGCTCGACCGGGTGTACATGATCGACGGCCTGCGCATCGTCGCCCTCGACACGTCGGTGCCCGGCCACCACTATGGTGAGATCACCGACGACCAGCTGGCCTGGTTGCGCTCGGTGCTCGCCGAGCCCGCCCCGTTCGGCACGATTCTGGCGATGCATCATCCGCCGGTGCCGTGCGTCATCGACCTGGCCGTCACCGTCGAGCTGCGAGATCAGCGCAGGCTCGCCGATGTGCTCGACGGCAGCGACGTGCGCGCCATCCTGGCCGGGCATCTGCATTTTTCGACGAGCGCGACATTCGCGGGCATCCCGGTCTCGGTGGCGTCGGCGACCTGCTACAGCCAGGATCTCGGTGTCGCGGAGGGCGGGTTGCGTGGTCGCGACGGAGCGCAGTCGTTCAACTACGTCCACGTTTACCCCGACACGGTGGTCCATTCGGTGGTTCCCATCGATCGGGGACCGACCGTCGGGACCCCGTCGACGCCCGAGGAAGCCGCGCGCACATTGGCGGACGAGCACATCGTGATCCCGCCCGCCACCCGCATTCCACGGGTTATGCGGCGCCGGGCGCAGACTCCGAAATCTGATGACGAGGCGGTGCACTGACGCGCTCCCACGGCGCCCGGTCGGGGAAATAGCCGGACAGGAATTCCGAGACCGCGCGCACCCGTTCGGCCTCGGTGATCTCGGGGAAGCTCCCGTCGTTGAGGCAGAAGAAGTCGACGTCGCGATCCGCGGCGAGTCCGTCGAGCAGTGCCAGTCCGTTCCGGCTCGTGGTGTCGACGTAGCGCATCCGCGCCGACTCCTGCGGTACCGCGCGTCCGGAGAACAGTGCGTAGTAGTGATAGAGCGAGTTGGTCACCGAAATATCGGTGGCAGAACGGAATCGGCTCGTCCGCGTCCGCGCGAAGTCTCCCGAGAATTCTTCCTCCATCTCGAGGAGCACGCTGCGGCGCAACGGCACCGGCGTGTGCTCGAGATGTCGGATGATGACATGGCCGAACCGCGCGGCGAGCAACTCGCGGTTCACCCGCGCCGCATTCTCGAAACCGCTGCGGCGCTCGTTGTTTCGGCCGGGGCCGATCCTGGTGCCTGCCTCGATGAATCGACTCACCCCGGCCGGGGTGAAGAACATCGATGGGCGCACCGGCCGGGCGAAGAACATGTCGTCGTTGGAGTACAGGAAGTGCTCGCTGAGCCCCTCGATGTGCTGCAACTGGCATTCCACCGCATGGGAATTGAAGGTTGGTAGCCCACTGGTGTCGCTGAAGTGGTCGACCGCACGTACGACGGTCACCTTCGGGTGGGCACCGAGCCAGTCCGGCACCGCGGAATCGGTCGCGATGAAGATGCGTCGGATCCACGGAGCGTTCTTGTCCACCGACCGCAGCGCGTATTTCAGTTCGTCGATCTGCCGGATGCGCGCGTCGGCATCATCGCCTTCACCGACGACGACCTGCGCGAGCATGCCCGCGCGTCGGGCGCGGAACTCCGGGTCGGAGCCGTCCACCCAGGAGAAGACGATGTCGATATCGAAGGCGACATCGGTCGGCTGCGGTGCGAACATGTCCACCAGCGTCGGCCAGCCGCGTTCGAAAAGGCGCACCGTGGTCTGCTCGATGTCGGCGAGGTCGAACACCATGCGCGTCAGAGCGTTCGGTCGCGGGCATTCGACGGTGTCGCCGTGGTACTGCCACAGTTCCAGATCGACGTGGTGTGCCCGGTCGGCGTCGCGGCCGAGCCGTAATACGTTGTGCTGCACTTCCTCGCAGGTGAAACCCGAGGTGATCGCGGTCGCGATCACGCGCTGCACCATCGCCCGGTGCGCCGCATCGGCGGCGAGCACGAGCCGATGTCCGCAGTCGCGCACGAGCAGGAACGGCACCTCTGCGGCCACGAGTTCCGCTCGCAGATACCCCAGGTCGTCGATCAATGTTGTTGATACAAGCAGATTCCCGGCAGTCGGCCGGAGCACCATCTCCACGGCCCTTGGATCCACTGCCCCCATATCCACCATTTTCCGTCTCCACATCTGTCCGCATTTCGAAAGGTCCGCAGACGCCGCGCGCCGCGACTTCGCCAGATGCCGCATCGGAACCGGGTGCATCACCCGAGCGGTCTGCCCGCCGACGCGGGAACGTCGACAGGGATACCGCGTCCGATGCGGCCGCAGTCAGAAATTGGGGACAGTGCCGTAGCGGAGAGGAAACGTATTGACGGCACGATATCCAAACGATCGGTAAACCATTCGTTCTCACCTCTCTTACGGCGGGACGCCATGGCGTCGTGGGGAAGTGCTGTGGCGTGCGCACGGTGTGTCGAGGAGAGCGCGAACGGGGACAGCACGCTTGGCCGGACAATCATCGGCCGGCGAAAAAAGGGAGAAGCCCCAGATGAACAGGGCGTTGCTAGAAAATGATGCATCCCATGGCGAGCTGCCGTCAATCCGGACACACTGCCCTGACGATGCCATTGCGCCGCCTCGGGCTGCCGAACAGGACGCCCTCGATGCGCGCAGTCCTGATCTGAGCGGCCTGTGCTTCGCCGTGTTCGGTCTCGGTGACTCCGTCTACGGTGACGGCGGACCTGGCTCGCGACTAGGCGTGCGCACTGCGCGACTCAACCAAGGCTGCCCTGACCTCGGCCTGATAGTCAGCTGGGCAGTTCGGACAAAGGTGGCAGCGCCAGCGGACAAGGGACGCAGCACCTTAGACTGCTATCAGCGCGGCACAGCCCGTCGCGCGCGACGATCCATGAGGTGACGAAGATGGCGGCCGGAGCGAGCCCTGCGCAACGTCAAGACCACTCGACCGATGATCACCCGATGCTGGACGTGTTACCCGAATGGCCGAAGGAAACGATCGCGATACTCGTCACCACCGACCCGGCGCCGCACGCGATTCCGGTGTCCTGGCCGGTCCGTGCCGGTGACCGGCGCATCCTGCTCACCCTGAAATCCGATCGCGGTTCGCTGGCCCGGCTGCGGGAGCGCTCCGATGTCGCGCTGCTGATCCTCGGTAGCGGCAACATCGCACTGTGCGCGCGGGGCAAGGCACAGGTGATCCCTGAGGACCTGCCCGGTGCGCCCGACTATGTGGCGGTTCGGATCGATGTCGAGGTGATCGACGATCATCGGCAGTCGGCATTCGAGGTGGCCGACGGCATCCAGCGTAAGGTGCTCGACCCGAGCGAGTTGCGGGCGCTGGAAGGCCGTGTCACAACTTTGCATGCCTGGGCGGAAAACCAGAACTGAACCCGCGCAGCACTTCTGGTACCGAGTGATAATCGTGGAGAAAGGCGGCGCGAACGCGCCGAGCGGAAGGGGATCATGAGCGTCACATTGGCCAAAGGCGGAAATGTTTCGCTGTCGAAGCAGGCACCGAACCTCACCAAGGTGACGGTCGGGCTCGGCTGGGACGTCCGCACCACCACGGGGGCCGACTACGACCTCGATGCGAGCGCGCTCGCCACCGGGCCGAGTCTGAAGGTGCTATCGGATCAGCATTTCATTTTCTACAACAACCTCCGCTCGCCCGAGGGCACCATCGAACACACCGGCGACAACCTCACCGGTGAGGGCGAGGGCGACGACGAGACGATCGTTGTCGACCTGGCTACGACACCGCCGACCATCACCAACATCTTCTTTCCGGTGTCGATCCACGACGCCGACGCGCGCGGCCAGTCCTTCGGGCAGATCCGCAATGCCTTCATCCGGGTCGTCGACCAGAACACCGGCGCCGAACTGGCCCGCTACGACCTGACCGAGGACGCCTCCACCGAGACCGCGATGGTGTTCGGTGAGCTGTATCGGCACGGCGCCGAGTGGAAGTTTCGTGCTATCGGCCAGGGCTACGCGTCCGGGCTGGCCGGAATCGCGCGCGACTACGGCGTCAACATCTGAGTCACCCGGGTTGAGCGGGACTCAGCCCGGGCTCGGCAGACTCTCCGGTAGCAGCTGTGGGTGCGCGCGTTGCTTCGCGTCGAGCAGCGTGAAGTAACGCCGCACCATGAGCGCGGCGGTGGTGGCCAGGCCCGCGGTGAGGCCCCACCACACGCCCGCGGCGCCGAGGCCGACGGGGAAGGCCAGCAGTAGCGCGGTCGGCAGGCCGACCAGCCAGTAGCCGACCAGGGAGAGCCGGAAGCCGGCGTTGGTTTCCTTCAGGCCACGCAGCAGCCCGGTGCCGATGTTCTGTGCGGCATCGAAGAACTGGAGCACGATGCCGATCAGCAGCAGGGTGCGGGCCAGCTCGATGGTCGCGGTATCGCCCGGCTCGAGGAACGGGCGAAGCACCATATCCGGCGCCACAATGTAGACCGAGCCGGTCACGGCGGCGACCACGGCGACATGACGCAGCGCCAGCCGGGCCAGCGCACGGGCGTGGCTGTATTCGTCGCGCGCGACCGCATGGCTGACCAGGATCGACGCACCGTGCGACAGGCCGATCGCGACCTGGAACACGATGTAGATGATCTGGTAGACGACATTGTGCGCCGCGAGTGCCGCCGGGCCGATACTGCCCATCACCAGCGCGAGCACCGAGAACATGCCCGCTTCCGAGCCGTAGGTCAGCGCGATCGGCGTGCCCAGTTTCAGCTCCGAGGTGATCGTCCCACGGCGCATCGGCCACGGCCGGATCGCCAGGGTGGCGCCCAATTCCGCGTCGCGGTGCACCATCGCCCAGAAGACGCCGAAGGTGATCAGGAAGACCAGCGAGGTGGCGATACCGATGCCGGTGAGACCGAGCGCGGGCAGTCCGGCCCAGCCGTGGATGAAGGCAAGCGCCAGTACGAGATTCAGTGCGACGGAGCCGAGCGTCACCAGCAGCAACGCCTGCGGACGCTGCATGCCGACGGTGTATTGGCGCAATACCTGGAACCACAGGCACGGCAGCAGACCCGGTGCGAGCGCTACCATCAGCGGCCGCGCATCGGCGAGCACTCCCGCGTCCTGGCCCAGCCACCGCAAGGCCCAGCCGAGGCTGATCAGCACTGCACCGCCGAGGATCCCGGCCACGGTCGCGATCAGGAAGCTCGACCGTACTACCGCGCGGACCTCGCGGTCGGCGGATTCGCCGCGCTTGCCTGCCGCGCTCACCGCGCTCGCAATCTGATTGCCGGTCGCGGTGATCAGCCCGACGCACATGGTGCGAATCTGGTTGAACAGCACGATCGCGAGGCCGCCCGCCGCGACCTCACGCACTCCGAGCGTTCCCATCAACACGATGTTGGTGGTGGACACCGCGATCTGCGCCAACTGCGTCAACGCGATCGGCGTCGCGAGCGCGGTCAGCCGCCGACTGTCGGCTCGGTAGCTCGACAGATTCACTGCGACGCCTGCGCGGGCGGCGGGCTCGGCAGGGAAATAGCGTTCATCGCGCCTCCACGAGCTGGGCGCGTCGGGCGGTGGGGGAGTAACGGTCCAGCATCTCCAAGACCTCGCGTTCGGTAGCGGCGTCGAGCAGGTCGCGGTCGTTCATCCAGTCGTCGTCGAAAACGGTGTCCAGGTACTTCTCGCCACCGTCGCAGACGATGGTGACCACGGTCGAGCCGGGCGGGAACTCCGCCAGTCTGGTGAGTGCGGCATGCACGGAGCCGCCGGCGGAGCCCCCGATCATCAGGCCGAGCTTGGCCGCGATCGCGCGGGCGGTGGCGAAGGCCGCGGTATCGGTGACCTTCACACCCTCATCGAGCAGGGAGTAGTCCACGGCGGTGCCGATGGTCGCGCCAGGCGGCGTGCCGGTGCCCGACTGCCAGTACGGCCCACCGAGGCCGCCGAAGGCGATGGAACCGACCGGCTCGACACCGATCACCCGCGGCGTGCAGCCGAGCTGGCGCAGCCGGGTAGCGGTGCCGAACAGCGAACCGCCGGTGCCCACCGCCGACAGCAGGATGTCGACCCGCTCCACGTCCTCCAGCAATTCCTCGGCCACCGCGTAGTAGCCGACCGCGTTGGCGTCGTTGTTGTGCTGTTCGGTGAAGTACGCGTCGGAAAGTCCGGCGGCCATCGCCTCGGCGAGGTCCTCTCGCGCCGAGGTGGCCAGGTTGTCGTCGTCCTCGTCGGCGACGAAGACCAATTCAGCTCCCATCGCCCGCATAGCGCGCAGTTTGTCCTTACACGCGTGATGATCGACCACGGCAGTGAAGCGGTACCCACGTTCCGCAGCAACTACCGCAAGGCCGAGCCCGGTATTCCCGGATGTGGATTCGATGATATGCCCGCCATCGGCCAGCAACCCTCTGCGCTCGGCATCGAGCACCATCGCACGCGCCATCCGGATCTTCGCGGCGCCCGTCGGGTTGAACTGCTCGAGTTTGAGCAGCAGCCGGGTGCCGGTCGCGGTAGTCGCCAGTTCGAACAGGGGGGTGCGACCGATCAGATCCGTCACGCGCGTGACGAGCGGCATGGGTGTCTCCATCGTTCGGGGCCAGGGTGAAAAGGTTTCGGTTATCCGGCGTCGAGCGTCCAGCGCAACCGGTCGCCGGGCGCTTCGTGCAGTACCGCCTTCGGCGGTATGGGTAGTTCGTGAAAAGTCGACTCGTTCGAATCCATTTGGTATCCGGCGGTATTCGGGTAGATCAGCAGATCGCCGACCGTCGCGGGCCGCGGCAGCGGGATACGCCGCCAGCTCAGCATGTCGGATTCCAGGCAGGTCGCGGCGCCGACCGCGGTCGGTATGGGTGTGCCTGCGTGTTGTGGCGGCCACAGCACCGGGTCCGGAAGGTATTCACTGTCGAACCACTGCTCGGACAGGCTCAGACTGCTGCCGTCGATGGTGAGCAGGTGGTAGGGCTGCCCGTCCGCGTGGCGAGTTTTGTTGCCCTGCACCCGGAAGACGGTGCAACCGGCGTGGTCGAGCAGGGCACGGCCTGGTTCGACGGCCAGGCGGATGCCGTTGTCGCGCAGGCGTCCTGCCAAACCGCGGTGGTCCAGGACGGCGGTCAGCATGGTCGGGCCAGGGGCGGGGAAGTGGTAGGGGTAGTACGAGCCGAAGGACTTGCCCGCATGGAACCATCGCGTGTCGGCGGCGGCGGTGAACTCCGCCCACGCCGACGCCGGGACATAGTCGACACCGAATCCGCCGCCGATCGATAGGGTCGTCACCGGATGCCCGAGCGTTCGAGCGTCCCGGCACCGATCGATCAACGCGTGCGCCTGGTCCGCGCGCGCGACGGCGTCGTAGCCCGACAGATGGAAACTGAAACCCGCCAACCGGATCGACTCGTTGCCGACTGTCCCGGCGGAGCCGATGAGCGACAGCGCCCGGTCCAGCTCGCCTTCGGTCATCCCGAATCGGCTCGTCGACGCGGCGGGCAGCACGCGAAGCAACACCTCGGCGGGTGCGGCGACGGTGGCGATCGCGTCGAGCCGGTCGAGTTCGTCGAGACTGTCCAGCGCGATCAGCGCGCCGTGCCGGACTGCCAGCCACAGCAGGTCATCGGATTTGGCGGGGCCGGTCACCATCAATTCGCCCCCGCGAACACCCTGTGCCAGTGCGGAAGTCAGCTCGCCGATGCTGGAGACATCGACACCGGCACCCTGTTGCGCGCAGGCCCGTGCGACACAGGCAGCCTTGTTGGCCTTCTTTCCGTAGTAGACGACACCGTCGACGCCCGCCTGCTCGAACGCGGCATGGAATCGGTCGATATTCCGCGCGACCCGCTGGGGATACATGAGATGGAACGGCCCGCCGACCGCGAAGGCGATATCGCCGAGCAGATTCGGATCGTCGTATACCCGCCGCTCCCATGCGTCGGTGAGCGCGGGCATCGGTGCGGCATGGATCTGCGGTGGCTCGGGGTTCGGCCCCGTCTCGGTGCCCTGCCGGGCGGCACCGGGCGCTAATCCCACAGTGGTACCTCCGTACCGCGTCCCTCGGCGATGGCTCGCTCGGCGAGTGCGTGTGCGACCGCGATATCGGTGAGCACCAGGCCGCTGTTGTAGACGAAAATGCGCTCGTCGTCGGAGCGGCGGGCGACGGCACGGCGACTGAGGATCTGCGGCAACTCCGCATCCACCTGGCGCAGTTTGCCATCGTCACCGGCCATGTCGGTGCCGGTGAGCGCCATTTGCTCGGCGCTGGTCGCGATGACGCGGTCGGCGTCGATGAGGGTCGACGGGGCGAGACCGTAGCCGACGAGCACCGCCACCGCTCCTGGCGCGAGATCCTCTGACTCGATAGCGACTTCGGTGCCGGGGCCGGCGGTTGCGAGCACTACGTCGGCGGCGCCCGCGGCCGCGCGCGGGTCCTCCACTGTTTCCAGCAGTGCGTGCGGGCTGTACTCGGCGAGCTGCCGGCGAACTGCCGTCAGGCCTTCCGGGTGTGTGCCGTACAGCATCAGCTTGCGTAGCTGCGGATTTGCGGCGAGCAAGTGCGGCAGCGCGTTTCGGCCCTGGGTGCCGGTGCCGATCAGCAGTACGCTCTCGGCGCCGCGGCGAACCGTCTCCCGGACGAGCAAGGCCGAGACCGCGGGTGTCCGCAGCGCGCCGACCCGCGCGCAATCCATCATGGCGATCGGTGCACCGGTGGTGTCGTCGTAGAGGGTGATCGTCGTGTAGTAGCGCTTGGTGCTGCGATCATGGCCCGGGTCGAATTTGTACGAGGTTTTCATGGCCACCACCCGACGCCTGCCATCGCGACCGAGCATGGCGTAAGCCACCGACCAGCCATCCGGATTCGCGACACTGAGCTTGCGCGGGTTGTCCGAATCTCCCGCGGCGAAAGCCAGATACGCCTCCTCGACGGCGCGTACGACATCACCGGGTGTGATGGGGACCTCGGCGAGGTCGCTGCGACTCAGCACACGTAGTGGTGTGCTCCGGTCACGCGTGGTCATCGGTTCCTCGATCATCAGCTGTGTCCCGCTCTGCTCCGGCCGAGGCGGGGCCCCGGCCTGCACCCGCTCGAATCGGTACTGCTCCGCCGGTCGCGAGCGGGGCAGTGCGAGCCGAGCGGAACGGGGCGACGATCTGCTGCCCATAGCCATTCTCGTCGGCCTCGGCGGCGCGGCGACGTCGTTCGGGCAGACGGATGTTCACTCGTTTGAGCCATCGATCGGTGCCGTCGTAACGCGCGGTGAACGGTACCCGACCGTGCACGGCGACGTCATTGTCGACCAGCAGCAGCTGGCCGGGCGTGAGCGCCGCGGTGACGCACACGCGCTCCAGCTCCGCGGTGAGGTGCGCATAGGCACTGCGGAATTCGGCGTCGGCGTCGGCGAGCGGGGTATAGGCAGGGTCGTATCTAAGCGTCAGATCAGGTATGTCGCTGATAGATTCGTCATGCCAGAGAGTAGGCAGCGGAGTCGCCGAGTAGCGCTGGTGGCCGGAACCGTATGACACGTCGGGCAGGATCGGCAACGTCGGAGTGCTGAGCAGAGTGCGTTGCGCCGCAGTGAGTTCGGTGCGGCGAACCGAGGAGACCGTGGTGCCGACCCGATCCGGATTGCGCAGGCACGCGAGCATCAGGAGGTTGGCCCGCTGCGGGTGGAAGGCGTCCTCGGTATGTGGGCTGAGCAGTGTAGTGCTGCTCGCGCCCGACTGTTCGTGTTCGTGGCCGGGCGACGGGACGATGTTGTTGACAAGGCGACCACCCTGCTGGCCGTGCCAACCGAATGGTTCGCCCGCGCTTCTGGCCAACAGCAGCATGGCGATGTCGAGCTGGAAAGAGCTTGCGCTACGCGCTGATTCGCCGCTCCACCGCGCCGCGTCGTGCCAGCTGGGCGGGGTCGGGCCGAATTCTTCGTCGGTCAGCGGCAGCCCGCTGACAATGGTCGCGCCCGCGGTAGTGGCGGGTGGGCGCATCGCCGTGCGTACTTCGGCGGGCAGTTCGCCGACGCGGCTGTCGATTTGCGCGAGCAGCTCGGGGGCGGTCAGCGTGCGTGCCAGGTGCGCGGCACCACCGGCACGACCGTCCACTGTGATGCATATTTCTGCTGCCAGCTCGCGGACCGCTCGTCCTGCGGCGGTGCTCAGCTCGCGTTGTTCGGTGTCTTGCGGGTGAAACGTCTTACGTTCGGCGAGAACGCTTTTCACCGGGGTTCCCTTCTTCGCATCGGGTCGAAAAGCAGGTGGGGACGATTCGATCTGCGAAGCTATCGCCTCTTGTCGCCTTAAGCAAGGCTTACCTAAGCGAGTCGGTAAAAATAGCGAGAATGCATCACCGAGATTATGTCCTCTCGGGGGGAGTCGAAGCCACCTAATGGTGCCGATTGCTGGGTGGTGGCCGGGTGTTGTGTCGACGGTGATCTCGGCATCGGGTGGCTGGATTCCGGCGAGTCGTCGCCGTCATTAGGCTAGCCTGTCCTGGCCTCGATCGCTAAATGTCCGCGATCGCACGCGGGCGCCACGAGGAAGGCGGCACGATGGGATGGAACCGGCGGCAGCTTCTGCGGTCAGGTCTCGGAGTCGGCGCGGTCCTACTGGGCGCCGCATGTTCGGAGACCGGCAACTCCATGGGGTCCGCGCGTCAGGGCGGCACGCTGCGGGTCGGCGCGCTCGGCACCGCGGCGCGAATCGAACGCGATCCGCACGCGAATCTCAGCAATGACAGCGACTTCCTGATCACCTCGCTGGTGTACGACGCGCTGACCGTCCCGGCCGCCGACCCGAATGTTGCCGGGCGCCTTGCCAGTCGGTGGGAACCCGATGCGCAGCGCCGACGCTGGACCTTCACCATCGCCGACGGCGCGACCTTCCACGACGGCACGTCGGTGACCTCCGAGGACGTGGTGTGGTCACTGCGCAGGCTGCGCACCGTGGGCGGTGCGTCGAAGATGCCTGCGGCGGCCGACGACATCACCGCGGACGGACCGAACCGGGTGGTGATCGCGCTGCCCGAGCCGAATGCCCAACTGCCGCTGCTGGTCCGGCTGATGACCTTCACGGTGCAGAAGGACACCACCGACTTCACCAAGGCCATCGGCACCGGACCGTTCCGGCTGGAGTCCTACCAGGGCGGCAACGCCCGGCTGGTGCGCAACGATCGCTGGCACGGCACGCCACCGCTGCTGGACGCCATCGAGATCACGATGTTCGACAGCGTCACCGCGCTCGGGAATGCGGTGCTCGGTGGGCAGATCGACCTCGCGTCGAACGTCGGTGCCATCGCGGGTCGCACTGCCGCGGGACGTGGCGATCTGCAAGTGGTCCGGCGGCCGGACGACACCATGGTCGGTGTCGCGATGCGGACCTCCGACGGGCCGTTCGCCGATCCACGGGTCCGACAGGCGATCCGGCTCGGGGTCGACCGGAACGCTCTGGTGAATCAGGTGCATTCGGGCTACGGCGCGGTCGCCGACGATATTCTCGGCACCGCGGATCCGGCCTACGACCGCAGCATCCCCCAGCGCGCCCGCGACATCGAGCGCGCGAAAACGCTACTGCGCGAGTCGGGTTTCGATACCGCAAAGAGCTACCCCTTCCGCACCAAAGCCGAAGCGCCCGGCGAGGTCGAGTCGGCCAAGGTGATCGCGACCCAACTCGCCGACGTCGGCGTGCGCCTGGAGGTCCTCATCCAGGAATCGAACGCCTTCTACGACCAGACCTGGCTGCAGGCGCCGCTCTACACGGTCTCCTGGGGCACCAACGATTCCACCCTATTCCTCGCCTCGAAACTGATGACCAGCGGCTCCAACCGCAACGAAACCGGTTTCAAAGATGCCGAATTCGATGCGGCCATCGCGAAAGCGCTTGCCGCGAACGATGAGTCGGCCTACGCAGAAGCCTGCCGTGTCGTGCAGCGCATCCAGTACGACCGGGGCGGCTACCTGGTGTGGGGCATGGCCGATGGCATCGACATCGCCTCGGCGCGAGTGCGCGACCTGCCGGTGCTCGGCGGCTTCGCCAGGGTGCAGCTGGAAAGAGCCTGGCTGGCGTAGTGATCTCTGTCGCGCGCCTAATCATTCGCCGCATTGCCCTGCTGATCGCGCTGCTGGCAACGGTTTTCGTGGCCATCGACCTGCTGCCGGGCAACACCGCCCGCGCGGTGCTCGGCCGCGACGCCACACCGGACCGGATCGTGGCCAAGGAGCACGAACTCGGGCTGGACCGGTCGCTGCCAGTGCGCTTCGCCGACTGGATATCCGGGGTGGCGACCGGCGATTTCGGCCGCACCGCCCGCGGTCGGTCGATCAATGAGCTGCTCGCCGACAAGTTTCCGCCGACGCTGCTGCTCGGCGGACTCGCACTCGCGCTGACCGTCGCGGTGTCGTTGTCGCTCGGGATGTGGTGGGCGGCACGCGGCGGCGGCGCGCTGCGTGGCACGCTGCAGCCGGCGAGCACGGTCGCTGCGGCGGTACCCGAGTTCGTTGTCGCCACCCTGCTGATCATGGTGTTCTCGTTGGCGCTGGGCTGGTTGCCCGCCGTCACCGTCACCGGACGCTCCGGTCTGCCGACGAGCCCGGACATGCTGATGCTGCCGGTGCTGGCCCTCGCGATACCGCAGACCGGATGGAACACCCGAGTGGTGCGGGCTGCCCTGCTCGACGCAGCCAGGTCACCACACGTGGAAAGTGCTCTGCTGGAAGGACTCTCAACCAGAACCGTGCTCCTACGACACACGCTGCCCTTCGCGCTGCCTACCATCGTGGCCAGCTTCGCAACCACCGTCGGCGTCCTGCTCGGCGGATCCCTGGTGGTCGAGACCATCTTCAATTACCCGGGCCTCGGCGCCCTGCTCGCCGGGTCGGTAGCCGACCGCGACACCTCCCTGGTCGCCGCAGTCGTAGCCCTGTCCGGTGTTGTCATCATGATCATGCTCGCCGCCGCCGATGGCATCCGCGGCTGGTCGCTGCGGGGGCGCGGATGAGAAACAGCGCGGTGTGTGGGATGCCGCACGGACGGACGGTCGGGTTCGATGACTGCCGGTAGCAGCTTCAGGAGCGTGTCGCGTTGGGCGGGATGGCCGCTCGGTCGCCGTGTGTTCTGGTCCGGCCGGTCGATATCGCGGAGTGCGCACCGTCTCTGTGTCGCCGATGTCGTCATGATCGAGGTCCGCGATGTAGGCGGGACGTGGTCGCTGTGCGGGCACTGAGGCAACAGCTCCCCGTGCATCGCATCCGGTTGCTGACGGTGCTGCCTGCTGTCGTCGTGATGCTTGTCGCGGTGGTCGGACCGACGTTGGCGCCGTATGCGGCCGAGACGCCGGTCGGCATTCCGTTCACGCGGCCCGGCGGCGGCGCGTGGCTCGGCACCGATCGGCTGGGGCGTGATGTGCTGAGCCAATTGCTCTATGGCGGTTGGGGGCTGTTGTTGCTCGCCGCGGTGATCGCGGTGGCCGTGACGGCGGTGTCCTGTGTGCTCGGCGCTGTTGCCGCGCTGCGTCCGAAGGTCGGTGTGGTGATCGAGCGGGCCGGCGATTTCGCGATGCTGGTGCCCGCTGTCCTCGGGATCCTGCTGGTGCTCACAGCGTGGCCGGATGCGGGTACGTATGGGCTCATCGTGGTCGCCTTGCTGTTCGGTATGCCGTACTGTGCCAGGGTTTTCACCGCGGCGGCGGTGGGTGTGGCGGCCAGTGGTTATGTCGAGAGTGCGCAGGCCGGCGGGGAATCGTTGACACACCTGGTGTTCGGTGAGGTGATCCCGAACCTCCGTGAAGTGCTCGCGGCACAGCTGGGTCTGCGTTTCGTCGCGGGCATCTATCTGGTGAGTACGGCCTCGTTCCTGCAGCTGCCCACCACGCTCGGCGCGAGCAACTGGGCGGTCATGGTGCGCGAGAACGCCGCCGGGATGCTGCTCAACCCCTGGGCGGTACTGGCGCCGAGCCTGGCGATCGCCGTCGTCGCGGTGAGCGTGAATCTTGCGGTCTCGGTATTCGGACGAGGGGAGCAGGCATGAACACACTGGTCGACGTCGATACCTTGACGGTGTGCGGTTCGAACCGTCAGAAACTGTTCGGCCCCATCACCTTCGGCATGCCCGCGGGCACCGTCACCGCACTGACCGGCCCCTCCGGCTCGGGCAAAACGACTCTGATGCGCGCCTTGCTCGGTCATCTACCCGCGGGCGCCAGCCGATCCGCGGGCGTCGCGCGGGTCGCAGGCCACGACCCGTTCACGCTGAAACACGCTGCACTGCAACGCTTCCGTCGCGACCACATCGCCTATGTCGGCCAAGACCCCGGCTCCGCGCTCAATCCGCTGATGCGGGTGCGCACGCTGCTCGGTGAGGTCAGTCGAGACCGTTCCTGCGACTCGGTGCTGGAAACGCTCGAGCTGGTCGGTCTGTCGGCCGAACACTTGCGTCGCCACCCCGGTGAACTCTCCGGCGGCCAACAACGCCGCGTCGCCCTCGCCCGCGCCTTGGTTCGCCACACCGACGTGCTCGTCCTCGACGAGCCCCTGGCGGGCCTGCACGGCGCGCTGCGCACCGAAATCGCTCGCGTCCTCGCCGACATCGCCACCCACCGTTCAGTGGCAATCCTGCTCTCCGGCCACGACACCGCCGCGGTCCACGCCATCGCCGACGACATCGTGGAACTCGGCGCCGCACAACCACGCCCGAGCCGCCCGATCGCCGCGCCGGACCTGGTCGCGGCGACCGCGGGCGGGCGCCGCAACGGAGCCCCTGTCGTAACGGCATCACACACCCGACTCCGGAACACAGATGACGGCGCCGAAAACAAGCCGGCCGACGAAGTCCGGCGTGCCGCCCGGCAAGATATTCAGCGACAAGCCCAGCCCGGCGACAGGTCTGCGGAGCAGGTATTGCGCGTCCGGAACGTGGGTGCCTCGGTGGCCGGTCACCTGGTGTTGGCGGACATCGACCTCACCTTGCGTCGAGGTTCGGCACTCGCTGTCGTTGGCGCCTCCGGTGCAGGCAAGACCACTCTTGCCCGTGTAATCGCAGGCTTGCACCGCGAGGCCACCGGGGCGCTCGAATTGCACGGCGAGCCGATCCCTGTCGGCCCACGCCGACGAATCCGGCACGGCAGCAACGGCATCCAGCTGGTGACGCAGAATCCGAGATCGGCTCTCAACCCCCGCCGAACCGTCGCCCAAACCCTCGGCCGCCCACTTCGACGCATCGGCGGCATACCGAAAAAGCAATTAGCCCAACGCATCACAGACTTGCTGAATTCGGTCGAACTGGCTGCCGACCTGGCCACCCGCTACCCCCACCAACTATCCGGTGGCCAGCGCCAACGAGTAGCCCTCGCCCGCGCACTGGCCGCCGCCCCTGCCGTCCTGGTCTGCGACGAAATCACCTCCGCCCTCGACCACACCACCGCATCCACGATCATGGCTCTGCTCGACCACATCCGCTCCGCCCACAACACCGCTCTGCTCGTCATCACCCACGACATCCCCTTGGCCCTCACCCACTGCCCCCAGGTAGTCGTCCTCGACCACGGCCGCATCGTCGAATCCGGCAGCACCCCCACAATCCTCGAATCCCCGACCCACAACGCCACCAGAGAACTCCTCCCCTGATGGTCGTGCGCTCCGGTTTCGTAGGAGTGGCGCGCCGGATCTGGATGATGGAGGGATGCTCCTGAAGAAGACCGGCGTCCTGGCCGCTGCGATAGTGGCCGTTGTGCTTGCCGGTTGCGGAGGGGAACGCAATCTGCCACCGATTCCCGAGGATATTCCGCCCGGCCCCGGTACTGCGTTGCCCGTGATCGATCTGGATGCGCCGGGTCGTACCGCCGTGCAGTTACGCGGTTGGGCCGATGATCAGGCCGACCGGCTCGGCATCCCGTCGATCGCTTTGGCGGCGTATGGGTATGCGGCGGCGGTGCTGACGCGATCGCGGCCGGACTGCGGCATCGCGTGGACGACGCTCGCAGGCATCGCGAGTGTGGAGAGCAAGCACGGCACGCACCGGGGGGCGGAGGTCGGCGCCGACGGCTCCGTGCGCCCGTCGATCATCGGCATCCCGCTGGACGGGTCCCCCGGCGTCGCGCTCGTGCGTGACACCGACGGCGGCAAGCTCGATGGCGACCCGGTCTACGATCGAGCACTCGGCCCACTGCAATTCATTCCCGAAACCTGGAAACGCTGGGGTGTCGACGCCAACGGTGACGGCGTGATCGACCCGCAGAACATCGACGATTCCGCCCTCACCGCCGCCCGCTACCTGTGTGCCAGCGGTGGCGACCTGACCTCTGAGCGCGGTTGGCAAAGCGCGCTGCTCACTTACAACCAGTCCAATACCTACCTACTCACAGTGCGCGACCGCGCCGCGGCCTACAGCGTTGGCCGCCGCGCATAACCCGCGTTTCGACCCCGACACATCCGCGACATCCGAGCCCCCGCCCAGGGATCCGGACGTGGTCCGGCCGCCGCACACGCTCGGTGCGGACCCCGAGGAGTGATGCGGTGTGGGCGACCAGGTCGACCGTCACGATGCGGCAGACCTGGCGCCGCTGGGTCGGGCAGCGTGGGCCTGCCGGGGCGTGCAATTCGGCGGGTGATGTGTTTTTTCGGGTGTGGTGTGGTGGATCGGGAGCATGGATCGGACCGGATCGATCGGCATTGTGTGGTGGATCGGGTGCGCAGATCAGGGCGCGCCGACCGGGGCGTTGTGGCAGAGCGGGGACGGGGCGTTAGGCTCGCAGGCGCACGGTTCTCCCGTGTTATCCACCGTGCCAGCAGCCGAAGGAGTGTCGTTTCGTGGCCATCATCGAACAGGTCGGAGCGCGCGAGATCCTGGATTCTCGCGGTAACCCCACTGTCGAGGTCGAGATCGCCCTCGACGACGGCACCCTTACCCGGGCCGCGGTGCCCTCGGGTGCCTCTACCGGCGAGCACGAGGCCGTAGAACTTCGTGACGGCGGTGATCGCTACGGCGGTAAGGGCGTGCAGAAGGCCGTCGAGGGTGTGCTCGACGAGATCGCGCCTGCCGTCATCGGCTTGGACGCCGTCGAACAGCGCACCGTCGACCAGGTGCTGCTCGATCTCGATGGCACCCCCGACAAGTCGCGCCTGGGTGCCAACGCGCTGCTCGGCGTCTCGCTCGCCGTGGCCCGCGCCGCCGCCGAATCCTCGGGGCTGGAGCTGTTCCGCTACCTCGGTGGCCCGAACGCACACGTGCTCCCGGTGCCGATGATGAACATCCTCAACGGTGGCGCGCACGCCGACAGCGGCGTGGACGTGCAGGAATTCATGGTCGCCCCGATCGGCGCGGCCACCTTCAAGGAGTCGCTGCGCTGGGGCACCGAGGTGTACCACGCGCTCAAGTCCGTGCTGAAGTCGAAGGGCCTGTCGACCGGTCTCGGTGACGAGGGTGGCTTCGCGCCGTCGGTCGCGGGCACCAAGGAGGCGCTCGACCTGATCAGCGTCGCCATCGCGAAGACCGGCCTGAAGCTCGGCACCGATGTCGCGCTGGCGCTCGATGTCGCGGCTACCGAGTTCTACACCTCGGGTAGTGGTTACAAGTTCGAGGGCAGCGTGCGCTCTGCCGCCGAGATGACACAGTTCTACGCGGAACTGCTCACCGCCTACCCGCTGGTCTCCCTCGAAGACCCGCTGTCGGAGGACGACTGGGACGGCTGGGTCGCGCTCACCGACGAGATCGGCGACAAGATCCAGATCGTCGGCGACGACCTGTTCGTCACCAACCCGGAGCGTCTGGAAGAAGGCATCGCCAAGGGCGCGGCCAATGCGCTGTTGGTGAAGGTCAACCAGATCGGCACGCTCACCGAGACTTTGGACGCGGTAGAGCTGGCGCATCGCAATGGCTACAAGACCATGATGAGCCACCGGTCCGGCGAGACCGAGGACACCACCATCGCCGACCTTGCCGTCGCGGTCGGCAGTGGCCAGATCAAGACCGGTGCACCGGCGCGTAGCGAGCGGGTCGCCAAGTACAACCAGCTGCTGCGGATCGAAGACGCGCTCGGGGACTCGGCTCGCTATGCGGGTGACGTCGCGTTCCCGCGGTTCGCGTTCGAAGGCTAGTCAGTAGGGGAGCAGTATGACGGAGCGACGTGCGCGTGGTACCAGTCCGGCCGGACGCGGGAACCGCCGCACGTCGCGCGCCGTCCGGCCGCGCCCTGCCGACACCACTGCCCGCCCGGCCGCCGCGCGCACCTCGCGCAAGCGGGCGGATTCGGACAAGAAAGCAGCGCCACAGAAGAGCGAAGCGCGGTCCGGTGCCCACGACGACCGGCATGAGCACACCATCCTCGGCCTGTCCACGGGTAAAGCGGTAGTCCTCGCCATCGTCGTGTGCGCACTGGCACTCACCCTGGCGGTGCCGCTGCGCACCTACTTCACGCAGCAAGCCGAGGCGGCGCACTTGGCGCAGCAGCGTACCGAGCTGGAAGCCGATCTGGCCCGGTTGCGTGATCGCCGTGCGCAGCAGCAGGATCCGGCCTACGTCAAGTCCGAGGCCAGGGATCGACTGCGGCTGGTGATGCCCGGCGAAACGCCCTACATCGTGCAGGTGCCCGGTATCGAAGCACCTGCCCAGCCGACCGCGGCGCCCAAATCGAAGGCGCCCGACCCCTGGTACACCGAGCTGTGGCGCAGCATCTCCCAACCGCAGGCCCCCGCGGCCGATCCGGTGGCGTCGCCGCCGCCCGGACCGCCGCCTGTCGCACCGCCCCCGCCAGGACCGGAAGGACCCAGGTGACCGAACCGACCGACCGTGATCTCGAGATCATCGCCAAGCAACTCGGCCGCGAACCGCGCGGTGTGCTCGCCGTCGCTTATCGCACCCCGGACGGATTGCCCGCAGTGGTGAAGACCGCGCCCCGGCTGCCCGACGGCACGCCTTTCCCGACGCTGTATTACCTGACCGACCCGAGGCTGACCGCCGAGGCGAGCAGGCAGGAATCGGCGGGTGTGATGCGGGAGATGACCGACCGGCTCGCCGCCGACCCGGAATTGGCCGCCGCCTACCGTGCCGCGCACGAGAGCTATCTGGCCGAGCGCAACGACATCGAGTCCCTCGGCACCGATTTCACCGGTGGCGGGATGCCGGAGCGGGTGAAATGCCTGCACGTGCTGATCGCGCACGCTCTGGCGAAGGGGCCGGGGGTGAATCCGTTCGGCGACGAGGCGGTGGCTCTCGCGGCCGACAATGGTCTGCGTGGCACGGCGATCCCCACCGACTGGCCGACATACCAACAGACCGAGGCGCACGCGGACGAGCGCTGACCGGCGCTGAATGGGACCTCGCGGCGAGTGGACCTCGCGGTGGAAGTGGACGGAGCACAGCATGAGTGACCGAGTAGCAGCCGTCGACTGCGGCACCAATTCGATCCGACTATTGATCGCCGACGTGCTCGGCGACGGCGGCCTCGCGGACGTGCATCGTGAGATGCGCATCGTCCGGCTCGGTCAGGGCGTCGACGCGACCGGCTCGCTGGCCCCTGAGGCCATCGAACGCACCAGGGTCGCGCTGGCCGACTATGCGGTATTGATGCGCGAGGCCGGCGTCAGCCGCGTGCGGATGGTCGCCACCTCTGCCACTCGCGATGCCTCCAACCGGGAGGACTTCTTCGCTATGGCCCGTGCCGAACTGGGTACCGTGGTGCCCGGCGCGGAGGCCGAGGTGATCACCGGGGACGAGGAGGCGCGGCTGTCGTTCACCGGAGCGGTCGGCGAATTGTCCAGCGAGCGTGGCCCTTTCGTGGTCGTCGACCTGGGCGGTGGCTCGACCGAGCTCGTCCTCGGCGACAGTGCGGGTGTGCAGGCCGCATTTTCGGCCGACATCGGCTGCGTCCGAATTACCGAGCGCTGTCTGCCCGGCAACCCGCCGACGGCCGAACAAGTCAGTACCGCAAGGGAATTCGCCGCGCAGCGACTAGCCGAGGCCTTCGCGCGCGTGCCCGTCGAGAGCGCGCACACGTGGGTCGGCGTCGCGGGCACCATGACCACCATTGCCGCCGTCGCCCTGAATCTCCCCGAATACGACTCCGAGCGAGTGCATCTGACCCGCCTGAATGCGCAGGAGATCCGCGCGGTCTGCGACAGCTTGATCGCCATGAATCACGACCAGCGCGCCGCCCTCGGTCCGATGCATCCCGGCCGCGTCGATGTCATCGGCGGCGGCGCGGTGATCACCGAGGTACTCGCCGACGAATTGTCCCGGCGTGCGGGCATTTCCGAACTCATCGTGAGTGAGCACGACATCCTCGATGGCATCGCGTTGTCGATCGCCTGAGGTCCGGTTACCTTTGCGGGCGGGATTTGCCGATGATGAGATCGGACAGTCGTGCCAGCGACTCCTGGTTGCGCGGTTGCAGTAGCAGGCTCTGCACGGCTTTCGGCACCAACTGACCGGGGCCGCGCATGGCATGCTCGGTCATTCTGATCCGCGTCACGCCGGGCGACACTTCGTCCAGGTTCAAGCGAATGCGAGCCGAGCCGAGCGGCCACAGCCGCGCCTCCAGGTCGAGCATCCGAGGTGGGTCTACCGCGCGCACCTCGGTGACATCCTGCACGGTCAGCGGCCACAGTCCGAGGCTGTAGTGGATACGGGTGCCGACTGCGGGCCAGCCGGGATCGACTTCCCGAATATGCGATGCGCCTACTACCCAGCTCGCATACAGCCAGCCCTCGGCAAGGGCCGCGAACGCCCGCTCGGGGGCGACAGGCACGGTGACTTCGGCTTCGATCATCGGTGTACCCGCCTTCGTGGACCGTGTGCCGCCGCGACGCCACTGTCGATGAAAACGCGCGATCAGTGCCGATCCGCCGTGATGTCCAGCCTAATGAGTCGACAAGCGGAGCATTCTTACGGCCAGGCGGTGTCGATGACTGTCCTTCGCCACGATCTGCGATCGCCGCACGGTATCGAGCCCCGCACAGGTGAGCTCCACAATCCGGTGATGCGAGGTTTTGTTCAGATCATCGGTCATATCACCTGAACATCAACCCTGATCACTGAAACATTCTTACGGATCTCGCGGTTCTCGGATATTTCCATCCTGGCGTGGGATCGTCGGAGCATGTCCGACACAGCCGTAACTGAGCAACCGGTCGAGGGACGGACCCTGTTCGGTCATCCCATTGGACTGACCAACCTCTTTGGTGTCGAGCTCTGGGAACGATTCTCGTTCTATGGGATGCTCACCATCCTGGGCTACTACCTGTACTACTCGACGACCGAGGGTGGTCTCGGGTTATCGCAGAGCACCGGCGTCGGCATCGTCGGTGCGTACGGCGGCCTGGTTTATCTGTCCACGGTGCTCGGCGGCTGGATCGCCGACCGGCTGCTCGGTATGGAGCGCACCGTGTTCTACGGCGGCGTAGTGGTGATGGCTGGGCATGTCGCGCTCGGAGTGTTGCCGGGCCTGGTCGGTGTCGGTGTCGGCCTCGTGCTCGTCGCGTTCGGAAGCGGCGGGCTGAAGGCCAACGCGTCCTCGCTGCTGGGCACCCTCTACAAGCCCGGCGATCCGCGTTTCGACGGCGGCTTCACGTTGTTCTATCTCGGGATCAACCTCGGCGCCTTCAGCGGCCCGCTGCTCACCGGCCTGTTGCAACGGCACTGGGGGTTTCATTATGGATTCGGCGCTGCCGCGATCGGCATGGCGGTCGGTCTGACGCAGTATGTGGTGTTCCGCCGCAACCTCGGCGCTGCGGGCAGGCAGGTGCCTAACCCGTTGCCGCGCAGTGCTCTGCGCCCGATCGCGGCACTGTTCGTCGGTGCCGCGATCGTTGTCGCGATAGTGCTGGCAACCGGGCTGGTAAACCTGAACAACCTTTCAGAGGTCACCACCGGCGTCATCGTCGTCGCGTCGATCGGCTATTTCGTCGTCATGCTGACCAGCGCCAAGGTGTCCACGGTCGAGCGCAGCCGAGTTCGTGCGTTCATTCCGCTGTTCATTGCGAACGCCGTGTTCTGGTCGCTGTTCCAGCAGATCTTCACGGTGCTCGCGGTGTATTCCGACGAGCGAATGAACTGGAGCATCTTCGGCTGGACCGCACCGTCGAGCTGGATCGGTTCGGTGGAGCCGGTCTGGATCATCCTGCTGTCACCGCTTTTCGCGTTGATGTGGACCAAACTCGGTAACCGAGCGCCGAGTACCCCGCACAAGTTCGCCATGGGCGTCATCGGTATGGGCTTGGCATTCTGGCTGTTCGTGCTGTTCTCGAGTGCCGAGGGCAAGTCGGTCCCCGCACTGGCGGTGTTCGCTGTCATGGCCGCGTTCGCCGTCTCGGAGTTGCTGCTCTCGCCCATCGGGCTTTCGGTCACCACGCAGTTGGCTCCCGAAGCCTTCCGCGCCCAGATGATGGCGCTGTACTTCTTCTCGGTCGGCCTCGGCACCTCGATGTCGGGCACGCTGGCCCGCTTCTACGATGCCGACCACGAATTCGCCTACTTCGGCATCACCGGTGCGGTCGCGATTCTCGCGGGGCTGGTAGTCGTTGCCTTGTCACCCTTGGTGAGCCGACACATGCAAGGCGTTCACTAGCATTCAGCGAGGTCTCGAGTAACCCCTTCGAGATCAACGATACAAGGAGACCGTGTGACGACTTCGCGACCCGATCGTCGAAACGCTCTGTTCCGCACCAAATCCGTGGAGCAGTCGATCCAGGACACCGACGAGCCGGACTCCAAGCTACGCAAGGATCTGACCGCCTGGGACCTCACGGTCTTCGGTGTCGCCGTCGTCGTCGGTGCCGGTATCTTCACCCTCACCGCGCGGACCGCCGGAAACGTTGCAGGGCCGTCGGTTTCGCTCGCCTTTGTCTTCGCCGCGATCGCCTGTGGGCTCACGGCGCTCTGTTACGCCGAGTTCGCCTCGACTGTGCCGGTAGCCGGCAGTGCGTACACGTTCTCCTACGCGACTTTTGGTGAGCTGGTGGCCTGGATCATCGGCTGGGACTTGATTCTGGAGTTCGCGCTCGCGACTTCCGTAGTGGCCAAGGGGTGGTCGCAGTACCTCGGTGAAGTGATGGGGTCGCGACAGCCGGTCGTGCATCTGGGGCCTATCACCTTCGATTGGGGTGCCGTACTCCTCATCGCGATTCTCGCGGTGTTGCTCGCGGTCGGCACGAAGGTCTCATCCCGGGTTTCCGCGGTGGCGGTGGCTATCAAATTGTGTGTGGTCGCGCTGGTGCTGGTCGTCGGCGCCACTTATTTCGACTCGTCGAACCTGACGCCCTACATTCCGCCGTCTCAGCCGGGAGCCGAAGGTGAGGGGTTGCACCAGTCGCTGTTCTCGTTCCTCACCGGCGCGGGCCACAGCACCTTCGGCTGGTACGGCTTGCTCGCCGCCGCCAGTCTGGTGTTCTTCGCGTTCATCGGCTTCGATGTCGTCGCGACCACCGCCGAGGAAACGAAGAACCCGCAGAAATCCTTGCCTCGGGGCATTCTCGGTTCATTGCTGATCGTCACGGTGCTCTACGTCGCGGTCTCCCTCGTGCTCACCGGCATGGTCCCCTACACCGCCCTCGCCGGTGACCATGCCACGCTCGCCACCGCCTTCGCGATCCACGGGGCGACCTGGGTGAAGAACATCATCTCCATCGGCGCGCTCGCCGGTCTGACCACCGTCGTCATGGTGATGTACCTCGGGCAGACCCGAGTGCTGTTCGCCATGTCCCGCGACGGGCTGCTGCCGCGCAGGCTTGCCCACACCGGCAAGCACGGCACCCCGGTGCGCCTGACGATCATCGTGGGTGTCATCTGCGCGATCCTGGCCGGCTTCATCGACTTCGGCACCCTCGAAGAGATGGTCAACATCGGCACCCTGTTCGCCTTCGTGCTCGTTGCCATCGGGGTGCTCATCCTGCGCCGCACCCGTCCGGACCTCCCGCGCGGCTTCCGAGTCCCCTTGGTCCCCCTCATCCCCATACTCGCCGTCCTGGCCTGCGCTTGGTTGATGCTCAACCTTTCCGTCGAAACCTGGCTCCGCTTCGTGGTCTGGATGGCTCTCGGCCTGCTCGTCTACGTCGCCTACGGCCGCCGCCACTCCGTGCTGCGCACCACCCCCGCCGAAGACCCCGACAAGGCTCAGTCCGCAGACGCCACCGACTGAACCGGCAAATTCTTCGACGAGCAGCATATGAGGGCGGCGACACGCCGTGAACCTCGCCATCATGTGCCACTCGTCACCCAGGTATGCCCATCCGGCCTAGCGTGGCAGGCACAGCCGTCCGAGGAGTATTTCGGTACGGCAGTACGAGTCGGTACGCTGACCGGGCGCCCCTATAGCCCAATTGGCAGAGGCAGCAGACTTAAAATCTGCAAAGTGTCGGTTCGAATCCGACTGGGGGCACAACATGTCTCCGGCATTGACAGGTCGGGACGGGTTTCGGCGGTGGCGTCATCCTTGGATTCGTGAGCTGTCAAGCTCGAACAGCCAGGTCGCGCGCCGGTGGTGACCGCTCAGGCCGCGATCCACCCCCGCCATGATCGGCCCGAACGCTGCGGCTGAGCGGATTCCGCGTGGTCGGCATCAGTCCGGGTCGTAGCGGCGATGGCCCTGAGCTGATCACGAGGGCAAGGATATTCGCGCGCATAGCGGCAACGACGTCGACTCCGGACAAGCGGTCGTCCTCGGGGTGGCTGCCCCCACCTGGGCCAAGTGGCCCGGCCGGGCCCCGGAGGGCAGCATGTTCTGGATCTTCACGTCCCGCCCCGGATGGCCATTCCCGTGCGGATCGTTTTCGGCTCGTTCCTGGACGGGACCGGGTAATTCGCTGCGTAAATTCGTAATCCCCTAATGCATTAGCCAACTCGGGGTCTCTTTCGGATGTCATCAGCCGACTTGATCCCTAGTGTAGTTAACTGTTAGCACTCTCTTGGTCGGGAATTGTCATCGTCAGGTTCGGGGCTCCGGATATTTTGCGGGGTTCGATGCCTGCGCGGTGCTGAATAATTTGGAACAGATCGCGCGGTTGGCCTATTGACGGGTCCGGTCGTCGGGTGGTGGAACTGACGGCGGTCCGGTATGACTGATCAGGGCAACATTAGCTACATTATTGCTGCTACATTGTCCAGAACTGCCTCTTCGTGCTCGTGTAGCCTTAGTAGCAGGTTGTGGCCGTATATGCGGCGCGACGAGCGTCTGCGCTGTGTTTGCGGCTGGATGCCGAATCGTGCTCGAGCTGGTGACTTCAGTCCCTGGCCCCGGCACTGCGTGCGACCTGACGATGGACGGATGGCTGAGATGTCCGACCGACGAGAACGACGCGCATGCGTCGGCGAGATCGGGTGCCGATCGCCATGACTGCGCCTTCTAGGACAGATAATCCTGTTGCCGTCACCATGTTGCAAGCTTCCAACAAGCTGATTTCAGCAACTTTTCAGCTATATGATTGAGCTCCTGAAGTAACGGTATCAGCGGAGGTCGATATGGGCCGAAACAGTGGCATTGATGACAGTCCGGACCGGTCGAAATGGTTGGAAATCAACTCATTCCGTTCTTCCGGAAACACGGATTCTGGTAACGGATCCGACGCGCGATCCAACGGTAATGGATACACGCGACCTCTGTCATTCGACATTCTTCCACTGACTGCGGCGCAGCGGGGAATCTGGTTTGCCCAGCATCTCGCGGAATCGTCGCCGATATCTGTAGCCCAATACGTCGAGATCGTCGGCGAGTTGGACGCGGAATTACTCGCCGAGGCCTGCAGAACGGCCAGTCGCGAGTTCGGATCCGGACATATGCGCCTGATCGAGGTCGACGGAGAGCCGGGTCAGTTCATCGACGAGGAACGTGGCGGTCCGGTGTCGGTCATGGACTTGCGCCGGCACGCCGATCCGGTTGCGACTGCGCACAGAATTATGGTTCAGGATTATTCCGCTCCGCTGGACTTGCTGAATGACCACCTCATGACGAGCATTGTGTTCCAGGTCGGCGAGGAACATTTCCTGTGGTATCAGCGCGCGCACCATATCGCGCTCGACGGATTTGCCGCGGTAACCATGCTGCACCGGATGACCGCGTTGTACAACGCGTGGGTGAAGTCCGAGGAAGCGGCACCGTGCCTGGCACAGCACCTGGCGGACGTCGTCGAGCAGGATCTTGCGTACCGGGGTTCGGCGCGGTTCGATAACGATCGTCAGTACTGGCTGGAGCACCTGGCAGGCGCGCCGCCCGTCGTCAGCCTGGCCGGCCGCGTTGGCAAGCCCACCATTCATCCGGCGCTGGTCAGCACCGAGCTGCCCGACGCCACCGCGCGTCTACTGGAGGGCGTCGCGCTCGAGCACAGCGCCAGCGTGGCTCCGACCATCGTCGCGGCGTTCGCCGCTTATCTCGCACGGATGACCGGCAGCGATGAAGTAATGCTGAGCCTGCCGGTTTCGGGTCGGCACTCTGCCGTGCTGCGTCGTTCCGGGGGGATGGTGGCAAATGTGGTGCCGCTGCGGGTGCGGGTCGCCGGCCGCAGCGTCGGTGAACTGATCGCCGCTGTGCAAAGTGAGTTGACGAGCGCTCTTCGGCGGCAGCGCTACCGCCAAGAGGACATATTCCACGATATGGGGATTGCGCGCGACGAGGCGGCGTCCTTCGGGCCTGCCGTGAACCTCATGATGATCGAGAACGAGGTTGTGCTCGGTAACACCACAGGCCGCCTGAACGTTCTCACCTCAGGACCGACCGCCGACCTATTCGTTAATATCTACCCGGGCGCGGGCAGTGACAGTACGCATATCGACTTCCAGGGAAATCCGAATGCCTACAGCCCTGACGAGCTCGCTGGTCACCACCGGCGGTTCCGCATGTTTCTGCATGAATTCCTGGCCGGGGGAGCGGGATGTCCGGTCAGCCGACTGCCGCTGCTCGACGCGCAGGAACGGTCTGCGCTGCTGCGGGTGCGGGGGGCCAGCGCAGTCGAAACACGGCTGCTTCCGGAGCTCCTGACCGCGAGCGCGCGCCGGAATCGCAGCGCCTGCGCGATCACCTCGGCTGGGCAGACGATGACCTATGGCGAGCTGGACACCGGATCCTCCCAGCTGGCCAGGCATCTGATAGCTCTGGGTTGTGGGCCGGACACGGCGGTGGCGATCATGCTGCCACGCTCGGTCGAGTCGGTCGTGGCGACCTGGGCGGTCGCGAAATGTGGGGCCGCGTTTGTCCAGTTGGCCCCCGCGTACCCATCGAAGCGGATAGAACATATGGTCGCCGACAGCGGCGCGGCTGTGGCGATCACGATCGACGCCCTGCGCGGGCGGCTCCCGGCGCGGATGCGCCAGGTGGTTCTCGATGACCCCGCAACCCTGGGGGAACGCGATGCCGCGAGCGGGCCGATTTCCGACGATGACCGTATCCGCCCACTGCGGCCGTCCAATATCGCCTACATCACCTATACCTCGGGATCCACCGGAGCGCCGAAAGGCGTCCAGGTCACCCACACCGGCCTCGCGAATCTGGTTGCCGACCGCGCCGCCACCTACGGAATCGACGCGACATCGCGGGTGTCCTACGCCCTCTCGCCAAGTTTCGACGCTTCCCTGGAACAGTTTCTGACCTGCTTCGCGAACGGATCCACGCTGGTGATCGTGCCGCCCGAGGTGACCGGCGGTGAGCCGCTCACGCAACTGCTGGTCGACGAGCACGTAACCCACCTGACACTGACGCCCACGATGTTGGCAACCGTGGACCCGCATCCGGCGACCGACTTGCGAGTGCTCGTGGTCGGCGGCGACGTATGCCCACCGCACGTCATCGAGCGGTGGACACCGTCGTTGTCCATGTACAACGAATACGGTCCCACCGAAACCACGGTGACCGCCGTCGCCGCCGTGCTCAGACCCGGGCACGCGCACCCGATCGGTGGCCCCATCCGTGGCGTCTCGGCGATGGTGCTGGACCGATCACTCCAACCGGTGCCCAAGGGCACCGCGGGCGAGTTGTATCTCGCCGGGCCGGGACTGGCCCGCGGATACAGCCATCTGTTCGGCGAAACCGCCGCTCGGTTCGTCGCTGATCCGTACGGCGGCGCCGGCGAGCGGATGTACCGCACCGGCGACGTCGCGCGCTGGACCGGCGACAACGCCGAGATGACGCTGGAATTGACGGGGCGCAGCGACTTTCAGGTCAAGATCCGCGGATACCGGATCGAACCGGGTGAAATCGACGCCGCGCTCACCACATACGAGGACGTGGATCTTTCCGTCACGGTGCCGGTGCAGAACAACGCAGGCACGACCGTGCTGGCGTCCTATGTCGTCCCGGTCAGCGGTCGCCGGATCGATCCGCTCGAACTCCAGCGTTTCGCCCGCGATGCGCTGCCGCCGCACATGGTCCCGGCGGTGATCCTCTCGTTGGACAGTCTCCCGGTGAACGCCTTCGGCAAGCTCGATCGCAGCGCGTTACCGAAGCCCGAATTCGGGACCGTGCCGGAGGGGCGGGCGCCGGCCACAGCTCGGGAAAAGGTGGTCGCAAGCCTGTTCGCCGACGTGCTCGGCGTGCCTCGCGTCGGAGCGGACGACAGCTTCTTCGCCCTGGGCGGGGACAGTATTCTGTCGATCCGGCTGGTGGCGCGGGCCAAGGCCGAGGGCCTGAGTTTCTCGACCCAGGATGTGTTCGTGCACAAGACCGTCGCGGGCCTGGCGGCCACGGCGACGGAAGTCGGCGACACCCCCGAGCTGGCCGAGTTGCCCGGCGGCGGCGTAGGGCCGATGCCGTTGTCGCCGATCATGCACGCGATGCTCGATCGGGGCCATTACGACCGATTCGCGCAGGCCGCGCTCGTTCAGCTCCCCGAAGGGGTCGATCGAGCGGGGCTCGTGCGCGCACTGGGATCGCTGCTGGACCGCCACGATATGTTGCGCGCGGTACTGCGCGGCGATGCGGTTGATCGGTACCTCGAGGTACTGGATCGGGCAGCGGTCGACCCGGACGTCGCGCTCGTCGATGTTCGGCTCGATCGACGTGACGCCGCCGAAGTCGACCGGCACCTGCAAGAGGCCGCGGATCGACTTGACCCGGGCAACGGTGTGCTCGTGCAGGCCGTTCGGCTTCAGGATCGCCACAGTTCGGGGCCCGACCTGATGTGGTTGGTGGTCCACCATCTCGCCGTCGACGCGGTGTCGTGGCGCATCATCCTCGCCGATCTCGCGCAGACCTGGTCGCAGGTTTCCGACGGCGGCCAACCGCATTTCGGCCCGGTCACCACCTCGTTCCGGCGCTGGGTGCACGGCCTGGTCGAGCGGGCGCCAGGCCGGCGGTCGGCGGAGCTCGACCTGTGGAAAAACGTACTCGAGCGAGGTGATCAGCTACTCGGATCGCGCCGTCTGGTCCCAGATCATGACGTCGGGGCCACGGCGGGCCGGATACATCAGCGCATCCCGGCCGCGGTTGCCGAGGCGGTTCTCACCACCATCCCGGATCGCTTCCACTGCAGTGCCAACGATCCGCTGCTGGCGGCCCTGGTATTGGCACTCGGTGAGTGGCGGCGCAGGCGCGGTGCGGCGGCGGCCGCGGGAGAGTTGATCTCGTTGGAGGGACACGGCCGCGAGGAGCGGGCCGTACCCGGCGCCGATCTCAGCGCCACCGTGGGCTGGTTCACTACACGCTTCCCGGTCCGGATCGAATGGGAGAATGTCGACCTCGATGACGCGCTGGCCGGCGGCAGAAGTGCGGGGCTGGCGATAAAGCAGGTGAAGGAGCAGCTGCGCGCGATACCCGGCAACGGCATCGGCTATCACATGCTGCGTCACCTCGATTCCCGGGGACGGGCCGAGCTCGCCGACCTGCCCGAACCCCAGATCAGTTTCAACTACCTCGGGCGGGTGGGGGTCGGTGAACGCTCGGGGCCTTGGGCGCCTACCACCGAATTCACCGCACTGACCGCGACGAGCGATCCGCGGATGACGCTATCGGCCGTGCTCGATATCAATGCGATCGCCGAGGAAGGTCTCGATGGGCTCGAGCTCGACGCGACCTGGGAGTTCGCCTCGCAGGTATTGGGAGGTTCGGAGGTCGAGGAGCTTGCCGGGCTGTGGGCTAGAGCCCTGGGGGCGCTCGCCGAACACGTCCGATCCGACACCGCATACAGCTTCACACCCTCCGACTTCCCTCTCACCGCGGTATCGCAGGAGGATGTCGACTACTGGCTGCGGGAATACCCGTCGATGACCGATGTGTGGCCACTCACCGACTTGCAGTCGGGGCTGCTGTTCCACACGATCTACGACCGGGACAGCGTCGATGGCTACATCGTGCAGGCGGCGCTGACGTTTGCCGGGCAAGTCGATGGGGAGCGGATGCGGCGCGCCGCGCAGGTGCTCATCGACCGGCACGACAGCCTGCGGACCGCGTTCGTCGAGAGTGCCGACGGGCCACGTCAGATCGTGCTGCGCGGCACCAGGGTCGATTGGGGCGAGTCGAGTATCACCGATATCAGCGACGTCGGCAGGCAGGCGCAAGCACTTCGTCGACTCGCGATAGCGGCTGCGGCTCCGTTCGACCCCGCGCGCCCGCCGCTGGTGCGTTTCCACCTCGTGCGCACCGGCGTCGATATGTTCCAGCTGCTGGTCACCAACCACCACCTCGTGCTGGACGGTTGGTCGATGCCCCTGCTGATCCACGAGTTGCTCGCGCTGTACACATCCGATGGCGATACCGCCGAGCTCGCGCCCCCTCGTTCGTACCGAGAGTATCTGCAGTGGTGCCAGGCTCAGGATCGCGCCGCCGCAACCGCCGCGTGGCAGCAGATGCTCGCCGGAATCGACAGTCCGACGCGGGTCACGAGCGGATCGGATCGGACCGTCACCGCGCACGCCGGTGAAGTGGGCCTGAACCTGGACGCCGCGACCACCGCTGCGATTCTCGATCTGGGCCGCTCGCACGGTGTCACTGCCAACACCGCCCTGCAGGTGGCGTGGGCTTTGCTGGTGTCCGTCCTGACCGGACGGTCGGACGTGGTGTTCGGCAATACGATGTCGCACCGCCCACCGCAGATTCCGGATATCGAACGCATGGTCGGGCTCCTCGTCAACACCCTGCCCGTCCGAGTCCGGCTCGAACCCGACGAAACGGTCGGTGACCTGCTCGTCCGCGTGCAATCCGAGCAGGCCGCGATGCTGGATCACCAGCACATCGGCTTGGCGCAGTTGCAACGGGCCACCGGTATCACCGACATGTTCGACACCGCGACGGTGCTCGAGTCCTATCCGATCGACCGGGAACTGTTGGCACGCAATCTCTCCGACGCCGGATTGCGGCTCGTCGAGATCGACGCGCACGATGCCACGCCGTATCCGCTGAGTGTGCAAGTGACCCCGCCGCGGTCCAGGCGCGACGGGCGACCGGACGCCGACGGGCTCGGCACCTACACAGTGACGCTGAAATTCGCCACCGACCGATTCGATGCGGATGATGCCCGCACGCTGCTCGAGCGATTCGAACTGCTGCTCACACAGATCGTCAACGATCCCGCCCGTAAGGTCGCCGCGATCTCCTCCTGCTGGGATTGCGAACGCGCGGAACTGCTTTCGGTCGGCAGCGAGGAGCCTGCGGCGGAGCTAGTGCTGCGCGACATCCTGTGGGGGACCGCGCGCAGGCATCCGGATGCCGTGGCTGTCCGGTGTGGTGACGCCATATGGACCTATCGCGAGCTGGAACGTCGCGCCGACGGGTTCGCTCGCCTGCTGGCAGGCCGCGGTGCACGTGCCGAGTCGATCGTCGCATTGGCCGTTCCGCGTTCGGCCGAACTGGTCGTCGCGATCTGGGCGGTCGCCAAAACAGGTGCCGCCTTCCTGCCGTTGGACCCCGGCAATCCCGCCGCGCGCATCGGGGAGTTGTTGTCCGACTCGCAGACCGATCTCGGTGTGACGACCAGCGCTGTTGCGCCGCAGCTTCCGGATACTGTCGACTGGTTGACGCTGGACGCTTCGGCTTCGGACGCTGATGAGGGCCTACCACCTCCGTCCGGTATCCCGGTCGGGGCCGACCGGCTGTCGGCCGACAATGCGGCATACGTGATCTATACGTCCGGATCGGCCGGCAAACCGAAGGCGGTCCACCTCAGCCATCGAGGTCTGGCCGACCTTGTCGCGGCGCACGTCGACGCCTTCGGTGTGGGTACGGATTCGGTGGTGTTGCAGGTTGCCTCGCCGGGATTCGACGCCTGCTTGTCGGAGTTGCTGTTGGCGCACGGCAATGGCGCCTGTCTCGTGGTGGCGCCACCGGAGGTGTACGCCGGGACCGACCTCGAGGAATTGGTTCGGGCGCACCAGGTTTCGCACGCGATCCTCACCCCGTCCGTGCTGAACACCATGGATCCGTCCCGGACGCCGTCGTTGACATCGCTGGCGGTCGTCGGCGAAGCGACCGGGCCGGACACCGTGAGCCGGTGGAGTACTGGGCGAAGGCTGCTGAATCATTACGGACCGACCGAGTGCACGATCTGGGCGACGGGGTCGGATGCCCTCGTACCCGGCGAGCCGGTGACGATCGGTGGCCCGATCCGAGGTGCGTCCGCGATGGTTCTGGACACGTGGCTGCGGCCGGTGCCGGTCGGTGTCGCGGGCGAACTCTATATCGGTGGGCCCGGACTTGCCCGCGGGTACATCGATCGACCGGGCGTGACCGCGTCGCGCTTCGTCGCGGATCCGCGATCCACCGGTGGCAAGCGGATCTACCGCACCGGTGATTCCGTGCGCTGGGTGCGCGGACGCGCCGGATTGGCACTGGAATACCTGGGCCGCTGCGATCAACAGGTCAAGATTCACGGCCTGCGGATCGAGCCGGGGGAAATTGATGCCCATGTGGCGCGGCACCCGGATGTGACGAGCGTCGCCACCGTTGCGGTGCAAGGGCCTGCCGGCGAACCGGTTCTGGTGTCCTATCTCGTCCCCGCGCCGGGCGCTGCCGTGGATGTGGCGGCGCTCAGCGACGACCTTTCGGGCAGGCTACCCCGTTATATGAATCCCGCGGCGATCGTGCAGCTCGCGGAAATGCCGCGCACGCCTACCGGAAAGATCGATCGGAAAGCGTTGCAGCAGCGCGCCTTCGATGCCGACGCCGCAGGCGGCAGACCGCCGTCGACGCATGCGGAGCAGATCGTGGCGAAACTCTTCGCTGATGTACTCCATCTCGACACGGTGTCCGCCGATAGCAACTTCTTCGCACTCGGCGGGGACAGTATCGTCTCGATGCGGCTGGTAGCGCTGGCGAGATCCGCCGGGCTCATGCTCACGCCGCGAGATGTATTCGAAGGCAAGACAGTTGCCGCCCTCGCCGCAATGGCGGACAGCGATGCGGCTGCCGTGGCAATCGAGGAACCCCCTCGACTCCCGACGGTGGATCGCGCCTCGGATTCTCCGCTCATCGCGCTCGCACAATCCGACATCGATCGGCTCGAGCGGCAGTACCGCGGCCTGTCCGATGTATGGCCGTTGTCGCCCATGCAATCCGGTGTGCACTTCCACTCGACGTTCGACCCGGATGCCGGGGACAACTACACCGTCCAGACGATGATCGGATTTTCCGGCGCGGTCGACGGTGAGCGCTTGCGACGTGCGGCCCAGGCCGTGGTCGACCGGCACGATATCCTGCGGGCCGCCTTTGTGGAGACCTCGGCGGGGCCGTGCCAGATCGTGCTCGACCATGCCGAGATCCCGTTCCGGGAGATCGATCTCGCCGGTGGCGATGCGCAATCCCCGGCCGACCCGGCGGCGATTGCCGCTGCGGACGCGGCGGCGGGATTCGATCTGTCGGCTCCTCCGCTCCTGCGCTTCACACTGATCCGTCTCGATGCGGAGTCCTTCCGGCTGCTCGTCACGAATCACCATGTGATCCTGGATGGCTGGTCGATGCCGCTGCTGATGCGAGAACTGCTCGACTACTACGGATCTCCCGCCCATATCGACTCCGCCGGACCGGCTCCCTCCTACCGCGACTATCTGTCGTGGCTGGGTCGGCAGGACACTGCCGCATCCAAAGCGGCATGGGCGCAAGCCTTTACTGATGTCGACGCGCCCACTCGGGTGTCCCGCGACGCCGGCGCGGCGGGTTCGGTATCCGCCGCCGAGGTCGGGGCCGAGCTGACGGCAGATCGTTTCGGGGAGCTCCGTCGAGTAGCGGCCGAGGCGGCCGTCACCCTCAATACGGCGGTCGCCGCGGCCTGGGCTCTGAACCTGCGTGTACTGACTGGTGAGACCGATGTGATCTTCGGTTCCTCGGTGTCGGGCAGGCCCACGGAGCTGCCGCTGGTCGATCAGACGCTCGGCATGTTCCTGAATACGATTCCCGTACGAGTCCCGCTCGACCCCACCATGACGGTACGCGAGTTGCTGACCGGCATTCAGGCGCGGCACGCCGGCATGCTGGACCATCACCATATCGGCCTACCCGAGATCCACCGCAGCGTCGGCCTTTCCGAACTCTTCGACACCGCCATCACCTTCCAGTCGTTCCCCGTCGACCGGGTGGCACTGCAGCGACTCGTCGATTCGGCGGGCCTGCGGGTGGACGAACTCAGTGGTGTGGACGCAACGCCGTACCCGCTGAGCCTGGTCGTGGAACCGAAACAGTCCGAGCACGGCGAGGCACAGGGACTGCGGATCACTCTCCGATTCCACGACCGTGAATTCGACGCCGTGTCGGCGCGCCGCATCCTCGACCGCTTCGTCGAGTTGCTGTGCCGGATCGCCGCAAACGCCGACGTGCGGCTGGGCGAGCTGTCGCTCGACGAGGAACCGGGGCCGTCGTGGCCGGTTTCGGGTGCGCAACAGGCGATCCCGGATACGTTGGACCAGATACTCGCCGCCTCCGCGGCCGCCGAACCCGACGCGATCGCCGTGCGGTGCGGCACGGTCGCCATGACCTACCGGCAACTCGACGAGCGATCCGCCCATCTGGCACAGGTTCTGCTGCGGTACGGCGCCCGGCGGGGACAGATCGTCGCCTCCGTGCTTCCGCGATCCCCGGCGGCGACGATCACGTTGTGGGCCGTGGCGAAGACCGGTGCCGCACTACTGCCGATCGATCCGACCCTGCCATCGGAACGGATCGAATTTCTGCTGTCGGACTCGAAACCCGTGCTGGGGCTGACCGACGCGTCCGTCAGGAAGGATCTACCCAACGGCGTCGACTGGCTGATCCTCGACGAGGACGAGATGCTCGGCCCCATGGACTCGGCCGCCGCCATGCCGATCACCGATGCCGACCGCGGCGGACCGATTCGGCGGGATCAGACCGCGTACGTGAGCTACACCTCCGGGTCGACCGGTGCGCCCAAGGGCATACTCGTCAGCCATCGCGGCCTGGCCGATATCGTCGCGGCCCAGCGGCGAATACTCGGCGTCGACCCGATGTCGGTGGTACTGCAGGTCGCCTCGCCCAGCTTCGACGCCTCGGTGTTCGAGTTGTTGATGGCGCACGGCTCGGGCGGCCGGCTGGTCGTATCGCCTGCCGATGTCTACGCCGGCCCCGCGTTGGCGGATCTGATCGGGCGCGAACGTATTTCGCATGCCGTAGTGACTCCCTCTGCGCTGGCGACAGTTCCGTGCGACGGTCTCGACGGGCTGCGCGTGCTGGCAACAGCCGGTGAGCCGGTCGGGCCGGAACTGGTCGATCGGTGGGCGCCCCATCGCACCATGGTCAATCTCTACGGGCCGAGCGAAAGCACTATCTGGGCTACCGCGGGCGATGCGCTGGCTTCCGGTGCCGCGATCACGATCGGCAGGCCGGTCGGCCCCGTCGCGGCCGTGGTCCTGGATACCTGGTTGCGGCCTGTGCCACACGGTGTCACGGGTGAGCTGTATCTGTTCGGCGCCGGACTGGCCGATGGGTACGTCGCCAGGAGAGGTTTGACCGCGGCGCGGTTCGTCGCATGCCCGTTCGGGGAGCCGGGTCAGCGCATGTATCGCACCGGTGACGTGGTGCGCCACAGCGCCGATGGTGAGCTGGAGTTCTTGGAGCGCAACGACTTCCAGGTGAAGGTGCACGGCACCAGGGTCGAGCTGGGGGAGATCGACGCGGTGCTCGGTCGGCGTGCGGATGTGGCATTTGCGGTCACCGTGGCGCGCCGTGATGGCGCGCGACCGGTGCTGCTGGTGTCCTATGTCGTGCCTGCGACCGGGACGGAGGTATCGGGCGAGGAGTTGCGTGCGGCACTGGCTGAGACGTTGCCCCGATACATGGTGCCGTCCGCGGTGATGGTGCTGGATGAGGTGCCGCTGACGGCCAACGGGAAGTTGGATCGTGCGCGGTTGCCCGAGCCGGTTGCCGTCGCGCGAGAATTCCGGGCACCCGCGCCAGGATTGGAAGAGTTGGTCGCGCGGACGTTCGAGCAGGTGCTCGATGTGGACCGGGTAGGAGTCGACGACGACTTCTTCGCGCTGGGCGGCGATTCGCTGAGCGCCTCGATGGTGGTGGCACGCGTAGGCGCGGCCCTGGACGCGCGGGTGCCGGTGCGGGCGGTGTTCGAGGCGCCGACAGTTGGCGGATTGGCCGCGCTCGCGGGGTCACTCAACAGTGGAGGCCGGGTGCCCCTGCTGCCGGGAGTGCACCCCGAGCCCGTACCGTTGTCGCTTGCACAGCAGCGGATGTGGTTCCTGAACCGGTTCGAGCCGGACTCCGCGGCATACAACATTCCGGTGCTGTTGCGGTTGTCGGGACGACTGGATACCGAAGCGCTGGCGGCCGCGCTCGCCGACGTGGTCGCACGTCACGAAGTATTACGGACGATATATCCGGAAACCTCCGGTGAGCCGCGGCAGGTCGTCCTCGACGAGCCCGCAGTGCCGTTGGAGCCGGTGGGAGTGTCTGCGGATTCGGTCCCGGATGTGGTGGGCGAGTTCGTGCGGCGTGGATTCGATCTGACTGCCCGAGTGCCGATGCGAGTGGGATTGTTCGAGCTCGGCGCCGAGCGGGACGGTGACACCGGAGAATTCCTGCTGGTGCTGGTGGTCCATCACATCGCAGGTGATGGTCAGTCGATGGGACCACTGGCCCGTGATGTCATGGTGGCTTATGCCGCGCGACTGTCCGGACAGGCGCCGGAATGGGAGCCGCTCGCTGTGCAGTACGCGGATTTCGCGTGGTGGCAACGGCAGATGCTGGGGGCCGCAGACGATCCGGCATCGCTGATGTCCGCGCAGCTGGAGTTCTGGCGCTCGACGCTGGCGGGCGCACCGGACCGGCTGGAACTACCGGCGGATCGACCACGTCCGGCCGTCGCATCGCTGTCGGGCGGCCGGGTGCCGGTGGAGATCGATGCGAGTCTGCACGAGCGGCTGCTTGCGCTGGCGCGGTCGCAGGGGTCATCGCTGTTCATGGTGATGCATGCGGCGCTGGCAACAGTATTGGGGCGGCTCAGTGGCATCGACGATGTCGTGATCGGCACCCCGGTCGCGGGGCGGGGCGAGCCTGGTCTCGACGATCTGGTGGGGATGTTCGTGAACATGCTGGCATTGCGGACCCGGGTGGATACGGGCGAGCCGTTTGCCGAGTTGCTGATGCGCATCCGGGAGACGGACCTGCTGGCGTTCGAACACGCAGACGTGCCGTTCGAGCGGGTCGTGGAGGAGTTGAACCCGGAGCGATCGGCGGCGCGGCATCCGTTGTTCCAGGTGGCCCTGGCGTTCCAGAACGTGTCGGCGGTCGATGTAGTGCTGCCCGATGTCCGGGTTGCCCGGGCGGATGTGGATACCGGGGCGAGCCAGTTCGATCTGCAACTGGTGCTGTCCGATTCAACTGGTAATGCCGGTGTGGCGCAAGGTATTTCGGGAACAGTGACCTATGCTCGGGATCTATTCGACGAGACGACCGCGGTGGGCATTGTCCGACGGCTGGTGCGGGTACTGGAAGCCGTCGCCGACGATCCGGCCGCAGTAGTCGGGGATATCGACTGGCTGGAAGCCGACGAGCGCTCGGCGCTCACGTCGCGGGTGGGCAAACACGCTGTGGCGGCGCTGGAGCCGTCCGGATTGCTGCCGGAGGTATTCGCCTCGGCGGTCCGGAACAACGGCGATGGTATCGCCGTCGTCTCGGGGGATGCCACGTTGACGTATGCGCAGCTGGCCGAACGATCGAGCCGGCTGGCGAGGGTGCTGATCCGCCGTGGCGCCGGACCGGAGAATTCGGTGCTCGTGGCGGCCGCGCGGTCGACGGAGTCCGTCGTCGCGTGGTGGGCAGTGGCGCAGTCGGGTGCGGCATACGTGCCGGTGGATCCCGGCTATCCCGAACGTCGGATCGAGCAGATGGTGTCGGATTCTGGTGCGACGCTGGGGGTTACGGTGTCGTCGGTGCGTGCCCAGGTGCCCGATTCGGTGGACTGGATCGTGCTCGACGACCCGGCTGTGGCCGCGCAGATCGATGCGGCGGCGAGCGGTCCGATCGGCGATGACGAGCGGACACGGCCGCTGCGGGCCGCGGATGTTGCCTACGTGATCTTCACCTCCGGATCCACGGGAGTGCCGAAGGGCGTCGCCACGACACATTCCGGCATTGCCGACTTCGTCTCGGGGTTGCGCGCCGACCGCGAGCTCCGGCGCACGTCCAGGGTGTTGCATTTCGCGTCGCCGTCGTTCGACGCGGCACTGATGGAGACCATGATCGCGGTGAGCCGGGCCGGTGCACTGGTCGTGGCGCCGACGGGGGTCTACGGCGGTGGTGAGCTGGCTGAATTCTTGCGCGCGCAGCGGGTCACTCACGCCTTCATGACCCCGGCCGCGCTCGCGTCGGTGGATCCGGCTGGGCTGGACGACTTGCGGTTGGTGATGTCCGGTGGTGATGGGGTCCCGGCGGATCTGGTGAGCCGATGGGCGGGCACCGACGTCGCAGGCGCCCGAAAGTTCCAGGTGCTCTACGGGCCGACCGAGGCCACGATGATCGCCACGGCGACGCGTGCGCTGCAACCGGATGACCGGCCGACGATCGGTGCCCCGATGCCGGGAATGCAGTCGCTGGTCCTGGATGCCCGGCTGCAGCCGGTGCCGGTGGGGGTGGCCGGAGAGTTGTATCTGGCGGGCTCGGCGCTGGCGCGCGGGTACTTGAATATGGCAGGTACCAGTGCGGCGCGGTTCGTGGCGCATCCGTTCGGGGAACCGGGACACCGCATGTACCGCACGGGTGATGTGGTGCGTTGGAATACCGATGGTGAACTGGAGTTCTTGGGGCGCAACGATTTCCAGGTGAAAATCCGTGGCTACCGGGTCGAGCTGGGCGAGATCGACGCGGTGCTGAGCGCGCGGGCGGAGGTGGCATACGCGGTCACGGTGCCGTGGCGTGCGGGCACGGGTCCGGCGCAGTTGGTGTCCTATGCGGTGCCCGAAACCGGGGCGAGGCTCTCCGGTGAACAGTTGCGCACGGCGTTGGCCGAGGTGCTGCCGTCGTACCTGGTGCCCGCCGCGGTGATGATCCTCGACGTGATCCCCCTGTCGCCGAATGGAAAGCTCGACCGCGCGGCCCTGCCCGCACCCGTTGTGCAGGCCAAGCGGTTCCGGGCCCCGGCATCACCGGTGGAGGAAATAGTGGCAGGCGTATTCGCCGACGTCCTCGGCATCGACGGTCCCGTGGGCGCCGACGACGACTTCTTCGAGCTCGGTGGTAACAGCCTGGTGGCCACCCGGTTGGCCGCGCGAATCGGTGCCGCCCTCGACGCGACCATTCCGGCGTCGATGATTTTCGAGGCGCCGACGGTCGTGAGGTTGGCCGCGCGCGCCGAATCGCAGGCCGACACCGGTCGGGTAGCGCTCACCGCACAGCCACGGCCGCAACGAATTCCCCTGTCGTACGCACAGCAGCGGATGTGGTTCCTGAATCGGCTCGAGCCCGGCTCGGCTGCCTACAGTATTCCGATCGTGCTACGGCTGTCGGGAGAGCTGAATCTCGACGCGCTGCGCGCGGCCATCGAGGACGTGCTGAACCGGCACGAAGTTCTGCGGACCATATACCCGTATGCCGAGGGCGAGCTGTCGCAGGTTGTCCTTCCCGCCACCGAGGCATTCGCGCCGATGACCGTGACCTCGGTCGCGGAACCGGAACTGGCCGAGTCGTTGTCGGAGGCGTTCGTCTCGACGGTGTTCGATGTGACGGTCGAGGCGCCGGTGCGGGTACGGTTGTTCGAGCTCGGGCCGAACGAGTGGGTCCTGGCCGTGGTGGTGCACCACATTTCCTGCGACGGGTCCTCGCTCGGCCCGCTGGCACGGGACATGATGGCCGCCTACACTGCGCACCTGCTCGGGCAGACGCCGAGCTGGCCGCGGCTGCCGGTGCAGTACGCCGACTACGCGATCTGGCAGCGGACGGTGCTCGGGACCGAAGACGATCCCGAATCGCTGCTCCGTGCCCAGATCGACTACTGGGCACTCGAATTGGCGGAGCTCCCGGTTTTGCTCGAGCTACCGACCGACCGACCGCGCCCGCCCATGCAGACCTCTGCGGGCGCGAGCGTGCCGATAACCATCGGTGCTGATCTGCATGCGGGACTCCAGCAGGTCGCGCGAGCACACAACACGACGCTGTTCATGGTCTTCCACGCTGCGCTGGCGGCCACGCTGGCCCGGCTGGCCGATACCGACGATGTAGCGATCGGCACTCCGTATGCGGGACGCGGTGAGCCCGAACTCGACGATCTGGTCGGGATGTTCGTCAACACCCTGGTGCTACGGACCCGGTTGACCCCGGGAATGACATTTACCCAGCTCCTCGAACACGTGCGCGGGACCGATCTGGCCGCGTTCGGGCACGCCGATGTTCCGTTCGAGCGACTGGTGGAGGAGTTGAACCCGGTGCGGTCACACGCCCACCATCCACTGTTCCAAGTGATGCTGGCGTTCCAGAACATCGCCGGCGCCCAGTTCGAACTTCCGGGGCTCTCGGCGTCGGTCGTGACGGCCGATGCCGACACCGCACTGTTCGATCTGCAGATCACAGTGTCGGATTCCTATGACGCCACAGGTGGCCCGGCCGGCATCAGCGGCGGGGTGACCTACGCGAGCGACCTCTTCGACGCGACGACGGTGTCCACGATCGTCGATCGCCTGCTGCGGTTGCTCGGCGCACTGGTGACCGATTCGGCACAGCCGGTGCACGAGGTGGATCTGCTCAGCGCTGATGAACGGGAAGCCGTTCTGACGCAATGGAATTCGACTGATCACAGGCTGCGTCCCGACCTGACCCTCGCCTCCGTCTTTGCCCACTCCGTGCAAGCGCATGCGGACCGGGCCGCGCTGACAATCGGAGAACAGTCGCTGACCTATGCGGAATTCGGGTCGCGCGTATATCGGTTGGCGCGGTGGATGATCTCCCGCGGGGTAGGTCCGGAGTCGTTGGTGGCGCTGCGGATGCGGCGTTCACTGGACCAGGTCACCGCCGTGTACGCGGTGCACGCCGCCGGCGGCGGGTACGTGCCGGTCGATCCGGACCTGCCTGCCGACCGCATCGCGTACATGCTGTCGATCGCCACACCAGTGCTGGAGCTGTCGTCCCTCGATGGGCTGGAGCTGTCCGGATTCGATGACGCGCCGGTCACCGACGCCGATCGGCTCGCACCGCTGCGACCGCACAACCTCGCATACCTGCTCTTTACTTCGGGGTCCACCGGGCGACCGAAAGGTGTTGCGGTATTGCACTGTTCGGTGGTCAACCAGCTGCGGTGGGTCAACGGGGTCTGCGCACTGGCGCCGAATGACGTCGTACTACAGAAGTCCCCGGCCACATTCGACATGTCGGTGTGGGAGCTGTTCGCGCCGCTGGCGGTCGGGGCGCGGCTGGTGATCACGCGGGCCGACGGGCATACCGACCCGGCCTATCTCGCCGAAACCATTGCCACCCAGCGGGTCACGATCACCGCGTTCGTGCCGTCGATGCTGGCGGTATTTGCGGACGCGGCGCCTGCGGAGTCACTGGAGTCGGTGCGGACGCTCCTGGTGGGCGGTGAGGCATTCGGCTCCGAGGTGGTGGCCGCGGCGCAGCGAATAGTGTCCGGGGTCGAGTTGCACAATATGTACGGGCCGACCGAGTTCACTGTGTGCGCGACCTCGCATCGGGTGACCGACGCCGATAGCGGTTCCATGCCGATGGGCACACCGGTATGGAACGCGCGGGCCTATGTTCTCGACAACCGGCTACATCCGGTACCGCCCGGTGTCGCGGGGGAGTTGTACTTGGCGGGCACCCAGCTCGCGCGCGGCTATCAGTCCCGTCCGGGCCTCACCGCGGAACGGTTCGTGCCCGACCCGTACGGTGAGGGCAGGCGCCTGTACCGCACCGGCGACTTGGTGCGCTGGCGTCGGACCGGCGAATTGGAATACCTGGGCCGCACCGACCTCCAGGTGAAGCTGCGCGGCCTGCGTATCGAACTCGGTGAAATCGAGGCAGTACTCGCCGAGCACCCGAGCGTCGCCCGGGCGATCGCTGTGGTGCGCTCGGTCGGCGCGGTGGACCACCTCGTCGGCTACCTCGTGCCCGCCGCGGGCGCCACGGTCGACGCCGCGGCGGTGGCGGCGCACGCGGCGACCAAACTGCCCGACTACATGGTGCCCACCACGATGATGGTGCTCGACACGGTGCCTCTCACCGCGTCGGGCAAGCTGGACCGCCCGCGACTACCGGAGCCGGTGCTCGCGGTGGGGGAGTTCAGACCACCATCTTCGTGGCTGGAAAGGGAGGTCGCACGCGCCTTCGGAGCGGTACTCGGCGTGGATCGGGTGGGCGCCGATGACGACTTCTACGCATTGGGCGGTAACTCGCTGAAGTCGGTGCAAGTAGTGAGCGAGTTGCGCAAAGAACTCGACTACGAGGTTCCGATCAGCTGGATGTTGTCGGATTCCTGCCCGGCCGACCTGGCGAAGCGGATCGAAACCAGAATGCGCTCGGGTGTGGCCATCGACCCGACCGATGTCGGCTTCGACGCGCTGCTGCCGATCCGGACCGGCGGTGAGCGACCACCACTGTTCTGTATCCACCCTGCCTTGGGCCTGTCGTGGTGTTACCGCACACTGGACCGGTACCTTTCCGACGGTCGACCGATCTACGGCATTCAGGCGCCACAAATCGGCGGCGAGATCCCCGGTCCCACAACGATCGAGGAAATGGCCGAACGCTACTTCGAAGAGATTCGCGCGGTTCAGCCACACGGCCCCTACCATCTCCTCGGCTGGTCACTGGGCGGTGCGATCGCCCATGCCATTGCCGTCGAGATGCGCGCCGCCGGTGAAGAGGTCGCGCTCCTGGCACTGTTGGACTCCGAGGTGGACGGTATCGACGAGTCGACACTCAGTGCTGTCACGGCAGGCGAACTGATCAGCAATCTCGGCCCCGTCATGGGCGTCGATTTCGTGAATCCCGATGCGACTGCCGAGGAGGCCGCCGACCTGATCGAACGGCACCTGGGGGGCAGCCTCGGTATCGACGCCGCACGGATCGAGCGCCTGACCGATGCCTACAACATGGCGATCCGGGCCGCTAGTGGGTGGCAGCCCGTGGTCTTGGACAGCGACATGCTCTATTTCACCGCGGCACGTGACCGGCGATCCGATGCCACAGGGCACGAGGGATGGGTGCGGGTGGTCCGCGGGCAGATATCGACTTTCGACATCGATGCGACCCACCTCGCCATGACCGAACCGAGTGCGATTGCCCAGATCGCCCGGATTCTCAACTCACGACTGGATCTATGACCGCGTTCAGTTCGGCGAGGCGGTGGGCACGGCGGATCCATCGGTGAGGCCGTCCTCTTGCGGGAGGGGCGTGGTGATGCCCACGATCATCCCGATCGACGCCCCGAGCGCCCCGCCGAGCACAGCGGCGGGTCCGGCGACGACGGCGAGGCCGACGGCCGCACCCAGGAGCGGGCCGACCACCAAGCCGGTCGGCAGGAACGGGATACCGGCGACGAACCCGGCGCCCGCGCCGACCATCGCGGCGGCTATCGCGACGGGCGCGGACACTCCCGCGGCGATGCCCGCGCCGATTGCCGCACCGACGGCCGCGTCGACGGCGGTGACGGTGCATCTGCGGGGATCTACCGGGACGTATTCGCAGAATGCCTGGATCGGCCGCTGATCCACGGCCGGCGGCGAGTCCGGCGTGTCCACCAGCGTGAGGCGGGGCAGACTGTCGGCGGCGGGCAGATCCGCCGGGAAAGGATTTTGCCCCTGCTCATGCGATGGCCAATCCGCTGTTGCCACTGGCGTAGCAGGTGCTCGCGCGGTGTCATCCGGTGATGCGTTGGCTACTCCGGTTCCGAGCACGATCGCAAGTGGCAACATGCTCGCAATCAATAGTGGACGTGATCGGCCCCAACGATCGGCTTCCGGCATTCCGCACCTCCTGGACGTCTACCTCTTAGCACTTCTCGACTTCGAGTATTTGTCGCACGTTGCGGCGCTGATAGCTTAAGCGGTCGGCGCGGCTGGGCCAGGGATAACCGCCTATTTCCGTGTGTCTGGCAAATCTATGGCTATGTCAAAGTCGGTGCGTGACACGCGCTGCTCACCGAATGCGCAGGATCAGTGTTCCGCAGTGCACCGCATCGGTGATCCCGTAGCCCCATGGCCACATCCGGGTCGACCACGGGACAACGCGGAGCCGGGGGAAACCGTCGCCGTCGCGCTGGCCGTCGCCCATCGACCGCTGCGCCGCGGGAGGTTGTCAGCCGGAAATGATCGGCAGCAGATATTTTCGGGCGAATTCAGCGAGCTCCTCGGTGGATTGGAGCGGGATGGATCCGTCCGGCTGCAGAACGAGTGAGTGCACGAAACGGCAGACGATTTCCGCGCGGGTCTGCAAATCGGGGGAGACCGGCAGCAGATTGCTTTCGACGGCCTGCTGCAGGGCGGCGAACGTCGCCGCGACCGACATGGCGAAGGTGGCGGCGCCCCCGGTGGTGAGTTGTGGGAGGACTCGCTCGGGCTCGAGGGCCAGCATGCGTTGTACGAGGGGGTGGGTGCGCCATCGGGTGACGACCGTGACGAAAATGTCGGTGACGAGTCCGTCGAGAGTGTCGTGGTGTGCGGGCATCTCGGCGAGTTCGGCGAGCACCCGCCCCACCTCGCGGGTAGTGACCATCTGCACGACGTCGTCGCGGGAGCCGACGCGACGGTAGACCGTGACCCGATCAACCCCGGCGCGGCGGGCGATATCCTCGATCGTCGTCTTTTTTATCCCGACCTGTTCGAACTGAACCAGTGCGGCGTCGAGGATGCGCGATTCGATGGCTTCGGCCGATTCGCGCGTATTCGACGAGGTCGTGGGCGTGGCGGTCACGTTTCGACGCTAGCAGGGATCACGCCTTCTGAAACATCCTTGACCTAATTGTTGCTGCAACATTGCAATGCTATTTGTTGCGCTGTATGGTCGTGTCATGCGCAACGATGCGGCACTCGTTGCCGCGCGGACCGATGCGCTCAGCAGCGCGATATCCGGCCGGGTCACCTGTGGCACGGTCGACGAGCGATGGAGGGGAACCGAAACGGTGGCAGCGGAATTCGTGCCTTCGGTGGGCATGCGAATGCTCGGCGTCGTCATGGATGCCTACAAGCAGGTGTTCGTCGCGGGGAAGGTCGCGCGGTTGCTTTCGCGGTCGAACCCCCTGCGCCGCAGCGGCTTCGAGCTGGATCTTGTCGTCGAGTCGGTGTGTGTCGAGGCCGACGATGTGTTGAGCCTGACGCTCGTAGCGGACAGTGGGAAGCAGTTGCCCCAGTGGCGGCCGGGTGCGCATCTGGATGTGTTTCTGCCCTCGGGGCGGCAGCGCCAATATTCGCTATGCGGTGAACCCGCGGACCGGACGCGCTATCGGATCGCCGTGCGGCGAATCCACGACGGCGGCGGTGGATCGCGGGAATTGCACGAGGTTGTGCGCGTGGGCCACCCCCTGCGAATTCGCGGTCCGCGCAACGCGTTCACCTTCATCGAGGCGCCGTCGTATCTGTTCATCGCGGGCGGCATCGGCATCACGCCGATCCTGCCCATGGTGCGTGCGGCCGCCGCTGCCGGAGTCCGCTGGAAGATGGTTTACCTCGGCAGATCGCGTGCGACGATGCCGTTTCTGGATGAACTGAGTACCTGTGCGGGAGGCGAGCTCGAGATCCGCCCCGACGACGAATTCGGCACCCCGGATGTCGCGGATCTGATCGCGTTGGCAGATCCCGGCGCGGCGGTGTACGTGTGCGGTCCGCCGCCGGTGCTCGACGCTGCGCAGCGGACGATGTTCGTGGTCAACCCGACGGGATCGCTACACACCGAACGCTTTTCGGCGTTGCCGGTCGTCGACGGCAAGGAATTCGGCCTGCGGCTGGCGCGCAGCGGGACAACGATCCTGGTCGGCGCCGACGAACCTGTACTCGCTGCTATCAGACGCGAGATTCCCGGCGTCGCCTACTCCTGCCAGCAGGGTTTCTGCGGCACCTGCAAGGTCGAAGTACTCGCCGGAGAGGTCGAGCACCGCGACCGCACACTGCCCGACTCGGAACGTGCGAATTTCATGCTCACCTGCGTATCCCGAGCGACAGGCGACGGTCTGGTGCTCGACCTCTGACCGCTCGAAGTCCGACAACAGCTTCCGTGGCGGCGTGGACAACAGGCGATTGGGCCGGTGCCGGTCGACATGTTCAAGCGATAGTCGACGCTTCCGAGTCCGGGGTGGTGTCCGTTGATTCCCCCTCGACCACGACGACCCGGCCGTCGGGAAGGCGACGTGGTCGGAGCACACCGAGGCGGCTCCAGCCGGCCACCATCTCGTCGTCGGCGACCGTTGCCGTGTCGTTCAGGCTGCGCGCCCATGGCCGTGCGGTTCGGGGCAGGTCGCCGATATCAGGCTGCGGGCTCGCGGTCGCGGCTTGCGGGTCGCTCGTTCTGGTTGGATCGCCGAGGGCTGCAACGAATTCCGCGAAAGCGGCCTCCGTGACCACCTCGTCGGGCCGCTGTGCGGGCCACCAATGGACCTGGCAGTAGTAGAAATCGGCCTGCCATGGCAGCGCCATTCGCTTGGTGAGTTCCCCGGGGGGCAGGTCGGGGCGCAGCCGGTGTGGTTGCACATACATACTCGGATCGCGACTGGTGTAGGTCATTTCGATGCCAGGGAAGAATGGCCCGCCCGCGCATGCCTCCAGCGCCGCGCGATCGAGGGCGGCCGGTTGCTCGGTCACCGGTATCTGATCGAACCGCCGTGGCGTCGGTTCGTGGCCCGGCCAGTCCGCGTCGAAGTCGCCGTCGGCCCACCGGCGCATTGCCGCATATTGGTGGGGTAGCAAAGCCAGGAACGTTGCCGGTTGGCCGGTGCTTGCGTCGCCCGCGTCGCCCGACAGTGGCGGCATGAAGCGTTTCGATGCCTGCCGTGCGGCGGCGTCCCGCAGATTCGGATCACGCAACCGCTGGAACACGCTCATGCGTGCGGTCCGCGCCGTCGCGGTGTTGTCCGACAGCACCCGCAGCGCCTCGGGATTCAGGAAGTCGCCGCCGGTGCCGTGACCGTGAAACTGGTTGGCGCCGAGATTGACCCAGCGATAGCCCGCCGCGCGTGCCAGGATCGGATAAATGTCGGTGGTGAACGAGATGGTCGTGGGTGGCGTCGTGGCGGGTGTGATGCCGACCTGCACGTCGTAGAGGGTGACGATGTTCCCGACCGCGGGCGCGTAGTCCGGCGGCGCGACGATCACCCACGACGACGCAGTGACGGGTATCTCGCGGCCGTCGTGCAGTACGGCGCGAGCGGTCACCGGGCCGTCGGAGGTATCGTCGAACCAGGTGTCGTTATTGGCGAATTGCTCGATCTTCGCGTTCGCGACCGACCGTGAGGTGCCGAAGCCACCGAGCACGACCAGCCTGCCGTCCTCGTCGGTGCGTAGTTCGCCGAGCGGGACTTTTTCGCCGAGGAAGCTGCCGGTGTCGAAACGCGGTGCCGCTGCGCCGGTATCCGAGCCAGAGACCGTGCGGGGACCGGGATCGATCACCAATGCCATTCGTGCGGTGGGATTGTCGGGGGTATCGACGATCGTTGCGTTGCGCTGTCGCCGCGGCGCGCCCGGTGCCTCGAAGGTCTCCGCGGCGGCCTTCGCGTTCACCAGCTGGACTGTCCAGTCGATATTCGCCTCGGCCGTGGTCAGCTCCCGCACCGCCTTGCCCGCGGTGTTGTACCCGTACAGCCGAAATCGAACAGCCTGCCGCTTCATCCGACCGTGTGCGTCCTTGAACGGCCCCTCGGGATTAGCCGGAATTCCCGGTGCTTCCGGTCCGAGGAAGAACTCGTCCGGGCTGTTGCCGACACGCGCCACTCCGATGCCGGGGTGGATCCGCGCGAAGGCGATATGCGACGGGTCGGTGTCAGTGCCTGCTGGCGGCGGGGATACCGCGGCGAGTCCAGAAGGCCGAGGCGGGCCACCGCTGCTCGGTCCGGTATCGCTCGCTACGTTGTCGGAGGTGCTCATCGAATAGCTCCATCTCACGGTGTGGGTAGTCGGTGATTGCCGAAAAGTCTTGGTCGAGTAGGGCATCGGCGGCCTGCGCGCCCGCGGCCGCGCTGCCGGCCGCGTGCAGGATCCCGCTGCTGCTGAGCGGGTCGTAGGTGGCCGCCGCGTCGCCGATGGCGAGCCAATTCGGCCCGGCGACAGGGGCCAGCCTGGACGGGCCCGCCGCGGCGACGGCAATGTCGGGGACGGGTGCCGCCTTGGCGCGAGCACTGGTGTTCGGAGTTCGCTGGAGCAACGCGACCCACTGCTTGCCCAGTCCGTTCGCCGCGAGATCGACAACCTCGGTGTCGGTCACCAACATGACCGATAGTCCATCGATCGCCGGTGCGGAATACCACCAGCCGATATCGGTAGCTTCCACCAAAGTGTCAGTCGCCCAAGTCTTTCCGGTGGCCTCGCAGGTAGCGGCGAAACTCGTCGTTTGATCGATGTTGACGCGGGTGGCGCCGAGTCCACGTGCCACCCGCGCCGAACGGCCCGTCGCATCGATCACTACGGCGGCATCGACACCTATCGTGCGGTCGGATGTTTCGACATGCAGCGCAACATGTTCGGTGTGGTTCTGCGCACGCGTGACGTGGCCGTCGATCAGGCGAACGCGCTGTCGGGCCGCTGTCGCGCGCAGCTCGGCCTCGAAAGCGGGCAGGCAGATGTGCCAAGCACATCCGTACGGGTGGCAGATGTAATGCCGTTCGTGCGGCTGCGCACTACCCCAGCACGATTGATTGCTCCAACACTCGCGCGGTCCGGACCGGAGGAATTCCGGCCAGAGGCCGAGTTCTTCCAGCAGCGGCCGGAACTCTGGGGGCACGGTCTCGCCCCGATGTCGGCGTCGTGGCCGCGCGTGGATCAGCGCAACGCTCCTGCCTGCGCGGGCAGCGACCAACGCCGCCACCGATCCGGCGACTCCCGCGCCCGCGATGGCGACATCCACCGAGAGCTGGGGGACGGCCATTGCCCCACGGTAGGACCGGCGCACCTCGACTACACGGGTAGTCGAGTACTCGTCCTACCCGCGCAACCCACAGCGTGCTCGAGTATCGGTCCGGGCTCGGTATCGGTACTGCTCAGTGCTCGGCGTTGCGGCCGATTTTGCGCGCGGCTTGTTCGGCCTTGACTGCGGCGCGGGTGGGGCGGCCCTCGTTATACAGCGAGGCGGGTTCGCTGGGGCGGAGGAATCGCTTGATGGCACGGAGCGCGGTGCGGGCTTTGTCGGCGAGCGTCATTGCGGTGGTCTTTCTCCGGGCGGTAACCAGCTGGGTCGCCGAATACCTCCAGTGAACTCCGATGAACCATAGGTGTCAACGCTGTAGGTATACACTCATGACCCACACTGGTTCCATCGAGGGAGTGTTCTGTGATGGCCGAATCGCCGACCGGCGGCAAGGGCGCTGCCGCAGGGGGTCGTGACAATGGCCAGATCACGCGGGCGGTGGTGCTCGCGGCCGCGCTGGAGATCGTCGATCGTGACGGTGTCGAGGGGCTATCGATGCGCCGCCTGGCCGACGCGGTGGGCCGGGATCCGATGGTGATCTATCGGCACCTCCCGAACAAGGCCGCGGTGCTCGACGGTGTCGCCGAGTCGGTGTTCGCCCAACTGGCGGTCGATGCCACCGGTAGTGATTGGGGCAATCAGCTACGGGTGGTCGCGCGCGACTTCCGGCGACTGGCGCTCGCTCATCCTCGTGTTGTCCCGCTGCTGGTGACGCGGCCGTTGGCGACGCCACTGGGGATGCGTCCTCGGGCCGTGGTACGGCCTTTGGAAGACATCATCGGCCTGCTGACCCGCGCCGGATTCTCGGGAGCCGACGCACTGCATATCTACCGTGCGCTCTTCGGATTCCTCTACGGCCATATCCTCAACGAACTCCAGGAGCTCGTGGAACGTCCGGAGGAAACCGACGAAGTACTGCGCCTCGGGCTGCACCGGCTGCCGATCGGTGAGTTTCCGCTGCTACGCGAGCTGGCCCCCGTCCTGGCCTCCTACGACGGCGCTGCGGAACTCGAGCGCGGGCTCGACATCCTGCTCGCCGGGCTCGCCGCGACACTGCCTGATCCCGGCAAGGCTGCTCGCACGCCGCATGGGTGATACGGGAGGGGCGATTGGGTTCTCAACGGTGCAGTGCGGCAATCGATTCGATGCGCCGACGGAGGGCACGGTTCTTCAGGGCGGTGCGTAGACCGCGTCGGGTCGCCGCTGAGCGGGTGTCCGGCGTCGTGGCGGCGACATCCTTGTCGAATCGTCGTTCGGAGGCGGTCTCGGGTGCGTCATCGCTGGTGGCGGTGAGGAAGCGGTCCGGGAGGGCGAGTTTGTGGATGGTACGCAGCGTCAGCAGGTACTGGTGGGTCAACGACCCGGTGGTGTAGGGCAGATCGTATTTGTCGCACAGGACGCGCACCCGCTCGGCGATCTCGGCATAGCGATTGCTCGGCAGGTCCGGGAACAGGTGATGTTCGATCTGATAGCACAGGTTTCCGCTCATGAATGCCAACAGCGGGCCCGCATCGAAGTTCGCGGTGCCGAGCATCTGCCGCAGGTACCACTCCGCTTTGGTCTCGTGCTTCATGACTTCGGGAGTGAATTTCTCGGCGCCGTCGGGGAAATGTCCGCAGAAGATCACCAGATACGCCCAGACATTGCGCAGTACGTTGGCGGCGGCATTCGCGGCGATGGTTCGCCGCCACCGCCGCCCGCTGAGCGCCGGGAAGAGCAGGTAGTCCTTTCTTGCCTGCCTGACCAGCTTGCCGATCATCGCCTTGGTCTGCGCGGTCCGCTGCTCCTGGGTGGGCATGCGATCGCGCTCGGCATACATGCCGTGCAGAGCGATACCCCACTCGAAGGTGGCGGCCAAAAACAGATTCTGCAACGGCTGCAGTAGAAAACGGGGCTGCCAGATTTGGTCGCGCGTCACCCGCATGACGCCGAAGCCGATGTCGTCGTCCATGTCGAGCACATTCGTGAACACATGATGGCGATAGTTGTGCGAATAGCGCCACTGCGCCGACACGCCCGCCATGTCCCATTCCCAAGTGCTGGAATGTATTTCGGGATCGTTCATCCAATCCCATTGGCCGTGGCACACATTGTGGCCGATTTCCATGTTCTCGATGCTCTTGGCCACCGCCAAGCCCGCGGTGCCGAGCAGCCAGCCGGCTCTGGTCCTGCTGCCGCCGATCACCAGCCGCGACGCGGCGTCCAGTACCCGCTGGAAGGCAATCGTGCGACGGATGTACGCCGCGTCCCGCTCGCCGCGCTGCTCGGTGATGTCGCGGCGGATCGCATCGAGTTCGTGCCCGAGCGCCTCGACGTCCGCCGCGCTCAAATGCGCGTATTCCTTGATTTCGGTGATTGCCATACCAGGTCCTCGTTGTTCGGTCAGATCGAAACTCTGGTGCGCGGTCACCGTCGTGCTGAACGGGCCCATCCGGGTGGAACTCCACATGTCCGAGATCGGATCTGCCAGAACCTCAGTACACGCCGATAGGGGGTCGAGTGTCAACGCTGTAGGTCAACGAGCGACAACTACGGTGTGAATAACCGATGAAAGCCGGTATGCGCGGAATGCGCGAGCGCGGTCTCGCCGGTTCCTGCCTTCTGGCGACCACCGAGTCGGTGCCCACAGGCCGCGACCCAATGGTCTTGCAGGCTCGGCTCCCGCCGATGTCCTAACGGATTCCCGGTGTGGCCGATGATCTATCTCGTGGGGCAATGACGCCGGGGGCGCTCGACTTCGCATGTCCGGTGGAACAACCGCGCGGCGGTACAGCGGGCAATAGGCTGGCCCCGATCCATTGCGATGAGGAGCTGCACCGATGTCCACTGCGTATGCCGCCGCCACCATCTTGGCCGCAGCTTGGGTCGGTTATTCGGCCGCTGCGGTCTTCGGCCGGGCCGGCTGGGTGATCGCAGCCTTGACGGAATCCGGTGTGCCCGAGTCGTGGTGGAATTGGCTCGGTGCCGCCAAGGCGATGGGTGCGATCGGGCTGGCATCAGGGCTTTTCGTGCCGTTGATCGGCATCATGGCCGCGCTCGGGCTGGTGCTGTATTTCGGCGGCGCCGTCGGCACGGTGCTCAGGGCGCGCTTGTACTCCCATGTCCCGTTCCCGCTGCTGTACATGGCTCCGGTCATCGGCGCGACGGCACTCGGATTCGCCGCCTGAACTCTGTTCGACTCGGCAGGGACGCAAGGGGTCGTCGTTGAGCGCGCGCATCGCGGCGACGGGCGATATCGTGCATAGGTCGGCGTACGCAGGCGGACTACCGGCGCAGTGGCCGGGTCGACACGACCGAGAAGGCGAATCATGTACTACCGCAAGAGGCTGTCGATGTTGGTGACGATGGCAGCCCTCGCGGTCTGTCTCAGTGTGGGATTTCCCGCGACCGCGCAGGCTCAGGTGACCGCATACCCGGGCATGACGATCCGGACTGCCGACCGGATCTGCTCTGTCGGGGCGACGGGGCATATGGGTAGTGCGCAGTACGCCGTCACGGCCGCGCACTGCTTTCAGCAGGGGGCGCGCGTCTACGACGTCAACGGCGGCCTCGTCGGATGGTTCGAACAGAGCTACGGTGACGACTCGACGGTCGCGAACCTGGGCTTCGCCCTCATCCGGCTCGCGAACAATGTCGGCATCTCGGCCTCGCTGGGCACCTTCGGCATCCAATCCACTTACACCGAACCCTTTGTCGGCGAGGGCGTGTGCCACGTCGGCTGGGCAACCACCTGGACCTGCGGAAACATCACCTCGGTGGGCGAGAACTACTTCATCACCGACTTCAACGCCGACCGGGGCGATTCCGGCGGCATCGTGTACAACCAGACCGCCGAGGGACGTGCGGCATTCCTCGGAATTCTGATCGGGGGCAGGGAATCCGGTGGCGTCGTGGTCGAAACGGCCAACTACCTGCGGGAAGCCATCGATGCCCACGCCGTCGGATACGACACCTTCCGTTGGTATATCGAGTAGCGGTACCGGCGCGGTCGACAGTGTCGCGCCTGGCGAGGACTTGACTCCCGGGCGTTGCGCGTCGAGAGTGCCCGAATGGTCGATGCCACTGATGTATCCGGCGCGGCGGTGCGCAAGATCACCCTCCGTCTGGTGCCCTTTCTCGGGCTGCTGTATTTCGTCAACTACCTGGACCGGGTGAATATCGGCTTCGCCGGGCCCAGCGGCATGAAGGCCGATCTCGGGCTGAGCGAAACCGCGTTCGGTCTCGCCTCCGGGATCTTCTTCATCGGCTACCTCATTCTCGAAGTGCCGAGCAATTTGGCGCTACATCGGTTCGGGGCACGGAGGTGGATCGCCAGGATCATGGCGAGTTGGGGGATCGTCGCCACCGCAATGGCTTTCGTGCCCAACGAGACCATGCTGTATGTGCTGCGCTTCGCACTCGGTGTCGCGGAGGCCGGCTTCTTCCCCGGCATTCTGCTCTACCTCACCTACTGGTTTCCGCAGCAGCACCGCGCGAAGATCGTCGCACTGTTCATGACCGCGGTACCGATTTCCACCGCGCTCGGCTCGACAGTGTCGAGTCTGATCATCCAGTACGGCGACGGCGTGTTCGGGCTCACCGGTTGGCGCTTCATGTTCCTGGTCGAGGGCCTGCCCGCGCTGGGCCTTGCGGTCATGACCTGGTTCTATCTCACCGACCGTCCGGATAAGGCGGGCTGGCTCTCACCGCAGGAACGGGATTGGCTGACAGCCGAACTCGCGGCTGAACAGGCCGCGCTGGAGCAGGCCGAGCACTGGACGGTGCGCAAGGCGCTGACCCATCCGCGGGTACTCGGCCTCGCGCTCATCTACGGCGGCATCGTCTATGGCCTGTATGCGCTCGGATTCTTCCTGCCGACCATCATCGGCGGATTCCAGCAGCAATACGGAACGCACTTCTCGATCGTCCAGCGCGGTCTCATCAATGCCGTGCCCTATGTCATCGGTGCCGTGGTCATGGTGTTGTGGAGCAGGCACGGTGACCGGACCGGCGAGCGGACCTGGCATGTCGCCCTGCCCGCACTGATCGGTGGGCTCGCCATTCCGGTGGCCCTCTATCTCGGAAATCCGTTCGCGGCCATGGCCGCTGTTACCGTGTGCGCGGTCGGGGTGCTCGCCGCGCTGCCCACTTTCTGGGCGTTGCCGAGCACCTTCCTCTCCGGGGCCGCCGCGGCGGGCGGTATCGCGCTGATCAACTCGATCGGCAATGTCAGCGGCTTCGTCGCGCCGTATGTGACCGGTGCGCTGAAGGATCTGACCGGCAGCCAGCGCGCTGGTTTGTGGGTCGTCGGGCTCTGCATGGTGGGGGCGGCGGTGGGCGTGCTCGTCCTGCGGCACCGAATTCGGGTGCGCTGACGGGCAAGTCCGTCAGGGGCGGGCGTACTTCGCGTTGGCGGCCTCGATCTCGTCGATGTGTTCGTAGGCCCAGGTGCGCAGCACCGCGACCGCGTCGCAGAGGCTGCGGCCGAGCGGAGTCAGCGAGTATTCGACGGTGACCGGGACTGTCGGATAGGCCCGCCGCTCGACGATTCCGTCACGTTCCAGACCGCGCAGGGTCTGGGTGAGCATCTTCTGCGTGATTCCTTGGACTTGGCGGCGCAGCTGCGAAAACCGCTGTGTGCCCGGCCCGAGTGCCAGCAGGACCAGGCCGGTCCAGCGTTCGCCGAGGCGATCGAACACATGCCGAGACGGGCAGTTGCTGTTGAAAATATCGTAGGCCATCGCCTTTTCAGGTGACTTGGTATCCACCAGGTACCTATACCACTACTTACTGCCTTCTTCCAGGGGGAAACCGCCGCTCATATGGTTGTTCGTGACGGTTCGAGAAGGGAGAGCGCAATGAAAGCACTGGCGGCTACCGCTGATTCGACGCTTGTGGAATTCGTCGATATGGCCGAACCTGTGCCCGCCGCCGACGAGGTGCTGGTGCAGGTCGAGGCGTTCTCGGTGAATCGAGGTGAGATCTTCGCGCTGACGGGCGTGTACGGGACGCCGGTGGCATCGGGCCGTGTGATGGGGCAGGACATCGTCGGCGGGTCCGCACGGTCGCAGCCGACGGATCCGGGCCCGCGGCGGGTACCAGGGTCGTCGCGCACCCCGAGAGCGGCGGTCGGGCCGATCTGGTCGCTGTGCCGACCTCGAAGCTGGCGAATCGAAGACTGGGCCGAAACCCGCACGGTGCTGACCGAGCTGAATAACCGGCTGATCCGGGGAAGCGCGGTACTCACCATCGAAATGAAATGAGGAACCACCATGTCGACCACCGAGCAGACCCGCGCTGCGATCGTCGCATACATCAACGCGCTGCAAACCGGCGATATCGAGCAATGCCGCGCCGCGTTCACGCCGGACGGCACCTGGACGCTGATCGGTGATCTCCCGACCTCACGCACCTGGACCGGCCCGGACGAGATCTTCGACGGGTTCCTCGCCCAGATGATCAGCCGTTTCGATCCGGGCGCGCCCATGACGCTGGAAGTTCACACCGTCCTGGCGGACGGCGACCGCGCGAGTGCAGAGTGGACGACGCGAGCGACCACTGTTTCCGGAGCGGAGTATGTGAATACAGTGGTGATCCTCTTCCGCGTCAGCGACGGCAAGATCGCGGCGGCCCGCGAGTATTTCGATACCGCTTACGCCGACCGTGTGCTGTTCGCCGACAACTGAGCTACTCGGCGGGTGGTGCGTACGCGGCGAGCAGGGTGCTGGTGATGACATCTGCGGCATCGTCGTCGGCGAGTCGACCCGCGGCGATTTCCGTTGCGGCGCCGTGGATCACGCTGTGATAGACCGCGACCATCCAGGAGGTGGGCAGGTCGGCGCGGAACGCGCCTTCGGCTCGGCCACGCTCGATGAGGCGGCCGACGCGGTGCATCGGCCGGTCGTGGGCGGCCCGGATGCGCTCGGCCGGGATGTGATTGTGTGCCGCGAGCAGCAGTGCGCGGAACTGGTCGATGAGTTTCCATGAAGCGGCGACGAGCCTGCCCATGGCCGCCCGCGGGTCACCCTCGAGGTCGACGGCGTCGAGGGTGTGGTCGCTCGCCGCGACGGCTCGGGTGAACACCGCGTCGACCAGTTCTGCGCGGGATGCGAAGTGTCCGTAGAGGGTGACCCGGCCGACGCCCGCTCGCTTGGCGATCTCGCCGATATTCGCCTCCGGGTCGGCGATCAGCGCTTCCTGAGCGGCATCGAGGATCGCGGCGATATTGCGTCTGGCGTCGGCACGTTTGGCCTGGCCCTGCTGACGCGTCCGCGGTGCTGCCATCAGGTCGCCACCTCTTCTCGAACAAGTTTGTACGGGTTGTGTCGCCACTATAGGACGGCGGTGGGCCGGGCGCCGGTGAGTCGTTGTCCAGATCCGCCTCTTCTCGTACATCGGTGTTCGAGTTACAGTGTGAAACGTAACTCGAACACTTGCGTTCAATTTAGGAGGCAGACATGCACTCGCAGACGCCGGCTCACCCGCATCACGGCACCGAAGAAGCCCCGGATCCGCGCCGATGGCGGGCCCTGACGGTGCTCGCCGTCGCCCAGTTCATGCTCATCCTCGACATCACCGTGGTGACCGTCGCGCTGCCGGATATCGGACGGGACCTCGAACTGGGTCGTGCCGCCACGACCTGGGTGATCACGACCTACACCCTGCTGTTCGGCGGGCTGATGGTCTTCGGTGGTCGATCGGCCGATTTGTTCGGCGCCCGCAGGGTGGCGCTGACCGGGCTGGTCGTTTTCACCGGATCGTCGCTGCTCGCCGGGCTCGCGGTGAACGCGCCGATGTTGTTGGGCGGCAGGGTCGGACAGGGCATCGGGGCCGCGCTGCTGTCGCCGGCGGCGATGGCGATCGTGACCACCACCTTCCACGGCGCCGAGCGCAACAAGGCTCTCGGCGTGTGGGGTGCGCTCGGCGGCACCGGCGCAGCGGTCGGCGTGCTGGTCGGTGGTCTGCTGACGGCTGGACCCGGCTGGTCGTGGATCTTCTTCGTCAATGTGCCGGTCGGGTCGGCACTGCTCGTGGCGATGACCAGGGTCGTCCCTGATCGGCGCGGGCGGGGTGGGCGCAACATCGATGTGCTCGGCGCGGTGCTCGTCACCGCCACCGTGGGCACCGCGATATACGGGCTGATCAACGCGGGTGACGACGGTTGGGGCGATCCCTTCACCGTGGTCCCGTTGCTCGCGGCCGGCGTATTGGGCGTGATATTCGTCGGCTATGAGCGCAATACCGCTGCGCCGCTGCTGGATCCGCGCCTGCTCGTGCGCAGGCCGATCGCGGCCGGGGCGGTGCTGATGCTGGTCGCGACCGGGCTGTTGATCACCGGATTCTTCCTCGGCTCGTTCTATCTTCAGCAGGCGCAGGGGAATTCGGCCCTCGTCACCGGGCTGTTGTTCGTGCCCATCGCGCTGGGAACCATAGTCGGCGCACACAACGCCGGGCGGCTGATCGGCACGTTCGGATATCGACCGGTCGGCGTTGTCGCCCTGGCGATCGCGGCCGTGGGCCTGGCCATACCCGCGGGGTGGCACGGTACCCCCGCCCTGATCATCGGCCTGACGATCGCGGCGGCAGGCCAGGGCGCCACCTTTGTCACCGCGACGACCACCGCGCTGGCGAATGTCACACACGATCAGGCCGGGATTACCTCCGGGCTGGTCAACACCTTCCACGAAGTGGGTGCGGCGCTCGGCGTTGCGGTGCTGTCCACTGTGGCCGCCGTGAGTCTCCGGACGGGCGGAGCCGATCTGAGCGGATTCAGCGCTGCCTTCGTGTTCGGCGCCGTCGTCGCGGCGGTCGTGGCGGCGGGCGCGACGGTGTTCATCCCGGCCGGCAAGCCGCCGGTCGGCATGCGTGTCGGCGCGCACTGACGGCAGGCATCCCGGTGTCGATGGCCGCATCACTATCGGCGCCGGGAATATCTCGACACACCTCGGTGGGAGCCGTGGGGAGATGCACTCGCGCCGATCGGCAAGGGGCTCAACCCGGCCCGGTGGGTGGCGGCGGCGATCGTAGCTGGAAATGCGGATGCCGAGTGCGGCCGCACCTGCCACCATGTGGTCATGGGGAGCGTGCTGATGACCGGAGACCTGCACGGCAATACCGATCATGCGGTCCGATTGGTCGGTATCGCGGTGCGACAGGAGTGCGAGCGGATGTTCGTGCTCGGGGACTTCGGCGCCTGGGAACACACCCCGGACGGCAGGCGCTACTTCGATGTGGTGAACCGGGTCGCGCGTAAGCGGCGGGTCCACGTGTACTTCCTCGACGGCAACCACGACAAGACGTCGCTGATCCATGAGCTGTACGACGAGAAAGCCGATGACGACGGTTTTCTGGTGTGCCGTAGCAACATTCGGTACGCACCGCGTGGCCATCGCTGGGTGTGGGGGGAGACGAGGTTCGCGGCGTTCGGCGGCGCCTATTCGGTCGACAAACCGTGGCGTCTGGCGAAGGAGGCGCAGGTCGAGCGGAATGCCGCGCGGCGCAGACGCTTCGGATCGTCGCGGCATCCCGTCACCGCGGGGAAGTTGTGGTTTCCGGAGGAACAGATGCCCGACGAGGAATTCGACGCGGCGCTCGCCGCCGACCCCACGCCGGTCGATGTGCTGCTGGCGCACGACAAACCTCGCGACTCGACCCCGGATTGGAATCGCAAGAACCTCCCCGAATGCCTGCCCAATCAGGACCGCGTCCAGCGCGCCGTGAACACGCTGCGACCAGGCTTGATGTTGCACGGCCATCTGCACTACCGCTACACCGACACGATCCGGTGCGGTGCCGATCGGTGGACTCGGGTCGAGGGCCTCGGCGCCGACCCGGAAGCCTCGCATCCGCGCGACTATGCCCCGGACCAATCCTGGCTGGTCCTGCGACTGCCCTATCGCCGCACCCTGGCAGATCGTGAGCAGCCGGCATTGGTGAGCTGATCCGTTCCGTGCGCCGAGCCGCCTTCCCGCTGCGTGGTGAACCAGCCGACCCGGCCGGACGCGTGGAAGTCGGCTGAGGGTGCAGCTCGTTGGCGATGACGGTTGGTCGGCCGGGTCGAGCATTATCACCTACGGCCTGCCGTTCTTCGCGATGCACGGCACTGGTCCACTGATCGCCGACGTGGTCGGGTCGATCGTCAGCACTCAACAGTCCCTCTCACCCGGTCCCGGTCGGGTGGCTGGGCGCGACAGCCTGGTCCGATCGATGAGTGGTAGCCGTCGAACAGTTTGGGGCCGCGTAATCGGGCAATCCCTCGATATGACGCAGCAGGGCGCTTCGCCCAAACCGTGACGCAGCAGGGCGCTTCGCCCCAACCGTGACGCAGCAGGGCGGTTCGCCCAAACCATGACGCAGCAGGGCGCTTCGCCCGAACTGAAACGTGAGGTACCAGCATGACAGCGGACGGATCGTGGGAAATTCCCCCACTCGACGACGCACCCGATATCGCCCGCACACCCGAATCCCCACCGGGACGAGCGCTGGCCGACGCCCGAAATCGGGCCGGGTTCGTCCTGCTCCTTCTCGGAGGTCTGGTGACTGTCGCCGCCGTGGTGATCGGGGTGGCCGGTTATAGCGGGGCGGCGGTGGCCGGCGCGATCATCGCCATTGTTGTCGTGCTCGGCGGCACCGCGCTCATTGTGCTCGAGCGTCGGAACGCGCGGTTGCGGCAGAGCCGGACGGCGGAGTCCGGGGCGCACGCTTCCTGGCAGGCGGTCCTACCGCCGGGGGCTTGAGCCGTTCTCGACCGAATTTGGTCAGCCTCTCGGCGACCATGGTCTCAGGCGGACTCCAGCGGGGATTCGAGGAGATCTGCGAGGCCATTGCCGCGCGAACCCGGTGAGCGTGCCCTAGCCCCGGCATGGATCACCTCGTGCCCGACATCGGCGCGCCGTGCGACGAACTGCTGGAGCCTTTCTCGAGCGCGCGGAACGCGGCTCGACATAAGTTGTCTCAGTGGCCCTTGCAGACGGCGATCGCGGCATCCTTGGTCGCGTTGAACCTGTCGATGGCGGCGTTCAGGGTGTCGGTCGGTGCGCGCTGGGCGAGTGTGTCGGCCAGTCCATTGGTGTCGTCGCGGTAGGCGCGCAGCGGACCGGCTACGTCGGCCGCCACCTCGTTGGTCAACTGTGCGTCGAGAGTGCGCGCGTTGCCGCGCAGCGTGTTGACTGCGACGTCGGCCTTGGCATTGACCTCGGGGTCGTCGAGCCCGCGATTGTTGCTCACGGTGATGTACTCATTGAAATCGTGGACGGAGCTGGCATTCGCGCTGCGCAGGGCGGTGCACGCGGCCTCGGTCGTGCGCGCCGCCGCCGCGGCACGTGAAGAGGACGCGGCGATCGAGGACGCCGTGACCTCGGAGGTGTAGGCGGCGAGGTCGGTCTGATCGACCGCGGCGGTGCCGGAGATCTGCGTCGAACAGGCGCCGATCGTGACAAGACCAGCGGCAGTCGCCGCGACGGTGGCGGCCAGACCCGCGCGTTCCGGTCGACGCATTGTCCGATCCCCTCTCCCTCCGAGTCCCCGGCCGCTGGAGGTGCCGAACGGGGCCGGACGTTTCGACCGTACGTCGGCGCGCCGCTCGTCAGCGGACCGCGCCGATATCGATGACGAACCGATACCGGCGCGGTGGCCGTTGCCCGCGGCGTCAGCCCTGGCCGAGCATGGCGCGCATGGTGCCGATTTCGGCTTGCTGCGCGGTGACGATGGCACCGGCCAATGCTTTCGCTTCCGGGTTGGCGCCCGTGGTGAGCTCGGTGTTCGCCATCGCGATCGCGCCGGCGTGGTGATCGATCATCATGGTCATCCACTGACGATCGAACTCGACGCCCGACGCGGCGCGCAGGGAACTCATCTGCTCGGGCGTCATCATGCCCGCCATGTCGTGGCCGGCGTGTCCGTCTGTCCCGGTCGGCGGCCGCTGGCCGAAGCTCTGCAGCAGGGTGCTGATCTGCTGCATCTCCGGGGCCTGTGCCTTCTCGACCTGCGCGGCGAGCGTGAGCAATTGCTGATTTTCGCTGCGGCCAGGGACCAGCTTCGCCATGTCGACGGCCTGCGCGTGATGGGGATACATCATCTGCAGGAAGGACACATCTGCGGCGTCGAAGTCGGTTCGGGCGGCAGGCGGGCCCGAGGTGGCCGCCGCGCCTGCTGTCGAGCCGTGCTCCATGCCGGGCATAGAGCCGGAGTCGTCGTTGCCGCAGCCCGCGGCGAAAAGTGCTGCCGCGGCGACGGCAATGGCGACGGTGATTCGGGTACGGGTGATGAACATATCTGTGCTCCTGGTGAATGCGAATGACTCGGTGTCGGACAGGTGAAAGCCGCGGCCGTGCTCGGTGGCTCGGACACGGTGGACCTGTCAGATCCGCAGAATCGACAATTCGGCCAGTGACGGAACCGTCCATGGCGGTGCCCGTTCACGCCGGGGCCTGCCATTGCGCAGTGCTGCTGCGTCGAGGTGCGGTCGATCGACGGTGACCTGGTAGAGCAACACCAGCATCACGGCGAGACCGACGGCGGTCAGGATGAATACGCACGCGTGCATGCCGCCATGGGCGTGGCCGCAGCCATCGCTGCCGCAGTCCGTTCCGGTCGCGGTGGTGCCGTGGTCGTCGGCGGGCGTGGTCGTCGTGACGGTTGCGGCCATATGGTGTTCGCCGGGGATCGCGAACACGCCCGCATGCATCGCAATGATGCCCGCGAGCAGCGCCAGCACGCCGAGCAGCCGGGGGAGCCCGGATGCGCGCAGTGGAGCGTGCGGTGCTGTCACCTCGCCCATTCTAGGCATGGCGGTTCGACGCTCTGAGATACCCCTAGTGGGTAATTTGTCATGGCGTGTCTATGTCGATGACCAGGCGGGTGGGGTTGTCGAGGGTGGTGACGGAGAAGGACGGGCGGTCGGCGTTCACGCCGATGAAGGACTGGGTGGTGCCCTCGAAGACACCAGACCGGTAGACGCCCTTGACCACGGCGGCACTGGGGTCGGTGGCGGGGTCGGGACCCGCGTAGGGGGTTACGCCGCTGTCGAATGGATATGCGGAGCCGATGATTTGGACCTCGAGGATCGAGCGGCCCGCGACGTCGATGATCTTGCCGCTGCCGTCTTGGACGGCTCGGTCGGTATATTGCACGATCCAGCCTGGGGCGCCGACTCCGCTGAGGGTGTAGACCACGCGGTCGAATCCGGGCTGGTGGCCGATCCGTATATCGGTCACGGTGAGGCCCGCGTCGCCGGAGGGCTTGCCCCGCTTCGGTTGCGCGTCCGGTGGTGCGGACCGTGGTGTCGCGTCGACGAGCGTGCTCGCGGCCGATGTGGTCGGGGAGTCCGAGGTGGCAGTCCCGTCGTCGTCACAGCCGGCGAGCAGGGCCGCTGCGGCAGCGGCTGCCAACACCATCCTTGTGCGCATAGAGCCCGATGGTAGCCGTCGAATCGAATGTTGCCGTTGATTTGCACGATGCCGTTTCCGATGCCGGTGAACCAGATCGCCGGCTGCCCCGTAGTTACCGGTGACCGGGTGCACCGGGTGCACCACGATCCATGGAGGGATTCGAAAAATGCTGTCGACCACAAGTTTCCGTCGTTCTGCGCTGCCGTTCGCCGCGGCCGCGGTGGCACTCGCCGGATTGCTGACCGCGTGCGGAGGTGCGGAACCGGCGAAACCGGTCGCTGCCACCAGTTCGGTCGCGCCCGCGTCCGCCGTCGCTGCGCCGCAGGCCGGACAGGTGCCCGCCGTCGCGAAGACGCAGGGCTGGCTGAAGATCTACGACGGGCCCGCTCCTGCGGGCGCGCACACGGTGCAGCTCAATGTGACCAGTAATCCGAGTGTCGGACACTATGTCTCGGACGGAGCGGGCCGGTCGCTGTACCGGTTCGACAAGGACACCGCCAATCCGTCGGCCTCCAATTGCGCCGGGCAGTGCGCCGTCACCTGGCCGCCGCTGACCGTGGCGCGAGATCAGTCGATCTCTGTGTCCGGCGTCGACCCGCAGCGCGTCGGATTCATCGAACGTGCCGATGGCGCCTGCCAAGTCACCGTCGGCGGCTGGCCGGTGTACTACTTCGGGAAGGATCAGAAAGCCGGTGATCTGCTCGGCCAAGGCGTCGGTGGCACCTGGTTCGCGGTGGCGCCGAGCGGCGGGAAGGCTGTCGTGAGCTGATCCGGATATCGTTGCGGCGCTGTGGCTCGGTGGTTTTCCCGGCCCCGACGCGACCGCGCGGCAACGATCTAGCACACTTGACGTGTGGAAACTGTCGAGGAAGTACTTGGCCGACTGCGGCGGTATCCGGATGTCGAGGCGCAAAACCTCTACGCCGTGGATGCCGCCGATCGGTTGATCCTCGATATCGCCGACGACGCGATTGCCGCGGCTGGTAGCGGGAGAATAGCCGTTATCGGAGACAATTACGGTGCGCTCACCCTCGGCGCGATCGTCGGACACGACCTGCGCGATGTCCGGGTACATCAGGACCTGCTCACCGGCGAGCTCGCGCTGGCCAACAACGCCCGCACGCTCGGACTCGCGGATCGCTACAGCGCACAGCCGCTCACCGACAGCCTGCTCGCGGATGTGCAGGTGGTGTTGCTGCGGCTGCCGCGGGTCCTCGCCGGGCTTGCCGAGGTCGCCGATGCCATCGCGCGCTACGCCGATCCGAAGGTCCAGGTATTCGCGGGCGGTCGGGACAAATACCTCACCACATCGATGAACGACCTACTCGCCGATTCCTTTTCGGAGGTGCGCGCCAGTCGCGGCAGGCAGAAGTCGCGCACCCTGCTCGTCACGGGGCCGAAACCGGTTGGCGAGTTGCCGTTCCCGGTGCGGGAGCGGATCGAGGATCTCGACATCGAGGTCGTCGCGCACGGCGCCGCCTTCTCCGGGGCCCGCCTCGACATCGGAACCAGGTTCCTGCTGCAGCACCTGAAGTGGATGAAGCCAGACGCCCGCGACGCCGTCGACCTCGGCTGCGGCACCGGAATCCTCGCGGTCACCCTGGCGAAGGCGCGGCCGGGCATCACCGTCCTCGGCACCGACCAGTCGGCCGCCGCGGTCGCCTCGGCGCGGGCAACGGCCGAAGCCAACGGCGTCGCCGACCGAGTGACGGTGGTGCGCGATGACGCGATGTCCTCGGCCGCCGACAATAGCGCCGATCTGGTGCTGTGCAATCCGCCGTTCCATGTCGGTGCGGCCGTGCACACCGGCTCGGCGATCAAGATGTTCACCGAGACCGGCCGGGTACTGCGGCCCGGCGGTGAGCTCTGGACGGTCTTCAACTCGCACCTGAATTATCGAGGGGTGATCGAGCGGATGGTCGGGCAGACCGAGGTGATCGGTCGCAATCGAAAGTTCACGGTGACGCGGTCGGTGTGTGGGCTGCGCGACGCGCATCGGTAGTTCGAGTCGTCGGTCTCGGTGGTTGCTGGAGCCTGGCTCCAGGTCATCCACGGCTTGGATGAATATCCGATCCGGATTGTCGTCGGTGGTCATCGGCGGCCTTCGGCGAGCGCGATGAACTCCAATGCACCCCGTAACCGTGGGCAATCGTCCGGGGTGCAGCGAGGTGTCTTCTTGTGGCCGTGGATCACTTTGATGCCGTGGGCGCGTTCGATATCCATCCGGTTGGCGACCTCGTCGCAGCGATCCATCGCGCGCTCGAAATCGGCGGGCATCGTCATCGCCCCACCCGCAGATCAACCTTGATTCGTCCGGCCTCGACGAGCACGGCCTGCGCTGAGTGCTTGCGGGCGCAGGCATCGACACCACACTTGCGGTGACACTGCATCTCCCGGTGAGCTTCCTCGATCGTGAAAGGCTTGTCGGGCGCACGATGTGCCGCCTCGACATCCCAGGAGTCCATACGGAGGGAGCCTTCGGCGGCGATTCGCTCGAGGATGTCGTTGACTGGTTGGGCGTTGGGCGGGTAGGCCGGACCTCTCGCAAGGAGATAGCAGATACCACCTCCCTCGATCAAACATAAAGCGACAGCGATCGTTGCGATGGTTTCTGCGGGCATTGGGCGGGTCCCCCTCGGCGCGTCTGCAATGTGTTGTTGGAGGCGCATCAGCGCCGGAGTCTCGGACCATCCGCCGCGTGACCGGAGAGGCCGGAGCGGGGCCGAGTCCTGTCCTGGTTTAAGACCTCGGCGCTGGCTGCTGAACTGACGGTAGGGCTTGTGATCTGAACCACCAGGTACATTCCGTACCCCATACATTTGCGGCTACGCTGGAGGCGTTCTATCAGCGGCGGGAGGGTTGCGGTGGTCAACAGCCCCAACGAAGAGCCGGTTGGTGTGCGAATCAAACGCCAGCGTGAACGTGCTGGAATGTCGCGCCCAGTCCTCGCAGGATTGGTCGGACGATCTGCCGAGTGGCTCAAGGCTGTGGAGAACGGGCGCCTGCAGACGCCCCGTCTACCTATGTTGCTGCGGATCGCACGTGCACTTGAAATCGAGGATCTCGCAGAGTTGACCGGCAACGACCACGCTGTACCTGTCGCGGTGTTTGCGGGAGAGCGGCACTCGGCGCTGACCGCGGTGCAAGCCGCGTTGACAGATTTCCGGGTCGCCGAACCAGATCGCACAGCGAGCATTGACCACCTGATCGCCCGGCTGCGGCAGGCGTGGCAGGTGCGGCATGGCAGCCCCGATCATCGCACGCAACTTGGGACACTGCTGCCCGGTCTGATCCGAGACGCGCAGAGCGCGGCGAGAGTCGTCGGCGATGGCCGTCGCTCCGCGCGCCGGGTGTTGGCGGGCGTGTACCAGCTGGCCGATTTCTATGTCGCGTATCAGCCTGCGCCTGAATTGGTATGGCTCGTGGCCGACCGGGCGCTGAACGAAAGCTACGAAGCCGACGATCCGTATGTGATCGCGTGCAGTGCGTGGGCGATGGTGCAGGCCCTGCGGGACTCGGGGCGTTGGGGAGAAGCGGTCGAGTTGGCGCGCAGCGCGATCGAACGGTTGGGCCCATACCTCGATCGAGAAGAGACCTCCGACGAATGGCGCGGCATCGCAGGCGCATTGGAAGCCGAGGTCGCCTACGTTTATGCTCGCCGGGGAAGGTACGGCGAGGCTTGGTCGGCGTGGGAGCGCGCGGACCGGGCCGCCCGCAATCTGGGAGCGGACTATCGGCATGTGCAGACGTCGTTCTCGATTCCGGTGATGGCCGCTCACGCAACCACATTGGGCGTGGAGCTGCGCCGATCTGGTGAAGCAGTGCGTGCCGCGAACAGGTTCGACGCCGAAACCATTGTTTCCCTGCCGCGCCGGAGCAGGCACTTCATCGAAGTTGCTCGTGCTCACTTCCAGCGCGACGAGTTCGTCGCAGCATTCGCATTGCTTGCGAAGTCGGAACGCACCGCACCGGAGACCATTCGATACAACGGCTACGCGCGAGAAATGCTGCACCAGCTGATGAGGCGGCCGCCGTCGGGGATGCGCGAAGACGTGCGAGAGCTGAGCCAGCGCGTAGGCGTTGCCTGACCCAACGGGTCGATGAGCCATCAGGCTACCTATGTTGGTAGGCCAGGCGATGCGGTCGACTTGGCACGTGCAGCCCAGATCGCCGCGCACCACGGGTCTGCCCGCACTGGAGTCCGAATGTCACATGGTCGGGGCTCATGGGCACGCCGCTCGGACTGACAGATCCTCGTGCGCGAGCGCGATAAACGCCGCCGAGCGCGCATTCACTCGATCGGATGGTGTGGCCGGATTGGTTGAACTACTTCGATGACGCGTATATGTCTGCCAGACTGCGCATTGTTTCTGGGACCTCGGCGACAACGAGCGGGCGGCACATTTCGCCGAGCGATCTCTCGACATGTCCGACGGATACCTACGTGGCCGGACCTTCAACCTGTGTCTGCTCGCGAGGTCGAATACTTCCGACGCCAGGTGCTGACGACGACTAAGCAGACAGGTTGAGCGCCCGGTACAACGCGACAACCGTTGCCGCCCCCAGAATCTCGCCTCGGTCGATCATGTCGAGGGCGTCGGGTAGCGGCACCCACCGGACTTCTTCGGCCTCGTTGATGTCGGGGGCGCTGTCGGTCAGGTCGGCGCCCTCCGCGAGATAGATTTCCTGTGGCTGGTCGAGGGTCCCGATCGACGGCTGGTAAGTCACCAGGTGGCGCATGGTCCTCGGCCGCCAGCCGGTCTCCTCCTCGACTTCGCGGGCCGCTGCCACCGCGATATCCTCTGCGTGATCCACGTAGCCGCCAGGCAACTCCCACACCCATTTGTCGATGATGAACCGATGCCGGTACATCAGCAGTGCCTCACGGCTTTCATTCAGCACAAGGGTCATCGCGCAACGCGGCATGCGCGCAACATATTGGGTGAACCGGACACCGTCGGGTAGTTCGACATCGACGGTCGAGAGTTTGATGTGCCGGTTCTCGTCCACCACGCGCTCGCCGTGGATCTTCCACTGGGTGCTCACATGCCGACGGTACCTTCACCTGCGACGTCGATACCGTCGCCGATGTTTGCTCAGAGTCGGCGGCCATCCACTGATCGTGACGGGAGTTACCGACAGGCCGGGCGAATCTCGGGAACCAACCTGACATGGACGTACGTTGAACTGGACATAACGGGTAGTTCCGGCGTGATGACCTGGGATTCGGCCGCCGGTAGCATCGGCGTCAGCGGAGACAACAAGGAGGCGTGCTTTGCGCACCACAAGCAATCCGGTATTCAGAAATCTCCCTCGGCAAGAGGGCGGTGGCTATGCCAACTTCGGGTCAGGGATGACTGGCGCGGGCCAGTTCGGTCAGCAGTTGGGTAACCAGTACGGCCAGCCGTACCAGCAGCCCTACCAGCAGGCCCCCGCCACGCGCGCGATGACCATCGACGATGTGGTGACCAAGACCGCGGTCACGCTCGGCGTGCTCGCGCTGTCGGCGATCATCTCCTATGGCCTGACCAACGCGAACAACTCCCTCGCGCCGCTGTTCGTCATCGGCGGTGGCCTCGTCGGCCTGGTCCTGGTGCTGGTCGCCACCTTCGCCCGCAAGATGGACAACCCGGTCATCGTGCTGTCCTACGCGGTGTTCGAGGGTCTGTTCGTCGGCGCGCTGTCGTTCATGTTCACGAACGTCGAGTTCGGCGGAGTCGGCGGCAGCGCGATGATCGCGCAGGCGGTACTCGGTACCTTCGGTGTGTTCGCGGGCATGCTCGTGGTCTACAAGACCGGGGCGGTCCGGGTCACCCCGCGCTTCACCAGGATGATCGTCGGCGCCATGATCGGCGTGCTGGTCTTGGCGCTCGGCAACCTGATCGCCAGCTTCTTCATCGACGGCGGCCTCGGACTGCGCGACGGCGGCCCGCTGGCCATCGTGTTCAGCCTCGTCGTCATCGGGATCGCCGCGTTCAGCTTCCTGCTCGACTTCGACGCCGCCGATCAGCTGATCCGCGCACAGGCACCGGAGAAGGCGGCCTGGGGCGTCGCGCTCGGCCTGACCGTCACCCTGGTCTGGCTCTACGTCGAGATCCTGCGCCTGCTGAGTTACTTCAACAACGACTGACCCTGACAGACAACGGCTCCCCATCCGATCCCGGATGGGGAGCCGTTTGTCATTGTGGCGACGATCGGTCGCCATCAGGCGGCGACGCCCAGCCCCACCGCGACGATGACCGGGACCATGTACAGCAGCGGGAAGGGGATGCTGGAGTAGGCGCGGGCCCGGATGTTGGTGATGATGGCGCCGAGGAAGTAGAGCACGATGCCGACCGCGGCGGCGTATCCGATGACCGGGATCCACAGACCGACGACGAGGCCGATCGCGCCTGCGGTCTTGGCCAAGCCGAGCCAGGTCCACCAGGACTCGGGGACGCCGTATTCGACCAGCGGATCCACCACGAACTTGGCGCGCCGCAGCAGCGAGAAGCCGGAGAAGCCGACCCAGGCGGCGGCGAGGACGGTGACGATGACGTAGGCGGTGTGCATGGGAGTGGGCTCCTTGTAGCTGGTTCAACTGGATGTTCGCTTGGAAGACGGAGCCCGGCCGGGCAGTGTGACATCGCCGCGCTGAACCGGCATTCGGACTGGTCGGACGCGGTGCTCTGAAACGCCGAACGGGTCCCTGCCTGTGAGCACAGGGACCCGTTCGAGTGGTGTCGCCAGCTGAGGCGCTCGATGAGTTACTTCAACAACGACTGACCCCGACAAGCACCGACTCCCCATCCCGATTACGGGTGGGGAGCCGTTTTGTCGTCGGAGCGACGTGTGGTTGCGCGGTCAAGCGGTGGCTGAACCTGTCGCGGGTGGGTGGTCACGCTCCCCTGGATGCTTCGGACACTGCCCATGCAGGTGCTATCGGATTGCCCGAAGCATCGACCTTCATTGCGACACCATGGTCGACGATTGTAATGCCGCCCGTTTCGTCTCGGACTTTGAGAGGGGAAACCATATGTAGATCGGTCGGAGACCAGACGCGGAAGCGTATTCCGACCGAGTGCAACCCTTGCGCCATTTCGGTAGCCACTCGACTACTGCCAGTTAGACACGAAAATTGGATCAGTTGTGCTGTCGGCTTGTTTCTAGCTGCTTGTTGGAAATGCTTGTTCGATGCGAGAATCCGGCTGAAATCGCGTCCATCAACGAACAGGGTGGTCCAGGTGGCATCACTTGCGCCCGACGCCCTGGTGTCGATCTGGATCCCGTACCCCTCCTCATCGCCGTGTCCCGACGAGAAGACCAACTCGGGATCGGGATCCTCCGGATTCTGCTTCGCCCATTCGGCGGCGTACCTACGGCGGCCTGGAATCCATTTCTTTCCGCCTGGCGCGAGTACAGCCCGAAAGTAGTCTTTGTGTACGGCTGCCCATCCTTCCGGTGTGAAGGTCATGCTACCTGTACCTTCGGCCGGGTGAATCGGAAAATGCACGCCGACGATGTTCTGTTCGGGGTCTCTGATCGGGCCATTTCGTATTTGATCGGCGGTGAACCGGCGGGCTTCGCCATTGCCGTCCACACCGGCGAATATTTCCGGATTCTCCCGTTGTCGTAGCTCGAATTGCTGGAGTGCACGCGCGTATCTGGCATCTTCCCACACGAGACACCTGGAATTCCGACGAAGATCTTCCGCGATATCGGACATGTTATGACGAAATTTATCGCCGGCCTTCACCACTGCGGCGCAAATCCGCGCCGTCAACCTGGTCAGTGTGGCTGAGAGCATGAACTATTAGCTCGCGATCCCTACCCCCGATAAAACGAACCGACTATTCGGCTTTCTGTGGCGCATCGGTGCGAAGTCGGGATTGCTCGCGGCCATCCGGATCGAGGCCGATGTCAGTGTTTTCATACCCATCCTTGTTTCAGTCAGGAGAGCAACGAACGGCTCCCATCCCGAAAAGGATAGGGGAGGCGCGTTGTCACTGTGGCGAATGTCGGTCGATCCGTCAGAAGGCGGCGCCGTCGAGATCCTGCGCCTGGTGAGTTGCTTCAACAACGACTGACCCTGACAAGTAACGGCTCCCCCATCTGATCTCGGACGGGAGCCGTTTGTCGTTGGACGGTGACGATCAGGTTTCGGGGGAATCGCTCGGCGCTTTGAACCTCACCCATGGATTATTCATCGCATAGCCGTGTCTACTGACCCTCACATCGGTGCCGATCCCTTTTTCTTCGACCTCCATGCCGTCAGCGTGCGATGTGCGGTAAAGGTAAGTTGTCGCCTTCGAAGCCCATACATCAATCTTTATTCCGGCGGCATGCAACGCCTCCGCCGATTCTCGAGCAGCTGGACCACTTGCGGGTCTGCAACAAATCTGGAGCAGGGCTGCTGCTGGTTTATTGCCAACTGCTAGTTCGAAGTGCTCATTGTCAGCAAGGGCTCGCCCGAAGTCTGTGCCGCTGGTCATGATTTCAACAAATTCGGGTTTACTCGCGCCCGGTGCACTCACATCGATCGCGAGACTGTATCCGTCGCCGGTGGAGTGGGCTCGCACGAAGATCAACTCGGAGTCGGGGGCGTCTCGATCATAGCTATGCCATGGGGCCCTCTCCGTTCGCCCTCGATTATTGGATTGGACGTACGTGGTGTGTATCGAACTGTATCCCTCGGGTGTGAATCGAATCGGTCCCGGACCGTCTTGGTAGTCGACCGGGAAGTGCACTCCCACGGTATTGCCATCAGGATCGGTGATCGGGGCACTTCGGATTCTATCGGACGTAAAGGTGTGAATTCTGCCGGTGCTGTCCACGCCTTGGAATTCTGTCGGATCAGCGCGTAGTCCTGGCTCGAGACGTGAGAGGTCATGTGCGTTATCGGCGTCGGATGAAACCCACTCAGCGGCATTCTGTTCCAAAGTATTCGCGGTTCCGGATCTGCTTTTATGTAATGCCGAGCCCGCTTTCACCACTGCGACACTCACGCGTTCTGTCAACTGCACCATCTCGGCTGCCATCATAAGAAATTCGCGATTCTTGCTCGTGGTAGAGCGAACTGCCTACCCGGCCTGGCGTAATGCGTCGGTGTGGAGTAGGAATTGCGCGTGACTGCCTGGATTGAGGAAGATGTCCGCGCCTTCCGGGACGAGTTTCGACAATTCGGTCCCCGGTATCGATATCCATCGTTCCGCTTCGATTCGGCGCTTGTGCACGGCCGCCGTCGCCACGCACACGCAGCGGGCCCCGTTGGGCGCCGTTCCTATCAGCAGCTCGCCGCGATCGTTGCCCGCGATCTCCACCACTGCGTTACGGAGGGTCGGAATGATGTCGCCTCCCACATCGTCACCATTGATGGCTCGCTGTAGCACGGCGTCGGTGGGATCGGTGGGTGCCGAGTCGTCGGTAGGGACATAGTCCGGATTGGGCTCGAACAGACCTTGGTTGCCGTTCTCGTCGACATGCCATCCACCGAGAATCAATTCCGGCGGCGGACCTGCGTCCGGCGTGGTCGCCTGCCAGCTCGGATCGACCATGACAAACCAATTGTCATGTGACGCCGGTGTTTCCATAAGTCATATTTATACCGCGAGGTGGGGAACCCGATGGCCCCACCCGTGGGGGGAGCGGGCGATCCGTCAGTCGACTCAGCTCAGTTGAGGCGCTCGGTGACCATCGCCATCCCAGGCCGTCGCGAACAGTTGATCCGTGCCCAGGCACTCGAGCAGGTCGCCCGGGGTGTCCCCTCGGCCTGACCGTCATCCTGGTCCGGCTCTACTTCGGGATTCTGCGTCGGCCGCGTTACTTCAACAACGACTCGAGGCCGGATACGGCACCGACGAAGGCTGATCGTTGTGTTCGCGACGACTGCTCATCTCGTTGTTTGCTCAACCTGGCAGGTCGGCGACGGTTGGTGATCCAGGCTTGTCGAGGGTGTCAATCCGGTGTGTCCGGAGGTATTCTGGGCGCTCTGTTTACTCCCCACGGTGACTCCGTCGGATTTCCGTGTTCATCGACCTTCATGAGGGAGCCGTGGCCGAGGATGGTGCGACCACCGAATTCTTCTCGGAAGGTGGTGAGATGTATCTCCCGGGTTGCCCATGAATCGAATAGTATTCCGGCCGAATGTAAAGATTGAGCCGACAGCGGCGCAGCAGAACCGGCGGCAGTTGAGCAGTCCCAACGTATCAGCGTGGCCGTCGGTTTGTTCTTGACGGCATCCTTGAAATGCTTATTGGAAGCGAGAATCAGACCATGCGTCGGGCCGTCGATTCCCACGGTTATCCACCTGGCCCGAATCTTTCCCGGTGATCTTACCTTGATCTTGATGTCATATCCGTCTCTGTTGCCGTGGGCTTTCGCGAAAACCAACTGTTCCTTTTTCGCCCAAGGGGCGCGAATTCGCTTACCAAGTTTCCATATGGGCGGGTCGCCTTCCTTCTCGGCATCTATCTTCAAGCCTTGGCGGTATTCGCGGTGTACTGCCTCGTATGCCTCTGGCGTGAAACGCAAAGATAGTTTGCTGTCATGCTCATTCGACGGAAAATTAACTCCGACGACATTTCTTTCGGGGTCTCTGATCGGGGCGCTGAGAATTTTGTCAGGCGTGAACTCGTGAGTTCTGTAGATTCCGTCTCCGAGTTCTTCGCGACCGGTAAAGCGCGGCGGGTTCGCGCGTTCGATTCGATGGAACGCGAGCCGGTGTCTGGCATCGTTCGCGACCATGGTGTCGGCGAATCTGCGAAGATCGCCCGAGGTGTCGGACACGTGTCTGTGCACTGCGCTGCCTGTATTGACGACAGCGGTCTTGATCCGCTCGGCCAACCGGACGAGTGTGGCAGAGAGCAAGAAAACCTCGATGTGCAACAACCCTGTGGCGCCATTGTGTGCTATTCCTGCGCATGGGAAGTCGGGTGGCCCACTCGCGCCGCCGAAATGCCTCGATGCTGAGGCGGGACGTGAAGACCGAACGGCTCCCTACCGGTCGGGCAGGGAGCCGTTCGGTTGTCGCCTCAGCTCAGCTGAGGCGCTCGATGACCATCGCCATGCCCTGGCCGCCGCCGACGCACATGGTCTCCACACCGAACTGCTTGTCGTAGGTCTGGAGGTTGTTGAGCAGCGTGGTGGTGATGCGCGCGCCGGTCATGCCGAACGGGTGGCCGAGCGCGATGGCGCCACCGGAGACGTTCAGCTTGTCCTCGTCGATCTTCAGCTCGCGGGCCGAGCCGAGCACCTGCACCGCGAACGCCTCGTTGATCTCGAACAGGTCGATGTCGTCCACCGACTTGCCCGCGAGGGCGAGCGCCCGCTTGACGGCCTCGATCGGGCCGAGGCCCATGATCTCGGGGGACAGGCCGGAGACGCCGGTGGAGACGATGCGGGCCAGCGGGGTCAGGCCCAGCTCCTTGGCCTTGGTGTCGCTCATGATGACCAGCGCGGCGGCGCCGTCGTTGAGCGGACAGCAGTTACCGGCGGTGATGCTGCCGTCCGGGCGGAACACCGGCTTCAGCTGGCTGACCGCCTCGTAGGTGACGCCCGCGCGCGGGCCGTCGTCCTTGGAGACCACGGAGCCGTCGGGCAGCGTGATCGGGGTGATCTCGCGCTCGAAGAAGCCGGCCTTGATGGCCGCCTCGGCCCGGTTCTGCGAGCGCACACCCCAGCGGTCCTGGTCCTCCCGGGTGATGCCGGTCATGGAGGCGACATTCTCCGCGGTCTGGCCCATCGCGATGTAGGCGTCCGGGATCAGGCCGTCCTCGCGCGGGTCGTGCCAGATGCCCGCGCCGCCCTCGGCGGCCTTCGCGGTGCGCGCTTTCGCTTCGTCGAAGAGCGGGTTCTGGGTGTTCGGCCAGCTGTCGGCCGAGCCGTTCTTGTAGCGGGACACGGTCTCGACACCCGCGGAGATGAACACCTCGCCCTCGCCGGCCTTGATCGCGTGGAACGCCATCCGGGTGGACTGCAGCGACGAGGCGCAGTAGCGGTGCACGGTGGTGCCGGGCACGAAGTCGTAGCCGAGCTGCACGGCGACGATCCGGGCGAGGTTGAAGCCCTGCTCACCGCCGGGCGAACCGCAGCCGAGGATCAGGTCGTCGATCTGGGCCGGGTCCAGCGCAGGCACCTTGTCGAGCGCCGCGCGCACGATCTGCGTCGTCAGATCGTCGGGCCGCATATCGACCAACGAGCCTTTGGCGGCGCGGCCGATCGGGGAGCGGGCGGTCGAAACGATGACGGCCTCGGGCATGAGGACTCCTTTGTTGGGACGGTAAGTGTTGGCGTTCAGACGTTGTCCGAGCACACTCCGCGAACCGTTTGTTACTAGTGCGTTCTCATCGAATCTACGTCGCGTCCTGCTGGGCGGGAAGCGGGGGTCGACTCGTTCAGCGCGCCGATCAACGCGGGCAGCAGCAGTTTCGCGGCCAGTTCGTAGCCTGCCGCCGAAGGGTGGAATCCGTCGGCCGCGAACATCAACTCGGGCGCGGCGCGGAACTCGGGCGCCAGCAGATTGCCCATCTGCACCGGGCGCCCGCCCGCGACGGTGGTCGCCACCGTCTGGGCCCGAGCCAGTCGGGCGCTCCAGTTCTGCACCACCGTCCGCAGTGGCTGCGGAATCGCGGTGACGATGCCGAGATTCGGGCAGGTGCCGACCACCACGATGGCCTCGGCTCGGCGCAGCCGCGCCACCGCGCTAGCCAGTCTGCGTGCGGAAGCCCGGATGGAATGCTTCTTGGTGATGTCGTTGGCGCCGATCAGAATGACCGCGGCGTCCGGCGGCGGCCCCGCCACGAACATCGCGTCGACCTGGCCTGCGAGTCCCTTGGAGGTGGCTCCCGATATTGCCTTGGTGCTCAACCGAATTCGCTGTCCGGTGGCCTCGGCGAGACCGCGGGCGATGCGCACGCCGGGCACCTCTTCGGCACTGTCGCAGCCGACGCCACCGGCGGTGGAATCGCCGAAGATCATCACGTGCAGATCCGCGTGCACACCGGCCCGCCATGGTTGCGGCGCGAGGCATCCCGCGGTGTAGATTCCGTCGGCCTCCGGTGGTTTCGAGGTGTCGCGCCCGATGACGCCCCTAGCCACCCCCGCCTGTGCCATGAGCAGGCGATACGCCGCCCAGGATGCCGTCCCCGCGCCGGAACCGGCCAGCACGGTTGCGGCACTGGTGACTGCCGCGATCCGCCAGCTGATCCGTGGTGTGCTCACGGTGAGAAATTTTACGGACCGTCGCAGCGGACACAATGCCCGCCGGGCGGTCCACTCGGTGACCTCAGGCAGGCACGTCGAACCAGCCGCGGGCCGGGATGCTGAGGTTGTTGGTGGTGACGGTGACCTCGACGCGGCCGGGACCGGTGTCCTGGAACAGCGAGTATTGGATGCTGCCGTAGATGCCGGTGACCACGATGTTGTTGTACGCGCCCGCCGCGCCGGTGGTCATATTGCGCCAGGCGACGGTGGTGTAGACCTCGCACAGCGGCGCAAACGGGTAGCCGCCGGGACCGATCCCGGAGACCGGTAGGGCACGGACATTGAAAATGGCGCGGCCAGGCCATTGCTGGTCGGTCTCGACCCAGGTCCTGATATTCGTCCAGCACAGTCCGCCGGTGGCCAGCGTGGGCACCTGGGGGAACTCGATGGTCGTCGCGTTCGCCTGCGCACCGGATCCGACGACCACGGCCACCACCGATCCGGCGAGAGCCGCGGCGGCACGGGTGATGATCGGCTGCCTCATGCTCGGAGATCCTAGGCGCGAGCGCGACGGATCGCCGGTAGCACACGACAGACGTGGCGTGCCCGAATTCACATCGACCGGCCCCTGCGGTGCGGGCCAAGGGTGTTCGGCCGGGTGACGGGGAGTAGAGAACATGGCGGTGGGCTGCCCGGACGACGGTTCTGCAACGATGGGTGCCATGCGCATCGCGGATCATGTCGTGGACCTCATCGGTAATACACCGCTGGTCCGGTTGAACTCTGTGGTGGGACCGAACGCCGGCGTGGTAGCCGCCAAGATCGAGTACTTGAATCCTGGCGGCAGTTCCAAGGACCGGATCGCGGTGAAGATGATCGAGGCCGCCGAGAAATCCGGGCAGTTGCGGCCCGGCGGCACGATCGTCGAACCCACCTCGGGCAACACCGGCGTCGGCCTCGCACTCGTCGCCCAACAGCGTGGCTACAAGTGCGTGTTCGTCTGCCCGGACAAGGTCAGTGAGGACAAGCGCAACGTGCTACGGGCCTACGGCGCCGAGGTCGTGGTGTGCCCGACCGCCGTGCCGCCGGATCACCCGGACAGCTACTACAACGTCTCCGACCGGCTGGTGCGCGAGATCGACGGCGCATGGAAGCCCGATCAGTATTCCAATCCCGGTGGACCCGACAGCCACTACGAGACCACCGGCCCGGAGATCTGGCGCGACACCGACGGCAAGGTCACCCATTTCGTGGCGGGCGTCGGCACCGGCGGCACCATTACCGGCACCGGTCGCTACCTCAAGGAGGTCTCCGGCGGCAAGGTGAAGATCATCGGCGCCGACCCGGAGGGTTCGGTGTACTCCGGCGGCACCGGTCGTCCGTACCTGGTCGAGGGTGTCGGTGAGGACTTCTGGCCGTCCGCTTATGACGCGGCCATCCCCGACGAGATCATCGCGGTCTCCGATGCCGACTCCTTCGACATGACCCGCAGGCTGGCCCGCGAGGAGGGACTGCTCGTCGGCGGCTCCTGCGGCATGGCTGTGGTGGCGGCCATCGAGGTCGCGCGCCGCGATCCGGACGCGCTCATCGTGGTGCTGTTGCCCGACGGCGGCCGCGGCTACCTGTCCAAGATTTTCAACGACGAGTGGATGAGCTCCTACGGCTTCCTGCGGGAGCGCCTCGACGGCACCACCGACGAGCCGCTCGTCGGTGACGTGCTGCGCGGCAAGTCGGGCGAGCTGCCCGATCTGGTGCACACGCACCCGTCGGAGACCCTGCGCGACGCCATCGAGATCCTGCGCGAATACGGCGTCTCGCAAATGCCGGTCGTCGGCGCCGAGCCGCCGGTGATGGCGGGCGAGGTCGCGGGCAGTGTCTCCGAACGCGACCTGCTCTCCGCGGTGTTCGAAGGCCGCGCGCACCTGACCGATCCGGTCGCTAAGCACATGAGCCCGTCGTTCCCGCTGATCGGTTCCGGTGAACCGATCTCCGCCGCGACCAAGGCGCTGTCGGACACCGACGCGCTCATGGTGGTGGAGGAAGGCAAGCCCGTCGGCGTCATCACCCGCCACGACCTCCTCGGCTTCCTGAGCACGGGCAGCATCGGCTACTGATTTCGTCACGATCGCCGGGCTGAATATGTGGGCCCGGCGATCCCAGGGCCTGAGCTGAGATATCGAGTGACCGCATCGGATGATTCGGCAGTCGGTCGCCTCTCTTCCTCTGGTGACCGTCGAACGCGGAGACTCGCTGGAGCCTTCCCTGTATCAAGCGAAATCCATTAGTGCGCAACGGCATCAAGACTCGATGCGATTGCATCGAACGGCTGTGATGTGAAACGTGTTGCGTAGCAGGGTCTCCGGTGATCAGGGTTCGAAGGCTCCGAGCATGGCTTCCAGCGCCTGCTGATCCGGCCCGACGAATGCGGGAGCCGTCGGGGCCGCCGAGATCGTGTCGAACATGCGATCGTTCATGCCGATGGCGGGCGGCAGGTGGGTGCTGAAGATGCCGGACGGATCCAGCTTGCGAATCGGATCCACGGTGGCCGAGTACTTTTCGGGATCAACGGTGTGCACCCATGGGCTGTCCACCGTGGCCCACAGTAGCTGTGCCCGCGTTAACTCCGGTCCAGCGGCCCGCACATCGGCGCTCATGGCGAGCTCCGAGCTCGGCAACGGCGCGCCGAAACAATCGGAGCTGAACAATGCCCCGGAGCCGGTATCGAAAACGCCGACCGTGGCGGGATTGTCGAACAGCGGCGGCCGGAAACCGATCAGTGTGCGATCCCCGACGTCCAATTGTTGCCCGGGATTGAGCAGAAACACCCGATCGAGCGGAATCGTCCATTCGCAGGACATGATTCCGACGCCCGCGAAGGTCGTGACGATGCGGGCGTGCGGTGCGGCTTCGAGCAGACTCCACAGGCCGCCGGTGTGATCGCGGTCCGGGTGGGTGAGCCAGATCCAGCGCACGTCGGAGGGATCGATGACGTGCTCGAGCTCGGTGCGGAAGTCCTTGTCGGAGTTGCTCAAACCGGTGTCGATGACCACCGGTTCGGCGGCGTGCAGAACGAAAGCGTTGACCGGGATGAAGCCGAGACCGGGCACCTCGGCGCAGTCACTGAGCACGGTGACGTCGGCGGTGAGCTGGTGGATGTTCATGGCGTCCTCGAAACGGGTTCGGTCGGCACGAGTCAGAACGGAACCTGGGTGCGCAGCAAGCCGTTTGCGTCGCTGCGGCCGGAGAGTGCCCGGCAGAACTCGACGGCGTCGAGTTCGAGCGGATCAGGTGCGTCGGCGGATGACCAGGTGCCGCCCGCTGGGCCGGTGAGTGTCAATCGGTAGGGCATGCCGTGACGCTGGGCCCATTCGCGAACGACGTTGTCGACTATGCGTCCGTCGTGGTCGGCGGTGAGCACGAGGTCCTGGCCCGCGGCCCGACACAGGTCGATCCGGTGCATCCAGGGATCCCGGGTCAGGATGATGTCGATCAGGTAGCCGAGGCTCCATCTTTCGGCGACGCCGTTGACCGGCTGCGAACCCGGCATCGGCCGACGGCGGATGAATTCGGGTGCGCGGTGGCGCATCCGGGCGGCTCGCGGGCCGAGCTTCGCCAGGAGCGCGGTGAGCTCCGCTGGCGTGTGCTCGCCGAACTCGCGGACCTGCAGCGCGGTGAGCGCGTCGACCATCTCGGCCTCGCCGCCCGGCCGCTTGTTCGCGATCCGGTTCTGCCGGATGTTCTCTCGCAGTGAGGCCGCCATCGCGACCATGCCGACTACATGCGAAACCAGTTGGTGCACGGTCCATTCCGTGCAGTCGGTGGGTTTTGCCCAGTCATTGGGGGCAAGCCCGGCCACTGTGTGCGCGATGCGCGTGTATTCCGTTGCGGCCAGTCGCATCGCCTCGGGATGGTCGATCGTGGCTCGGCGGAGGCCGGTCCGTTCGCTGGTACTCATCGTTGTCATGGTCGCTTCCTCGCGCCGTCACTCGGTTGATCCGATGTCCTGTACCAGGCCGACACCGTCGGCCCACATATCCACTGCGCGATCCAGCAGCCTGCGTCTGCTGTCGCCGCCCGGGTCGTTGGCCAGTTGTTGATCGACGAGTCCGGCCAGGAGGGCGAACCAGATCTCGATATCGCCGCGATCAGTGACGCCGATGTTCGCGAGGAGATCGAGGCCCCGGTGCAGCACTCGCACGGACGCCGCATACGACTCCGGCGACGGCACGAAGCCGGGAATGGTCCGCTGGTTCATCAGCTGGTAGCGCGTCAGATCGACGACCGCGAAGTCGAAGAAGTCTCGGGACAGCGCCCGCATTTTTGCTCGGGGCGATGCGGGCAGCTGCGCGATCGCGCGCTGGGACACGCGCTCGTACTCCTGCCAGGCCTGTCCGAACATCGCGTCGTAGATGGCGTTCTTCGAAGCGAAGTGGGTGTAGAGCGAGGGGGCCCGCATGCCGACCCGACTTGCCACTGCGCGCAGCGTCAGCTGAGGGAGGCCGTGTTCCCGTGCCAACTCCCAGGCGACCTCCAGGATTTCCTGCCGAGTCGCCTCACGCCGTTCGGCTTGCCTATTGCGAGTAGTTTCACCTAACACAGTTAGAAGTGTGATCCAGTTCACATTGAATGTCAATAGTGCGCAACCGTGCGGATCGGCCGCCGAGGTGGGGCCTCGGCAGTGGATCCGCGGGTTGCGGGGCATCTCGGCGCGCGGCTTCGAGTGCGTCGTAGGGGCCGAGGGGTTGGGTACAGCGCGGTGCCGTCGTCTGCCCGAGGGTTACGCATCGAATGGGTGTGCGGTGTTCCGCGGCGGGCCGCCATGTTCGGGTGTGCGTCGAACAATCCAGCAATCGATGCGAACTTTTCGTTCGGCGAATTCGTGGTGGCGGCGAGGGGTGACATTCGCGGCGGTAATTTAGTTCGGCAAATTGTTCGCAAATCAATGATTCCGATGCTGGAGCCGGGGTATAACCGGCCTGGAAGCCGTCCTGGCAAATCGTCAGGGCGCAATCGGATAGCGAAGGGAAGGGCCGTGCATACCTCCAGTTTGGCTATCGATTTCCAGCAAGGGTTCTCGGACGCGTGGAGTTCCGTCGCCACGTTCGTCCCCAAGCTGGCCGGATTCCTCGTCGTCCTGCTGATCGGGTGGATCGTTGCGAAAGCGTTCGCGGCGATCGTGAATCGTGTGCTCGACCGGGTCGGCTTCGACCGGCTCGTCGAGCGGGGCGGGATCAAGCAAATACTGTCGCGCAGCCGCTATGACGCCTCGGATCTACTGGCGAAGCTGACGTACTACGCGATCCTGCTTATCGCGCTACAGCTCGGATTCGGCGTATTCGGGCCGAACCCGGTCAGCGATATGTTGAACGGAATCGTCTCCTGGTTGCCGAAGGCCGCGGTCTCGATTGTCATCGTGGTGATCGCGGGGGCGATCGCGCACGCCGTACGTGACATCGTCACGGATATGCTCGGCGGCCTGTCCTATGGCCCGATGCTCGGCCGGTGCGCCGCGGTGTTCATCTGGGGCATCGGCATCATCGCGGCACTGAATCAGATCGGGGTGGCGACCTCGGTCACCACGCCGCTCCTGATCGCCGTCCTCGCCACCGTCGGCGGCATTCTGGTGGTCGGTGTCGGCGGCGGCATGGTCCGTCCGATGCAGCGGCGCTGGGACAGCTGGCTCACCGACCTCGAAGACGAGATGCTCGCGGTGAAGGGGCATGCGGAGGCATACAACCGTGGCCGCGAGGATGCCTCGCGCGAGCAGCTGTGGATGGACCAGCAGGCCGCCCGTGGACAGCAGTGGCAGCCGGAGCCGTCGGATGAGTCGTATTCGCAGGGCGGGTATTCGCAGGGCGGGTATTCGAACGGCGGGCATCCGCAGAGCGGCTATTCGCAGTACGGCGATCCGCGCGACATGCGATAGGCCGCCGCCACCGAGTTGACCACAATGTCCGCCGCGGGCCGATTCGGTTCGCGGCGGACGTGCGTCATGGGATCGCGCCTTACGGATCGGATTCGGTACGAGGTCAGGCGAGTCGGTGGGTGGCGTGCAGGCAGACCCCGGCCAAGCGCAACTGAAACCAGTCGGCGTTCGCCCAGTCTGCAGGCGTACCGGGCGTGCGCAATTCGCCTGCGTCCTGACCGCCTGCCGCTCGGAAACTGCTTTCCCGGACATGATCGAGCAGCCCTCTGGCATAACCGGCGAGCAGCACGCTCTCCGGAACTTTCGCGGAGTCTTCGACGCCGAGGTCGAGAATGTCGCGGACGGCGGCGGAATGCTGATCCAGCGCCGCTGACAACGCGGGCGATGTCGCGGCCGCGGCAAGCGCCGGTACCCCGTGCGTCTTGTGCAGGCGGGTCAAAGTCCTTCGCGCCGACACTTCGAGCAACGCGGGGCCGAGCAAAAACACCTCATTATGCTAACTCTTCCGCCCGTTGGGCTTCCTTTCCCGTCGCGGCGGCCGCGGCAGACAAGCGTCACATCGCCGGCCGAGTTTTGCCTTTCCCTGACCGGTTGCCATGTCCTCGCGAAATCACTCGGCTGGTCGTGAGTCGACTATCGAAGGCGACTCGTGCCGGCACATACGTGGCATTTTCGATTCTCAGCGAAACGCGTTTGCGTCGGTCAGGGCTTTGCCGAGCACCAGTTGGTGGACCTCCGCCGTGCCCTCATAAGTGAGCACCGACTCGAGGTTGTTCGCATGACGCAACACCGGATAGTCCAGCGTGATGCCGTTGGCACCCAGAATGGTGCGGCATTCGCGGGCAATCGCGATGGCTTCCCTGGTGCTGTTCAGCTTGCCCGCGCTGATCTGTTCCTGGCTCACCACACCCTGGTCCTTCAACCGGCCCAGATGCAGTGCGAGCAGCTGGCCCTTGCCGAACTCCAGCGCCATATCCGCCAGCTTCGCCTGGGTCAACTGGTAGGCGGCCAATGGCTTGTCGAAGACTTCCCTGGTCCTCGCGTATTCGATAGTCGCGGCCAGGCAGTCCCGGGCCGCGCCGAGCGCACCGAAGACGATGCCGAAACGGGCTTCGCTCAGGCAGGCCAGCGGGGAGCTCAACCCGCGTGACTGTGGCAGCAAGGCATCGGCGGGCAACCGGACATCGCTGAAGTCCAGTTCCGCGGTGATCGAGGCGCGCAGCGACAGCTTGCGATGCATCTCCCGCGCGTTGAACCCGGGCGTGTCCGCAGCTACCAGGAATCCGCGAACCACCTGTTTGCCCTCGTCCTCGGTCTGGGCCCAGACCACCGCGACATCGGCCACCGAGCCATTGGTGATCCACATCTTCGATCCGTTGAGCACCCAGTCGGCGCCATCGCGCTTGGCGCGGGTCCGCATGCCACCGGGGTTGGAGCCGAAGTCGGGTTCGGTGAGCCCGAAACAGCCGAGTGCGCGGCCCGCCGCCATCTCGGGCAGCCACTGCTGCTTCTGCTCCTCGGATCCGAACTTGTGGATCGCCGTCATCGCCAGTGACCCCTGCACCGACACCATGCTGCGCACCCCCGAGTCGACGGCTTCGAGCTCCTGGCAGGCGAGCCCATAGGTGGTCGCCGACATCCCCGCGCACCCGTAACCGTCCAGATGCATACCGAGCAGTCCGAGCTTGCCCAGTTCAGGGGCGATCTCGCGGGCCGGAAAGGTGCCCGCTTCGAACCAGTCCGCGATGTGCGGTCGCAGCCGCCGGTTCGCGAAGGCCGCGACGGTATTGCGGATCTCGCGCTCCTCGTCGGTCAACAGGGCATCGATCGCGAACAGTTCTTCGACAGTCACCATGGCCTCAGCCTAATTCGGATCGGTGGTACCGAGACCGACCTCGCTCCGACCCCAGGCACATCGCCCGTCGACCCGGTGGTGTGGTTGCCCTCGCGATCCGATACAGCCATATGCGGACGCTGATCACCGCGGGCTCTGCCGCTCGTCACCGCGGGCTCCGCCGCTCGTCAGCGCGGTGGCATCCACCAACTCCTGGACCTGGAGACCGCAACGACGGCGCATGCATTGGCCCTCTTCGACCTCGCGCCCTGACTGTCGCCAGCGCTTGTCGGTTGTCGTAGTGCCCGCCTACCTGCACGATCACCGCATCACCGACGACGTGAACCGACCACCACCGAATGGCGCAGAACAATTCGCGTGTCAGAGCCGATACTCGGGTGACGGGTGCTTCCATGAAGCATGGACGTGACACAAGAACAGGACCTCGCCAACCTCCGGCCCGGCCAGTATGTCGAAGTCACCGTCAAGGTGCCTTCGATCAGCACGCCCACATGGGAATACAGCGGCAAATTCGCCCGCGTCGATTTCAGTGCCAGGATTCTGGTGCTGACCGTTACCTATCGGACCCAGGTCTACCGAGTTCTGGTCAATGACCAATCAGAGAGCCACATAGTCACCGAGGAACAGACCTACCGCCTCGATGACATCATCTCCGCACGGTACGCCCGGCCGGCTGGACCGCCACCCCCGCCACCGCCGCCGGTCGATCTGCCGGTCTTCCAGGGGTCGACCGACGATATCTATCGGTACGCTCCCGATCCCTCTGGCCTGCCCGACGGGGATCACCCCCACGCACAATTCGCGAACATCTACTGGGCCGTCGTCGCACAGACCTACCTGTACCTGCGCGATCCATGCCCGCCCGGCTTCATCTTCGATATCGACTCCTGCACGGTCACGCTGCCCGAAGACGGTAGGACCGAGGCACCGTGGATCTTCGAGGGCTATTGCGCCTCCGGCAGGTACACAGGCTGACCGCCCGAGGGTGCCCGGACAGCTTCATCAGCACCGGCGTGGACGCGCCCTTGTTCGCAGCGATCGCGAGTGCCGCAGCCAGCGCAAGGTATATCCGGCTCCAGGACCAGCAGCGCCACATTCGTGTCCGCGCCGAAGTCGGCGATCAAGCGGTTCAACACTATGCCGTAGCCGCGGCGGGTGTTCGTCGCCGGGATCGTGTCGAGGAACACCTTCACCGCGTCGGCCAGGCGCACGCCGGCCGGCGGTGTCGGCAGGCTCGAAACCTAGGCCGAGGAATACCTGCGCGAACTCCAACACGCTATCGAGCGCGTCGTCGCGAACCCGCGGCTATCGGCAGGCCTGCGATGAGCTCCGCCCCGGCTATCTCGAACTCGCCGCCGGATCACGTGTGCTGTTGGACCGGGTGACCGCCGACGGTGTTGTCGATGTTGTGCGCGTTCTGGATCGGCGCATGGATGTCGACCTGCACCTCTGCCCTAGCTCACCTAGCGGAACTTGCGCCGTCGCGAGGACTCGGATTTTTTGGGGAGCCATGCCGCAACCGCTGTGGGTGGCAGGCGTAGTTCGACCCAGTTGTTGTGGTTGCTGCCGTCGTCATCGTCTGGGATGGCGTCGGCGACGAGCCAGCCGGTATCGCTGATCTGTGTGATATCCGCGACCGGGATCCCCTCGACCACATCGAGGGTGATGCCGCGAAGTATTGGCGGCAGCGCTCCGAGGGCTTGCCGTGTGAGGTACAGGCGCCCAACCGATTCCGTCGTCATACTGCCCGACAGTAGGCGGTACCTCCGACATCTCACCTGCCGCTGCGAACAGCCCGTTGGCGGCCGCGCTGTCGATATGCCCGTTGTCGGCAGGCGTTGCTGCAGAAGATCCGTGCCCGACCACGGGTGGATTCCTCGACTTCGGGCAGCGGGCACGGGCACATCCGGCATCGCTCTGCCATGAACGGCCCTACCTCGGTCCACCCATGAAATCGGCACTGGAGTCGTAAGGCCGCTCTGGCCTTTTCGCGGGTTTGCTGGATGAAACGCTCGAACTCGTCGGGATCGACCAGAGCCCCCTCGTTCTGCCCGGTGTCTGCTATACCTCCCACCAACTCGAGTACGCGACGGAATCGCCATTGGATGTTCTCCAGCGTCTCCCGTCGTGTTTCGGCGATGAGCAGCAGCGACTTCCCGCTGAGAACGTCTTCGAACAGGTCGGCGTCGTGCGCCTCGGCGCTGTACCTCCAGGCGGTTGGTCGCCCGTCTACGGCGGGATTCAGGTCGACGGTGCCCTCATCGGCAAGATCTCGGAGGGCGCTGAGCACTGTGGAGTAGAACTCGGTGGCCACAGCGGATGCGATGACCTTGTTCTCGACCGGGCCACCGGTGCGAGTGCGACGCTTGGTCACGCGGCCTCCTCCTCGCTGTCCGCCCCTTTGCCCTGCCCGGGATCTGGGTCGCTCTGACAGAAATGATCGGCACCGCGAGCGGTGGCAGCTTTGTCGGACTTCGAATTGTGGAACCCGAAAGCTGAGGTGAACGAATCGAAGATCTTCGGGACATCGTTGTGGTCGGCCCGGCACAGGGCAATCACGGTCACGAGGGTGACGGCGCCGAGAAATACGGTCGCTGGAAACACACCGGCCGCCGCGGACTCTGCGACCGCGGAAAGGATAGTGGTGAGCACAGTGCCTCCGGATACGAAAAAAGCCCCCGGCGGATGCCGAGGGCTTGGTCGATGAGCTTGGGGTTGAACGAAAAAGGCCCCAAGTCGCTTGACTGGGGCCGTGGATACAGGTGTCCTGCTGCAGCGGAAGGCTAGCAGATCCGACAGAACATGCGAAAAACGTAGCTGAACAGGGCCGGTCTCATTGCGAAAGTCTTCGTCGATTTTCGTAACGCGCTGCGCCCCTGGATCAACGGGCCGAGCAACCCTCGAGTACGGACCATCACCAGCGGGTAGACATCGCTACTGGCTTCCCCGGCGAGGACGGAGACCCGGAGTTCGGCGTCGCGGCCGCCCAACTCGGTGCCACCGGTGTCGCCGTGCGTATAGGAGTTGAGGAACAAATCCGCCCAATCCGGCGCTAAGGAGTCATCGCAGATAGCCGCGGCCTATGCGCGATAACTTGACCGTCGAACTGACCTCGCCGGGTCAGGTCTGGCGGGCTGGCGATTTCAGCTCCGGCGGATAAGTGGGTGATCGCCTCACAGGCCGCGGGCAAGAATCTCTACGTGACTCCCATCAACCGTTGCACTGTGGACCCCGGGCCGCGGCCGTCTGCCGCCGTTGGCGGACGGGCGGTGGGGACAGGCCGTCCGATATACGCAGTAAGAGGCCGCACCAGCCAGTTGCTCATAATTCACCGCCATCTAGGCTGGGGCCATGAGTGAGTTGGGATTCTCTACACGGGCCGTGCACGCCGGATTCGATCCCGATCCGCGGACCGGCGCGGTGAACGTGCCCATCTTCGCGAGTTCGACGTTTGCCCAGGACGGGGTGGGCGGGCTGCGCGACGGTTACGAGTACGGCAGGACCGGCAACCCGACCAGGACCGTGCTCGAGGCCAACCTCGCCGCGCTCGAGTCGGGCCGCTTCGGACGGGCATTCGCCTCCGGCATGGCCGCGACCGACTGTGCACTGCGCGCCACGCTGCGGCCCGGCGACCACATCGTCATTCCCGACGATGCCTACGGCGGCACCTTCCGGCTGATCGACAAGGTGTTCAGCCAGTGGGGCATCGAACACTCGCCCGCCCACGTGTTCAATGTCGACGAGATGCGTGCCGCGATCCGTCCGAACACCAAATTGGTCTGGATCGAGACTCCGACCAACCCGCTGCTCAGCATCGGCGATATCCCCGCACTGGCCGAGGTCGCGCACACGGCGGGCGCGAAGCTGGTGGTGGACAACACCTTTGCGACGCCGTACCTACAGCAGCCGCTGCTGCTCGGCGCCGACATCGTCACGCATTCGACCACCAAGTACCTCGGCGGGCACTCCGACGTGGTCGGTGGCGCGCTGATCACCAACGACCCGGAACTCGACGCGGCATTCGCCTTCCTGCAGAACGGTGCGGGCGCGGTGCCCGGCCCGTTCGACGCCTTCCTCACCCTGCGTGGCACCAAGACCCTCGCGTTGCGGATGGATCGGCACTGCGACAACGCGGAGGCTATCGCCGAGTTCCTCACCAGGCACCCCGCGATCTCACAGGTCATCTACCCAGGACTGGCCGAACATCCCGGCCACTTCATCGCCGACAAGCAGATGAAGCGCTTCGGCGGCATGATCTCGGTGCGGCTGCACGGCGGCCCGGACGCGGCGCGCGACTTCTGCTCGCGGACCAAGATTTTCACCCTGGCCGAATCGCTCGGTGGCGTGGAATCGCTGATCGAGCACCCGGCCGCGATGACGCACGCGTCCACCGAGGGCTCCGATCTCGAGGTGCCCGCCGATCTGGTGCGGCTTTCGGCCGGTATCGAAGACATCAGCGACCTGATCGCCGATGTCGAGCAGGCACTCGCCGGCTGAGGTATCGGACATGACGAAGCGGCCGCATCCGGAGTCGGGTGCGGCCGCTTGCGTTCGGGGGAGAGCGTGGTTGCGCTATCCGAGGAGGCCGGGCGCAATGCCTCGGCCGGATGCGTCAGCTGTGGTAGGGCTCCGCGCTGACCAGCGTCACCTTCATGGTGTTGCCGTTGGGCAGCGTGTACTCACGGGTCTCGCCGACCTTGGCGTCGATCAACGCGCCGCCGAGCGGCGAGGCGGGCGAGTAGGTCTCCAGTTTGGAGTCGTTCAAACCCTCTTCGCGAGTCGCGATCAGGAAGGTCTCGGTGTCGGACTCGTCGCCGTCGTAGTAGACCTTGACGACCGAACCCGGGAGCGCGACGCCTGCCTTCGTCGGTGCGACGCCGACCTTGGCGTTGTTCAGCAGTTCCTGCAGCTGGCGGATGCGCGCCTCCTGCTGGCCCTGCTCCTCACGAGCGGCGTGGTATCCACCGTTCTCCTTGAGGTCGCCCTCTTCACGGCGTTCATTGATCTCGGCAGCGATGACGGGACGATTGGCAATGAGCGCGTCGAGCTCACCCTTGAGCCTGTCGTGCGACTCCGGGGTCAGCCAAGTCACTTGCGTCTCAGTCATCTCGATCACTCCCTAGTAGTTGTTCCCGGCAGGCCGGGATTCCCTGATAACCGCTGCAGTGCCCACAGGGGGCGGGCACGCACCAGCCGACGGCTAGTGCCATCCTGGGGAAGTTCGTCGAACCCCGACAGGCCTCTGTTCCGGGCAAATACGAAAATCCGGAACCGACAGCGCTGGCCGCCAATGCAGCAAACACGGCTCCGAGCCCCGGAACCGTGTATTAAGCCATTTTAGCATGAATCATAAACATGCAGGTCGGAGTTTGTTTTGCCCTGGCTGGGGTAAAGGTCGCCCGCGCCGAGGTACGCCGAGGTACTCAGCCTGCGCGAAGGTACTCCGGAACTCGATCGCTGCACGCGTAGATGCTGCCCGCGGAGGCGCGCGCGGAGGAACGCACGGTCGTGGACAGCTCGATCGTGCCGCTGTCGGACGGCTCTACCAGGACCTCGCGGCGGCCGACCTCGGTGCCGTCCTTGTCCATGGCCCGCACGAAACACACCACCGGCCGCTGCGGGTCGTCGCGGGTGATCTTCATCCGGACGGTCAGCGTCGAGTCGTCCACCACGACGTAGCCGAGCTGCTCGGCCTCGATGTCCTTCGGGCCGTATTTCTGCCATCCGAGGTAGGCGACACCCAGCCCGAGCAGCACGACGACCACGCCGAGAACCGGTGGAATCCAGCGCGGCCTGTGGCGTGGCGCGGTGCCGTAGCGGTCGGCGCGCCGCTCGATGGCCGCATCGCCACCGGTGGATTCCGGCGCAGGCTCGGTCATGAGTGGTCGCTCCCGGGGGGTACGTCGGAACAAAAGTCTGTCGAATGGAACTATAGGGAACGAAGCCCAAGCACCCGCGAGCGAGAGCGATGAGGTGAACGAGACGTGAGTGGCCTTCGCCTCATGGCGGTCCATGCCCACCCTGACGACGAATCGAGCAAGGGTGCCGCGACGACCGCACGCTATGCCGACGAAGGAAACGAGGTCCTTGTTGTCACGCTGACCGGCGGCGAACGCGGCAGCATCCTCAATCCCGCGATGGATATCCCCGGCGTGCTCGACCGGATCGATGAGGTCAGGCGCGAGGAGATGGCCGCGGCGGCCGCCGCGCTCGGTGTGCGTCAGACCTGGCTGGGATTCGTCGATTCGGGTCTGCCCGAGGGCGATCCGATGCCGCCGCTGCCGGAGGGCTGCTTCGCGCTCGTTCCGCTGGAAGAGGCCACCGAGGCGCTGGTGCGGGTGGTGCGGGAGTTCAAGCCGCACGTGATCACGACCTATGACGAGACCGGTGGTTACCCGCATCCGGATCACATCCGGTGCCATCAAGTGTCGGTGGCCGCGTTCGAAGCCTCGGGTGACCCGGAGCGGTTCCCCGATGCCGGCGAGCCGTGGACGCCGCTGAAGCTGTACTACGACCACGGGTTCAGCCTGCAGCGAATGGAGGCGTTCGCCGCGGAGTTCGCGCGGATCGGCGAACCGTTCCCGATGCAGGAGTGGCTGGATCGGATTCGCAAGTTCGCCGTCGAGCGCGGTGATGTGATGTCGCGGGTCACCACGCAGATCGAATGCGCCAAATACTTCCCGCAGCGCGACGACGCGCTGCGCGCGCACGCGACCCAGATCGACCCGAACGGCGCTTTCTTCGCGATTCCGCTGGAGATGCAGCAACGGGTGTGGCCCACCGAGGAATTCGAGCTGGCCAAGACCAAGGTGCGCACCGCGATCCCCGAGAACGACCTGTTCGCAGGCATCGAGGATCTGTGATGCTCGCCCTGCTCGCGCAGACTCCTGGCACTCCTACCGGGCCAGAGTTCGGTAAGGCGTCGCCGCTCGGGCTCGTCATCATCCTGATCCTGCTCGCAGGCACGGTGTTGCTGGTGCGCTCGATGAACCGGCACTTGAAGAATCTGCCCCCAACCTTCGAACCGGAGCATCCCGAGCCGGATCAGGAGGCGGACGAAGGCACCGAGCCCGGTATCACCCGGCGGGTGTCCGAGGATGCCACCGAGGTCTCCGAGCCCGACGGCAAAGCCGACAAAGCCTGAGGTTTTCTGCCTGTCACAACGACCGTCCGCACCCCGCAGGCGGTCGTTGTGACATTCGCAGGTCCTATTTCGTCGTGTGTAGTCGCGGCACGAGCCACCACACCCGTGCCTCGGCGACGCCGAGGCACGCCTCGTTAGCGGGGTTGGATGCGATCGAGAGCCCCATCGCCGACAAGCGCGCCGTCCTGCCGGTGGCGAGTCTCGGCGACGTCACCGCCGAACCGACCGACCCGAGTCCGTCGCTCGCACGCGGCGAACTGCTCACCGATCTCGGTGACGCCGTGATCAAGACGCTGCTGAACGTACCCGTCGCACCGCTGGTCGATATTCAGATCGGCCACCTCGGCGGCGCACTGGCCGAGGCCACCGCGGACAGGGGCGCCCGCGGCCAGTCATCGAGCCCTACCTGCTGTCCGTGCTCGGCCTCGGACTGCCGCATCTGGAGACGGCCGTCGAGGCCGGGCGCACCGAGATCGTCGACGCTATCGGCGGTCATATCAGGCGGGCTCGGGCCCTAAACCTTCCTCGGTCCCGAGGAAGGTGCGGCGGCCGCGTTCGACGCGTCGACATTGGCGCGCCTCGGCGAGGTCGAGCGGGTCCGGGACCGCACGGCGTAATTCGCGCCAACTATCCGGTGCTCGGAGAGCGCTGTCGCGCTTAATGATTCGTAGGGCGCGCATCGTGACCCGTGGCCTGCCTATCGGTTGTCCATTGCGAAGACATCGTCGTTCTATCAACAGGGTCGCTGAGAGTAATGGCATGACAATCACAGCAAACGCCCCAGCCACCTCGACCGCCACCACTACCGGCTCGAATCGAGTCACTACCTTCGTCAACGCCGTCGCGGGCGAAACCCTCCCATCGCGGGTACGTTTCACCGCTTTCGCCGTCGCCACCGGCGCGGTCCTCACCGAATCGGTGGTCGGTTCCTACTGGGATCTGGCCCGAACCCAATACGTCGTCGATACTTTCGACGACCTGCAGTACCCGATGTATTTCGCCACCATCCTCGGCGTCTCCAAGCTCGCCGCCGTCGCGGCCGCGGTGGTTCCCGGATTCCCCCGGCTCAAGGAATGGGCTTATGCGGGACTGACTTTCGTCTATGTCGGTGCGGCGGCGTCGCACCTGGCGATCGGTGACCCGGCTCCGAAGTGGATCTCGCCCCTGGTGTTCGCCGGCTTGACCTTCGTGTCGTGGTCGTTGCGCCGGCCCGCACAGCGCGACCCGGAGTCGCTGCCGAAGGTGGCACTGCGTTTCGAGGCGCTCGTCGGCCGTTCGGGTCGGACCGAGCAGGTCTGATCGGTTGCCCGAGACAGCGCGGAACGCGGCGGCTCCGTCCCGAGGTGCCCCGCGTTCTCGCAGGCCGAATTCGGCCGTGGCGACAGATTTTCGACGCGCGGCCTCTGCGCTGGTCGCGGTTTGAATGTCGGTGCGGTGTGCTACTCATTCAGCGAACCCACAACCGAAGGATGACAGATGGATTCTGTGATCGACCAGATCGACCGCGCTCTGGACATGACGGGGGCGATCGTCGCAACGGTGGACGACGACCGGCTGGTCGCTCCGACGCCGTGCCGGGAATGGGATGTGCGTGCGGTGCTCGATCATGTCGTCGGCGGTATGCACCTGTTCGCCGCCGCGTTGACCGGGATGGATGCGGGGGCCGAGCACGAAGACGACTGGCTGGGCATTGATCCGCGAGCGGCGTACGCCGCGGCGGCGGAGGTGGACCGGGCGGCCTGGCATCGGCCGGACGTGCTGACCGCGACGGTGCACATCTCGATGGGCGATCTGCCGGGCTCCGCGGCGGCGATGGTCCATCTCACCGAGCTGGTGGTGCACGGTGTCGACATCGCGCTCGCAGTGCACCGGCCCGATCTCGCCGACGACGAGTTGTGTGCCGAATTGCTCGCCGCGATGCAGGCGATGGGCGGCATCGATGGCTTCCGCAAGCCGGGCATGTTCGACGCCGAGGTACCGGTCGCCGCCGACGCGCCCGCTCATCAGCGGCTGCTCGGCTACGTCGGCAGGACGTGGTGACCGCGGTGCTCGGGCACGAACGTGCCCGACCGGCCTTGCGGCCACATCGGCGTATCGAGCGCACCGGTGAGCGTCCAGGCCCGAGCGGTCTTCCGATGAGCAATCACAGCGTCGGCGAGATGACGATCAGGTAGCGCTCGGTCGGGCGTCGATGCGGCGAACCGGGTGGCGCAGAATGGTTTTGGTGCTCGCGGCCGGGGTCTTGCGTGGATCGGATAAATAGATTTCGTGATGGAGGCCGTTCATCGTCAGGCCTTCGGCGGTCATGAACGATTCCATGCGGGCGAGGGTCTCGGGTTCGGTCGAGTAGGGGCCGACGTGCAGCACCTGGATCGCGTCGCCTTCGGTGATCGACTCGAAGCTCGCGCCCGACACCATGTCCGCGGTGACGGGGTCGGGCATGCGGATCATCAGTTTCCAGTGCCACTGCTCGCGTGGCACCGTGAGTGGTGGTTCGTCGGATTCCACCCACCACTGGCCCTCCAGCTTCGGTACGACGAAATCCGCCGCGGCGGACTTGGCGATCTTCTTCGCACCGTAGGCGGCGCGATACAGCGCGGCGACGGCGTCGAGGTACGCCGGGCTCTCCGGTGCGCCGGAGCCGGTGACCGTCACATAGTTGTAGGCGTCGAACGTGCGCAGCGCGGGATCGCGCGGTGCGTCGTAGTAGTGCCTGTCGGTCTTGGCCAGATCGATCTTCACCGGTTGTCCTCCTGTCGGATTGCCTGTCGGTGGCCAGCGTGGACCCTCCAACGGCGGGAGAGTCAAGTCGCCGGTTCGATACCTCGTTCGAATGGCGCGGGCGGGTTGCCGCGCAGCCGGGTCGACGGTGAATGCTGGCAGTCGTGGACGAGTTCTTCCGGAAGGTCGGTGTGCGAGGCTGGATGCACGCCAGGTGTTTCGACTGCGGTGGTGAAGTGGGCTCGGGCGCCGACGAGCCGGTGGTACTGGCATCGGTGGTCAAGGTGCCGCTGGTATTGGAGTTCGCCCGCCAGGTCGCCGTGGGTCAGTTGGATCCGACCGATCGGGTCCGTGCGGCCGCACGGGACCGTCTCGGCGGTGTCGGCACGGCGGGATGCCTGGACGATGTCGAGCTGAGTTTGCGCGACGCCGCGTTCTTCGCCCTCGCGCTCAGCGACAACACCGCGGCCGATCTGCTGTTCGATCGGGTCGGCCTCGACAATGTGCGCTCGCTCGTGCGCGAGCTCGGCCTCACCGCCACCCGGATCGTCGGATCGCCACGGCACATCGTGCAGACCATGGCCGAGGACATCGGAGCCCGCGACCCGATCGACTTCGCCGCACGGTTTCCCGCGCTGAGTGCCGCAGAGGTCCTCGGTACCCGCGCCCTGGATCCGCTGCGGACCACCGCGAGCACGCCGCGCGAAATGACCGAGCTGCTCACGCTCATCGGGGCGGATCGCGCCGGTACCGCGGAGACCTGCCGGTGGGTGCGTGATCTCATGCGTCAACAGGCCAACTGGCACCGGCTCGCCGCGGCGTTTGCACCCGAGGTGCGGCTCTGGGCCAAGACCGGTACCCTGCCCGGCGTCCGCAACGAGATCGGCGTCGTCGAATATCCTGGCGGCAGTCGCTACGCCGTGGCGGTATTCACCAGGGCCGACACCCTCGAGCAGCGGCTACCCGAGGTGGACCGCGCGATCGGTGTGGCGGCGAAGCACGCGATCGAGAACATTGTTCACGGCCTGCCGTACACCACATTCCACGGGCGCTGCGGTACTTCCTGAACAGGTGCGGGACGGGAAGCTCCGTCGCCCTGCACCACATTCGCAACCAGCTCGGCGAGTTCACGCACCCGCGGATGCGGTGCCGCAGCGGGCCATGCCAGCGACAGTCGCCAGCTCAATGTTCCTTCCGGCAGAGGACGCCAGACCACCCGCGGTTCCTTTTGCGCCACCATGCCCTGGTCGAACGCCACGCCGCGGCCGGAAAGCACCATGCCGAGTACGAACTCGGGATTGCGGGCGTGCTGCACCGAGGTCGGCCGGAAACCGTGGTCCCAGCAGGTGCGCAGTGTCGCGTCGTACAGCCCGGGCGCCGCGGCTCTCGGAAAGATCACCAGTCCATGCCCGGCCAGGTCGGCGAGGGTGAGTGAGGAACACATGGCCAGCGGTGAATCTCGCGGTAGCACCACGCCGAGGGGTGTGTCCACCGCCGGTCCTGTTTCGAGGCCGATCATGTCGACCGGATGCTGCAACAGACCGGCGTCGAGTTGCCGGTCGGCGAGCAATCGGACCTGCTCGGCAGTGGACAGCTCCTGCAGGTCGACCCGGATGTCACGGCTCTCGAATGCGGTCAGCACGGCGGCAAGCACCCGCCCGGCCAGCTCGGGCGGCACCCCGACGCGCAATGCGTCGATCTCGCCCCGATGTGCTTTGCCGACGAGCGCCGTCGTTCGCTCCCAGCGCGCGAGCAGATCGCGGGATTCGGCGAGCAGGATCTGCCCGGCCTCGGTGAGCGCTACCCGGCGGCTGTCGCGATCGAACAGTCGCGCGCCGAGATCGGCCTCGAGTTTGCGGATCCGCTGACTCAACGGCGGCTGGGCGATGCCCAGGCGCTCCGCCGCGCGTCCGAAATGCAGTTCTTCGGCGACGGCGATGAAGTACCGCAGTTGGCGTAGGGGGTCCACGTTGCGACGATATCGCTGTCGGCGCTCAGCTCACGCGCAGCGGGCGGTGAGCTCCCGAGTGAGCAGGTTCGTCTGGGTCGATCGCGGACGACCTTTCACGCGGTGACCGGTCACACTCCGGCTGGGAGGCTTCGAGGCGGGGCGAATCGCGCTCCCGGACATGCTCGGCGGCGGCATCGACCTCCCCGCACCGCCGCTGGACCAGCGGATCCCGAGCGGTTGCTGCCCGATGTGGCCTCAGTGTGCACCGCCGCGGCCGCGTGGAGACCTGCCCCGGTAGTCGGCTCTCGATGCGACCGGCGGCATCGACGGCCCGGTACGCACCGTCAGCCCCGAGGCTGACGGTGCGTGGATACCGACATCATCCGAGGCCGACGGAGGCTGCCGGTCGATATGCCCGCAGACAACCGAATACCCTCCGGACCACCATCATTTCAACTGGCCGTACGGAACGGTGTAGCTCTGCTCACCCAGGCTTCGCCAACCGGCCTCGGATGGTGCCAGGGACGAACCGGTCCTGGTGCGGTCTTCGGGCCACGGCTCTCTCAGATGAATCTGTATGTCATCTTGCAGAATTCGCGCCAGCTCCATCGCGAAACCTTCCGCCGAGGTGCTGACCGATTCGCTCGGATCGAGGGCGGCCGAAGTGCCCGCGTCCGGTACCGCGACACTCACCCATGCATTCGGTGTCGACCGTCCGATCTCCTCATGGAACTCCTGCCAGTCATCGGGATACTCGGTTTCGACCCGCGTCCGCATTCCAAGGGAACTCTCGATGTCGGCCGCGAGGAGGCGCGCGCCTCTGACTGCTTCTTCTATGTCCACGATCCCATTCTCTCGCTCTGTCATGGTTGAGTGGCGTGAGGTAGATTTTTGAATCTTGCGTCTTGTGAAGTGCGTCAACATGAATGATGTCCCCGCTTTTCCAGAGGTATTTCCCATTGGAATAGCGCGGCTGCCCGAAATGGAGCATGTCGTCCTTGTTCGCGGATTGTGTTGCCGTAATAGGTTTACCACTGACGAACATTTTTGACAGTCATACTTTCCTGGCCTGTGGCCGAGGTCGTTGATGAACCACCACCAAGAGTAATAGTCGATTGGATCACTCTCATAGGGCCTGATCTCGGATTTAACGCTACCCAATTGGTTACCAACTGAAAGTCGGTGCAAGGCGGCGGAGCTGCCGCCGCAATCGCTGCGGATGCCACTTCTCCTGCCGCAAAAACCGGCCACCAGCGTCAGCGCAACCAGTCATCGCTTATAACTCGCGCGGGGTAGATTCTTGGAACGCGCCGATTCCGGTATTTTGCTGATTCCTCCCTCAGGATATGATTTTTGCCGGGTCTGTCGCGGGGCTCGGTGGTCGACGATATATAATCGGGCATGCAGCGACGGCCTTCCGGGAACGGTTCATAGCGAGTTCCTATTTGTTGGTTGTCGACGCGAACAGCTGCAGGTTTCGTGTAGCTCGGGTGTCAGGGAGTTGCGAGCTCCCTGACGCCGGATTTCGACGAAACCTCGACTGCCCGGGGTGCAACCCCGTAGCGCGAGACCCTTTCTGGGATCTGTTGTGTTCTATACGGTTTGACGCCGTAGGCGCGGGATCGGTTCCATCGATCTCGAACATTTTCATCGTTTCGAGGCGCTACTGTTCGGTTACCTTCACCTGAGCGTGCCAGCCGGGGTGGATGCGGGTTCAGCCGCTGGGCGGACGCATCCAGGGCGGCACCGGCAATCGCCGACCGCCTACGGGGTTTCGGGTTGCGCGCGCCGGATCTCCTCCAGCTCGACAGGTCGATCGCTGCGACTGAGCGCAGGGGTGTCCGGCACTTGGTCGGCAAGGTTGCCTACCGCGACCGCACCGGTTCCAGCCGGCGAGGGCTTCATCGACATCGATCAGGTCGAACTGCCAGATCTGGATGGTGCATTCCGGGACACAGGCCGATTCACTTCCACGACCGGGCGATCACCGGGCATGAAAGCGGACGGCGGTACCACTCGGAGCGATGATGCTGAGGGAGCCGCGATTCGCTGTCTACCCCGTCATGTGCTGGGGCACTACTCTGCATGTGATGGCCCACTGGTCTGCGGGTGTGTTGGCAGAGCAAATTTTGCCATTCTGGCAAGTCGGCGTCTCGCAGGCCGACGCGAATGGGTGGAGCAAGTTGTGAGCCGGCGCGATACAGGAGGTTGATGGGTGTGAACCAATTGGAAAGTGCGACATCGCCTTACCTGCGTCAGCATGCCGACAATCCGGTCGATTGGCGGGAGTGGGACGCTGATGCCTTGGCGGAGGCGTCGGCCAGGGATGTGCCGATTCTGTTGTCGGTAGGGTACGCGAGCTGCCACTGGTGCCATGTGATGGCGCACGAGTCCTTCGAGGACGAGGCAACCGCCGCCCTGATGAACGCGAACTTCGTGTGCGTGAAGGTGGACCGGGAAGAACGGCCCGATCTGGACGCGGTCTACATGAACGCCACCGTCGCCATGACCGGCCAGGGCGGCTGGCCGATGACGTGCTTCCTCACCGCGGACGGTGAACCGTTCTACTGCGGCACCTACTACCCGAAGCTGCCCCGTGGCGGCATGCCGTCGTTCACCCAACTGCTCACTGCGATCACCGACACCTGGCTCAACCGGCGCGACGAGGTGAACAAGGCGTCCGCGCAGGTGACCGAGGCGCTGCGGGCGCAGGCGGCGGGGCTGCCCGGCGGCGATCTCAGCATTACCGCCGAACTGCTCGATCACGCGGTAGCCGCGGTGCTGCGCGAGGTGGACGATAAGCACGGCGGTTTCGGCGGTGCGCCGAAGTTTCCGCCGTCGGCGCTGCTGGAGGGGTTGTTGCGGAGCTGGGAGCGCACCGGCGATCCCGCGGTGTTCGAGGCGGTATCCCACACCGCGGAAGCGATGGCCCGTGGCGGCATATACGACCAGCTGCGCGGCGGCTTCGCGCGCTATTCCGTCGACGATGCCTGGCTGGTACCGCATTTCGAGAAGATGCTCTACGACAACGCCCAATTGCTGCGCGCCTACGCGCATCTAGCGCGCCGGACAGGATCGGCATCGGGCGAAGCCGCCCTCGCGTCGCCGCTCGCCCTGCGTATCACGGAGGAGACCGCAGGCTTCCTGCTCGATGATCTCGGCACCGAACAGGGCGGTTTCGCCTCCGCGCTGGATGCCGACACTCACCTGGAACCGGGCGGTCCGGGGGTCGAGGGCGCCACCTATGTGTGGACACCCGCCCAGCTGATCGGCGAGCTCGGACCGACCGACGGCGCCTGGGCCGCAGAGGTTTTCGGAGTAACCACCGCGGGCAACTTCGAGCAGGGCACCTCGATCCTCACCCGATACACCGATCCCGACGCCATCAAAGCCACGGGGCCTGTCGATCCGGATGCGCCGGCCCGTTTCGAGCGCATTCGGACCGTGCTGCGCGACGCGCGCGCCCGCCGCCCGCAGCCCGCCCGCGACGACAAGGTGGTGACCGCATGGAACGGGATGGCGATCACCGCGCTCGCCGAAGCGGGAGCCGCGCACGGGCGCCCCGATTGGATCGCGGCCGCGGCGCGTTGCGCAGGCTATCTGCTCGCGCAGCACGTCGTCGATGACCGGGTGCTGCGCGCCTCGCTCGGTGGCGTCGCCGGAACGGCGCCCGGGGTGCTGGAGGACTACGCGTGGCTGGCTGTCGCGCTGCTCGCCCTGCACCAAGCCACTGGTGAACCGAATTGGCTCGCCGACGCACAACGCCTGCTGGACAAGGCCATCGAGCACTTCGCCGACCCGGCGGCGCCGGGCAGCTGGTTCGACACCGCCGACGATGCGGAAACGCTCGTCACCCGCCCGCGTGACCCGATCGACGGCGCTACCCCGGCGGGCGCCTCCGCGCTTGCCGAAGCACTCCTGACCGCGAGCGCCGCAAGCGATCCGGCCCGCGCGGTGCGCTACCGCGAGCTGGCCGACCAGACCCTCGCCCGAGGCGCGGTGGTGCTCGCTCGCGCACCGCGCTCGGCCGGGCAATGGTTGACAGTCGCCGAGGCGGCGCTGCGTGGTCCGCTTCAGGTTGCGATCGTCGGTCCGAGCGGTGCCTATCCCGGCGGCAGTGAACTGGCGCTCGCTGCGCCGGGCGAGGCCGAGTTCCAGGAAGAGCGGAGATTGCTGTCGGCCGCACGAAAATCGGCACCCGGCGGCTCGATAATCGTTGCGGGCGAACCGGACTCGGTGCCGCTGCTGGCCGACCGCCCTCTGGTCGACGGCGCGGCCGCTGTATACGTGTGTCGCGGCTCGGTCTGTGACCTCCCGGTCAGCGGCGTTGCGGACGTGCACGCGGCTCTGGGCAGGCAGTGAGGGAAGTCAGGGCTTTTCGCCGCGTGTGCGACTAGTGGTGACCGCGTCGGACTCCGCTGCGCGCACGTGGGGCAGGTCGGACCCGTCTTCCGTTGCCGGCGTGTAGATCTCGGCGATCGGACCGCGATCTGCCGTCGGGTCGATGCTGCGTGCCGGCGGCGTGGGGTCCGCGTTGCGTACCGTGGTCTCCGGTGCGGTGCAGCGGATTTCGGTGACCGCGCTCACGGGCGTGGCGCCGTCGGTGGTGATCGTCGCTGCGGCGTGTTCGGTGCCGTCGTCGGCGAGGTGGCCCGAGCTGCCGCTGGAGCCGATATCGGTCCAGCAGGCGGTGGGTTCCTTCATGCCGCGCAGCCGGATCGATTCGTACAGGGTCCATTCGGCCTTCTCGTGATCGGCGGCGGACTCGATCACCTTGCCGCTCACCAGGATTCGGCGAGGGACTGCTTTGGCCTCGGACGTCAGCCGGGCGGCCTCGTTGACCGCGTCGCCGATGACGGTGTATTCCAGCCGGGTATCCGAACCCACGTCGCCCGCGAAGACCAGGCCGAGGGCGACGCCGATGCCGATATCCAGTTCGCCGGCGGCGACCACTTCGTCGCGGATCTGGCGAGCGGCCCGCAAGGCTGGGGTTGCGTTGTCCTGCAAGGCGATCGGTGCGCCGAAGACGCACAGCGCCGCATCGCCCTCGAACTTGTTGACCAGCCCGTTGTTCGCCTCGGTCGCCGCGACCACGGTCGAGAGCAGCCGGTTGAGTTTGGCGACGAACTCCTGCGGTGGTAGCCCGGTGGAGAGTTCCACGGAGCCGGTGACATCCACGAACAGTGCTGCCACCACGCGCACATCGCCGGTCAGATCGACGCCACGGGCCAGGGCTCGTTCGGCGACTTCCGCGCCGACATGCCTGCCGAACACTTCCCGCATCCGCATCCGTTCGCGCAGATTCGTGGCGAGCTCGTTGACCGAATGCTCGAGTCGCCCGATCTCACTCGCGCTGCCGACCGGCACTCGTACATCCAGCTCACCATGGGTGATTCGGTCCAGCGCCCGGCGCAGCATTCGCAGCGGCGCGGCGACGGCGCGGGCCAGCGTCGCGGTGGCGAGCGCGCCGACGCCGATCCCGACCGCGGCGACGTAGATGCCGGTGCGGATGCGGTCGGACGTACCGGACACCGGGTCGGCGAGCACCACGATGAGCATCAACAGCGGCATCGCCCCCGACACCGCCCAGGTGAGCACGACCCGGACGAATACCGTTGAGCTCCAATGCATCGTCGCGCCGAGCACCGCGGTCACGATCGGAATGGTTGGTCGGATCAGCCGATCGACGATCAGGAAGGTCAACGCCGCAGATTCGAATCCGCCGAGGACGAACAATGCCATCATGACGGCAAGGTCGTGCTGCGGCGTCACCCGCGATAGCGCCACGGCAGAGATGATCACACCGGGCAGCCACAGGGCAAGGGCCCGCGAGGTGATGGCGATCGGCAGCCGCAGTAGGCGGCGGGCCTCTTCCGGCGTGGGTGTGCGTCCGCTGTCGAGCCAACCGAAGTAGACGGTCCGATCGCGGATCGCGAGTGCGATACCGGCGAGGAACCCGACCGCTGGGTAGATGGCCACCAGTGCCATAGCGCGCAGGGTGTCGGGGCCGAGCCTGTTGAAGAAGCCGCTGAGCCACAGCTCGGTGACGATGACGGCGAGGCCACTGAGGTTGCAGGTGATGACGACCGCGGCCAGACCCCAGCGAGCCCGCAGTGCCCAGACGACGAGCTTGGCGATCACCGCTGTCGCGAATCTTGTCCGAAGGGTGCCGGCAGCCACCAGTTCCAGGTGCCGAACAGCTTCATCAGCGCGGGCACCAGGATCAGCCGCACCAGCCCCGCATCGATGGCGACGGCGACGGCGAGCGCCAGCCCGATCTGCTTGAGCTCCAGCACGCTCGCGGTGAGGAAGCTGCCGAAGATGACGACCATGATCGCCGCGGCCGCGCTGATCGGCCGTGCCGTGTGCTGTAGCCCCGCCGCGACCGCGTGCTCGTTGTCGGCGGCGGTGCGCGGACTGTTCTCCCAGAACTCTTTGATCCGCCGGATCAGGAACACCTCGTAGTCCATCGACAGTCCGAACAGCATGGCGAACACCATGACCGGCAGGAACACTTGGATGAACCCGGTGCTCTGAAACCCGAGCAGCGACTCACCGATACCCCATTGGAACACCGCGACAGTGATACCGAGGGCGGCTCCGGTGGCCAGCAGATTCATCACGATCGCCTTCACCGGCAGGACGAGGCTGCGGAAGGCAGCGACGAGGAACACGAACGAGCAGCATAGAACCAGTGCGACCACCAACGGCAGTTTCCTGGTGATCTCGTCGGACATATCGGCGAATTCCGCGGTCACGCCGCCGACCAGCACCTGCGATTGCGGCACATCCGCGGCATCGGCGCGGATATCCCGCACCAGCACGGTAGCTTCGGTCGAATCGAACGGTGTTTTGGCGATGACTGTCGCGAAGATCCGCCCATCGCGCTGGAACGGCAGCACCCGGTCGACACGCTTGTCGTGGCCGAGCTCGGTCAGGAAAGTCTGAACCTGTCCGGCCGCGTCGGCCGAGAGTGCCGCGTCGTCGGGGCCGGTCGCGACGAGTGTGATCGGCGCCAGCAATCCCGGCGCGAAATTGTCTGTGGCGATGGCACCGGCTTTCCCGGAGGCGGTCTCGCTCAAGGCCGCGGTGCCCATGTCGACGCCGTAGCGCACGCCGGCCAGGGGTGCCGCCGCCAGCAGCAGAACCACTGTGGCGGCAATGCCGAACAGTGCGGGCCGTGCCATCACCGTCTGGCTCCAGCGCGCCCACCGGCCGGTGGCCGGATCGACGGCGTCCACACCCGGCCGTGTCTCCAGCGGCTGCCAGCGGGCCGGGAGCGCGCCACGATTCACCCGCGGACCCAGCAGCGCCAATAGCGCGGGCAGCAGCGTCAAGGCCACGGTGAGCGTCGCGATGACCGCGACAACCACGCCGACCGCGATCCCACGAAACACGGGCGCGCGTACCACCATCAGCGAGCACAGCGAGATCATCACGATCAGCCCGGAGACGATGATCGTCTTGCCCGCGGTGGCGACGGCTACGCCGCAGGCATGCGCGATGCCCGTTGGCGAGGCACCGGGAGGCTGCTTGGCGAGTTCTTCCCGGAACCGGCTGGCGACGAACATCGCATAGTCCAATCCGATGCCCGTGCCGATCATGGTCGCGACCGCGAGCAGCAGGGAACTGGTGCCCATCACATGCGATATCAGGAAAAGCCCGCCGAATGCGAGCAGCAGCCCGCTCAGCGCCACCACTACCGGCACGAGCGCCGCGACAACGGTGCCGAGAGCGACGATCAGTAGCACGAACGCGACCGGCAGACCGATCGCTTCGGCCCGGCCGGAATCGGCGACCTCGATTTCCATCAGATCGCGCAGTCCGGGGGAGAACCCGGCGAGGCCGACGGTGACCTCGTTATCGGAGTGGCGGCCCGCTAGTTCCTGTAGCTGGGCCGAGAGTAGGGCCCGCGTCGGGATATCACCGTCGATCCCGATGACCGCCAGCGCGGCATGCCGGGACGCGGAGATCTGGGACTGCTGGTCGCCCTGGAAGGGACCGAGCGCGATCCGGACACCCGTAACGCCACCCATATCCTCGACCGCTCGTTCGATGACGGCTCGGTACTGCGGGTCGTCCACTGTCCGCTGTGCCGAATAGAACACCAGCGCAAGCTCTTCGGCGCCCAGATCGGGATAGTGCGTGGCGAGCAGAGCGGTGACTCGGGTCGATTCCACATTGTCGGCGTGGAATTCGGCGGCCTCCAGCCTGCCGTCGAGTTTCGGGTAGGCGATCGCGCAGGCGACGATGACCAACAGCCAGAGCGCCGCGATCGGGCGGCGGTGTCGCGCCATGGCCACGCCCCAGCGATAGGCCGCTTGCCGGTCCGGTGGCCGAGCCGCGGTCTGTTTGTCGGTGTCGGTCGTCTGTTGTGCCATCCTCTGCCGCCCCGAATCGATTACCTCGTGTTCGACTGTATTGCTGAAACCGAGAGAATGGGACGGTCGGATTGCTCACTTCGGCCGTGGTGGCCGATCAACGCAGCACAACCAGCCAGATCGCGATGTAGTGGCATAGGGCGGCGAGCACGGTCGCGGCGTGGAAGAACTCGTGATGGCCGAATACCGTGGGCCACGGATTGGGCCATTTGGTGGCATAGAGGATCGCGCCACCGCTGTAGACGAGCCCGCCGATCAACAACAGGATCAGCGGCGCGATACCGACCTGCGAGTTCAGTTGCCCGGCGACCGGGACGATGGCCCAGCCGAGCAGCAGATACAGCGGCACGCCGACCCACCGCGGTGCCGTAGGCCACAGCAGTTTCAGCGCGACACCCGCGAGCGCGCCGATCCAGACCACCAGCAGCAGGGTCTGTCCGGTCCGCCCCGGCAGCCCGAGTAGGGCGAACGGGGTGTAGCTGCCCGCGATGAACAGGAAGATCATCGAGTGGTCCGCGCGCTTCATCCGGATGCGCGCCTTCGCGGTCGGCCAGGTCACCCGGTGATAGACGGCGCTGATCCCGAACAGTCCGCACACCGTCAGCCCGTAGACCAGCGTCGACCAGCCTGCTGTCGCCGAGATGGTCGCGGCGGTGGCGACCAGGACGATGACCGCGATCGCCGCGATGCCGACGGCCCAGGTGTGGATCCAGCCGCGCAGCCGCGGCTTGCTCAGCGCCACCGCGAAGGATTCGCCTGCCGTGCCCGGGGTCGTGCTGGATGCCGCGTCGGCGGCGACCGATTCGGACACCAGTTACCTCCAGTTTGTACCGCCCAGTAACCTACGGGACCGTAAGTTATGGCTCTCCGTTACTGTACTGGATTCGCGGTCGCTGCCGGGATCCCGCCGGTGAGGCGTACTGTAGGTCGCCGTGGAGTTTCCGAGTCGGGTGCGTGGTTTGCCATACCGCATCTACGAGGCGCGGCTGTCCAAGCAGCTGGCCGGCAAACAACATCCCCGGCATGTCGCGGTGATGTGCGATGGTAATCGGCGCTGGGCGCGGGAGAACGGTTTCACCGATGTCAGCCACGGGCATCGAGTGGGTGCGCTGAAGATCGCCGAACTGGTCGGCTGGTGTGCCGCCGAGGGCATCGAGATGGTCACCGTCTACCTGCTCTCGACCGAGAACCTCCAGCGCGATCCCGACGAGCTGGAGACCCTCTTCGAGGTGATCACCGATGTCGTCGAGGAACTGTCGGATCCGGAGCAGAACTGGAGCGTGCGCATTGTCGGCTCGCTCGACGGATTCCCCGAGCTGATCGCCAAGCGCCTGCGCACCGCCGCCGAACGCACCAGCGGTCGCGACGGGGTGCATGTGAACGTGGCAGTCGGGTACGGCGGCAGGCAGGAGATCGCCGACGCGGTCCGCAAGCTGGTCCGTCAGGAGATGGCGGCGGGCGAGACCGGCGAGGACCTGGTGCAGTCGATCACCGTCAACGCCATCGGCCAGCACCTGTACACCTCCGGCCAACCGGATCCCGATCTGGTCATCCGCACCTCCGGTGAGCAGCGACTTTCCGGATTTCTCCTGTGGCAGAGCGCATACTCGGAAATATGGTTCACCGAGGCGTACTGGCCGGAGTTCCGGCGGGTGGATTTCCTGCGCGCCCTGCGCGATTTCGCTGCCAGGCATCGCCGCTTCGGGGCCTGAGGCCTCGATCGCGGCGCGCATCGAGTTCCGCCTCGCCGCTTCTCGCCTACCGTGCGGTCTTATGAGTGCGTACGACGATCGGCCCGACGGCCCACGCGAATTCGCGCTCGACGAGCCGGCAGGGCAGCGCCGGGCTCCGGTATCCCACATCAGCTACGAGGAATTCGGCAGGCGGTTCCTGGAGTACGCCGCCTCGGAAGCACGCATCGCCGCCGCCTTCGGTCAATTGGCCGGTGCGGCATTCGATTTCGGCCCGATCGGAGTTGGGCCGGGCCACCTGGTCAAGGCCAGTGCCCAGGTCCAGCTCGGACAGCCACGGGTGCGTCGTGATGTCGACGAGTACATCTCCTTCGAGCTGAAAATCCCGCTGAGCGTCGACATGCTCATCGACCTGGCAGTCGACCGGCACCGCTTCCAGGTCGAGGGTTATGTCCATCTGCACCTGACCGCACGCACAGCGCAGCCGCTTCGGGTGATCATCGATATCGCCGAGCCACGCCCGAGCGACGTCCGGATCAACGTGGCCGCTGCCACCAAGCGCGGCCAGCTCTTGCGCATCCTCGCCAGCGTCGACCACGAGATCCGTCGTTTCGTCGCCCGCTACATCGCCAAGGAAATTCGCACACCACATATCGCCGCGGCGCGCGATATCGATGTCGCCGCGCGGCTCGACGCGGCCTGGAAACTCTAGCGACCGGCTGGTACACCGATCGGGTTACAGCTTGCGCAGGCGCAGCCGGTTGATGGTGTGGTCGGCATCTTTGCGCAGCACGAGGGTGGCGCGGGGGCGGGTCGGCAAGATGTTGTCGACCAGGTTGGGGCGGTTGGTGGAATTCCAGATCTCCTGTGCGGTGGTGGTCGCCTGCTCGTCGGTGAATCCGGAGTAGTGGTGGAAGTGTGCGTTCGGGTCGGCGAACGCGGTTTCTCGGAGCGTGAGAAACCTTTGCACATACCACTTCTCGATGTCCTCGATGCGGGCGTCGACATAGATCGAGAAGTCGAACAGGTCCGAGACCATCAGTCGCGGACCTGTTTGCAGGACGTTGAGGCCTTCCACAATGAGAATGTCCGGCTGCCGCACGCAGTGCAATTTGTCGGGGATGATGTCATAGGAGATATGCGAATACACCGGTGCGCACACTTCGGGTGCGCCTGATTTCACCTCGGTGACGAAGCGCAGAAGTTTACGGCGGTCGTAGCTTTCCGGAAAACCCTTGCGATGCATGATGCCGCGTCGGGTCAGTTCGGATGTGGGGTAGAGGAATCCGTCGGTTGTGACCAAATCCACACGTGGGTGATGATCCCAGCGGGCGAGCAACGCTTGCAACACGCGTGCCGTGGTGGATTTACCGACCGCGACACTGCCCGCGACGCCGATGACAAAAGGAACCTGCTGGTCGGGATGCTTCTCGCCGAGGAAGGTCGCCGTCGCGGCGAACAGTCGCTGACGTGCGGCAACCTGCAAGTGGATCAGGCGAGCGAGCGGCAGATAGACCTCGGCGACCTCTTCGAGGTCGATCTGTTCGCCGAGGCCGCGAAGCCCGATCAGTTCTTCCTCGGTGAGCACGAGTGGAGTCGACTTCCGCAGCGTGCGCCACTGTTTCCGGTCGAATTCCACATATGGGCTCGGCTCGCTCATTCGTGCCACTTACCCGACGCTCCTGTTAGGCAAACACGCACACATAACGTGGCGCCGCTGTGAGATTCGGTCTAGCTCTGGCCGCATAGCCGAATTCTGCTCTGCGTCAACAGCGTGCGAAAAGCGGGGTGCCACTACCCGTTGGTAACCGGGTCGAAACCGGTGCTGACAGCGGCTAATGTCGGACGGCATGGAAGCGCATCCGCTCGTGACGGAGTACCTGCGACTCGGTTTGGCCTTCGACCGGTTGGAGGAAGGTTTCGTCGACGCCTATACCGGCGATCCGGTGCTGCGTCGCGAGGTCGAGAACGCACCCGCACCGGAACCGCGTGCGCTGGCTCGCCGGGCCGCAGCGTTGCGGGCCGAACTGCCTACCGCGGGACTCGCGCCGGAGCGGACCGAGTTTCTCGATGTGCACCTGCGCGCGCTGGAATGTTCCGGTCGCAAGTTCGCGGGCGACGACATCGGATTCGTCGAGGAGGTGCGGGCGTACTTCGATGTCGACATCGCGCCCGAGGACGAAGCGGCCTACCGCGACGCACACCGGCAGATGGACGAGGTGCTGGCAGGCACGGGATCGCTGGCCGAGCGGGTCGCGGCCCATCGCAAGGCCGACGAGATTCCACCGGAGCGGCTACGCGCCTGCGTCGAAGAGTTCTCCGGCGCCCTGCGTGAACTGGTGCGTGCGCGTTACCCACTGCCCGACAACGAGCATGTCACCTATGAGGTGGTCGGCGACAAGCCGTGGTCCGGGTTCAACTACTACCTGGGCAACTACCGGTCCACGGTGGCGATCAACTCCGATCTCAAACAGCACATGGCGAACCTGCCGCACCTCATCGCGCACGAGTCCTACCCGGGCCATCACACCGAGCATTGCCGCAAGGAGGCACGCCTGGTCGCGGCCGGTCAGGCCGAGCAGACGTTGTTCCTGGTGAACACGCCGCAGTGCCTCATGGCGGAAGGTCTCGCCGATCTCGCGCTCGGTGCGATCGTCGGGCCCGGCTGGGGGAAATGGGCGCAGGAGATCTACGCCGACCTCGGCCTGCGCTTCGATGGTGAGCGCGCCGAACGCCTGGCGACTGCGTCGAGCAAGTTGCTCGGCGTGCGACAAGACGCCGCGCTGTTGCTGCACGACCGGCACCGCGACGCCGACGAGGTCGCACAATTCCTACAGCGCTGGAACCTGAGCACCCCCGAGCGCGCTCGCCAGTCGCTGCGCTTCCTGTCCTCGCCGCTGTGGCGGGCATACATCAGTACCTACGTAGAGGGCTATCGTCTACTGGGCGGCTGGCTCGATCGCGCGTCGACCTCCGATGACCGAGTCGAACGCTTCCGTCGCCTCCTCGACGAACCGCTCACCCCCGGCGCGGTGCGCGCGATGTGACCCGATAATCCGCACATCCTTCGACAGGATCGACCGCCGTCATCGCCATCACCATCGCCACTTCCGCACGCCAGTGTCACAACGGGAAGCCATCACACGGAGTGCCCGGTTGCTACGCAGGGGTTGTGGATGGGGTGCGGCTGCCATCGAGGCCGGGCCAGTGAGTGATCGACTGCCAGGATTGATTTGGGACCGAGAACGCAACCACGGGCAGTCTTCACCCTGAAAGCCGTGTGCCTGCCTGCTCAGGTTGCGGAAGAGGAAGCCGGGGAGCCCACCCGACGCACCCGACACCGCCCCGGCGAAACCCTGGAGGGCAACCGTAACTGGACAGCACACCCTGGGGTTCGAAAGGCGAGCCCACCTCCCATGACATCACCGTGAGCTGGTCCGGAGACCCTTTGGCGTGCCTCCGGTTCGGAAGGCAAGCCCACCCAGAACAGTGCCGTGTACTGGTGAGCGGAAGCTGGGTCGCGTGCCCGGCTCGACTAGCAAACTCACGTCTCAGCGGTGTTCCGGGCAGTGCTGGGCACGTCGTGTGCCGTACCCGCCCTTCTCTTCCGCAGCCTGGGCAGACAGGCAACGGCTTCCAGCGTTCGGACTGGCTGTGGTTGCGCTCCAAGCATTTCGGTGGCGACGGTAGTCGAATGGTGGTTGGTTCGGGGCCTGGGTTCAAGGGGTGGATGCAACACCCACCCCTTGAACCCCGTGGAGTGTTGCGATGGCGCTGCCGCCGTTGAATGTTGTGACTTGCTTGTTC
>NZ_JBFBAB010000011.1:0-207253 GCF_040681975.1 Nocardia sp. NPDC051463
AAAAACGCTCGGCTGGGATACCCCAGCCGAGCGTCTTCGTGATCTACTCACCAGCTAAGAAGCAGGCGGTGTTGCGACGACCCCTGAAATCCAAGCGGGCGATGGGGCCGTTCTCGCGTTCGCGGGAGTCTTCCGGGATCATGCGGCCACCCGTCGAGGCATGTGTCGGCGAAAAGCCCCATGTCCCGCTGGCGATTCTCGACCGACCGGGACGCCGCACCCACACCTCCGGGATGTCCAACTCTGGATCAATGATGCGAAGGGGTGCCGGACATGGGGATCACGAGTCCGCAACCCATTCCCGGTGTCCCCCAGGGGATATATCCGACTCCTATCCGAAGCTGCTCGCCGAGGTAGTCGATAGACGATGCCCTGCCACCCGGTTTGGTCGTGCGGCAGGGCCTTTCGCACGCCTAGAATTCAGACCGACCCGACAGGCCGCACCAACAAACACTCTTGCTGATCGAATACCGTTGCACTACAGCATTTTTGGACTACATGGATCTTGGATCGCGTAGTCGGATCACAGTGTTCTTGGGAGGGGCTCACATGAAATCAAGGTTTCGATTCGCAACCGGGGTTGTCGCAGCTACCGTCGCCGCGTTCTTCTCCGTACCAGGAATCTCGGCGGCCGAACCACCCCCGGCGTCGCACATCGTCCACGTCGTCCCGGTATCGGACAGTTGCTTCCACGAATGGGACGTTAGTTGGTGCAGCTACAACGAGTGCGTGACCGATGTTAGGCGCGCAAATCCTGATCTGCGCATCCATGACTTCTCGTGCTACCAGGATTCCGCATCCGGACGCTGGCACTACAACTACGACAGAAAATAGTCGCCGTAGCGGATATCAACCGAGAATGTGCCGCCATCGCATCGATGGCGGCACATTCTATTCTGCACAGAGCTGCCGAATGTCCTGCTCGACACAGCCTGAATAGGTGCTACCGGGGTGCACGGCGCTGCCACCGATAAGGAGGCAGCGCCGTATTCTGCGTGCGCACCCGAGCTGACGCTCGGGTCAGCGACCGGCGTCCTGGAATGCCTTGACTGCGGCTTCCAGTTCATCCAGCGCCTTGCCGAAGTCCTGGAAGTTGCCCGTGCGCATGGCATTACGCACATTCTCGAGCTTCCGGTTCAGCTCCGCTGCGGCAGCGTCCTTCGCGGCCGATGAACCCAGCGGCGGAGTGACACCGGCAGGCGGCGGGGTGACACCGGCAGGCGGCGGCGTGGAGCTCTCCACCGGTGGCGGCACCGCACCGGGTACCGGTCGCGACGCGGGATCACCCCCGAACGGGGTAGCCAGCGCACCGGCCCCCGGCACCACCTGGTTCAGCGCCTCGGCCAAGGTCGAGGCGTAGCCGACCTTCACACTGCCCGCCGCGTCACGGTAACTCACCAACACCCGCAGAAGCTGCGGGAAAGTGGAGGTGCTCGGCCCGGTATTCCGTTCGTTGTAGAACGGCTCCACGTAGAGAATTCCACCATCGGCGATCGGCAAGGTCAGCAAATTGCCATACTTGATCTTGTTCGAGTTGGACAGCAGGGTCTTCTCGCGTGAGACGTCGGGCGCAGTCGTCATTCTGTTCTGTGTCTGCTGCGGTCCCAAGGTCTGAGTGTCGGTCGGCAATCGCAGAACGGTGAATTTGCCGTACCCTTCCGGATCTGCCCGCACGGAGATATACGCGGACAAGAACTCGCGGTTGTAACCGACCATGGCGCTGGTCAGGTTGAACACCGGCTTGTTCGTCTGCGGATCGCCCAGCAGCACGTAGAACGGCGGCTGTTTGAAGTTGCCACCGCCGTCGACAGTCGGGTCGGACGGCACCGACCAGAACGCGTTGTTGGTGAAGAACTCTCGTGGATCGTCGACATGATATTTGGTCAGCATGTCGCGCTGCACCTTGAACACATCTTCCGGATACCGGAAGTGGGCCCGCAACTCCGGTGAGATCTCGCTCTCCGGCTTGACCGCGCCGGGGAACACGCCGCGCCACGCCTTCAACACCGGGTCGGAGGAATCCACCTCGTACAGGGTCACCGTGCCGTCGTAGGCGTCGACAGTGGCCTTGACCGAGTTACGGATGTAGCTGACTTCCTTGCGCGGCAGCAGCCGGCCGGTCTTCTTGTCGATGCTGTCCTCGGCACCCTCCAACGAGGTGCTCTGCGCGTAGGGGTAGTTGTCCAACGTGGTGTACGCATCGACGATCCACTGGATCCGGCCGTCGACGACCGCCGGGTAGGCGTTCCCATCGGTCGTCAGCCATGGCGCCACCTTCTGCACCCGATCGCGCGGGCTGCGGTTGAAGATGATCTTGGAGTCGTCGCTGATGGCCGAGGAGAACAGGATATTGCGCTCGGCGTACTTGGCCGCGAAGGCCAATCGGTTGAACCAGTTGCCGATCGATACTCCGCCCTTGCCGGTGTAGGTGTACTGCGCGGTGTCGGAGTCGTATTCGCGCGGACGCTGGCCTTCCATCGAGCCGACAATGGCGTAGTCCGGATTCGCCTGCGAGATCAGCTCGCCGTAGTACACCCGCGGCTGGTCGACCTTGATCCGTTGCTTGTCCGTCGGGGTGAACAGATCGCTGACCATGAAGATCGGGTAGCCGCTGTCGCTGCTGCCACCGGTCGCGTTGGGATCCTCGGACTGCGGCTTGTTGACGCGGTTGGCCGGGGCGGCGACGAAGCCATTGCCGTGGGTATAGACGGTGTGGCGGTTGATCCAGTCGGTCTGGTTCCCGCTCAGCGCCGCGGGGGACAGCTCACGGGCCGCGACGATGTAGTCCTGGATATCGCCATCGATGTTGTAGCGGTCGATGTCCAGCGACTCGGGGAAGCCGTAGAAGTTCTTCAGCTGCCGTAGCTGAGTGAAGGTGGGCGACAAGATGTTCGGATCGAGCAGCCGGGCGTTGCCGATGGTCGCCGCATCGACCGGGACATCCAACGGGTTCTTGCGGCTTTCGCCCTTGTAGTCCTTGTAGTCGATCTTGTCGTTGGTGATGCCGAACGCCTGCCTGGTAGCGGCGATATTGCGTTCGATGTACTCGCTTTCCTTATCCGCGGCATTCGGGCGCACCGAGAACTGCTCGACAACCAGCGGCCACACCGCGCCGACCAGGATCGACGACAGTACGAGCAGAGCCGCGGCCATCGCGGGTACCCGCAGATCGCGGAGCACGATGCCGGCGAAGAAGGCCACCGCACAGATCACCGCGATGGACAGCAGGATCAGCTTGGCGGGCAGCACGGCGTTGATGTCGGTGAACGAACCACCGGTGAAGGTCGGCTCCTTACGGCTGCTGGAGAGCAGTTCGTAGCGGTCGAACCAGTACGCGACGGCCTTGAGCAGCACGAAAAGCCCGGCAAGCACCGCGAGTTGGATGCGCGCGGGACGAGTCAGGGTGCCTTCCTTGCCCGAAAGCCGCAGCCCGCCGAAGACGTAGTGCGTCACCAGGTTCGCGAAGAACGCGATGACGACAGCGACGAACAACCAGTTCAGCACCATCCGGTAGAAGGGCAGATCGAATGCGTAGAACCCGACATCCAGGTTGAACTGCGGATCCTTCTGCCCGAACGAGCCACCGTTGAGGAACAACTGCACGGTGACCCAATTCGACTGCGCCACCAGGCCCGACAGCAGACCGAGCAGGACCGGGATGCCGATGCCGAACAGCTTCAACCTGCTCATCACGGTGGTGCGGTAGCGCGCGATCGGATCATTCGGGCCCGCGACGGGGATGAAGACCGGACGAGTCCGATAGCCGAGCAGCAGCGCCAGCCAGGCGACTAGGCCGACGAACACCGCGACCACCAAGAACAACAAGAATCGGGTACGCAGAACGGTGAGGTAGACGTTCCGGAAACCGACCTCGCCGAACCACAGCCAGTTCGTGTACGTGTCGGTCAGTCGTGGTCCCAACAAAAGCAGCGCCGCCACAATGATGGCCGCCACCAGCAGCACTCGGCTGCGTCGGGACAACGAAGGTAAGCCGGTGGGGGGCCGCATGCCCACGATGCCACTCTCCAAGGTCCGGCGGCACTCGCACCGATATTTCGGCCGATGCGCCGCAGTCCGATGTTGCCGATGGTCCTTGCGGACCCTCTTCCGCGCCCACTCTACGGAATCGGACACCGTTCAGACGGCAGGGCCGCAATTGCGCAGACCAGAGGGCCGGCGCTAACCCGGACCGGCGATTGGCGATCGTCCGAGCGTTTGATTGGATATCTGCGTGACCGCTGACCTGCACGCCGAACTCGTCCTCGCCCGCTCCGTCCGGGAGGTGGCCGAATTCGTGGACGCCGAGGGCTGGGGGCACCCTCCGCAGATGTTCGCGCTGGTGCGCACCGCCGATCTGGTCGCGGCCGAGCCCGGCCTCATCGATCAGCTCGATGACGGCAACGAGCTGACTCCCGTTGCCCAGGAATCCTTTCCGGACGACGTGACCGGCGGGTCGATGGCACTCGACGAGTTTCTCGCGACCACGAGCTGGCCCGACGCCGTGGAGGGCTGTGTGCTGGTGCAGGAAATCGTGGTGCTCCCACCGGACGCCGAGAGCACTCTCGATGACGCGCTCGCGCCTTTGCTCGCCGACCACGACGCCGCCGACGCCGCCGCGCGCGCAGCGGCCGAAGCGCACCCGGAACGTCGTGAGGCGCGGCTGTTCGCCGCGGTGCTGCGCGAGGGCACGTCGCTGGCGCTGCTGCAGGTGCGGCCGGAGGAAGCGGAAGACTTCGGCGACCTGGATCTGCGCACGTACCCGAACCTGGCGCCCAACGTCATCGAGGCCCTGCACCACACGTTCGAGTAACCGCCGACGGCTGCGCGGCCGACCGAGCGAAGGCGAGGCAGCCGCAGAAGCGCCGGGGCGAGCGAAGGCGAGGCAGCCGCAGAAGCGCCGGGGCGAGCGAAGGCGAGGCAGCCGCAGAAGCGCCGGGGCGAGCGAAGGCGAGGCAGCCGCCTAGTTGCAGGAGACCGTCGGCTTGCCCGCGTTGATGTCGTTGAGCGATGCGACGGCGCCGTCGAGGTTTTCGACCTTCACCAGGCGCAGGCCGTCCGGAGTGCGCTGCTTGGCCTCATTGCAATTGGCGGCTGGAACGAGGAAGGTTTCCGCGCCCGCGTCACGGGCGGCCATCATCTTGTACTGGATGCCGCCGATCGGGCCGACCTTGCCGTCCTGGTCGATGGTGCCGGTGCCCGCGACGAACCTGCCGCCGTCGAGTTCACCGGGTGAGAGCTTGTCGATCAGCGCGAGGCTGAACATCAGACCTGCCGAGGGACCGCCGATGTCGGCGAGATTGAAGGTGACCTGCATCGGGGGACGCGCGCCTTCGGTCGGTGTCAGACCGAGGTAGCCCTTGGCCGCGTCGTCCGGACGGGGGGCGAGGGTGATGTTCGCGCTCTGCTCGGCATTGCCGCGCCGGAACACGATCGTGATCTGGGCGCCGGGCGGCTGCGAGGACACGGCGGCGACCACGTCCTTCGGCGTGCTGGCAGGTGCACCGTTGATGCTGATCAGCTCGTCGCCCGCGGCGAGCACGTCCTTCGCGGGGCCGTCGTCGCCGACCTTGCGCACCAGCACGACCGTCGGCAGGTGCAGATGGTGCAGTGCGGCCACCTCGGCGTTGCCCTCGGAGTCCTTGAAGTCCTGCTGGTTGTTCTTGTCGATTTCCTCACGCGGCACTCCGGGCGGATACACCTCGGCGCGCGGCACGAGGCCGTGTTCGCCGCTGACCCAGAAGCCGAACGCTTCGAAGACGTTGAGCCCGTCGCGCACCGAAACGGTGGTCATGTTCAGGTGCCCCGTGGTGGGGTCGAGCACCGCACCCTGCACATCGACGACCTGCTTGCCCTCGACCTCACCGAGGGTATTGAACGTCGGCCCTGGTCCGAGTGCGACGAACGGCACAGTGAATACGCTGCCCGCGACACCGAGCACGAGCACCGGGATCAAAGCGGCAACGAGGGTGAGGATCCGTCGATTCACCTCGACCACAGTAGTGACCGCCTGCACCGATGCGCGGCGCAGGCGTGCATTTACCACGTCCGGGTGTCCCTTGTGTTCGCGCCGCGCGAACACAAGGCCCCCATGACGCACGCGTAACGTAAGGGGTATGAGCGACCTCCCCTTCGGATTCTCGAATCGCGATGATGACGACGCGCGCAAGCGTGGCGAGGAGCCGAGCGGTCCCGATGCGAACAACCCGTTCGGCTTCGGTGCGGGCGGCTTCGACCCGTCGCAGCTCGGACAGATGCTGACCTCGCTCGGACAGATGCTCAGTGGCATGGGTCAGCCGGGTTCGGCCGCGGGCGGTCCGGTGAATTACGACGTCGCCAAGCGACTGGCCCGCCAACAGCTCGGAGCCGACCTGACCCCGTTGACCTCGGGTGCGGCGGGCGCCGTGACCGATGCCGCGCACCTGGCCGAGGTCTGGCTCGATGGCGCGACCACCTTGCCCGCGGGTGCGACCAAGACCGCGGCATGGACGGCCAACGACTGGATCGAGGAGACGCTGCACACCTGGAAGCGGCTGTGCGATCCGGTAGCCGAGCAGATCTCGGGCATGTGGACCTCGCAATTGCCCGAGGAGGCAAGGGAATTCGCGGGTCCGATGGTGGGCATGCTCGGCCAGATGGGTGGCCTCGCCTTCGGATCACAGCTCGGGCAGGCGCTGGGGCAGCTGGCCAAGGAAGTCCTGACCTCCACCGACATCGGTCTCCCACTGGGACCGAGCGGTACCGCAGCGCTACTGCCCACGGCCATCTCGGAGTTCAGCGCCGGGCTGGAGCAGCCGGAGAGCGAGATTCTGGTGTTCCTCGCCGCCCGCGAGGCAGCCCATCAGCGACTGTTCGGTCATATCCCGTGGCTGCGCCAGCAGGTGCTCGGCGCGGTCGAGGACTATGCGCGTGGCATCAAGATGGATTTCTCCGCGATGGAGCAAGCGGCGCAGGGCATCGACCCGATGTCGTTGAGCGATCCCTCGAAGCTCGAGGAGCTGCTGTCGCAGGGCACCTTCGAACCGCAGACCACCCCGGAGCAGAAGCAGGCCCTCGAACGCCTGGAGACCCTGCTCGCACTGATCGAAGGTTGGGTCGAGGTCGTCGTCACCGAGGCGGTCGGCGATCGCCTGCCCGGCGCGGGCGCGCTCGCCGAGACGCTGCGCAGGCGCCGCGCCACCGGCGGCCCGGCCGAGCAGACCTTCGCGACCCTGGTCGGCCTGGAGTTGCGGCCGCGCAAACTGCGTGAGGCGGCCACGCTGTGGCGGCGTTTGACCGCCGACGCGGGTGTGGAGGCACGCGACGGCATCTGGGCGCACCCGGATCTGCTGCCGGATTCCGACGATCTCGACTCCCCTGCCGGCTTCATCGACTCGGTGATCGGCGGCGGTGCCACCGCGTTCGACGATCCGCTGGCCCAGCTGGCCGAGACCGAGGCCCGCGAACGCGACGAGGCCGAGCGCAACCGGGCCGCGTCCGACAAGCCCGGCGCCGACGGCCCCGACCTCCGCAAGGACAGCGACGAGTCCTGAACTGCTCTGTCAGTACCGCGAGCCCCTGTGGATAACTACAGGTTTCGCGGGGATTCCGGCCGTCGCTGGTCCGCATACTGCTGGCCATGACAACAACGATCCGCCCACATGGTCCGATGCTGCATCCCCGGGTGACGATCCTGGTGCGCCCCTCTGGTGTGGTCCAGCTCGGCTGGGACCCGGAGGGCGCACTACTGCTGCACCCCGCCGAGCTGACCGTCGACACGGTACTCGCCTTCCTGCGCCTCTTGGACGGGCTTCAGACCAGACCGCAGCTCATCTGGCGAGCCGGAGAACACGGCATCGCACCGGAGCGTGCGTTTGCCCTGCTGGCCGAGATCGACGATGCGGGCCTGCTCGTGCACCACGGCGATACCGCGGGACCTGTCCGTGCCGTGCGTGTACACGGATTGGGTCCGCTCGCGGACGCGGTGTCGGCCGGACTGCGTCGGCTCGGGCTGCGGCCGAGCCGCTCCCGGGACTACCGTCCCGACACCACGGTCACCGATTGGCGGGCCGACCTGGTGGTGCTCACCGACTCGCTGGTGATAGATCCGCGTCTCGCCAGTGACCTGGTGCTGCAACGGATTCCACATCTGCACGTCCGCATCCGTGACAACAAGGGCGTCATCGGGCCGCTGGTGCTGCCCGGGATGACCAGCTGCTTGCGCTGTGTCGACCTCATCCGCTGCCAATACGACCAGGATTGGCCGTTGCTCGCCGCGCAACTGCTCGGCCGGGTCGGGCACGCCTCGCCCGCCGGTATCGCGGCGACAACGGCGTTACTGCTCGGCGAATTCGAGGCGATCCGCAGTTGTTCGCCCCGCCACGAGCTGGCCACTCTGAACTCCACCGTCGAGCTCGATCTTGCTTCGCATGTGATCGAGCGGCGCGAGTGGCCGCCGCACGCCGCATGCGGATGTCGCGGCATCTTCGCTGGTCCGGCCACATGATGGTGGCGATTCTCCCACTCTGCCAAGCAGAGACATCACCGTGCGATGGCACAGTGCCGGGTCCGTCCGCCATGATGGGTACGTGTCCGAGATTGTGCGTCGTCGCTCATCCCGCAATGCCAAGTTAGCCAAGATTCCGCTGGGGATCGCAGGCCGAGCCGCCGTAGGGTTCGGTAAGAAGCTGGCCGGTGGCGACAAGTCCGAGATCAACGCCCAGTTGAACCAGAAGGCCGCCGAACAATTGTTCACCGTGCTCGGTGAGCTCAAGGGCGGCGCGATGAAGTTCGGGCAGGCGCTGAGCGTGATGGAGGCGGCGGTTCCCGAGGAGTTCGGCGAGCACTACCGCGAGGCGCTGACCAAGCTGCAGGCCGCCGCGCCCCCGATGCCGGCCACAACCGTGCATCGAGTGCTCGACCAGCAGCTCGGCACCCAATGGCGGCAGCGATTCCAGTCCTTCGACGACACTCCGGCCGCATCGGCCAGCATCGGCCAGGTGCACAAGGCGGTCTGGTCCGACGGCCGAGTCGTCGCGGTGAAGGTGCAGTATCCCGGCGCCGACGAGGCCCTGCGCGCGGATCTCAAGACACTGTCGCGGATGACGGGTCTGTTCGCCTCGGTGATTCCTGGGGCCGATGTGAAACCGCTGCTGGCGGAGATCACCGAGCGAACCGAAGAGGAACTGGACTACCGCAACGAGGCAACCAACCAGCGCGCGTTCGCGAAGGCGTTCGACGGGCATCCCGAGATCGTGGTGCCCAAGGTGGTGGCCAGCGCACCGAAGGTGATCGTCACCGAATGGCTCGACGGCACCTCTGTCTCGGCGATCATCCAGCAGGGTGCGCAGGATCCCGAGGGCACCCGAGTGCTGCGCAATCGCGTCGCAGGTCTGATGGGCAAGTTCCACTTCTCCTCACCCGAGACCGTCGGCCTGCTGCACGCCGACCCGCATCCCGGCAATTTCATGATGCTGCCCGACGGCAAGCTCGCGGTCATCGATTTCGGTGCCTGTGCACCCATGCCCGACGGCTTCCCCGAGGTGCTCGGCCGCATGCTGGCGCTGGAGGTTGAGGAGCGCTTCGACGAGCTGACGGAACTGATGTACGACAACGGCTGGGTGATTCCCGGTCGCACGATCACTGATAAGGAGATCGCCGACTACCTACGGCCTTTCACCGACCCGGTGCAGACGGATTCGTTTCATTTCACCCGTAAGTGGATGCAACGGGTGGCGGGCAAAGCGTCCGATCTCACGAGTCCCGAGATGAAGACCGCACGTGCCCTGCAGCTGCCCGCCGAATACTTGATGATCTTCCGCGTCCTCGGCGGCTCGGTCGGCATCCTGGCCCAGCTCGATGCGGAACTGCCGTTCATGCAGTTGGTGAAGACCTGGATGCCGGGCTTCCGGGAAGAGCGCACAGCCAGCTGACTTCGAAAGACGAACGGGCCGTTCACCACTGGCCGGTGTCAACGCAAAAGAGCCGCCCACCTGATCTCGAGGTGAGCGGCTCTTGTGCTTTCTCGTTCGTGGGCCCCGATCCGGGGTGAATCGACCGGATGGGCCTCAGCGACCGGAGGGAGGGAGGTCACAGGTCTCGGCATCATGCCTGCACTTCGCTGACGCTCAGTTTCGGCACGACGCTGAGGCGCTGCGCCGAGGTGAGCTCGCGACGCTCGCTCATGCCGAGATCGCGACCTTGCGCGGACGTCCGCGTGGGCGCTTGCGGGCGATCACGACACCCTGGTCGAAGATCTCACCGCCCCAGACACCCCACGGCTCGCGCCGATCCACAGCTGCCGCCAGGCAGCCTTTACGGATCGGGCAGGACTCGCACAGCGTCTTGGCCTGCTCCAGCTGGGCAGGGCTCTCGGCGAACCAGAGATCAGGGTCTCCGGCTCGACAAGGCAGGACCTTCGTAACCTCCCGAGTGCGGGTGGGCAGTGCCACGGTTCGGCATGTCACGCCAGCGGTGGCCTGCGGCCAGCTCTCTGCGGTGAACACGTCGTTCTCCTTCAGCTCGTTTGCAGCGGTTCGTTTCGTTTCTTCTGCGAAACCGGTGCCGCCGGCTGAAGGGCCGGGAAAAAAATACTGGCCACGGTTTCGCTTCGGGCGATCCGTGGCCAGGAGGTCGGGGTGTTCCCTACCTAGGTCGACATCTGTGTCGATTCCTGATCACGGTCGCTGGGTGTGCGGTGCGGAGGCGTGCTGCCTGCAGGTCCGCCGGTGCATAGCCGGCTTCGAATGCGTCGGTGCCGACGGCCGCTTCCACGGCTGCCGGGTGCCAACCCGCGCTGGGCTTGTCCTGCGTGAGGGTGCAAATGGGGGAATGCATGTGCGTAAATTGCGCCCGCTCCCCGAATACACCGACGCCGGACAGACCGATCCCCTGCAAAGCGAGGATCCCCCGGGAGGCCGACACGACGGGTGCATTCACCGCAACGTCGTTCGCGTTGAAGTTCATGTAATCGTTCATTGGTCTGCCTCCCTCCTTAACTCGTTGTCTGTCGCTGAACTCTGCGCGCCGAGATGACCTCCCGGTGCGTGATTCCCACCATATGCAATGTCGGCAGAACCGACAACCTATTTTCTACCTGCGGTTTTGTGGGCTTGACCGCAGCCGGGACGCCACAATCGCCAGCACGTCCGCGCCGTATTGATCGAGCTTCTTCGACCCGATCCCCGGGATCGCCGCCAGGGCGTTGTCGTCGCCGGGCAGTTGCTCGGCGATCGCGGTGAGTGTGGTGTCGGTGAACACCACGAACTCACGGACCTCCAGTGCCAGCGCTTTCTCTTCCCGCCACGCCTGCAGCGCCGCCAGTAGCTCGGCGTCCAGTTCCGCGGGGCAGCGCCGACAACGACCGAGCATGGTGGCGTAGGTGCCGATCAGCGGTTTGGCGCAGACCCGGCAGGATGGGCGAATCCCGTTCGAGCTGATGCCGGAGGCGGGCGCTGCGATCCGCGAAGCGGGGGAATCATCGGGGACCAAGCCATTGAGGAACCGGGAGCGCCGACGCGTGCGCCTGCTGCCCTCGCCGCGCGACAACGCCCAGGACAGCTGTAGGTATTCGCGGGCCCGGGTCACACCGACGTAGAGCAGGCGGCGTTCCTCTTCCAGCGCCGCCTCATCGGCGACCGAGCCGTTGTCGCCGAGCACATGTGCGATCGGCAGCGTGCCGTCGGCGAGACCGACCAGAAAAACCGCGTCCCACTCCAGGCCCTTCGCCGCATGCAGCGACGCCAGCGTCACGCCCTGGACGGTCGGTGGGTGCCGTGCCTCCGCGCGGGCGCGCAGTTCGTGCAGCAGACCGGGCAGGTCGAGCTGGTCATCGTGACCGATGAGTTCCTCGGTCAGCCGCACCAGTGCCACCAGTGACGACCAGCGCTCCCGCGCCTGCGCGCCCGCGGGTTCGGCAGCGGTGAGTCCGAGCGGGCCGAGCACCGCCTTGACCAGGTTGACCAGGGCGCTTCCGCTGCGTGCCTGGTCGGGCAGATCATCGCGCGCCGCGGTCGTGCGCAACGCTTGCACGGCCTGCCTGACCTCGGCTCGCACGAAGAAGCCCTCACCGCCCCGCAGCTGATACGGGATGCCGAGTTCGGTCAGCGCCTGTTCGTAGGCCTCCGACTGCGCGTTGATGCGATACAGCACCGCAATCTCCGCGGCGGGCATGCCTGCCTCGATCCGCCGCTTGATGAATCGCGCCACGGCGGCGGCCTCGGCGGGGGCGTCGTCGTATTCGGCGAACACCGGTTCGGGTCCGTCGGGCCGCTGACCGATCAGCTGCAGCCTGGTGCCCGCGATACGGCCACGCGCGGCGCCGATCACTCGGTTTGCCAGCGACACCACCTGCGGGGTCGAGCGATAGTCGCGTTCCAGCCGAATCACCCTCGCCTCGGGGAAGCGCCGGGAAAAGTCGAGCAGATAGGCGGGAGTGGCGCCGGTGAAGGAGTAGATCGTCTGGTTCGCGTCGCCGACCACCGTCAGATCGTCACGTTCGCCGAGCCAAGCGTCGAGCACCCGCTGCTGCAGTGGGGTGACGTCCTGGTATTCATCGACAACGAAACTCCGGTAGCGGCCACGGAATTCGTCGGCCACCGAGGGAAAGTCCTCCAGCGCGGCGGCAGTGTGCAGCAGCAGGTCGTCGAAGTCGAGCAGTAGGCCGTCCGGCGAGGTCTTGAGTGCTTCGTAGGCGAGGTAGACCTCGGCGACCCGCGCCGGGTCGTAGGGCGGCTCGCGCCGATGCTTGGCCACCGCGGCGGGATAGTCCTCCGGCGCGATCAGCGAGGCCTTCGACCATTCGATCTCGCTCAGCAGGTCGCGCACGCTGTCGGTGGCCGAGGATAGCCCGGCCTTGGTCGCGGCCTGCGCCACGATCGGGAACTTTCGATCGATCAGCTGCCACGGCACCTCGCCGACGACCTGGGGCCAGAAGTACTTCAGCTGGCGCAGTGCCGCGGCGTGGAATGTGCGTGCCTGCACCTGATTCGCGTCACCGCCGAGACCGAGTTCGCGCAGCCTGCCGCGCATCTCCCCCGCTGCCCGCGCGGTGAATGTCACCGCGAGGACCTGATCAGCCTTCACATGCCCGGCCGACACCAGATGCGCGATCCGGTGGGTAATGGTCCTGGTCTTACCGGTGCCTGCGCCCGCGAGCACGCACACCGGCCCTCGCGGCGCGCGCACGGCGGCAGCCTGCTCCGGATCGAGGGCGGCGAGGTCGAGTGCTGGCACGGGCTCCATCATGACAGCGCCGACCGACAAGACCGCCGCCTGCCAACGGCGCGACGAGGCCGACAGGTGGTTGTTCCGGATATCTGTCACTTGATCAGGCTATTTGTCGCCGTCGGTTGGTGATGTGCGACTCCCAGCTATGCATGGGCGGTTCCCAGCTGTTGGTGGCGGAGCTCGGCGGCAAGGGCTATCGGCCCTCGATCCGAACTGCATGGTCACGTGTGGATGTTGAGGCTTCGTCGGTTCCAGAGGGTGAGGTGACTGCTGGTGGCGATCGCGAGGGTGAGTCCGGAGGGGGAATCCGGCGGCGCGAGTTCACGGCCCGTGATCGTGTACGAATCCGCCAAGTAAACCTGGGGGCCTGGGTCCGGAGTAATCGCCGAAATCCAACGAAATTTGGGATGCCCACCCGGTAGAGCGTGATTCGGCGATTCCGGTTGGGGGTCGGGCTTGTCGGTGCTCGGCTCGGCTGCCGATGAGGTTGGTCGGAGCCACCCAGCCGCGGGACCCGACAGCGACGATCACCACCCGCACCCCGAGGGCCGGCGCGATATCCCGGTGCAGCCAGCCATGGGCACCATCGGCCCAGTTTCTGCTGCTAGGTTGCGGCAGTGGAGACAGCGGGCCTGGACAGGTTGCAAACATTGCTGGCCGGACAGTCGTTGAGCCCCGACGAGTGGTGGCGCCTGGACAAAGGCGAGGTGGCAGCGCTGCTCGACGAAGTGCGCGAACAGGCCGGTGCCGCAGATCCGAACATGCGACAACAGATTTGGGATGCCCTGGATCGAGTTGTCGACGAACGGAATCGAGACAACCTCCTCGCACTCGTGATCACGCGTTTCGATGCAGAACAGTTCCGGAGGGTGCTGACCGACACCGATCCGGAGGTCCGCCGCCGAACATGGCGGTCGCACACAGTGCGGGGTCGGTTCACCGAGGTCGTGATGGAACTGCTGGCGGATGAGCATTTCGACTACACCTGGCCGGACTGCATCGAGATGCTCCGCGAGCCGACGCCATTCAACGACCTAGTCCGCGCTCTCGCGCAAGCACCGAAGGATGGTTTGCGCGAACGGCTCTGGGTCGCGCTCGGGCTCCCGGCCGACACTCGCGCACCCGAGTTCCTGCCGGACCACTCGTCTGCGACGCTCGTCTCGTGCACATTCTGCCCGGAGTCCTATGACGACGTCGCCATACACGAGTGCCGGCATCTTCCCATTGTCGTGACACTGCTGGGGAGTTCGCTCGACGAGGTCCGCCAGCAGACAATGAAGTCACTGATGGTGTTCGGGCTCGGCGTGGTCGATACCTTGCGGTCGATACCACGAGCAGACCGGAAGGTGCGGCGCGGAGCCCTCGCCATGCTGGCCGAATTCGGGTGGCACCTGCTACCTTCCCGCGACCTGATGACGCTGGAGCGGTTGATCCGAAGCAAACAGCAGGCCGAAACACCCGAAACACTGGACTTCGCATGTCTATCCGGATCGTGGTACGCGCTGCCGACCACCGATCAGAACGCCGTCCTGGACGCCCTCGACCTGCGCGACCCGGTTCCCGTGACCCTGCGAATGGGATTCGCCCCCTTGCGATTCACGCCATGGCAGCGGACACACCCCATGACCATGTACCTCGAGACCTGGGCAGGCGTGCACGGCTTCGCCGAGTGGAACGCCGAAGCCACCAGGGATGCCTACCTCCGAGATTTCTACCACCAGGTGTTCGTCACCCCGGCACTCGACGGCTGGACATTGGTGTTCCACAAGACCAAGACCCTGCCCGCCGCACTGGACACACCCCTCGAACAGCAGCGACTCGAAATGTACATGCGCATGGAGCAATTGAGCCTTCGATTCGGAACAGCACAGTGGTTCGAACAACGACCCGACAGCTACGCGCCGGGAGAATGCTGGAGCCAATGGTGTCTCGCACAGGACGGCGACATCCGCATGCACTGCGTATCATCCGGCGATGTACGGATCCGTCGATCCGACGAGATCGACCCGACCGCACCGCTCGACCGACTGTACGCATGGCTGGAAACCAACGGCCACCGATACGAGACACACACCGCACCGGCGGACAACGATCGCGTCGAGGCATACGTGGCCACGCTGCAAAAGCACGACCACGAACGCTACCTGCCGGATGACGAAGACGAACTCGACTCGGCAAGCACCATCCAAGACCTGGTCTTCGGCGCCCGAGGAGCATCGCGGCGGTTGTCGGTCAACCTCGAAGCTCTCGGCCCACACACTCACGTCCAGGGCACGGGAGTGCTCGCCGTACCAGCACACCTACGACACCGGCCACGCCGCGGCGCACTACCGATCTAGCCCGCCCGGGTTCCCGCACAGTCGGGCCGCAGCCCCCATTCGATCGAACAGCCGGAGGCGTCGGGCCAGTCACACCGCTGCTGCCCACGCCCCCGCTCGGCGACTTAGCGCGGTGTCCGGCGCTCTACCCGGCCTCTCGACTGGAGGTGCCGTGCCGCGCCTCGACGAATAGAGACCGCGGCTACCCGAGGTCAGGGGGTCGCGCGGTCGCGCAGTTGGGTGAGCGCACCCGCGAAGGCACGCCCGTCCACGCCGAGCGGAGCGAAGAATTCGCTGTCGCAGTTCTCGACCGCGACCAGGGCCCGATTGGCCAGCGTCACGCCGGTCTGGGTCGGCACCAGCGCCTTTGCCCTGCGGTCGTGCGGATGATCGCGGCGTTCGATGAGGCCCTTCTGTTCCAGCGTGCGTAGGACTTGTGAGGTCATCATCGGGTCGGTAGCGGCATGGTCGGCGAGGTCGCGCTGCATGACCGGCGCTTCTTCGCGGGTGGCCAGGTAGGTCAGCGACGCAAGCAGGACGAACTGGACGTGGGTGAGGTCGAATGGAGCCAGGGCCGCGCGCTGAGCCGCCTGCCAGCGGTTGGTCACTTGCCAGAGCAAGAGCCCCGGGCTTTCGTCGGCCTCCGCGAACCTGCTGCGCAGGCCGTTGTCGGATCGGTCCGCACTCATTTGCCTCCCTCGACGCCGTCGAGCATGGCGTGTGCGATCAACGCGTAATCGTGCGCACTGAGTTCTATCAACCCACGACGCAGCACCATTCCCCAATTCGGCACGCTGGTGAGCTCCAGTTCGGCGCGCAGGCTCTCGATTGGGACTTCCTGTGCCTCGGTCCGGTAGCTCACCGACCGGCGCCACGGCTGGAAACAGCCGCCGTCGGGGATCTGCTGCGGGTCGGCCTGCCACACCGGCCGGTCGTCGACGGTGCCGAGGGCGGTGAACGCACGGATCGGCGTGCCCGCTCGCATCCCTTCGCGCGGCGAGTAATAGACGAACCCGTCGCCGGGGCTCAACCGCTCGACCGCGGACCGCTTGCCGTGGTTGGCCTGCGCGATGCCCAGCTCGACCCCGCGGCGGACATGTTCTCTGGAAACGACGCCGAGCCAGTACCTGGTCGGCGTGCCGGATCGAGCTGTATCGATACTTGCCATACTTTTACTATGCGCGCTTATTAAATAGCGCGCAAGCGCCGACCGATGGAACAGGAACGCACCACCGGACGTTGCACGATCCGTGACTGACGCGACGCCTGACCTGACGATGTACTCGACCACCTGGTGCGGTTATTGCCGCAGGCTGAAGACCCAGCTGGACGAGGCCGGTATCACCTACGTCGAGATCGACATCGAACAAGACCCGACATCGGCCGAATTCGTCGGCAGTGTCAACAACGGCAACCATGTGGTGCCGACGGTGAAGTTCGCCGACGGCTCCACCGCGACCAACCCGTCGCTCGCCACGGTCAAGTCGGCACTTGCCGCAATCGCCTGACCGACCATAGATCCGAATAGCACATCCGCGCGGACCGAATGCGGCCCGCGCGGATTCGCCCGCTTGGCACGCGTGGTCAGTCGAGCGCTGCCCAGGATTCGACAATGGTGCGGGCGATGGAGATCGAGCCGGGCAGCAGCAGTCGCGTGTCCTCGGTCTTGGCCGACCAATCCCCTGCCGTCAGCGCCTCGCGCACCTCGGCGCGGGTGAACCAGTGTGCCTCGGCGATCTCACCGTCGGAAAAGACCAGTGGCTGTTCGGGATCGGCCACCGCGGCAAAGCCGAGCATCAGCGAGCGCGGGAACGGCCACGGCTGGCTGCCGAGATAGTGGATGTCGCGCACATCGAGCCCGACCTCCTCGAGCATCTCGCGCTCGACACAGCGTTCCAGCGACTCGCCCGCCTCGACGAAACCGGCCAACAGCGAGAACAACGACTGCGGCCAGCTGTGCTGACGGGCCAACAGCACCCGGTCGCCGCCATCGTGGATGAGGCAGATGACCGCGGGATCGATGCGCGGGAATTCCTCGTATCCGGACTCGGTGACCCGCGACCAGCCGCCTTTGGCCGAGACCGTGACAGTGCCGTCGGCGCTGTTGAAACCGGCCTTGTCATGCCAGTTCAGCAAGGCGATAGCGCTGGAAAGCAGGCCGGCGGTGAAATCGTCCACCCCGCCTGCCATGGCACGCAGGTCGGTCAGCGACCCGGTCACCTCGGGATCGCGCACCGCCCATAAGTGGATGCCTTCGTCGATACCGAGGAACACCGCCTCGGGGCTCGGCTCCGCGGCGAGTTCGATCGCCGAATCCAGCACCAGCGCGCCGTCCTCGAATTTGACCTGACCCCGCCGGTTCACCCGTAGCAGCTTGGCCTCGGCCCAGCCCTCTTTCAACGCCTGCGCATCGGCCCTGACCTCTTCGGCTCGATCGACGACGGTACGGGACAGCAACGGAACATCATTGAGCTGAAATGCCACGCTTCGAGACTAGCTGCCGCCGGAAACGCCGGTTCTCGCGCAGGTACCGGGCGCAGGCGATGTCACTTGGACACGCGACGAATGTAGAGCAATTTGTCACCGGCCTCGATGGCGTCGACTTCGGGCTCGCCGACCCGGATCAGCTCGCCGCCGCGCACAACACCGAGCACGATGTCGCTGAGATGCCTCGGCGAGCCGCCGATCTCGGAGGCCTCTACCTCGCGTTCTGCGACCGCGAAACCCTGTTCGGGGGTGAGCAGGTCCTCCATCATTTCCACGACGGTCGGCGTCGTGGTGGAGATACCGAGCAGCCTGCCCGCGGTCTCCGAAGACACCACCACCGAGTCCGCGCCGGATTGGCGCAGCAGATGGGTGTTTTCGGCCTCGCGGATAGCCACTGCGATCTTGGCCGCCTTATTGAGCTCGCGAGCGGTGAGCGTCACGAGGACAGCCGTGTCGTCCCGGTTGGTGGCGACCACGACCGCCGCCGCATTCTGCGCGCCGGCCAGCCGGAGCACATCTGATTGGGTGGCCGAGCCGTGCACCGTCACCAGCCCGGCACTGGCGGCGGCCTCCAGCGCGACGACATCGGTGTCGACCACGACGATGTCGCTGGCCTGCACGCCGTCGCCGATCATGGCGTCGATCGCGGTGCGACCCTTCGTGCCGTATCCGACGACCACGGTGTGATTACGCACGCTGCGCCTCCAACGCTGAATCTTGAATGCCTGCCGGGAGCGTTCGGTCAGCACCCCGAGTGTGGTTCCGACGAGCACGATGAGGAAGAGAATGCGCAGCGGAGTGATGATGACAATGTTGGCCAGCCGCGCCTCTGCCGTCACCGGAGCGATATCGCCGTATCCGGTGGTGGACAGCGACACCGTCGCGTAATAGAACGCGTCGAGGAACGACAGCTCGTCACCGGAATTGTCGTGGTATCCGTCGCGACCCAGATAGACCACCAGCGCCGCGCTGAACAGCAGCGCGATCGCGAAGGCCACCCGGCGCGACAGCGAAATCCATGGACTCGTCTGTATTTCCGGAATGCGCAACACACCCACCAGCGCGAAATCCGGGTGGTCGGACACTCCTGGCCTGACTCGATCACCGAGCACCGGAATCACCCACCCTGTTGCGCGCCGAGATCGCTGTCCCCGGCTCTCCTTGTCCCTCCGGCACAGCACGGGAGCCTACCCGGTCAGCGCTGCGATGCCTGTTCTCGACTCGAACAGGAGACGAATGCAAGGGTGAGGCGTGGCAGATAGCACTCTCGTCCCGCACGACACCGGCCGACGGCCCGCACTGATGCTCGCGGCGCTGCTGTTCGGATCCGGCGTATTGCACTTCGTGTGGCCGAAGCCGTTCGATTCGATCGTGCCGCGCGCGCTGCCGGGCCGGGCCCGCGATTACACCTACGCCTCCGGTGTCGCCGAACTGACCGTCGCCGCCGCGCTCGCGCTGCCACGCACCCGTGGCTTCGGGGGTCGGCTCGCGGCGCTGCTGTTCATCGTCGTGTTCCCCGCGAATGTGCAGATGGCCGCCGACGTGCTCGGCAATCCCCAGTCGCCGCGGGCATTCAAGATCGGGACGGTGCTGCGACTGCCGCTGCAGTTGCCGCTGATCACTCAGTCGCTGAAGGTGAGCCGACGGGCGCGGCGCTCCTGATCAGCTCGGCCAATTCGTCGGGGCCGGGCAGCGCGACCGGCGCGATGGTGCGTCCGGAGCGCACGTAATGGAAAGCGGCGCCGACCCGGTCGAGCATCTCCCGCTCGGTGCCACCGGCACGCGCCGCCATCAGCCGCGCCCAGGCCAGCCGATACACCGCCAACTGCATTGCGACCGCGGATTCCTCGGCGGCACCCGGCTCGGCGCCGGTCTTCCAGTCCACCACTATCCAACGGCCGCCCGGCTCGGCGAACACCGCGTCCATCCGGCCGCGGATGACAGTGCCGGCGATGGAGGTTTCGAACGGGATCTCCACCTCGAGCGGGCTGCGGTGCGCCCATGGCGAGTTCAGGAATGCGTCCTGCATCCTGGTCAATTCCACGTCAACGCCCGCGTCGGCGGCGCTGCTATCGGCGGCGCCCGGTAGCTCGTCGAGGCCGAGTAGCCGATCGGCACCGAACCACCGCTGCACCCAGGCGTGGAAAGCGGTGCCGCGGCGCGCCAAGGGATTCGGCGGGAACGGGAGCGGACGGCGCAGGCGCGCAGCGAGTTTCGTAGGATCGGCGCGCATCTCGACGAGTGCGGTCGCCGCGATCTGCCCCGGCAGTTCCACCACCTGTGCAATCGCGCGAGCCGCTTCGTGTTCGGCAAGGAGGGCATCGACGTCGGCGGCCCAGCCGTCGGGGTCGTTGTCCACGCCGGTCGGGTCCGGGCCGTCGGGGTCGCCGTCGGCTCCGGTCCGGTCCGGGTCGCCGGGGGCACGGACGGCTGCGGTCGGTTTCGGGTCGTTGGGGCCGCGGTCGGCAACGACCTCTCGGCCGTCGGAGTCACGGTCGGCCTGCTTTCGGCCGTCGGAACCCCCATCGGACCCGGGCCGGGTCCCGCGGCCGGGATCGTCTTCCACTCCAGCCTGTTTCGGGCGGCTGGCATCGGCATCGGCATCGGCATCGGCATCGGCATCGGCATCGGCATCGGCATCGGACAAAGCTTGCGTGTCGGTGGGTCCGCCTACTATCACTGCTATGTCGTCCGAAGCATCGAACTCCGCCATCAGTTGGAGCTGCACGGGCTCGACTGTGGCTGTGGCGGATGCCGATTCCCTTTGTACGAGTAGCTCTTCCAGGGCGGCGCGGACCAGTGCCGCGCCTTGCTCGATGGGATCGCGACGGTTGCCGAGTGGGTCGCGGGGCCACTCGGCGGTGGCCGGGTTATCGGTGAAGGGGTTGACGGCGTCGACGGCGGGCGGGTCGTCCCAGCGGTCGATCTCGACGGCGCCGTTGGCCGGGCTGTCGGGGGACTCGCCGGCGTTTTTGAGTTCGAGGAGAAAATCCGACGGGCCCTTGGGGGTGGTGCCGGTCTCGGCCCAGTGGTGGGCCGAAACAAGTAGAACCCGTTCGGTTCTCGTGAGTGCGACGTAGAACAGGCGGCGGTCCTCATCGAGGCGTCGGCGGTCGAGAGCTTCTTTGTGCACCTTGATCGCGCGGTCCAGATCGGCGCGGTCGTAGAGATCCGACAGGTCGAGGACCGGAACGCCTTCGGTGGCGTCGTCCTGGTGGCGATCGCCACGCAAGGTGGTCGGCAGTTCGGCAAGCGCGCCGAGCCAGCTACCCGAGGCTGCTCCGGACGGAAACACACCGCGCGCCACGTGCGGGACGGCGACGATCTCCCATTCGAGCCCCTTCGCGGCATGCACGGTGAGCACCTGCACGCGATCGCGGGCCACCTCGACCTCACCCGGTTCCAAACCGTTCTCCACCGATTCGGCCGCGGCGAGGAAGGCGAGCAACCCGCTCAACGACGCTCCTGAATCGCTGGCATATCCCGCGACCACCTCGGCGAAGGCATCGAGATGCTCGCGCCCGGCTCCTGCACCCGCCATCGCCCGCCTGGCCTGAGTCTCCACACCGACCCCGATGGTGCGTTCGACGTCGGCGACCAGTTCCGCGAGCGGCTGGCCGCTGCGCTCCCGCAGTGCGGCGAGCTCCCTGCCGAGCGCGACGATCCGCGTGAATCCCGACTCCGAATACTGTTCCTGCGGACCGGGATCGGCGATCGCATCGGCCAATCCGGCCTGTTCGGACGGTTCCGGCGCCACCTCGCGCAGCGCCGCGGCAAGGGTGGTCGAATCGGTGATCTCGTTGGCCTCGCCCGTGGTAAGTCGGCTGATCGATAGGTCGCGGGCGCGACGAGCGAGCGCCGCGATGTCCGCGACGCCGATCCGCCAGCGCGCGCCGGTGAGCACCCGCATCGCGGCACTGCCCGCGCCCGGTTCGGCGATCAGGCGCAGTGTCGCGACGATATCGGCTACTTCCGGTGTCGCGAGCAACCCACCGAGACCGACGATCTCCACCGGAATTCCCTGCTCGCGAAGAGCTTCCGCGAGCGGGGCCGCGTCGGCGTTACGTCGAACGAGCACCGCAGAGGTGGGCGGCGGTTCGTCGGCGGCTCGACGCACCGCCCATTCATCGGCAATCCGGACCGCCACCCAGTCCCGTTCGTCGGCGACGGTTTCGGTCAATGCCAATGCCACGACGCCCGACTCCGCATCAGGTTTCGCGCGCAAGGCGTCGACGGTCACCCCACCCGCATCGATCGCGCTGCGCCGCAACGGCTCCGCGACCAGGTTCGCCAAGGCGAGCGCCTCCGGCGGATTACGCCAGCTGGTCAACAGCGGCAGAGTCGGCGCGGGAACACCGGGGGCAGTGGGAAAGTCGGTCGCGAACCGGGGCAGGTTGGCCGCGGAAGCGCCGCGCCAGCCATAGATCGATTGCATCGGATCACCGACGGCCGTCACCGCCAATCGCTGCCCGACCTGACTGGCGTGCACGAATAAGGAGGAGCTGTCTATATTTTCGGACGTACTCGGCCGGGTATACGCGACAGCGGCAGACCGCTGATCGCCATCCGACCGCTGGCTCACGCTCGAACGATGATCAGAGACCGCAGGCCGGCCCGCGTACGCTGGCGGGCTGGAGGCCGACCCTGCGTTCGAGCCTGACGTCGCACCTGTGCCCGACCTGGCATCCGCGTCGGGGTGCCCACTCGAGTGCGACTTCATATCGGCGCTCGGCTGGACATCCGAGCTGGATCGCGCGCTCCGGTTCGACCGCGCTTGCGAGTACCAGGCCGAGCCCACGGTGGCATCGGTGCCCGACGCGTCGCCACCGGACGACCGCTCGCTCGAGTCCGACTCAGTTGAGCCCGTCCCGTCAGCCGAGTCCGATGGCAGTCCGGGGCCTGGCGGCAGACTGAGGTCCGACGCTGCACCGGAGCGTTGCCGGTCACCCGAGCGCGGTAGCCGGCCCCGATGCTGCGACGGGTCGAAATCCCGTGGCGGCTCGAGATCCGGAGGAGCCTCGAAATCCGGCGGTGGCTCGAAATCCGGCGGTGGCTCGAAATCCGGAGCGGGTGCAAGGTACGCCGAGGGCTCGAAGTTCGTGGGCGGGGCAAGATCCGATGCGGGCTCGAAGTTCGCGGACCGGGCAAGATCCGATGCGGGCTCGAAGTTCGTGGACGGCTCGGTCGCTGGAAACTGGGCACGGCGGGGTGGCTCGACGGCGGTTGGACGTGCGGCAGTTGTCGAGGCTCGATCGGGTTGGCGCTGTTGCTCGGCAGGTGGTGTGCCACCGAACAATGCGGAGAGCAGGACGCGTTGGGCGTGGCCGGTGTCCTGGTATTCGTCGAGCAGGACCAGACGGAAGCGGGCCCGTTCGGCGGCCGCGACCTCGGGGTGCTCTGCGGCGAGGCGGGCGGCCAGGGACATCTGGGCGCCGAAGTCCAGGGCGCCGCGCCGGCGCAGCGCCTCGGCCAGTTGCTGAACCAGCGGCAGGAGTGCGACGCGTTCGCGTTGTACCTGAACGATATTGAGCAGCGTCTGGCTCGGTCCGCCGCGCTGGCGCGGCCCTGCGGGCAGCGTGAATACCAGTTTTTCGAGTTCGGTATGTGCTTCGGCCAGCTGTTCGGGTTCCACCAGGTGCTCGGCGAGCTGTCCGGACAGCGCGAGCACCGCCTCGGTCACCGACACCGGGGTGCGCTCGGTATCCAGGTCACCGTCCCAATTGCGCACCACCTGGTGCGCGAGCTGCCAGAGCTGGGTTTCGGTGAGCAGCGTCGCCGCGGGTTCCACCGGAAGCAACAGTCCATGTTCGGTGAGCAGCCTGCCCGCATATGAGTGATAGGTGCTGATCTCCGGCTCGGCGCCGGCCAACTGCGCGCGCAATTCGCCACTGACATCCAGATCGCGCAACAGCGGCGACCCTGCCAGCCTGGCCAACCGCGTACGAATGCGAGAGGTCAACTGCTGTGCGGCTTTTCGGGTAAAGGTCAACCCGAGCACCTCATCGGGCAGCACCAGCCGATTGGCCACCATCCACACCACCCTGGCGGCCATGGTCTCGGTCTTGCCCGCACCCGCACCGGCCACCACCAGCGTCGGCCCCGGCGCAGCCGCGATCACCGCAGCCTGCTCATCGGTTGGCGGCGGCAAACCGAGCGCCTCCGCCAACCGATACGGCGTGACCCGACTCACGACTGCGCCTCGCGACCACGCGGCACCGCAGCCGCTGAAGCTCCAGCGCCGACGGCCCGATCGTCGCGCTCGAGGTACTCCCTCACTCGTCGGTCACCTGCCTCCCGGTGTCCTGAACCGGGCAGCTGCCCGCGACCGAGCAGTGCCTGCAGCCATCGTTGCGCATGGCGAGGTAGCTCGGCCCCTGGGTGGCCGCCGCCGCGTCGTGAATGGTGCCGCGCCAATTCTCGAGGGCTTCGGCATCCAGCGGCAACTGCATGCGCTGGGTCGCGCCTTCCTTGCTGCTCGGCTTGGCGACGTAGACCAGCCGTGCCCCACCGGGCTCCGTCCGCATGCCACCACGCACACCGGCGCCACCCAGGTCAGCAGAAGACATCCGAACTCCAGCGCCGACACCGGCCATACCGCCCGGTCCCCCTGGTTCGCCCGTGCCGAGTTCTGCATCGTCGGGCACGCTCCAGGATTCAGTGGTGGCGCGCCTCGATTCGAGGGCGGGAGAGCGGGATTCAGGGCTGACACCTCGGATTTCGGTGTCGAAGCCACCCGATTCACCGTGTCGGTTGTCATCCGGCGTGCCCATGGTCGGGTCGAGCGCACCCATCGCCGCGGCCACCTGGTAGGTCGCGAGTTGGGCGTGGTCGGCGGCGGCTTGTTTGGTGACAGGGGACTTGCCGGTCTTCACGTCGACGATCACGAAGCGGCCGAGGGCGTCGCGTTCCAGTCGATCGACTCGGCCGCGGATGCGGACGGGGCGTTCGTCGTCAGCGCGTGCGGGTAATACGCAGTCCACCGGGATCTCGACGCCGGCCTGGGTGAGTTCGCCTCGGGTGTTGCGGACCCAGGCCATGAATGTCTCGAGCATGGCCTCGGTGCGGCGCAACTCCTGGCGGGAGTGCCAGCCGGTGCCGGGATCGATAGCCTGCCATGCCTTGTCGAGGGCAGCCAGCACCTGCGCCTCCGGCACTTTTCCGGCCAGCGCTTGGACCAGCGTGTGCACCAAGTTGCCTTTGACCGCGTGTGGGTTGTCACCATCGGTGCCGCCGTGGCGTTCCAATGCCCAGCGCAGTGGGCAGGTGCGCAGGAGCTCCACCGTGGACGGCGACAGCGCGACGGCGGCGTCGTCCTCGTTCCACAGGGACCGTGATGAGCTGAGATCGGCTGTGCCGTACCAGTCTTCGGGGTGCGTACCGCGAATGCCCGCACTCGCGAGCCGGGCCAATTGGTGGGCCGCGCGGCGCCTGCGGTCCGGATCTGCCTCGGGATCACAGACCACACCGCGCATTTCGGCAACCAGGGAATGCATCACCAGGGCCCGGCCGGGATCGGCGACCGGAAGAGCGCCGGGTTCACCGTCGTCGTCGTGTCCGAGCAGCTCGGCCAGGAAACGGGACGGCACGAGATCACGGTCGCCCGATACCGATTCCACCGCAGTGACCAGCAGCGATTGCCGAGCCCTGCTGCATGCCACCAGCAGCAGCCTGCGTTCCTCGGCCAGGATCGGCGCCGCGCGGCTCACGCGCTCTCCGGCATCAGCGATCCCCGCTGTCACATCGACCAGATCCTCGTTGCCGAGCAACGTGCCGCGCGGACGCGGATTCGGCCAAATGCCTTCCTGCACCGCGGCAACGGCGACCACATCCCACTCCCGACCCGTGGACGCGTGCGCGCTGAGCAGCGCGACCGCTTCTCCCGGCGCGGTCAGCGCGGCCGTGTCGTGTGGGATCTCCTGTTGCAGTAGGTATTCGACGAATCCTTCGATGCCGGCGCGCGGCAGCCGGTCGACATAGGCCGCGGCAGCGTCGAAGAGGCCGACCACGGCGTCGAGGTCTCGATCGGCCTGCATCCCGATCGCGCCACCGCGTTCGGACTGCGCGACCCAGCGCCGCTCCAGTCGCGACCCGGTCCACAGCGCCCACATCACGTCTTCGAGTCCAGCGCCTTTGCCCCGCGCCTTCCGAGCCCGATCCAACGCGTCGAGGACCCGGCGCAGCGGTGCGGCCTCCACGTCGGTCAGCCGCTCGACGAGCTCGCGGTCGGCGTTACCGATCAACAGATCCCGCAGCACCTCCGCCGAGGACCGATCCAGCAGGCCGCTGTCGTCGTCATCTCCCGCGAATCCGACGCCGGACTTCGATCCGTTCCGTTGCGACTCCAGCACGCTGCGTCGAATCCCACGCCGCAGCCTGCGCAGACTGATTTGATCGGCGCCACCGAGCGGCCCACCGACCAGGTCGAGCGCATCCTCGTCGGAGAAGATCGGCTCGGTCGTCGGTGGCGCACTACCCTTGGCCGGCTCGCTCGCGAGTACAGCGCGCAAGGCGAGCAGCATCCAGGCCGCGCCGCGTCGTCGGGCCAGCGGCGCATCGAGCGCGGGTTGCTGCACCGGTACCCCGGCTGCGAGCAGCGCGCGCCGCAGTGGTGCCAGCGATAGCGGCACCGAACGCACAATCACCGCCATGCGCGACCACGGCACGCCCGCCGTGAGATGGGCGCGCCGCAAATAGTCGGCGATCAGCCCGGCCTCCTTCGCCGGCGTTGCCAGCACCCGGACTCGCACCGCGGTACCGTCGTCTTCCGGTTCGGTATCGCGCCTCGGCAACGACAACCGTTGCGGCGCACTGCCTGGCAACTTGGCCGCGATCCTGGCCACGGCCAGTTCCACCTGACCGCCGGATCGGTGGTTGTCCCGCAGGATGATTCGCTGCCCCTCCGGCACCTCGAGGTCGGCGACGAACCGGGTGTCCGCACCACGGAAGGTGAAGATGCCCTGATCCGGGTCGCCCGCGATCACCGCAGTCTGCGCGGTGTTGCCGATCACTCGAATCAGCAACGCGGCCTGCGGATCCAGATGCTGGGCGTCGTCGACAAGGAGATATCGGATCCGAGAGCGTTCCGCAGCAAGCAGGTTCACGTCGCTTGCCAAGGCGTCGAGGGCGGCGCCGACGAGTTCGGCCGCGTCCAGTGCGGGTGCGGTCGCCTCGGGCGCCTCCACCCCCACCGACCAGCGCAGCAGCATCGTCTGCTCGTACCGCACCGCGAATTTGCCCGCCGCCACCCACTCCGGCCGAGCATGTTCACGGCCGAGGCGGACCAGGTCCTCCGGCCCGAGCCCGCGCTCGGTGGCCCGCAGCATCAGGTCGCGCAACTGTTCGGCGAACCCACCGAGACTCAGTGCGGGCTGTAACCGCTCGGGCCACAATCCGGTCGCCCCCGCCGCGATATCGAGCAGGTCGCCGCGCAGCATCTCGCGAACCACGGCATCCTGCTCGGCACCGGTCAGCAACCGTGGCGGCGGGTTGCCGTGCGCGGTGGCGTGCCTGCGTAACACCGAGAAAGCGTAGGAGTGCAGTGTGCGCACCAGCGGCTCGCGCGTCGCACCGGGTACACCTGGTTCGGCGGATCCCGGGCCGGTCAGCCGGGCGGTGATGGCATCACGCAGCGCGCTCGCGGCCTGCTTCGAATGGGTCAGCACCAGCACCGATTCCGGGTCGGCTCCCGCGGCGATCCGATCGGCGGCCAGGTCGATCAGCAAGGTGGTCTTGCCGGTGCCCGGCCCGCCGAGCACCTGCCATGGCCGCCATCCCGGGCGGATCGGGCCGATCGCGGCCTGGGCGTCCAACAGCGCGCGAACATCGGCACCCCAGACCCGAGGCCGGGGTGCCGCCACGTTTCGGCGAACAAGTCGCACCGCGCTATCCGATCGCACCACGCGGGCTATTGCAACAGACGCGACCGACACACCCTGCGCCGCTCCGGGTCGGCTGGGGCTGCGACGGGTTTCGACACACGTCAAAATAGATGCCGTGTCCCCTCTTCATGTCCACCGCTTCGGGCCCGCCGACGGACCGGTCGTCCTGGCCCTGCACGGCGTCGTCGGCCACGGCAAGCGCTGGGAAGCCATCGCAACCGAACACCTGCCCGATGTCCGGATCATCGCCCCTGACCTGCGTGGACATGGCCGTTCAACCGGGCTGCCGCCGTGGAATTTCGAGACCATCGTCGCCGATCTGGCCGGAGTGCTCGCCGCGGAAACCGACGAACCCGTAGTGGTGGTCGCGCACTCGTTCGGCGGTGCGTGTGCGCTGCACCTCACCCATAGCCATCCGGAATTGGTCCGCAAGTTGGTGTTGCTCGACTCGGCGATCGCCTTGGAACCGGAACTGCTGATGGACGTCGCGGTGTCGAGTCTGGCGTCGCCGGACTACGTCGACGTCGAGCATGCGCGTCGAGACAAGATGGCGACCGGGTGGAGCGAGGTGGACCCGCACCTGCTGGACGCGGAACTGGCCGAGCATCTGATGCCGACCGCCGACGGCCGCGTCGGCTGGCGGATCAGCCTGCCCGCCGTCAACTCCTACTGGGGTCAGCTCGCGCGACACTATGTGCTGCCGCCGCGCGATCTGCCGACGGTGCTGGTACAGGCCATGAAGGTGGTGCCGCCATTCGTGACACCGGAGTTCCGTGCCGCCCTGATCGAGCGGCTCGGCGACAATCTGACACTGCTCGAATGGGACTGCGACCACATGGTGGCCCAGATCCGGCCCGCCGAGACGGCGGCGCTGATCCGATCGGTGCTCTGACCACAATGGCCACCTCGGATGCCCAGGTCGAGCTGGTCCGCGCCTTGGTCGCGACGATCCCGCTCGGCCGGGTGGCCACCTACGGTGACGTCGCCGCGGCTGCGGGGCTTTCCACCCCGCGCACGGTCGGCTGGATCATGCGCACCGACGCCGCGGATCTGCCATGGCATCGAGTAATCGGGGCAGGCGGCAAGCCGGCCGCGCATCTGGCCGAGCGTCAGCTACGCCTGCTCGCCGAGGAAGGTGTCACGATCCGTGACGGGCGAGTCGACCTGCGCGCAGCGCGCTTCACCTTCCCCGACACACCGAACGGGTAGTGCCGCGCAATCCCGGCACACCGCCCACGTTCGACGGTTACCGTGGAAGTCATGTCCACCCGCCTGGCATGTGTCGTGTTCGATGCCGACCAGCCACGGTTCGTCGCGAACTTCTGGGCCGAGTTGCTCGGCTGGGGGGTGACCGTGGACCGCACCGACGAAGTCGATGTCGCGGCCCCCGACCCCGACGGCCTCGAGCTGGCCCTGACCTTCCTGCCCGCGCCGCGCACGAAGCGCGGGAAGAACCGCCTCCACCTCGACCTCGCCAGTCGCTCCATCGACCACCAGCGCGTGCAAGTCGATCGGGCGCTGTCGCTCGGTGCGCGCCGGATCGACATCGGCCAGGGGATGGTGCCGTGGGTGGTGCTCGCCGATCCGGAGGGCAATGAATTCTGTGTGCTGGAGCCGAGGGAGGAGTACGTGGACACCGGCGCGGTCGCGGCGATCGTCATCGACACCCACAACCCGGTCCGGCTTGCCGAGTTCTGGTCGGCCGCGTCCGGCTGGCCGTTGGAACACGCAGGCGCGCAGGTAGCCGGCCTGCGCTCGGCGACGGGGCTCGGTTCCTGGCTGGAGTTCGTATGGACGCCCGATGTGAAGTGCGGACGCAATCGACTACACCTGGATCTGTCCTCCTTCCCCACCGACGACCAGGCGGAGGAGGTCGCCAGGCTCCGCGCGGCGGGCGCGACCCAGATTTCGACCGGGGATGTCGGTGGCGCGCCGGGGCAGGTGCTCGCCGATCCGGAGACCAATGAGTTCTGCCTGCTCCGACCGGCCTCGAGCTACACGACGGTCTGATCGACCGCGCCCGCTTGGGCGGTTGTGCGGTGCCGACGAATTAGCATGTCGGCCATGTTGTTCCTCGCTCCAGGTTTCGGCTTGTGACGGCCGCCGACGCGATCATCCTCGCGGGCGGACGTGCCAGCCGCATGGGCGGCGTGGACAAACCTGCCATCGTCATCGGCGGCCGATCCATGCTCGACGCGGCCCTTGCCGCCGTCGCAGGCTGTGTGCGCATCGTCGTCGTCGGGCCGCAGCGGCCGGAGCTGAGCTCCGCGATCCAGCAGGTTCGGGAAGTCCCGCCGGGGTCGGGACCCGTGGCCGCGGTCGACGCGGGCTTGCGGGCGCTCGGCGCCGCCGCGTCGCCACTTGTGGTGGTGCTCGCCGCGGACATGCCGTTCCTGACCGCGGCGGTGGTCGTCGATTTGATCAGGCACGCCACCGAATCCGGCGCGGACGCGGTGTTCGCCGCCGACGAGTCCGGGCGGCCGCAGTACCTCACCGGAGTGTGGAGACGCTCGGCGCTCGCCGCAGCCCTCGCGAAGCTGGATTCGCTGGTCAATCAGCCGATGAAGGCGCTGGTTCCGACCGATACGGCGACCGTGGCGATGCCCGGAATAGCCGATTGCGACACCGACGAGCAGGTGCGGCGCGCGCGAGCGGCGGCCCGGACGGTGGACGACACGACCGCCACGAGCGCTGCGCCGCAGGCGAACCCGCCCGCGCCCTCCCGGTCGGCAGGGGCCGGACCGGCGCGACCGACCTCGATGGTCGCCACGGCGCGCCGGGAGCGCCCGGCACTGACTCTCGACGAGGCGCGAAACACGCTGCGCACCGATATCCCTCGACTGACCGCGTATCGGGCCGACCTGCGTTCGGTCCGCGGCGCGGCACTGGCCGCGCCGTTGTCGGCCGTCGGCCCGCTACCACGCTTCGATGTGTCGGCGATGGACGGCTACGCGGTCGCAGGTAACGGCCCGTGGCGGTTGCGCCGCGATGTCGGCTTCGCGGGTGGGAAGCGCCCTGTCGGGTTGCTGACCGGAGAGGCAGTGCGCGTCGCCACCGGCGCGCACGTGCCCGACGGCACCACCCACGTCGTGCGGGACGAGTTCGCGAGGATCGACGCGAACAACAACACCCTGCACCGGCTTCCCGACACCCCCGTGCGCGAGGACATCCGCCGCAGGGGCGAGGACCGCGGCCGCGGCGATCTGATCGCACCCGAAGGCACCCCGGTCAGCGCGACCCTGATCTCGGCAGCCGCCAGCGTAGAGGCGACCGAAGCGCTGGTCCGCGGCCCGGTCCGGGCCCGGATCGTCATGACCGGTGACGAAATCCGTAGCCGGGGCCCCCTGCGTGCCGGCCAGACCCGCGACTCCATCGGCCCGGTGCTGCCGGACATGTTGTCCTGGTACGGCATTCACACCATCGCCCGCGTCCATCTGCGCGACACCCCCAATGGATTCGACGAAGTCCTCACCGCGGCAACCGATTGTGATGTCCTGGTGGTCGTCGGCGCAACCGGAGGCGGCGCCGCCGACCAGCTGCGCGGCGCTTTGACCCGTGCCGGCGCGAGGATCCTCGTGCACCGCCTACGCCTACGCCCCGGCGGTTCCACCGTCGTCGCGGAACTTCCCTCGGGTACCGCCGTCCTCGGTCTGCCCGGCAACCCCTTCGCCGCCGTCGCCATCTTGATGGCGCTGGCCCCCGCCCTCGTCGACGGCCGCATCGGCAGTCCACCGCGGCGCGCACTGACCGGCCCCCTGCACAACGCGGCCGAGATCGCGGGCCCGGTCCCCCGAATCGTCCCGGCCCGTATCGACCAGGGCGGCGGCTGGCACGGTGATGCCCACTTCCGAACCACTCATCTCGGCGGCCTCGTCGACCGCGACGGCGTGGTCATCGTCCCCACCGAAGCCACCGACGGCGATCAGGTCGAATTCCTGCCTCTGCTCAGCTGATTCCGACCGCCTATTTCCGCCCGTTTCCACCGAAATTGCGACGATTCGACCGACACATCGGCATTTTCCTTCCGCGATTGATGCCCGCTCGCTATTGTGTGGTTGTTAGGCGAACATTAATCACCCGGAAAGGACCGAGTGGAGATGGCTGAAAAGTCCAAGAAGACGCCTAAGAAAATGCCCAAGCAGATGCCTCGGCAGCAGCAACAGCAGCGCCAGGAGCAGGGCATGCCGCGAGCAGGCGGGAGCGCTGAAGGCCAGAAGATGATGCCGGACCAGCAGCGACGCCAAGGCGAGCACGACCCCAACCGCATCGATCGGCGGCCGGGGCAGCACTGATCCAAGTCCTGTAAAACGGGCCGCTGGTTCCTGCAATGCAGGAATCAGCGGCCCGTTTCAATTATGGGGATAAATTCGAACTTTCGCCGCACGCACCGATACGCAACAGCTATTCGGAATCGACATACACCGGCTTTCTGGCGACAGTCGGATCCGGAGTCGGCACCGCATCGAGCAATCGATGTGTGTAACCCTCGCGCGGGCGAGCGAAATCATCTGCCACCGGTCCGTTTTCGACAACGGATCCGGCACGCAACACCACGACCCGGTCGGCCACATGATGCACGACGGCGAGATCGTGGCTGATGAACAGGCAGGCGAAGCCGCACCGGCGCGGAGATCCGCGAACAGGTCGAGGACCTGAGCCTGGACCGAGACATCGAGCGCGCTGGTCGGCTCGTCGGCCACCAGCAGTCATGGCGCGAGGGCAAGAGCGCGCGAGGGCGACCGTTGCCGCTGGCCGCCGGAGAGCTCACTCGGTCGGTGTGTGGTGTAGTCCCGTGGCAGACGAACGGATTCCAGCAGATCGCGGACCTTCGCACGCGACGGCGTCTCCGCCGCGAACCTGCTGCGCGACCCGCAGGCCCGCACACCGAACAATATTCCGAGATGACAGGACACCGCGACTTCTACCGCGACCTGGAAGCTGCTGTCTCTGCACGATCCCGGCGCAGACATCGATGCCCGGCACTGCCGGCTGTTCGATCTGCGCACCGATCCGACCGAGCTGCACGACCTTTCGCAACAGTACCCGGACAAGGCCGCCGAACCGGCGACGGCCTGGGACGAATCTGCCTGGGCCAATGCGGTTTTCCCGCTGCTGACGCGGTGACTTACACCCCCGGCCCGATCCGCGTTCCCGAGGCCACCATCGAGGCGGTGCAACACGCAGCGGAATTCGTTGCCGAGTAGGCACTTTGCCGACGGTATTTACCTACGAGGTAATTGTCCGACGTATCCGCGCGGCATACGTTCGGTAAGTCGTCCGATAGTGACGGTGCTGTCCAACGAAAGGATACGACCGTGCCCGCCTATGGTTTCGCCCATCTGCGCAGCCGACGCAATCACCCGGACATCATCGAATACCTGGAGCGCATCCAGCGGACCCTCGATCCTTTCGCGGGCCATTTCGTCATCCACGGCCCACCGACCGAGGTGGTGGAAGGTTCGTGGCCCGGCAGTATGGTGCTGATCGAGTTCCCGGGGATGGCCGAAGCAAAGGCCTGGTACGACTCTGCCGCGTACCAGGAGATCCTGCATCTGCGCACCGACCACATCGAGGGCGACCTTCTGCTGATCGAGGGTGTGGGACCGAACTACGACCCCCGCGAGCGGGCGGCGAAGCTTCGGGCGCAGGCGTGAGCCGATTTTTCGACACCGCGCCTGGTCGGATACCGTTGACCAGGCACAACAGCACTCTTCACGACTAGAAGGACGCACCTGATGGACGACAGTTCCCTTATCTGGGACGACGGTGCGCTGGTCACCATCGACCAGCGCGGGCTGCCGCATGAGGTACGGGAGCTGCGGCTCACGACGGTCGATCAGATCATCGACGCCATCCGGGTGCTTGCCATCCGCGGCGCTCCGGCAATCGGGATCGCGGGGGCCTTCGGGGTGGTCATCGCTACTGCCGCGAACACGGCCGATGGTGTGGTCGATGTGGCACGCGTGGAGGCCGACGCCGAGCGCATCACCGCAACCCGGCCCACCGCAGTCAACCTTGCCTGGGCGGTGCGCAGGGTAACGGCCGAGGTGCCGCTGGGTGCGGACGCGGTGCTCGCGGAGACGCTGGCCATCCTCGCCGAGGACGGCCGGGTCAACCGGGCCGCGGCAACGAATGCCGCCGATCTGGTGCAAGAGCTCTGCCCGGATCGCCCGCTACGGGTGCTGACCCATTGCAACACCGGCAGGCTCGCGACGAGTACGTTCGGCACGGCGATCGGCACGCTTCGGGTGCTGTTCGAGCGCGGCGCAATCGCGGACGTCCTGGTCGACGAGACCCGTCCATTACTACAGGGCGCACGCCTGACGGCTTGGGAGCTGGCCGAGGCGGGCATCCCTCATCGCCTCACCATCGACTCCGCGGCGGCCTGGGCCATGGCCACTGGTCAGGTCGATTGTGTCCTGGTCGGCGCCGATCGCGTCACGGTCAACGGCGACGTCGCGAACAAGATCGGGACCTACGCACTCGCGCTGGCCGCCCGCCATCACGGGATTCCGTTCATCGTGGTGGCGCCCGAATCCACCCGCGACCCGAATATGGCGACCGGTGACGACATCGTCGTGGAACAGCGAGCCGCTGCCGAGGTCACCGGATTCGCAGGTGTCCCAACAGCTCCCGAGGGCACCGCGGTTTTCAACCCGGCCTTCGACGTGACACCCGCAGACCTGGTGACCGCCGTGGTCACCGAACTCGGCGTGGTGCACAGCGCGACCACACGAACTTCGGATCCGGGTACGGCGATCGCCGCCATCGCGCGCGAACTCTATGAACGCGGCTGGATGCCTGGCACCGCGGGCAATACTTCCGCGCGCACCGGCGCGAACGCCGTGATCACCGGCAGTGGCCTGCCGAAGGGCGAGCTGACCGAGCACGACATGGTGACCGTCCGCATCTCGGATTCGACGCCATTGCCGCAGCAGACACGGAAACCCTCGGCGGAGACCACCATTCACACTGCTATCTACCGGACGACCGACGCCGCCGCAGTCGTTCACATCCATCCGCCGTATGCGACAACCCTTTCGACGCAGACCGGTTCCTCGGATGGAGTGACCACCCTGCGCATTACCGACTTCGAACTCATCAAGGGACTCGGCGGCACCGACCCGGCATCCATCGATATCCCGGTGTTCCCCAACTGGTCCGACGTTGCGCGAATCGGTGCCGACATCGAGCGGCACCTGTCCGAGAATCCCACCGCGCCACCAGTTCTGGGCATCACCGGCCACGGCATCACCACGTGGGGGGACAATCTTTCCCAGGCACGTGACCGCGCCGAATGCCTCGAGGCATTGTCCGAACTGGTGATTCGCACCGGTCGACGGCAGGCGTTCGCCGCTGGCGACTGCTCGCAGGTCGCTCGAAAGAGCATGGCGCGCGAGGAGATCCGCAACCCGACCGACACCACCGACCACTCCTCTCCACCCAACCTCTGATAGGAGGATGGCGCTTGCGCTCCCCAGGAACGAGGGAGCGTCAGCGCCGAACACCCGATGACGCTTTTGCAGGTGATGGCCGCCGACGATGCCGACAAGGTGCTGCTGCGGACCACCGACGACGCGGTGATCGCCGCCCAATTGGCCGACCGCGGAATCACTTTCGACCGCTGGCCGGTGGTGGACAATGCGGCCGACACCGCATCGGACGCGCTGCTGGCCGAGTACACCGACCGGGTCACCGAGCTCAACGCCTCCGGGCGATACCGACACATCGACATCGCGCGCATCCATCCCGACGACGCGAACCCCGAATGGCCGCGGATCGCCAAGGGCGCCCGCGAGAAGTTCCTTGATGAACACCGGCACGCCGAAGACGAGGTGCGCTTCTTCGCAGGCGGCCGCGGGTGCTTCTACCTGCACCTCGATGATGCGGTGCTGGCCGTCGTCTGCGAAGGCGGCGACCTGCTCTCGGTCCCGGCCGCAACCCTGCACTGGTTCGATATGGGCACCCGCCCCGATTTCATCGCCATCCGTTTCTTCGAGGAAGAAGACGGCTGGGTCGGCGATTTCACTGGTGACCGCATCAGCGAAGGTTTCCCGACCCTCGACCAGCTGCTCGCGGCGCCGTGATCGCCGCGGTCGTCGTCGATATCGAAGGCACCACCAGCCCCACCAGCTCGGTGCGCGAGGATCTGTACGGCTACACCAGGGCCAGGCTTCCGGAGTGGCTTGCCGAAAACCGGACGGGGGCCGCCGTCCCCATCATCGCGGCGACCAGGGCGCTTGCCGAACGCCCCGACGCCGACGCGGCCGAGGTGGCCGCGATCCTGCGCGATTGGCTCGGTTCGGATGTCAAGGCGGAGCCGCTCAAGGCAGCGCAGGGACTGATCTGTCACGAAGGCTTCCGCTCCGGCGCCCTGCACGGCGAGTTCTTTCCCGACGTCGCGCCCGCGCTCGCCGCATGGCGGGCCGCCGGACTCGATCTCTATGTGTACTCGTCGGGATCGGTACGCAACCAGCAGGATTGGTTCGCCTTCGCCCGCGGTGGCGAACTCGCCTCGCTGATCGGCGGCTATTTCGACCTGTCCACCGCGGGGCCGAAACGGGAGTCCTCGTCCTACGAGAAGATCGCGGGCGCGATCGGTACGCCCGCCGGGCGGATCCTGTTTCTGTCCGACCACCCCGATGAACTCGACGCCGCCGTTGCCGCGGGGTGGTCGGCGATCGGCGTCCATCGGCCCGGCGAACCCAATCCGCCGCGACCACCGCACCGCTGGGTCGACTCGTTCACCGAAGTCCACCTGCGCTGAGTCCTCTCCAGCTGCGCTGACCCACCCCGAGCTGCGCCGAATCACGCCAACCCGCGCCGAGCCGTTCTCAGCGGTGGCCGACCCGCGTGCTCAAGCGCCGGAGATGCCGATCTGGCTGCGCGCCGCATCTCGGTGACCGTGCTGTACGGAGGCGAAGATGCGACGCGCATGCACCGCGACGGGACTGGTCGACCAGGGCGCCATGGCGGTGGTGAACATGAGCTCGCACCAGGACATGGCAGGAACATCGCCCGCGGCCAGCGTTGCGATGAGCGACATCTCGGTGTCGTGGCCCGCCCACGCGGCGAGCAGCCAGGCCGTGTCGAGCCTGCCGATGAATTCCTCGGCATCCTCCGGCAGACCGTGCGGGGTATCGACAGCGAGATGGACGACCGCGGCGATCGCGTGCCGCATCCTGGCATCCAATCCGACGGCGTCGTGCAGCAGCAGCGCTTCCAGCGCGGAGCGCAGCTCTACACCGGGGTCGAAGGCCGAGTTGTCGACCATCGGGTTGCTAGCGCGCGAGCTGCGAATCATTGGAACTATCTCCTTCGAGTCGGTATCGAGTTGTGGGTGCGCGATGACCGAGCGCAGAGCGCACGACTCGAGCACACCGGGTCGGCCGTCCTCGACCAGGCTGACCAGCGCACCCGGGTTCCAGTCCAGCCTGCCGAACGCCAGGCACCAGTCCAGCGCCGGATTGTCCTCGGCTACCACCACATCCAGCGCCAATCCCGACATCGACGCGGTGCACGCCAGGGTGACGGCATCTACGTCCGGTTCGGTGATGGTCAGATGCAGGGTCGCTTCGTCATGGCCCGCGTCGGCGCGAGCCCGGCCCGCCAACCAGACCGCGCGGGCCGCGGCGGCCATTGCTCCGGCACGGCGGTCACCGTGCGGATGATCGAGATCGGTATCGAGAAAGGGGCCGTACCAGAGCGCTCGGCCCTCGTCCCCGCATACCGCGAAGGTGCCGTTCGAGCAGTCCGCGGCCGCAGCCAGCGTGATGTGGGGCACCAGTTGGATGTCATTCACCATGAAACACTCACTCCCGCAATGTGCGCGCAACCTGTCCTCATCGGCCGGATACTCGCGAGGTCGTCACCAACTTCCCGAATTTCCCGATAAGCGGATCAAATACGCTCCGACACGGCTTGTCCAGAGAATCGATAACATCGTGCAAACCCTGTGATGTACTTACACCGGACAGTGAAACTCCGCCCGGATGCAACACTCAACTGTGTAGCGCATCCGGTGGGCAATACCGTGGCCGGCGACCTTTTGAGCGGTACCGTCACCGTCATGCCTTATGTTCAATCCGGCTCGGTCACAGTTCATTTCCAGCAGAGCCGGAGTCGCGGACCTGTTCTGCTGCTCGCCCACGGATTTCTCATGGACGAATCTATGTTCGATCCTGTACGGAAACCCCTGACCGCCGCGGGAATCAATGTGGTGACGTGGGACGCGCGCGGCCACGGCGGAACAAGAGCACCACGCGACGAGCCGTTCACTTATTGGGATCTAGCAGCCGACGCACTTACGGTTTTGAATGCGCTCGGTATCGAAAAGGCCGTCATCGGCGGGATGAGTCAGGGCGGTTACGCGGCGCTGCGCACTGCTCTGCTCGCACCCGATCGCGTACTCGGACTTGCTCTGCTCGATACCGAGGCAGGCGCGTGCAGTCTGCCCGAATGGACGCACTACCGCGCTTTCTTCGACGCTTGGTGTGGTCAGGAAGAACCCCTTGCGCTGATCGCGGAGGCCCTGGCGCCGCAGCTGATCGGCGGTCCGGACCCGGCCGCGTGGACGCGCTGGATCACCCGCTGGCGAGCGGGTGATCGCCGCGCTATCCGCGCGGCCGCGCATTGCCTGATGACCCGGGATTCGGTGCTGCACCGACTGCCCGAAATCGAGGTGCCCGCGCTGGTTCTGCGTGGCAGCCTCGATGCATCCAGCACCGCGATCAAGTCGGCGGCGTTGGCCTACGGGCTCCCCGGCGCGTCCGGAGTGGTCACGGTGCCCGATGCCGGGCACGGCGCGGTCTGGACCCATCCCGAGCTGGTAGCACCGCCATTGCTGCAGCTCATGTGCCGTGCACGCTACGAACCGAACGATTCCGTTGTGGGCGCGGTCGCAGGGCACGAGGTGCGGATGCCGAGAAAGAATTGGACCCTGCCCGGATAGTTACCAGAGTCCACCCGGAACATCTGGACATCGAGGCTGTAGCACTCGTCGGTATCGAGGTCACGAACATACATCGGCTGGTCTCTGCCGTAGATGGTGCGGCCCGCGGCCCACATGGCTCGAAATTCCGGATAGTGGCCGAGCTCGTCGAGCAGTTCGGCAGACCACGCGGTGTCACCCGATTGGCCGATGAGGCCACGCAGCCAGTCCACCGTGAGCGCGGCCTCGCGCCGCCAATCGACCATGACCCGTTTGGACAGCTCGTTGCCGAAAAACCAGCGCAGGATATTGACGTCCTCGACCAACCCGGGAAAAGTGGCGTCGTAGGCGTCATTGCACGCCAGAATGTTCCATCTGGTGTCCAGGTAGCTGGCGGCATTCGGCTCATGCAGTCGCAGCCCGTTACGCATGTCATCACTGATCTCGGCACGCAACTGCGACACGCCGGGAAACGTTTCTTCGGACAGCCCGGCCAGATCGCAAAGATGTCTACGCTCGGCATCTGCCAACGGGCTGATCCGATCCAGATAGGCGATCAGCGAGGTCACCACCGCCTTGGTCGGGTGATCGCGATCGCCGCCCTCGAGATGAGTGATATAGCTGGAGCTGACCCCCGCGGCGAATGCCAGCTTTTCCCGGGATATGCGCCGATCGTCACGCAAACGGCGCAGCAGCCCCCCGAACGTAGGGGGGCGTAATTGATTCTCTTCACCGGCATCGGTCGACTTGCTCAACACAGCAATCCACTCCTATGAAGCTGTAGTCGTATCAACAAGTTGGGTACATCTACACCAGAGCAAGCCGAACAGTTCGCGCCGCCCGCGGCGCGCATTCGATCGGGCCGGTCACGAGACCATCGTCGGCGCTGCGAGTCCGCTCCATGGGAGTCGATATTAAACGATGTTCGTTCTTTATATTCGAAGCACACGCCGCCTAATAGCAACGTTGTAGCAATATTCACGAAGTCGAATCCGGCTCGCAGCCACCAACATTCGAGACCGCCGAGACCCACATCGGCAGCCCAACCGAAGCCTTGACACCTCGACGATCACCCGGCCGACCGGACTCGCTGAATGGTTGCAGGCCACGAAATCCGCTCGACGCCGCCGCGGCCGTGCCGATCCGGCCGCCGCGCGGTCCAGACATCGACTGTCGTGATCGCGGCGACCGAATCGCGACGCGGTTCGAGAGGACAGCCCATCGAAGCCCGACCGCACCCGGCGCGGTGGCCGGACCCTCCGACATCTCGACGCTGCCGACCGATGGCAACACGCACCGCCGCGCAGGCACCGCCACCGGCGGCCGATCCGATCGCGGCCTCGACCCCCTACACGTACGAAGAATAATCCGCCTGCACGACGGCCGCCGAAATTATCGGCAAATGCACAGCGACACGGCACGGTGCTTGCAATAATCGCTCCGCACGTCCTATCCGCAGGACCACAGGGCACGGCAAGCCATCCACGGCACCCGTCGAGAACGTGTTAACAAATGTAAAGCAAACAATAACCAGCGGTTTCCAAAGCTTCACCGGCACGCCCCCGAAACACTTGCCGGTAGCGGCATTTCAGCCGGTCAGACCGCATCGACGCTGGTCGCACGCAGGTCAGCAGCGATTCGCCGCTACCGCACGGTGACCGTGATATTGCCGCGACCTCACAGCTCACCAAGCGCAGACGCGCGTTGTGAGAGAACCATTTTGACGCGCCACCCGACCTCCCTACAGTCGGAGCATCAGCCCGATTTCACAGCTCGAAGGGGGCGTCGTGGTTAATTCACGCACTCGGGGCTCCGCGCCCTCCGATTCGGCCGATCGGCCATCGCCCGATGCCGGCGATGCGCTCCTTCGATTGGGCAAATATTTTCGGCGCGGCGAGGCCTCCGCCGATCAACGCAGCCTGCATCAGGTCGGCGGGCGCAGCGCCGACGAGTTCTACCGAGATCGGTGGTCACACGACAAGGTCGTGCGCTCCACACACGGGGTCAACTGCACCGGGTCGTGCTCATGGAAGATCTACGTCAAGGACGGCGTGATCACCTGGGAGTCCCAGCAGACCGACTATCCCTCGGTTGGTTCGGACAAGCCCGAGTACGAGCCACGCGGCTGTCCGCGCGGGGCCTCGTTCTCCTGGTACACCTACTCTCCGGCGCGAGTGCGCTACCCGTATGTGCGCGGCGTGCTGTTGGAGATGTACCGGGAAGCCAAGGAACGCTGTAAAGATCCGGTGCTGGCCTGGGCCGATATCGTCGAGGATCCCGCCAAGGCCGAGCGCTACAAGACCGCGCGCGGCAAGGGGGGTTTCGTGCGGGCCGAGTGGTGGGAGGCCGCGGAGATCGCCGCTGCCGCGCACGTGCACACCATCAAACGCTACGGTCCGGACCGCGTGGCGGGCTTTTCCCCCATTCCCGCCATGTCCATGGTCAGCCATGCTGTCGGCGCCCGGTTCATCTCCCTGCTCGGCGGTTCGATGCTGTCGTTCTACGACTGGTACGCCGATCTCCCGGTGGCCTCACCACAGGTGTTCGGCGACCAGACCGATGTTCCGGAATCAGCCGACTGGTTCGATGCGGGCTACCTGATCATGTGGGGCTCGAATGTGCCGGTCACCCGAACACCGGACGCCCATTACATGACCGAAGCCCGCTATCGCGGGCAGAAGGTCGTTGTGGTGTCGCCCGACTATGCCGACAACACCAAGTTCGCCGACGAATGGGTGCCTGCGCGTCCGGGAACCGACGCGGCCCTCGCCATGTCGATGGGGCACGTCATCCTGAAGGAGTTCTTTGTCGATCGCGGCACGCCGCGGTTCCTGGACTACATCAAGCGCTACACCGACTTGCCGTTCTTGGTGTGCGTGGATGACCCGGAGGGCTGGGACGCCGACGGCGTCTATCACCACGACGGCGCGGTGCCCGGCAAGTTCCTTACCGCCGCCGACCTCGGCCGGACCGGTGAGGGTGTGGAGCACAAGCCGGTGCTGCTGGACGAGGCGGGAAAACCCGTGGTGCCCAATGGTTCGCTGGGACACCGTTTCAGCGCGAGCGATGCGGGCAAGTGGAACCTCGACCTCGAAGGTGTCGATCCGCTGTTGACCCTGCACGGCAGACCGGATCAGCAGCCGGTCACGGTGCGGCTGCCGCGCTTCGATTCCGACAAGCCTGGCGTACTTCTGCGTGGCGTGCCGACCACGATGATCGGCGGCAGGCGCGTCACCACGGTCTTCGACCTGCTGTTGGCACAGTATGGCGTCGGCAGGGACGGGCTGCCCGGTGAGTGGCCGACCGGCTACGACGACGCCTCCCAGCCCTATACCCCGGCTTGGCAGGAGACCATCACCGGCGTTCCCGCCGCACAGGCCGAGCGGATCGCCCGCGAATTCGCCGACAACGCCGACAGATCCGGCGGCCGCTCGATGATCCTGATGGGGGCAGGCACCAACCACTGGTTCCATTCCGATCAGATATATCGCGCCTTCTTCACCCTCACCCTGCTCACCGGATGTCAGGGCGTCAACGGCGGCGGCTGGGCGCACTATGTGGGCCAGGAGAAGTGCCGACCGGTAACAGGTTGGGCGACTTTGGCTTTCGGCCTGGACTGGCAGCGCCCACCACGGCAGATGCAGGGCACCGTGTTCTGGTATCTGAGCAACGACCAGTGGCGCTACGACCCGTTCACCGCACAGGCTTTCGCCTCCCCGTTAGGCAGTGGAGCTTTCGCGGGACGGACCGCCGCCGACAATATCGCGCTGGCCAGCCGACTCGGTTGGATGCCGAGTTACCCGACCTTCGACCGTAATCCGCTCGACCTCGCCGACGAGGCCGACGCGGCGGGCAAGAGCGCCCCCGACCACGTGGTGGACAGCCTGAAGTCGGGCACGCTGAGTTTCGCCTGCGAAGATCCCGACGCGCCGGAGAACTTCCCGCGCTGCCTGACCGTATGGCGCGCCAACCTGCTCGGCTCCTCCGGCAAGGGCAACGAATACTTCCACCGGCACCTGCTCGGCGCGGACTCCAACCTGCAGACCACCGACGACACCGGCGTGCGACCACAAGAGCTGGTCTGGCGAGAGAACGCACCGACCGGGAAGCTCGATCTCCTTCTCTCCCTGGACTTCCGGATGACAAGCACCACCCTGTTCTCCGATATCGTGTTGCCCGCCGCGACCTGGTACGAGAAGCACGACCTGTCCTCGACCGATATGCATCCCTTCGTGCATGCCTTCTCCCCCGCCATCTCACCACCGTGGGAGGCCAAGACCGATTTCGATGCCTTCCACCGGATCGCACGCGGCTTCTCCTGGATGGCCGAAAAGCATCTCGGCACGCGCAAGGACATCGTCGCGGTGCCGCTGCAACACGATTCGCCCGATGCGCTCGCACAGGTCGGCGGTCGGGTGCTGGACTGGAAAGCCGGTGAGTGCGAGCCGATTCCGGGCAAGACGATGCCGAAGATCGTGGTGGTCGAGCGGGACTACTCGAAGATCGCGGAGAAGATGGCCGCACTCGGACCGCTCGTCGAAACACTCGGTGTCACGACCAAGGGCGTCACCACCCATCCTGACGAAGAGGTCGCCTACCTCGCCGGTGTGAACGGCACCGTGGTTTCCGGTGTGGCGCAGGGTCGCCCGTCGCTGGCGAAGGATACGCACGCCGCGGAGACGATCCTCGCGTTGTCCGGCACCACCAACGGCAGACTCGCGGTCGAAGGCTTCCAGGCGCTGGAGCGACGCACCGGAACCCAGCTGGCGGATCTGGCCGCCGAGCACGAGGGCAAGCGAATCACTTTCGCCGACACCCAAGCCCGGCCGGTACCGGTCATCACCTCACCGGAGTGGTCGGGTAGCGAGACCGGCGGGCGCCGGTACTCGCCGTTCACCATCAACACCGAGCGGCTCAAGCCATGGCACACCCTGACCGGGCGTCAGCACTTCTATCTCGACCACGACTGGATGGTCGAACTCGGCGAGCAACTCCCGATCTTCCGGCCCCCCTTGGACATGACTGCCTTGTTCAGCGAGCCGGATGTGGGTGAGGTCGGCGCAGGCGGTGTGACAGTCCGGTATCTCACACCGCATTCGAAGTGGTCGATCCATTCGGCCTACCAGGACAACCTGCACATGCTGACGCTCTCCCGCGGCGGCCAATCGATCTGGATGTCGGAGAAAGATGCGGCGAAAATCGGTGTGGCCGACAATGATTGGATCGAAGCGGTTAATCGCAACGGCATCGTCGTCGCACGCGCGATCGTCAGCCATCGGATGCCGGAAGGCACTGTGTTCATGTATCACGCCCAGGACCGGGCGGTGGGTGTGCCACGCATCGAAACGAGCTCCGAGATCAATGATGCGCGCGGCAAGCGCGGCGGCATCCACAACGCGCTCACCCGCATCATGATCAAGCCCTCACACCTCATCGGCGGCTATGCGCAGCAATCCTTCGCGCTGAACTACCACGGCCCCACCGGAAATCAGCGCGACGAAGTGACGACGATCCGTCGTCGCTCGCAGGAAGTGGAGTACTGATATGCGCGTGATGGCACAGATGGCCATGGTGATGAACCTCGACAAGTGCATCGGCTGCCACACCTGCAGCGTCACCTGCAAGCAGGCCTGGACCAATCGTGGTGGCACCGAGTACATGTGGTTCAACAACGTGGAAACTCGTCCAGGACAGGGCTATCCACGGCAGTACCAGGATCAGCAGAAGTGGAAGGGCGGCTGGGAACTGGGCAGGCGCGGCAAGCTGACGCTGAAATCCGGCTCTCGGATGAAGCGGCTGCTGAACATCTTCGCCAATCCGGACTTGCCGACGGTGACCGATTACTACGAGCCGTGGAGCTACGACTATGACAACCTGCTGTCGGCTCCGGCCATGGACACCACGCCGGTTGCCCAGCCGAAATCACTGATCACCGGGAAGAACACCGACATCACCTGGGGCGCGAACTGGGATGACGACCTCGGCGGCGGCCCGGAGCAGGTCGGCAAGGATCCACTGCTCGCACGGTTGTCGGATCAGGTGAAGCTGGAGTTCGAGCAGACCTTCATGTTCTACCTGCCGCGGATCTGCGAGCACTGCCTCAACCCGTCCTGCGTCGCCTCGTGTCCCTCGGGCGCGATCTACAAACGCTCCGAAGACGGCATCGTGCTGGTCGATCAGGACAAGTGTCGAGGGTGGCGGCAGTGCATCACCGGCTGCCCGTACAAGAAGATCTATTTCAATCACAAGACCGGCAAGGCCGAGAAGTGCACCTTCTGCTACCCGCGCGTGGAAGTCGGCATGCCGACGGTGTGTTCGGAAACCTGTGTAGGGCGGCTGCGCTACATCGGCGTGATGTTGTACGACGCCGACGCCGTGCTCGCGGCCGCGTCTGTCACCGACACCAAGGACCTCTATCCGTCGCAGCTGGGTGTTTTCCTCAATCCGCACGACCCCCGCGTGGTCGCCGAGGCCGAACGCGCCGGGATCTCACCGGAATGGATCGATGCCGCACAGAACTCGCCGGTGTACAAGCTGATCGTCGATTACCAGATCGCACTGCCACTGCATCCGGAATACCGGACCATGCCGATGGTCTGGTACGTGCCACCGCTGTCGCCGGTGGTGGATGTGCTGTCGGAGACCGGTCACGACGGCGAGAGCGCCTCGAACCTGTTCGGCGCCATCGACGCACTGCGCATCCCGATCGAGTACCTCGCCGAGCTTTTCACCGCCGGTGAGGTCGGGCCGGTGCGCGCCGCGCTCCAGCGGCTCGCGGCGATGCGGTCTTTCATGCGCTCGGTGAATCTCGGGGTGGAACCGGATCCTTCGATCGCACCGTCGGTGCGACTGGAGCCGGAGGAGATCGAGGCGATGTATCGGCTGCTCGCCATCGCGAAATACGAACACCGCTATGTGATTCCGACTGGTGCGGGGACCCAGGCGCACGAGTTGGACTCCCTTGCCACCGGTTGCAGCCTGGACACCGACGGCGGGCCGGGTATGACGGCATTCGACACCATGGTCGAGAAGTTCCACCTCACCGACACCAATGGTGCTGCGCCGGAGGAGAAGTCGAATCGCATCAACCTCCTGAATTGGGACGGGCGCAATACCGAGGGATTGCTTCCTGCCGCGAACGGCGCCAATGGCAACGGCCACGGCACGAACGGCGCGGCGGGGAACGGCGTGGCGCGCGATGCTTCGGCCACCACGCCGACCGGAGCACAGCGATGAGTCTGCTGAAAGTGCGCAGGCGACCCGAACCGGTCGTCCCGATGCCCGAGCGGGACCGCCGCCTGGTGTGGCGGATCGCCGCACTGCTGCTCGACTACCCCGGCGAGCAGTTGCTGGCCGAGCTCGACCAGATATTCGACGCCGCAGCGCAATTGCCCGTCGAGGTCCGCCCACACCTCCTGGACTTCCTCGCCCATCTGCGTAGCGTCACGCAGCTCGAGCTCGCGAAGAAATACGTCGAGACCTTCGATATGCGCCGCCGGTCGAGCATGCACCTGACGTTCTACGCCTACGGCGACACCCGCAAGCGCGGGATGGCGCTGCTGCGGTTCAAGCACGCCTACCGGCATGCGGGCGTCGAGCTCGGCGACGAGGAATTGCCCGATCACCTGCCGGTGCTGCTGGAGTTCGCGGCGACTATCGACCCGATCGGCGGCGAACGACTGCTCGGCGAGCATGTGCCGGTGATCGAACTGCTACGACTGTCGCTGGCCGACAACGGTTCCCCGTATGCCGGGGTGCTGGCTGCCGTGGTCGCCACCCTGCCGCCACTGACCACCGCGGACCGGCGGCGCATTGCCGAGCTGGCCGCGCAGGGCCCACCGGAGGAAGAGGTCGGACTCGACACCTTTGCCATGGACCCCGCGCTGTTCGACGGATCGGGAGGCCGCCGATGACGACAACCTTCTGGATGACGCTGCCCTACGTGGCGTTCACCTCGTTCCTGCTCGGTCACCTGTGGCGCTATCGCAACGATCAATTCGGATGGACCACAAGGTCATCGCAGATCTATGAGAGTCGATTGCTGCGCCTGGGCAGCCCGCTGTTCCATTTCGGCATGCTCGGCGTGATCGGCGGACATGTGCTCGGTGTGCTGATACCGGAGTCCTGGACCACAGCCGTCGGCATCTCCGAGCACACCTACCACGTGGTCGCGGTATCGGCGGGCTCTGTCGCCGGACTCGCGGTGCTGCTCGGCGTCGGCATCCTGCTCTACCGCCGCGTCACCGTGCCCGCCGTCCGGAAGGCAACCACCCGCAACGACCAACTCATGTACGCGCTACTGGGTGCGGCTCTGGTCACCGGCCTGCTCAACACCTGGGGCAGCAACCTGCTGTGGGGCACCTACAACTACCGCGAGACCGTCTCCCCGTGGTTCCGTAGCCTTTTCACACTCCACCCTCGGCCCGAGCTGATGGTCGGGACCCCGTGGACCTTCCAAGTCCACGGCCTTGTCGTGCTGACACTCATCGGAATCTGGCCCTACACCCGCCTCGTCCACATGTTCAGCGCCCCCGTCGGCTACCTCACCCGTCCTTACATCGTCTACCGCAGTAAAGAATCCAACGCTCCCGACAAGCGCCGCTATGCCCGTGCCTGGGATGCCCCCGTCACGCCGGAACACTGGCGCTGACCCCGAGTTCGGGTCCTCTCACCCGATGCCCGACAGCCCCGCCCCCACTAGAACCCAAGACCTCGGAGGGCGGGGCTGTCCATATCGTGAGCGGCCCTATCCGGGCTCAGGCCTGGCCGTAGGCGTCCTGAAGAGCGCGCAGGTCGATCTTGGACATGCTGCGCAGTGCGGTGGCTACAGCGGCGGTCTTGGCGGGGTCGGCGCCCATCATCTTGGCGAGTGCGGCGGGGGCCACCTGCCAGGACAGGCCGTAGCGATCGGTGAGCCAACCGCACGGCCCCGGCTCACCGCCCTCGACCAGCGCGTCCCACAGGCGATCGACCTCGGCCTGGGTGTCGACGATGAGCTGCACCGACGCGGCGTCGGTGAGCGGGTGCCCCGGGCCGCCGTTCATCAGGGTGTAGGACTGGCCGTCGAGTTCGATGGCGACAATGAAAGCCGAACCGTCCGGGTGGCGGGTCACCTCGACGACGCGGGAGTTCGGCACGATCTCGGTGTAGCGGGTTGCGGCTTCCTCGGCCTGGCTGTCGAACCAGAAGAAGGTGGTGACGGTCATGGTGGCTCCTTGCTCGATGGCTGACGTGCTGTCACCCTTCGGTCGGAGCCGCCTGCCGCGCTTCGACGGATGTCGGCAGATTTCTCCGAGATTCTTTTCGCGGGCGCGGGGTGCCGATCAGGCGCAGGGCGGGGCGTCCGCGTCCTGGAAGAGAGGTTTGCCGGTGGGCGGGGCATAGACCGCATCGAGGACCAGCGGTTCGGTGCCGAGGTTCCGCCCGATATGGACATTCCACGAGCCGGCGGGTTCGTAGATGACCTCGCCCGTGCGGTACACGGGCGCGCCACAGTCCGGGCCGGGGTGGGTCAGAATGCCGGAGCGAACGAAGGCGAAGACCGGGCCGTCGTGGTAGTGCCACCCGGTGGAACCGCCTGGACCGATGGTGATTTCGCGGACGACGAGGTCCGTTCCTGCCACCAAGGGCAGCAGCCCGGCCGGTATCTGTGTTTGTGCCAAGGTGACCGCCGTGATGTCCGAACCCGGGGTGGCCTGCGCGGTGGCCGCGCCCAAGGATGAACCGCCCAGCATCAGCACCGCAATGCCCACACGTATGAATGGGGTCATCGAAGCAGCCTAGTCATCCGCACCCGACACGGGGAAGATCCGCCCGGCCGAGAATTCCTCGGCCACTGAAGCATTCGGTCAATTTGCACCGATTGTCCGATATGCCGTATCCGGTATGGCTCGCGGAATGCGAGTTCACCCACTATTCGTCTATGGCTCAGTGGTGTCGAGTTGCCGGACGCGCCGCGGACGTACAGCATCGGATGCCATGCCGTCGAATTCCTTGAACCCCGCGGGTGATGTTCCGGACACCGGAATACCGGCTGGCTCGGCCGCCCATATGACGATGGACGAGCAACACGAGTGGCATCGGGCGTTCCTCCGCCGCCACACGGTTTCCCGGCGCAATATCCTGCGCGGTGCGGCCGCCGCCGCAGCGGTCGCGGCAGTCGGCGCCTCTCCGTTCGGTAAGCGGGCCTACGCCGAAGGCACACAGCTCGCGGTCGGCGGGCGACACGTCGGATACGGAGCGGATGCGGCGAGTCAACTCCGGTTCTCCGGCCAACTGTCCCGTTCGCCCGCGGGTACGAAGGTCTTTCTGGACCACGGGCCGACGCCGGCGCTCGGCGGGACCGTCGAGGCCGAGGTCCGCAATCTGCTCACCCAGGTGCCCTCGAGCGACGGCGGGGTGCTCGCCGCGGAACAGTTCTATGTGCACGCGCCGGTGGACGGGCTGCCGGGGCGATTGCCGCACTTCTACCGGTGGCGGACCTCGGACGGCTTCCTCGGCGACATCCGGACCGCGGCCCCTGCGATGCCCACCGCCCGCGGCGCGATCGTGCCGTTCCGCTTCACCATGATGGGCGACCAGGGCACCGACGAGACTCCAGGACAGCCGCTCGGTGTCGCGGCGGGCGATTACGACGACAAGTACTACAAGCCGGACAACGACCCGACAGCGCCACACGCGTCCAACGTGCTGCGCCAAATCGCCTCCGCCACACCCGATTTCCACATCCTTGCCGGCGACATCGCCTATGCGGACCCCTCCGGCGCCGGCAAGCCGAATCGGTTCGTGGCCCACGGCGCGCAGCTACCGAGTGGATTCGACAAGTTCAATCCGTATGTGTGGGATGTCTACTTCGGCGCCATCGAGCGCAGCGCCGCTCAGACGCCGTGGCTGTTCGCCACCGGCAACCACGATATGGAAGCGACCTACGGAAGCCACGGCTACGCCGGTCATCTGGCGCGCCTGGATTTCCCCGGCAACGGACCGGCCGGGTGCCCCTCGGCGTATTCGTTCACCTACGGCAATGTCGCGGTCCTCTCGCTCGACGCCAACGACGTCTCCTATGAGATTCGAGCGAACACCGGGTATTCCGGTGGGGCGCAGACGAGTTGGGTCGAACAAACCCTCGCAGGCTACCGCGCGAACCCGGACATCGACTTCATCGTCTGCTTCTTCCACCACTGTGCCTACTCGACCACCGAAGCGCATGCCAGCGACGGCGGCGTCCGCGATGCCTGGACCGGGCTGTTCGACCGATATCAGGTGGATCTGGTGTTGCAGGGCCACAACCATGTCTACGAGCGGACCGACCCGATTCGCGCAGGCGCGGCGACGAAGGTCGCGGGCGACAACTCCCTCGTCTACCCGGAGACCGACGGCACCGTCTACTACACCGTCGGCGGTGGCGGACGGCCCCGCTACGACTTCCAGCCCGGCTCCCGAGAATCGTTCCGCGGCAACGAGTTGCCGGATACCACCGTGCCCGACAGCTACGTGTGGACGCCCGGCGGCGACAAGCAGGACGAATCGGCCCCGTGGTCGCGGGTCCGCTTCCGCAACTACTCGTTCCTGCGCGTCGATGTCCGGCCAGGCATCTTCGCCAGCGAAATGGAGGTGGTCGCCGTGGACGAATACGGTCGCGAGTTCGACCGCGTCACCTTCCGGCGGCTGGCCAGGCCGTAGCTCGACTCATCACCTCTTCGCGGGCAACGAGCGGGCGTAGTCGACACTGCGCTCCACCCACTCGTGCAGCGCCTCCTCACTCACCAGCGCTTCGTCGGTGACCCGCAGCCAGCCGCGCATCGACCGGCCGCCCATCACCATCGTCTCGACGAAGTCGTTGGCGAGCAGTTCGTCGGATTGCTCGGGATCGACCCTGGCCAGCAGCCCGCCCTGCCCGCTCGCCGCCACCGCCATATTGCCGCCGATCAGGAATGCCAGACCACCGAACATCTTCTTCTCGGTCAGGTCGGGTCCGGGTTCGATGAGCTCCCGGATCCGGTCGGCCAGTTCCACGTCGTATGCCATGGTCACATTGTCGCCCCGGGTACCGACAGGTTCGCGGCATCGCTTCCGGTGCGGCGACCCGCTCGCCTGCGGCTATGCGCCGATAGCCGCGGCGAACATCGGCCAGGACTCGTGCAGGTCGTCTTGCCAGTAGGCCCAGGCGTGCGTGCCGGGGCGCAAGTTCACCACAGCGGGGATGCCGAGCGCGGCGAGGCGGTCGACGAAGGGGCGGGTGCAGCCGCCGATGATGGTTTCCATGACGCCACCGACGAGCATGCGGTCCGCCAGCCGCGCGGGATTGCCGTCGATGCCCGGGTCGCTGAGGGTCTCGTGCACGCCGGGAGCGCCGTTGCCCGCCGAAACATAGAGGGCGACGCCGCGCAGGCGCTCGGTCTGCACCATCGGGTCGTGCTCGGCCCACGCCGGGTTGTCGGGTGCGCCCCACATGTTGTCGGCATTCGCGCCGAACGGCGCGAGCGAGGCGTGGACATAGGCATTCGCCGCCGGGTCACTGGTTCGCGGACACCCACTGTAGGCGCCGACCGCCTGATAGAAGCCGGGTGCGCCGATCGCGAGGTTCAGTGCGGACGTCGCGGACATGGACAGTCCCGCAACGGCATTGCGGCCGGTCATCCCGAATCGCGCCTCGAGCAGCGGGGGCAGCTCCCTGGTCAAGAAGGTCGTCCACTGATTGCGGCCGAGCGCGGGATCGTCGCGCAGCCAGTCGGTGTAGTAGGTGGCCCGCCCGCTCATCGGCAGGATCACGTTGACGTTCTTGTCCGCGAAGAATTCCGCGACATCGGTGCGGCGCGTCCACGCGCCGCCCTCTTCGCCGCCGTCCACAGCATTCAGCAAATACAGAGCAGGCGCGCCAGGACCTGGGTGCGACATCCACAGTGTGATCGGACGATTCATCGCCGCCGAGTGGACCACCACCTCGAGTTGCCGTCCGCCGAGCGGGCGCACATCGAGGATGCTGGAGTCGTTCGGGTCGGCCGCAGCCACCGTAGCTGGGGCTATCGCAGCCGAAAGGGCAATGACGGAAACCAGGCATCGCAGCAGCCGGTACATGATCTGGATTCTTGCGCATCGAAACGCTGGGGGCTCGGACATTCGCCACGCGTGTTCTCCAGCCGAAAGCACCCGCATGTCGACGCCGCCTTCGGGTGCCGGATAGGCGCGCAGCTTGCTTTCAGCAATCGATCAGTGGAGCGTGCGCGGCTGATCCCGGGGCGGCGTGCGACCGGTAGGCATACAGCCACTCCGCGCCTGCGACGAGGAACGGGACGCCAGTGTTCATCACTCGCCGAAGCAGGATCGGGAAGTTCTACCCCCGCCGGCGCCGGCAGATTCGGCGATTCGCTCGAGGCACCGACCGCAGGATCGGACCGATCATGGTGCTTGCCCTCGCGCTCCAGGGTGGACCATGGACGAGGTTTCGAGTCGCCACACCATCAGGTGCAGCCCGATACCGGCACGACAACCGACTCGTGGTGCACACCATAGTGATCGATGATGTAGTCGGTCAGCGGTCCGAGCTCGCGATGTGTGACGACCACACCTTTCGGCGTTCCGGTGGTACCAGAGGTGTAGATCAGATAGGCGGGATGACCCGGCCGCAGCGCACGCGCCCGGTCGGCATTGCCGACCGGGGAGCCCGCCCGCCTTGCCGCCCGCCCGACCGCGCGCGGATCGTCGAGCGCCAGCCAATCGATGCGGTGCCGACCGAGGTGGTCTACTCCGACGTACAGTGCCGCGTCGGTATCACAGTGCGCCGCATCATCAGCACTGCGCCGAGGTACGTCGCCCGTGCCATATCGGGCCGCGTCATCGGCAGCGAAGTCGACACCGTCATCCTGCGAGAATTCACCCGAACAGGGCAGGCTCGGCCGTATCGCGGCGATCGTGAGTCCTTGACGTGCACCGGAATCCGCGATCACCGCGGCGATGCGACAGGCAGGCTCGCTCGGATCGACCGGCACGAAGCAGGCACCCGTCTTGGCCACGGCCCACAGTGCCAGCAGGGATTCCGGGGAGCGCGGCACCGCGACCACGACGAACTCACCGGGCCCCGCACCATCGGCCAGCAGTTCCCGCGCCCAGCGCGAGGACGCCTCGTCCAACTCCCGGTAGGTCATGCCGTGCCCGCCCGCACGCAGAACGACCGCTTCGGGAACGATCCCCGCCTGCGGCAGTTCCGGTGGCAACCGGGTCCGCGCGAGGTCGGCGCACACGCTTCGCCGCGCCTTCGGCACGGTGTCGTCGCCGACTTCCGTCACAACGCCTCCCCGCCATTTCGGAAAGCATGCCGCTGAAGAATGTCCGGGCAAACCTACGGCATCCGATAGGCAGGCGCGGGTATTCCACGCCGTCCGGATGTCACCCTGGACAGGGCTATGCCGGAACCCTCGGGGCGTGGGCGGATGCCGATTACGCAACCACCTCCGCGAGTACGTCATCGAGATCGCTGGCGGTGACGCCGAAAGTGTTCCGGATGGCCGAATCGTCGACGATGAACTTCCGGTGCGACATGTGGTAGGTCTCGAACAACTCGATCCAGAACGGGTCGGTGTTGCCGAGCAGCGTCAGTTCCCGATCCGTCATCACCGAGAGCTGCGGCGCAGGCGCGCCTGCCACAGCGGCGAACCGCTCGGCAACCGTACGCACGGTGGATGTGATCGTCGGCGCCAGCCAGGCCCTGCCCCACGCCCTATCGTCACGGGCCACCGCGATCAGTGCGGCCGCGGCGTCGCCGATCGCGGTGTAGGGATGGGGCAAGTCGAGTTCCTGAGGCACCAGCGCAAGCTGTCCGGCGAGAACTTTCGGCTGCACCACGATCGAGAACAGCGACACCGCGCCCGCGCCGAGGTACTGCCCGGCCCGGACCTCGGTAGCGCGCAGCCTGCCCGCATCATGTGCGGCCTTCGCCTCCTGCCACATCTGCGCACGCACCCGACCCTTGGGCCCGGTCGCGGCGAGCGGTGCGTCGTCGGTGACAACGCTGTCCGACGGGCCGTAACCGTAGGTATTGCCGAGCATCACATAGTTCGCTCCGGACTGCTCCGCGGCGGACTGGATGGACCCGAACAAGGGCGGCACTGTCTGCGGCCACGTGTGATAGGCGGGCATGGCCAGGTTGAACACGGTGTCGGCGCCCTTCGCCAGTGCGGTGAGGGTGGCTGTATCACCGGCGTCGAGTGCGATCCGTTCGATATTCGGATGCTCCGGGCCTGTCCCGCTACGGCTGACCACCCGTACCCGGTCGCCGGATTCGGCCAGCCGAATCGCGGTTGCCGATGCGGTGCCGCCACGGCCGACAATGACATGTGTTGACATGCGAATTCCCTTCTTGGACAGGTTAATTCACGCAAATCCCGGGCGCGGACGCCGGTTGCGGTTCGCGTGGGATCAACTGTGCCCGCAGCGCCGGAGGTAGGCTAGTGGCCCAACAGCCAGCTATCCCAAGGATCAGGCCATGAAGACTGTGGCAGTTGTCGCCGTAGCGCCGGTGAAAGCCTTCGACCTCGCCATGCCCGAAACACTGCTCGGTGCGGTGGCGACGGACGGCGAGCCCGGGTACCGGATAGTGGTGTGTACCGCCGAGCCCGGCGTGGTGCGGGCCACCCTGGGTGGTTTCGATGTCGTCGTGACGCGCGGCCTGGACGCCATCGACGAGGCGGACACGGTCATCGTGCCGAGCACGGGTAGTCGTGGCACGGCCGACGATGCCACTGTGGCGGCGTTGCGGCGCGCCGTGGAACAGGGCAAACGCGTCACCTCCATCTGCAGCGGCGCCTTCGTACTCGCCCAGGCGGGCCTGCTCGCGGGCCGCACCGCAACCACCCATTGGGGACTTGCCGACGAACTGGCCACGATGTTCCCCGACGTGACCGTCCGCAGCGACGCCCTGTTCATCGAGGACGGACCGATGACCACCGCAGCGGGCGCTGCCGCCGGAATCGACCTGTGCCTACACCTGATTCGTCGCGACTACGGCGCGGCCATCGCCAACGCGGCCGCCCGCGCCGCCGTCGTCACACCGGTTCGCCCCGGCGGCCAGGCCCAATTCGTCGACGCCCCACTGCCGCCCGAGAACGGTCTTTCCCTGGCCGCCACCCGCAACTGGGCCATGGAACGCCTCGACACTCCCCTGTCCCTCGACAAGCTAGCCGGTCATGCCCGCACCAGCGTGCGCACCCTTACCCGCCGCTTCCACGAGGAGACCGGACTCAGCCCGCAGAAATGGCTACTACATCAACGCATCCAGCGGGCACGGGAACTGCTCGAGTCCACCACACTGCCGATGGATCAGGTGGCCCGCCACAGCGGCATCGGCTCCGCGGAATCGTTGCGTCAGCACATGATCCGCCACGTGGGCATCCCGCCGACCGCCTATCGGGCCTCGTTCACCCGGGCCCCACACCGGACCGCCTGAAGACGGCGTCCGATCCGACACGGCCGCACACCTCGTGCGGCGAATCCCCGAGCGCCCACGATCGCACCCAGGACCACCGATCCAGACGTGGTCGTTCCTTCCCGAGGTCGTGTACGCAATGATGAGCAGAGCCCTGGTAGGCGGACTCCGGCCACTGCGATCCGCTGGTGGAACGGGAGTCGGAACGCGCCGCTACCGCCGTCGGTCGGCAATTCCGCGCCGAGGTGACGACAGCGAGACAACCGTGCGTTCAGCGTGCGCGGACGCGGACCAATTCGTGTGCGGCGGTGCGATAGCGGTTGGCGATGAGGCGGACGACAGCCGGATGGACGCCGATCGGCTCCGCGACGCCGTCGGCTCCCGCCTCGTGCAGCCGCTGCTGGAACAAACCGTGCGCCAGCAGGTAAGAGGCGATGAAGACGCGTCGAGCGCCCGAATCACGCAGTGCCGCGACCACGTCCGGAACACGGGGCGCTCCGGTCGCGACGTAGCCGATACGGACCGGTGCGCCGAGGTGCTCGGCAAGCATCGCCGCGGCACGCCGAACATCCTGGCGCGCCCTGGCATCGGAGGATCCCGCGGCGGCGAAAACCACCGCGTCACCGGGACGCCAACCTGCGGCGCGCAGGCGCATGGCCATGACCCGGGCCAACGCCGGGTCCGGGCCCATGGCCGCGGTGACCGCGACGGCGGGGTGGCCGCTTTCCGATACTTCCCGTGGCACATCTTGATACACGTGGTACCCCGAGGCGAGGAACGCCGGAACTACCACGGCCGCAACGGCTTCGCCCGCGGCGTCGGTCAGGTCACGCAGGACTTCCGACGGCGAAGGGCCGAGCACATCGACGAATGCGGTACGCACCCGGAGCCGCTCGTCCTCCGAGGTACCGGGACAACCGGCGTCGCGCCCCGAAACCGCGGCGCCGAGTTCCCGCGTCACCGCCTCGGCCAGCGCGGCGATCATCTGCACGCCCTTGGTGCTTCTGGTGCCGTGCGCCACCAGAACCAGGGCCGGAGCCGTCACCAGCTCCCCGCGACCTGTGCGTATCGCGGCGCTCGCGCCGGTGTGGCAATGCCGGACGGATCCGGACGCGGATAGTTGTCGGTGCATTCGACGGCGTCCAGCGCCAGCCGATAGCCACGTTTGACCACAGTCTGGATCGCTTTCGGCGCGCCGAGCCCGGCACGCAGCCTGGCAATCGCGGTTTCCACGGCATGCGTGTCGTCACCGCCGCCGGGCAGCGCCGCGAGCAGATCCTCACGGGACACGACCCGACCGGGCTGCCGAGCGAGCGACCGCATCAATGCCATCGGCGCGGGCGCCAGCTGCCGTACCGATCCGTCGACGACGACACACGCGCCGCGCACGCTGATCGTGTGCCCCGCCGCGTAGATTCGATTCGCGCGCCGGGGCAGCTCCTCGGCGACATGCCTGGCCAGCGCACCCAGCCGGGCCCGGCCCGGCATCGTGGTCGGCACCCCGAGTTCCTCGAGCGGCGCCGCCGTGATGGGCCCGACGCAGGCAGGCAGCACCCGACCGCGCAACGCGTGCAACACCCCCTCGATCAGCCCGGTTTCCTTGGCGCGCATCAACAGTGACGCCACTGCCGGCGCACTGGTGAAGGTCACGCAGTCCAGGCTTCCGGTGACGATGGCCTCGATCAGGTTGTCCATCGGACCCTGATCCTCCGGCGGGATCCAGCGGTACACCGGGACCGGAACGACATCCGCTCCCGCACAACGCAATACCTCACAGAAGTCGGGAACCGGCTCCCATTCGGTGGTGGCACCGTGCAATTGGACCGCGATCCGCACGCCTTCGACGCCCTCGGCGAGCAGATGGTCGAGCACCTCGGCCGAAGACTCCGAGGCCGGCGACCACTCTTCGCGCAGTTCCGCGGCGCGGATCGCCCCCTTGGCTTTCGGACCGCGCGCGAGCATCCGGACCGAAGCCAGCGTGGTGCGCAGATCTTCGGCGATCCCCCAGCCCTCGGCCGCCTCCATCCAGCCGCGGAAGCCGATTCCGGTGGTGGCCACCGCGATCTGCGGCGGATCCTCGACGAGCAGGCGGGTCACCCGCTCCAATTCGGTGTCGTCGGCGAGTGGAATGATCCGAATGGCCGGAGCGGAGACGACACCGGCGCCTCGTCGAACCAGCAGCGTGGCGAACTCGTCTGCTCGCCTGGCCGCCGTGATGCCGACCGTGAATCCGGCCAGGCAGGCGCCCGCATCGATTGTTGTCATGCCGATCCACCGTCCGCGGAGGAGTCGAGCTCGGTGACGACCGGCTCGTTGGAAATCGAAACGATGCCGTCGTAGACCCGCACCGCGTACACCGGCAGCGCTGCCGAATCGTCGTCGAGGCACTGCCCGTCGAGCAATGAGAATGCCTGCTTCAGCAGCGGCGAGGCCACCACAGGGATGCCGCCGCGATCACCGACGATCCCGCGCGACATCACGGCCGCTCGACCGATCGGGTCGATATTGCCGACGGCAGCGAGTGTGCCGTCCGATAGCAGGAACAGGGCAGCCTGCCTGCCGCCTTTCAGCAACACCGCAACGCCGCGGCCGGGAATCAGGTAGTCGAGCCGGCAGGCCTGCGTCCAGCCGGTGGTGGCCACTGCGGGAATACCGGGGGTATCGATCACGGTCATCGGTGTCATCCTCCAAACGCCTTACCCATTGGTACCGGCGTCCTGTTTCTAGGGGGTTACGCGGTTATTGCCCGCTCGAGGCAACCGGGATTTCCGGCATCCCGAGCAACACCGGAACCTTTCGTTCCCCGCTGTCGTCGAACGAAATGGTCGGATCCGACTCTTCGGGAGCGTTGACGAAGGAGACGAAGCGCGACAGCTTCTCTTCGTCGTCGAGCACCGCGGCCCATTCGTCGCGGTAGCCGGCGACATGCTGAGACATCGCGGCCTCGAGATCCTCGGCGATGCCCAAGCTGTCCTCGCAGATGACCTGCTCGAGGTAGTCCATCCCGCCCTCGAGGGCCTCTTGCCATGGCGCGGTGCGCTGCAAGCGGTCGGCGGTGCGAATGTAGAACATCAGGTACCGGTCGATGTACTTGATGAGTGTCTCGTCGTCGAGCTCACCGGCGAGCAGCACCGCGTGCTTGGGCGTGAGACCACCGTTGCCGCCGACGTAGAGGTTCCAGCCGTTTTCGGTGGCGATGACACCGACGTCCTTGCCACGAGCCTCCGCGCACTCACGAGCGCAACCGGACACCGCCAGCTTCAGCTTGTGTGGCGAACGCAGGCCGCGGTACCGCTTCTCCAGCAGCACGGCCATGCCGACCGAGTCCTGCTGGCCATACCGGCACCAGGTGGAGCCGACACAGCTCTTCACGGTCCGCAGCGACTTGCCGTAGGCGTGGCCGGACTCCATGCCGACATCCACCAGACGCTTCCAGATCAGCGGCAGCTGTTCGACCCGCGCGCCGAACAGGTCGATACGCTGACCGCCGGTGACCTTGACGTAGAGACCGAACTCCTTGGCCACCTCGCCGATGGTGATCAGCTGGTCGGCGGTGACCTCGCCGCCGGGCATGCGCGGCACCACCGAATAGGTGCCGTTCTTCTGCAGGTTGGCAAGGAAGTGGTCGTTGGTGTCCTGCAAGGCCGCTTGCTCGCCGTCGAGGATGTGTTCGCTCGAGGTGGAGGCCAGGATGGAGGCGACCGTCGGCTTGCAGATATCGCAGCCGGTGCCCGTGCCGTGCTTGGCGATCAGGGCCGAGAAGGTGCGGATACCGGTGACCTGGACGATCTGGAACAGCTCGGCCCGGGACTGGCCGAAGTGCTCACACAGCGCCTTGGACATCTCGACGCCGGACTGCTCCAGCAGCTTCTTGAGCATGGGAACGCAACCGCCGCAGGAAGTTCCAGCGGAAGTGCAGCTCTTGACAGCGGGTACGTCGCAGGCGCCGTCGGCGATTGCCCCGCAGATCGCGCCCTTGGAAACGTTATTGCAGGAGCAGATCTGGGCGTCGTCGGGCAGTGCGTCCGCGCCGAGTTCGGCACCGGCCGGCGAGATCAGCGCAGCGGGCTCGGCAGGCAGCGGACGACCGACCAACGGACGCAGTGCCGCGTAGGCGGTGGCATCGCCCACCAGGATGCCGCCGAGCAGGATCTTGGCATCGTCGGAGACAACGAGTTTCGCGTAGGTGCCCTTGGCAGCGTCGTGCAGAACCACCGACAGCGCGCCCTCGGTGGTGCCGTGCGCATCACCGAAGCTGGCCACGTCGACACCGAGCAGCTTGAGTTTGGTCGACATGTCCGCGCCGGGGAATTCGCCTGCGCCACCGAGCAATCGGTCCGCGACGATCTCCGCGGTGGTGTAGCCGGGAGCGACCAACCCGTAGCAGGTGCCCTCGACAGCAGCGCACTCGCCGATCGCGTAAACGTTCGGATCCGAAGTCCGCAGGCCGAGGTCGGTGATGATGCCGCCGCGCGGGCCGACCTCCAGACCGGAGTCTCGGGCGATCTGATCGCGGGGGCGGACACCGGCGGAGAACACCACCAGCGCCGCGTCGATCACCGTCTCGTCGGAGAGGGTGACCTTCAATCGGCCGGCCGGCGTGCTGTCGGCGGCAGTCTCGATCGACGAGGTGCCGACACCCGTGTGCACTTCCAGGCCGAGGTCGCAGACCAGGCGCTCCAGGATCGCGCCGCCGCCCTCGTCGACCTGGGCGGGCATCAGCCTGGCGTTGAACTCCACCACATGCGGAGTCATCCCCAGCAACCGCAGCGCGTTGGCCGCCTCCAGGCCGAGCAGACCGCCGCCGACGACCACACCGACCGCACCGGGACCTGCCGCCGTCGCGGTCGCCCGGATGCCGTCCAGGTCGTCGAGGGTGCGGTAGACGAAGCACTCCGGCAGGTCGTGGCCCGGCACCGGCGGCACGAACGGGTACGACCCGGTGGCGAGCACCAGCGCGTCGTAGGCGATGGTGTCGCCCGCGGAGGTGGTGACTTTGCGGGCCGCCCGGTCGATGGCCTCCGCGCGCTGACCGAGGCGCAGCTCGACCAGGTCGTCGCCCGCGTACTCGTTACCAGGCAAGGCGAGCGCGCTCGTATCCCACACCCCGACGTAGGAGGAGAGACCGACCCGGTCGTAGGCGGGCAGCCGCTCTTCGCTCAGGATGACGACCTGCCATTGGCCTGCCTCGTCCCTGGACCGCAGTGCCTCCACGAACCGGTGCCCGACCATGCCGTGGCCGACGACCACCGCGATCTTGCGCTGAGCGGGTTCGACTGTCGAGTTCATGACTGTCCTCCGTTGATATTTCGGCGTCAGGCTCGGGCCGACGGGCTCGCGGACGTGGAGTTGGTGCTGCTCGAGTCGATGGCCTCGGCCTCGAGGACGAGTGCCTCGGCCTCGACGACGACGTCGGAATCGAGGCTCGTGGCGGTGGAGGTCGCCCGCATGCTCGGGCGGCGCAGGAAGACCACCCAGGTCAGCGCGGCGCACGCCACATAGAAGGCCATGAAGACCCAGAACGCGGTGGTGGCCGACGCGGTCGAGGCGTAGGAAGACCGCAGCACCAGGTTGATGCCGACCCCGCCGAGCGCGCCGATGGCGCCGACGAAACCGATGAGGGCGCCGGAGGTGTTCTGCGACCACGCGGCCTGGGAGGCCTGGCTCACGTCCAGACTCTTGGACTTGGCGTCGAAGACCGACGGGATGATCTTGGTGACCGATCCGTTGCCGATGCCGGACAGCACGAACAGCGCGATGAACCCGCCGATCAGCGCGACCATCACCGCACCGCTCGGCACACCGCCGTTGCGATCACCAACGGTGCTGGCCGCCGCGACGATGACGGCCGCGACCATCATCGCCCCGAACACGTACATGGTGACCCGGCTGCCGCCGATCTTGTCGGCCCACTTGCCGCCGTAGGGTCGCGCCAGCGACCCGAGCAACGGTCCGATGAAAGCGATCTGCGCGGCATGCAGTGCCGCCTGCGCAGCGGTATCGCCACCGGCCTTGAAGCTGATCTGTAGCACCTGGCCGAAGGCGAAACTGTAGCCGATGAAGGAACCGAAGGTGCCGATGTAAAGGAACGCGATCGCCCACGACTGCGGCACCCGCAGCGCCGTGATCATGTAGGACAGATCGGCCTTCTGGTTGCGCAGATTGTCCATGTACAGCGCGGCGCCGACACCGGCCAGCGCTACCAGCAGCAGGTAGGCAGCGCAGATCAGCGAGGCGTAGCCGTTGCCGAGAGTGGCGATGATCAGCAGACCGAGCAGCTGGATCACCGGGACACCGATATTGCCGCCGCCCGCGTTCAGACCGAGCGCCCAGCCCTTGAGCCGCTGCGGATAGAAAGCATTGATATTGGTCATCGAGGAGGCGAAATTGCCGCCACCGAAACCGGCGAAGCCCGCGACCACGAGGAAGGTCGTGTACGAGGTGCCGGGCTGGTTGATGAAATACAGCGTGAGCAGCGTCGGAATAAGCAGCAGCACAGCGCTGAAGATGGTCCAGTTGCGACCGCCGAACCGTGCCGTCGCGACGGTGTAGGGAATCCGCAGAATCGCGCCGACGAGGGTCGGCACCGCGACAAGGAAGAACTTGCCCGCCGGATCGATGCCGAATGTGTCGGTGGGCATGAACAGCACCATGACCGACCAGATCGACCACACCGAGAAACCGACGTGCTCGGCGAAGACCGACCAGATCAGGTTTCTTTTGGCAATGTCTTTGCCGCCTGCCTCCCAGGCCGCGACATCTTCGGCATCCCAGCGCTCGATGTTGTGGTTACGCGTCAGCGTGCTCAACAAGGGCCTCCCAAAATCGGTTAGCCCAACCGTAGGAAACGGGTATTGCCGAAATGCTGCGCGAAATGACCGTCAAATCAACGGTTGCTCACGATTACCCGGCCGCACAGGTGAGAACCCACCGAATGTTTCGGGTATATGACGCAACGGTTTCCGCGCGTCACAAACAACCGACCTCGACATCGGCAGCCGACGCAGGGTGTGACGCACAGCATGCTCGGCCCATCACGACCTCGCAACTCGACGCGAGGTTCGGTAATCGCGACGAACGCCGGCCGCCGACGCTATTGATGCCAGGTGTCTTCGAGCATCCGCGGCTTGCAGGCCTGCCACGCGCCGGTGAGCAACACCAGCACCGCGACGCTGAGTAACGCGAACGGTGCGAGCCAACCGCCGGTCGCGGTGTGCAGCATGCCGAACAACAGCGGCCCGACGCAGGCCACGGCGTAGCCGACGCCCTGGGTGAAGCCCGACAGCGAGGCCGAGCCCTGCGGGGTTCTGGTGCGCAGGTTGATCAGTGTGAGCGCCATCGGGAAGGTGCTCGGGCCGAGGCCGAGCAGCACCACCCACAGCACCGGTGCGCCCATCGGTGCGATCAGCAGTCCGGCGAAGGCGATGAAGAAGAACAGCGCGCAGCCGACGACGAAGGGGAAAGGATTGCGGAAGCGCGCAACGATAGTCGGTGCGGTGAACGCGGAAACCAGCCCGACGAGCGCGAAGAGCGCGACCATGGTGCCGCCGAAAGCGTCGCTCGCACCGGCCTCGCCGAGGATCTCGGGCAACCAGGTGAAGATCGAGTACGTGGTCAGCGAGGTCATGCCGAACATGCCCGCCATGCCCCAGGCCACCGGCGAACGCCACGCCTTGCCCTTGGGCTCGCGCCTCGCGGCAGGCAAACCGGTCGAGTCGACAACGTCGCGGCCGCGGCGATCGCGCAGTACGCCGATCCACGGCAGCGCCGCGGCGAATCCGAGCACCGCCCACAGGCCGAGCGAGATCCGCCAGCCGTGCGCCTCGGCGACGGGGACGGCGATGAGGGCTGGCACGACGGTGCCGAGCTGCACCATGGTGATGTACAGCGAGCTCACCACCGCGAGCCGGTCCGGGAAGTACCGCTTCACCAACGGCGGGATCACCACGTTGCCGATACCCATGCCACCGAGGGCGAGGGCGGAGAAGACGAACATGGCAGCGGTGCTGCTGATGGTGGCCCTGATCAACATGCCCAGCCCGGCCATCAGCATGGCGACCATGGCGGTGCGTTCGAGCCCGAGCCTGCGCACGAAGATCGGCGTCAGCAGACCGGACACCGCGAACATCGCGGTCGGAATCATGCCGAAGACGCCGATCACGGCGGTCGAATAGCCGATGTCGGCGCCGATTCGCTCGGCGAGCGGACTGAATGCGGTGACCGCAACGCGGAGGGTGAGCGCGGACACGACAATGGCACCGAGGATCAGGAGGCGGCCCTCGGTCAGCGCACGTCGGCGTTGCTCGACCCGGTCGGCTACCAGGCGAGTTGTCGTCTCCTCGAGGGTTGCGGTCACCGAGAAATCATAGGATGACCCGATGATAGGAGGCAACCATTTGTGATGGGCGGTACTCTGTTCCGGTGCAACCAGTCCGGCGCACCAGCCTCATAGCCCAGGTCACCGAACAGCTGCGTGCCGAAATCCGTTCCGGCCGTTGGCCTATCGGCTCTCGCATCCCTACAGAACCGGAGCTCACCGAGCTAACGGGCACCGGTAGGAATACCGTGCGCGAGGCGGTGCAGGCGCTCGTCCACGCAGGCATGCTGGAGCGCCGACAAGGCTCCGGCACCTACGTGATCGCCGCCTCGGAGGTCGGCGGCACACTCGCGAAGTACTTCGCCGACGCGGAGGAGCGCGACGTCCTGGAGCTACGCCAGGCCTTGGACTCCACCGCTGCCGCGCTCGCCGCCCGCCGCCGCGACGACTCCGACATCGCGAATTTGCGACACCTGCTGGTCGAACGCAATCAGGAGCACTGGAACGCGGAGAACGTGGCGGCCATCGAGGCCGACGTCGAACTACATCGCGCGATCGTGGTCGCCAGCCACAACGCGGTATACCTCGAGTTCTACGACTCGTTGTTGCCGACCATCGAACAGGTGATCCGCGCGCGGACCAAGAAGTCCGACGACGCGTTCGACGCGGAGCACAACGAGTTGGTGCAGGCCGTGATCGACGGTGACCCCGATCGAGCCGCTCAGGCGGCGACCTGTTTCCTGGCCACGCTCATCGCCGAATATCCCGCACGTGACGAACAAGCGCGGTAGGTAACCGAGTGGTCACCGGGCGGCGTCCCACCATGTGAGTCGGAATTGCCGGGAACGTCACCGACGGCCACTCACACGCAACAACCGGCTTCTACCTTTGTCTCGACCGTAGCTGGGCAACAAGCCGAGCCCAATCGAGAGGAAGCCGATGACCGCCACAGTAGCTGCCACCGGCAAGCATTCGGACACAACCACTTTCGAGCACCAGAAGCGTGGTCGCTGGCTGGATACTTGGGAGCCCGACAACGCAAAATTCTGGGAATCGGGCGGCAAACTCACCGCTCGTAAGAACCTGATCTTCTCCGTGTTCGCCGAGAATCTCGGCTTCAGCGTCTGGGTCATCTGGGGCACCGTGGTGACCAGCATGGGCCTGGCGGGCTTCGACTTCCTGGCCGGTCTCGGCAAGGGCAACCCGACCGCGGTGAGCAATGCCCTACTACTCACCTCCACCCCGACACTGGTCGGCGCGGCGTTGCGCATTCCCTACACCTTCGCCATCCCCAAGTTCGGCGGGCGAGCCTTCACCGCCTTCAGCGCCGCGATGCTGTTGATCCCGACCTCGGGCCTGGCCTATTTCATCAATCACCCCGGCACACCGATGTGGGTGTTCATGATCCTGGCCGCGCTCGCCGGTGTCGGCGGCGGCAACTTCTCGTCCTCGATGGCCAACATCAACTTCTTCTTCCCCGAGGGCAAAAAGGGTGCGGCACTCGGTATCAACGCCGCGGGCGGCAACCTCGGCGTCGCCCAGACCCAGTTGGTGCTGCCACTGCTGATCACGCTCGGCACGCACATCATGGCCAAGGACGCGGCGGGCTACCGGTTCGGCATCACCCTCTCGGTCCTGGTGTGGATGCCGTTCATTCTGATCGCGGCCTTCGGTGCGCTCCGGTACATGGACAGCATCAGCACTGCCAAATCCGATGGCAGGTCCTACAAGCTGGCGCTGACCAACCGACACACCTGGGTGATGTCGTTCCTCTACATCGGCACATTCGGCTCGTTCATCGGGTTTTCCTTCGCCTTCCCGACCTTGATCAAAGCCAACTTCCCCGACCTCGCCAAGATCGGCTGGATCACCACGCTCGGCAATCTCGCGTTCCTCGGCGCACTGGTCGGCTCCTTCAGCCGCCCGTTCGGCGGTTGGGTGTCCGACAAGGTCGGCGGCGCCAAGATCACGGTGTACGTCTTCGGCGGTATGGCGGTGGCGTGCGCGCTCATCTTGGCCGCGCTGGAGCTGAAAAGCTTCCCGCTGTACCTGATTTCGTTCCTACTGCTGTTCGTCCTCACCGGCATCGGCAACGGCTCGACCTACCGGATGATCCCCTCCATCTTCAGCGCCGAGGCCAAGAAGTACGCCTCCGAACACGGCCTGGATGCCACCGACGCTGTCGCATCGGCACGGCGGCAGGCAGGCGCCGCCATCGGTGTCATCGGCGCAGTCGGCGCGGCGGGGGGATACGTGCTGCAGCAGGCACTTCGCTTGTCCAACATCAACTTCCACAGCATGACCCCCGCGTTCTGGACCTACGCGGCCGCCTTCCTCGTGATGGCCACCGTCACCTGGTTCTTCTACCTGCGCTCCACGCTCGGCGTCGGGCGGATCCCCTCGCTGGCCTACGCCAACGTGTAATCACCAGCGCCGCAGTACAAGCCGAACGCCACACCGCTCGTTCCGACTCAGGTCGGGACCCGAGGTGTGGCGTTCGGCTTTCACCCGTCTCGCCCCCCTCGCGGCACCGACGCTTTACGCTGGAAAGCGGACTCACATCGGGGTGACAGAGGTGAGCATTTGAATATCAGCAAGAAGTCGCAGACACCGTTGTATCGGACTGCGACGCGGGAGGACCTTGCCGACATCGCCGCGTTGGAAAAGCAACAGCTCGGGGACCTGGCCTACTCCTCTGTGATCCTGCGCCAATTGTTCGATTTGCACGGATCACACTGGGTGGTGGCCGAAATCGGCGGGCACGTCTGCGGATACGCGATCGTCGGCATCAACGCGGCGCAGCTGGCGTGGGTGCTCGGGCTGGCCGTCGCCGGTGCCCACCAGCGGCGCGGCCTGGGCACCGCGCTGCTCGATCGGGCCATCGCGAGCTGCCGCGCCGCCCGCGTCGACCGGATCTTCATCACCGTGCGACCGACCAATCAAGGCGCCGCCGCCATGTACAAGAATGCGGGCTTCCGTTGGGTCGGCCACGATCGGCGGTATTTCGGCGACGACGAGCCGCGCGACGTGCTGATGCACCGGATCCATCGCACTGCCCTCGCACCACCGATCGCCGGACCGAACGACAAGCGTTGGCTCAAGCCATCGCCGGAGCCGACCAATAGCCGAATTCCATTGCTATGGTGGAAATAACGTCTTGCCGACGTGTCACTCCCGGGGGAGATCTACATGTCCGATCAACCGGATCTGTCATCCACTTTCGTCGCGTCGATGACAACCCGGATCCATCGGCACGCCGCTGTGTACGCAGAAGAGATCATCGACCACCTAGCCGGTCTCGACGGCCGATACCGGCAGCCGCGTGAGGAGCGGCTGCTCGACTCCTTCAACACGCATGTCGAAACCGTCGTCGCCAGTTACGAACCGCCCGGCATCCGGCGGCGTGGCGACAGCCTGGTGTTCACGAATCTCTATGGCGCCACCCGCGAACCACATACCGACGACGACGAACACGGCACCGTTCCGCTGGAATTCCTGGCCGCCCTGCTGGCCGCCGAGGTCGAGTTCCGCGGCCCGCTGCGGCTCAGCGGCACCCAGAACACCATGCTCGCCGAGGTATACGAACGCCTCGGCGACTGCCTGCGCTCGGCCGGACTGTCCGGTCACGCAGCACTCGCGTTCCGGCGCGCAGGTAGTCTGCACCGCCAGAACGAGGACGACGACGATGCCGACCGATGTGGCCTCGCCCAGGCGCGCGCCCGGTTCGAGGCGCTGCCGCCCGGCTGGCGCCGGACCGGCGGCCATATCTCGGACCTGTTGTGCGGCTACGGATATCAGCCATTCCGGCTCCTCTCCTGGATGGCTCTGCTGCTGGTCGGGTTCACACTCACCATCAGCTTCCTCGCCGGTGTGGAGGTGCCTGCGACGTTCTATCTGTGCCTGATGAACTTCCTCAACCCAGTCGGCGTCGGCGACACCACAGACATCGGCGGCGTCGGCCAGACCCTGCTGGTGATCGAAGCGTACGTCGGCACGGTCTCGACCTCGGTGTTCTTCGCGCTGCTCGTCCGCAGGTGGTTCCGGTTGTGACACGGCTACCAGTTCGTCGTGGATACCTTGGCTTCACGCAATGCGGCCAGCGTCGCCACCGAAAGCCGGTTACGCAACTGCCCTACCCGACTGTCCCAATCACGAGTGAACCCCGGCCTGAGCTCCAGCTGCTGCCACAGTCCGAGGAACCGCGGCGGAGTGTGCGCTCCCGGCATCCACAGATGCGCGAGGTGTTCGAGGACCGCGGCGAGGACGCGCGCGGAATCCGGGCTCGCCGTGTCGTACCGATCCGCCTCCTCGACCGCGTTGACCACCGCGGTCAGCAACCAGTCGTGCATCGCGAGGTCGGCGCAGAACTGTTGGGCCACAGCCAAATCCTCGACATCCCGGACGGTGATCTGCACGGTGCGGACCTCGTCGTCCTCGAGCCGGAACTCGACATGCGGAACCTCCACGGCACCGAGCCCGGCAGTCCACTGCAATCGAGTCGAACCGGTCAGCAGCGGCGACCGCTGATCCAGTCCGCTATCCAACCGCACCCTGGCCAGCAGCCGCTCGCTGATCGAACCGAGGTCCAGGGTGTCCGGCCCCATCGGCCGGTGCAGGAAACCGTGCACCAGGTCTGTCCCGACGTCACTTCTGATCTTGTTGATCACCTCGGTCACCCCGCCCCTGCGCAGATAGTGCTCCCACTTCTCGCGCTGCGGCCTGGCGGCCCGCACCACTGCCGTGCGCACCGAACTCTGCAGCACCCGGCCGCCGACCACCACGGCATCGGTGGCCACCGTCCCCCTGGCCTCCACCTTGGCACCGGTGCCTGTCGCCAGCAGACAATCCACGCCCACCAGGATGCTGGGCGAAATCGCCATCGGAATGGGCCGCTCCCACGACCGCACCGGACGACCTGGCTTCAACGCCAGCAGATTACGAACCTCGACACGGCTCAATGCTCCCGAGGCCGGCACCAAGCAGGTGCGGACTTCGCCGAGGACGATGAGCGTGCGCTCCGGAAGGACCATCGCATCGGCCATCTCAGGCGGTCGTCGCCCGGCCGGCCCAGGTTTCTGGGACGAACAGGTGCTCGAGTCGATGGCTGACCGGACGTGGCACCGTGACACCGTCTTTGACACCACTGCGCACCGCGAGATCGATCACCTCGTCGTCGATCTCGAGATGGCCGAGGATGACCTCGACCGCATGCTCGATGCTGACGTAGGTGCGCGGCAGAATCGACACCGCCCGATAGGCGGCGAACGGGTGCGCGTCGGGGTTCAACTGCACCACGGCGGGTAAATCACGCCACGCATTCGGCCAGGTGAATTCGCCGTCGGAGACGGGCCACAGTTGTGGTTGCGCCACCGGGGCGCCGTGGTATCGCAGGAGATCCAAGCGCATCAACTGCCACACCGACGCCAGGAAGGGGCAGGCCCATACTCGGTCCGCATCCGCTCGAACCCGCGACTTCTTGGTCGGCACGGCCCACAACTGGGTGTCGAGAAAGATCGAATGCTCGCGCCGACCGTACTCCTCGGCGGGCCGGTATTCACCGCTGCGCATCGCCTGCACCGTGTCGTAATCGGAAGATCGGCGACCGTTGCACAGCCAGCCCGATACATCGGTGGGCGGCCTGCGCCCTGTCGTCCGCAGAATCGGTTCCGGCACGATCCAGGAGGCGACCATCTCAGCAAGCGGGATCCGCGCACCGGTCGCGACACCGTCCACGTACACCGGGGACTCGAAGCAACCTTCCTCCCGGGCCAGATAGTCGATCGTCATACCGCATTCATCGGCGGCTTTGAGCAGCTTTCCGATGATCTGGCTCGGGTCGGTGTCCGGGCCGAAGTAGTCATCGATCAGAAAGCACGTACTCACCTTGGCCTTCGGTCCGAATTCGTCCTTCGCATAACCGATATTCGAGTCGAGGCGCCTTTTGACCTCTTTGAACTGCGCCCTGATCCGATCCTCGCCATTGGTGAGGTCGTTCATATAGAAATGCCCGACCTCGATAGACAGATGCGAAAGCGGCGCCGATGTGATCGTCGCGCTTGCCGTCGCCTCGCTGTAGCCCGCAGCGGTCTCCACTGGCGATCGAAATCCTTCCTGGAAGGGGGTGGGTCAGAACGTTTCCCACACAGCGTCATCGGTGAGTTGACGGGCGAGTTCACCGAAAGCAGTGGTGGTCTCGATGTTGGCGATCTTCGCGTCGACATCGGCGTCGAGGATCACTTGTTCGCGCCACTGCAGCATCGGCTCCATCGGCGTTTCCCCGAGCAGCGTGCTCTGGCCCAGTTTCTTGGTGGACGCCAGCTTTTTGAGCGCCGCATTCTGTTTCAGTAGCCATCGTGCCTGCGCGGATTCGTCATTGCCCGGTTGTGTGAACGGGTTGGGGACCGCCGTTCGAATGAACCGAATCGACTCGCGCAGCTTCTTCTCGTCGTGCCCGTACCCGACACCGGACTCCAGCAGGCCACTCGGACCGTGCACCAGCGAGCTGGCCGCCATGATGTGCTGTCGCGTCCAGCGGTGGAAGATCAACCAGCGGACGGTCTCTTCGGCGAGCTGCGGGTGCGCTGTCGCCTCGAGAACGAGCTGCGCCGCCGCCGAACGCCCCGCGCTGAGATCAACGATGACGACATGGAATTCACCCATCACCTTCGAAAGCAGCTTCACACACTGTTCGACCATGGCGGTTCCGGTTGTCGGGAATTCCGCGCCGCCCTCGTCACCGGGAAATAGTACGAGCTTTCCGGAACGCATCGGCATGCGACACAGTTCGACACGATCGGATTTGGCGCGCACATCGATTCTGGTCGTCGTCTCTTTTTCGTTCAGTAGATAGGAGTGCAGCCCGGTGCCGTCGGAAATGCCACGTTCCACCGCGCCGATCTCGAACAGCGCTCCCGCGGTCGGCGAGCCGAAATCGAAATCCAGATACGCGACGTTCTTGCCGCTCATACACAGCCTGAAAGCGATGTTGCAGCTGGTCACCGAGCGACCGGTGCCACCTTTGTCGGAGGTCGAGAACACGAGCATGGCGTCAGTTGCTCCTCATCGCGTCCTGGTCGGCGTAGGCCAACTCGTCGAGTTGGTCCAGCGCTCGCATCGTGAGAACGACTGCGGTTCCGGGCCTTTCGTCGATCAACCGTCGTGCTCGGTCGAGATGGCGTTCGATGCGCGCGAGCGCCCTTCGGTTGGCCGTGAAGTCGGCGGCATTGACCTCGAGCAATTCGCGATTGAGCAAATGTTCGGCCTCGTTGAGCAGTGCCACCGCGTCGTCGACCAGTGTCACCGGACGCAAGGGCAGCGAGCGATAGGTGCGGTCGGCGGTGACAAGACCCTCGATCACCCGCTCCGTCAGATACCACGACGGCTGCGACGGCGAGGTGTCCGTCAGACCGAACGCACGTGCGGAATCGTCCCACAGCCCCGCGGCAGGCCCCTCCTGGATGACCCGCGAATCCAGGTGCTCCATGACCGATTTCGCGAGTTCCATCAAACGGTCGCGAGCGGTCACATTGCCGGACAATCTGGCCGCCTGCAGAATTCTTTTGAGCAGCACCGGCGCGAAGTCGGAGACGATCCAGGACAGCCTGGGGCCATCGCCGATGTCCTCGGTGCCGACGAGTGACATCCGCACCCCGGGCACATGCACAGCCACCGAGGGGTCGTCTTTGGTGACGCGTCGGGTGATTCGGCCGCGCCGCGCCAATTCGTCGAAGATCTCCACCGCTCGTGTCAGATCCTCGTCATTGGCGGTGCGGTTGACCAGATCCTGGATCAGCACCGCGGAAACGACGAGGCTGTAGTAGTCGGATTCCTGACCGTCGGAGGTTCGCCACGGGATGTCTTCCAGCGGCCAGCGGCCTGCGCCGAACCGGGCGACCGTCGACCAATAGAGCTGGGTGAGATGCCAGCGCGTCTGCAACGCCTCGGCCAGCCTGCGCTGGGTCTCGTCGAGCAGGTCCAACTGCCGGGTCCGCTGCGAGGTGAGGTCGTTGATGCCGTCGAGCGCGACGACGCTGAAATACAGATAGGGGCGTGGATCCGCGGCACCGGGCTGATCGGCGATCTTGGCCTGCACGAAGTCGATACTGTCGGCCTTCTTGGCGATGCCCCACGTCCAGCCACACTCGAAGAGCATGTCCTCGGCACCGAGTTCGGCGCCGGGAACAGTGGCGAGCTTGATGCCGCGCAGCTGGGTACGCACCGGTTCCAGACCACGAATAATGTTCTCCGCCATTACCTTCGGAGGCTGACCGGTCTGGTTCAGCATTCTGATGATCGTCTCGCCCGGTTCCGACTTCGTCGATACCGTGTTGACCACGAAACTTCGCAGCAGACCGACCATCGCCGACGTCAGCCGGATACTGATCTTCTCGCTGAGCACGTGGATGCGTTCGCCGAGCTCTTTGGCTTCATCGTAGGTCTGCCCCTGCACGAACCCTCGGAAGACCCGAAGAAAGCCCAGCGCCGCGATACTCAGGGTCAGCGACATGGAGTACGAGTCGACGACCTCGATCTCGCGTTGCACTGAGGTCGGCTCGAGCCCGCCGTTGGCCCGAAGATAGCTTCCCGCAGCGAATTCGGGCTCACCGTTGGGGTCGGTGTGTTTTTCGATGTACTCCTCGAGCACGCGCACGATGACCTCACCGATCCGCGTCGCGCCGCCCATCGCCTCGAGGGTGTCCCTGACGTCCTCGGCCATGTCGTCCGGCCGGTCGAGCGCTAGCACATTGATTTCGGTGGCGGGATACAACAGGCACAGCAACTGCTCGGCATCACTGATCGAGTTGGTGCCGTCCCGACCGCCCCACTGCCACTCGCCATCCTTATAGCAGGTGGCGATCAAGGTCTTCCAAACATTCAAAATCTGTGCCCGAGGCTGAATTCTCACCTGCCGCCGTCCTCACCCCATGTCGCAGACATCAAGCAACCCAACGGATTACCGCACCGGCGACTTCGTCCAAATTAGCACGGGCGCCACACTTTTCGCGCGGCCTCCGCAAGGGTAGATCCAACCTGACACCGACGTCTGCGGAGCCAGGTTTGCAACCGTCAGAGCATGCGCGACTGCCGAACAATCGGGGCAGTCGTCGAAGCAGAACACAGCCGCCGGACCGCGGCGGTTGTCAGAGCATAGAGCAATCGTGACGCAGGCCACAGTCAGCCCCCCGACGGGCCCCGGAGCAGCAGATCGACAACTTCTCAGAGCATGAGGCGGACCATGTCCGCGGTGCGGGCGAGACCGGGGAAAGCCTCCGGGGTCGACCGCGGGTGCAGTGCATGCACGGCGAGCCGAAACATGACCGCGCGCAACAACATCTGCGGCCATTCCGGAAGATCGGACCAGCGCTCGAGCAGACCGTCGTCGGCACCGCCCCACGCCAACGCATCCACCACGATGACCCCGGCCGCCCATGACGCCGGGCGCCAATAGGGGGTGAGGTCGGTGAGACCAGGGGTGAGGGCGCCCGCGAAAAGAACAGTGCCGAACAAATCACCGTGCACCAGCTGAGCAGGCGACTGCACCGGCTTGCGCAAGGTAGCCAACTGGCCGATGAGCTCCATGCTGCGCACGCCGTCCGGCGAGGTGGCAGGTGGCGTGCCACCGGACCGCAGGCTGCGCAGCGGCACCGCCTCCCAGGCGGCGCGGTCGGCCGCGACGAACACATCCACGTCCACCCACGGTGCCACCGGCGGCTGCACCAGAAAGCGGGGCCGCTCGAGTTTTGCCGTGGCCTGATGCAGGCGCAGCGATACCGAGATCACCTCGTCGTGGCGCGGCTCGGGAATCCCCTCCAGGAAAGTGTCTGCGCGCCAACCGGATACGACATACCGGCCGTCGGTTGCACGGACCGGCCGGGCCAGTCGCAACCCGTCGACCTTCAATGTCTCGCGCACTTTCGCCGACCACGCCGCTCGGGCATGATCGGCAACGGGACTGAGCACCACGTCACCGAGACGCCAGCCGCCGTCCCAATCTCCCAGCGAAACCGGGGTCACTTCGCGCAGACCGAACGTGGCGCGCACGTGCTCGGGAGGTTCCACAGAAGTCACGGCCGTACCGTACTCCCAGCATCTGCCCCATAAAGAGTGCCGCGCCGAAGTATCCGACGGCCGGTCCACGACGCCGCCGGGACCCATGCCGGGACCCGGACGGCGCAGGCGCGCGAAGGCGCGTCAGTACACCGGCAGGGACGGATCGACCTGGTTGGCCCAGGCGATCACACCGCCCTGCAAGTGGGTGGCGTCGGAGAAACCGGCGCGCTTGAGTGCGGCAAGGGCTTCCGCGGACCGGACCCCGGTCTTGCAATGCAGCACGATCGGCCGGTTCTGCGGCAGCTCCGAGAGCGCGTCACCGGAAAGGATGCGGTCCTTCGGGATCAGTGTGGCGCCATCGATGTGCACGATGTCCCACTCGACCGGCTCACGGACATCGATGAGCTCGATCTCCTTGCCCGCATCGATGAGCTCCTTCAGCTCCCGCGCGGTAATGGTGGAACCGGCCGCGGCGGCCATGCCCTCTTCGGACACCACACCGCAGAACGCCTCATAGTCGATCAGCTCGGTGATCGGCTGACGCTCCGGATCCCGGCGCAGCTTGATGGTCCGATAGTTCATGTCCAGTGCGTCGTACACCATCAGCCGACCGAGCAGCGGCTCGCCGATGCCGGTGATCAGCTTGATCGCCTCGGTGACCATGACCGAACCGATCGAAGCGCACAGCACGCCGAGCACGCCGCCTTCGGCGCAGGACGGCACCATCCCGGGCGGCGGCGCCTCCGGGTACAGATCGCGGTAATTGATGCCGCGGCCGTCCGGAGCGTCCTCCCAGAACACCGAGACCTGGCCCTCGAAACGATAGATCGAGCCCCAGACATAGGGCTTGCCTGCCAGCACCGCCGCGTCGTTGACCAGGTAGCGGGTGGCGAAGTTGTCGGTGCCGTCGACGATCAGGTCGTACTCGGCGAACAGCTCGACCGCATTCTCCGGCTCCAGCCGGATCTTGTGCAGCCGGACGTCGATGCCGGAATTGATCTCCAGGATCGAGTCACGCGCGCTGTCGGCCTTCGGGCGGCCGATGTCGGACTCGCCGTGAATGATCTGTCGCTGCAGGTTCGACGCGTCGACCTCGTCGAACTCGACAATGCCGAGGGTGCCGACACCGGCGGCCGCCAGATAGAGCAGCGCGGGCGAGCCGAGTCCGCCTGCGCCGATCACCAGCACCTTGGCGTTCTTCAACCGTTTCTGCCCGTCCACCCCCAGATCGGGGATGATCAGGTGACGGCTGTAGCGGGCGACCTCGTCCCTGGTCAGCTCCGCGGCCGGCTCGACAAGCGGCGGGAGGGACTTAGGTGATGACACGTCCAGGACTCCTCGAATCGAATTGGCCGATCGCAGTGCGGTAGCCGCGCTCCTGGCGCGACTCCTCTTTGTCCAACACCGACGACCGGACCGTTCTTCCCGCCCCATCGTCCCGCATTCACGGGTCGCCCTACCCGCGGGGGTAAGGCCAGGGGTTGAAGCGACAGCGCTTGCCGTCCATCGGGACCACGCCGTCGGGATCGAGCGCGGCGATGTCATTGTTCTTGATGCCGAAGGTCTGCTGCATCATCACCGGCGCGAGTCCACCGTCGGTCTCGCAGGGCTGATGCTGGTGGTAGCCGATGGCGTGACCGACCTCGTGGTTGATTTGATACTGCCGGTAGGAGCCGATATCGCCCTCGTAGGCGATCGCGCCGCGCACCCATCGCACCTCGGAGAGCACCACCCGATGCTGGTCGGCGTTGAAACATGAGGAGTCGATCGGGATGTCGAAACCGCATGCCTTGCGCGCGGATTCGCGCGAGGCGAGGGAGACGCGGAAGTCCGGTCGGCCCTGATCGATACGCCGGAAAGCGAACTTGCTGTCGTGCGCCCAGCTCTTCGGGTTGGCCAGGGTGGAGTCGATCATCTTGGCGACGGACTGGTCGCCGCCGAATCCGGAGGTGTCGACTCCGTCCTCGATCTCCACGGTGTAGCTGAACTCGAACTCGGTGCCGGTACCGATCTGGCCGGTGGTTCCGGGCACCATATGCCAAGCGCCGGTACCGGTTTCGGTGAACGCGCCACCGTCGGGCAGTGCCCCGGACGGCAGATCGGTCGGGAAGTGACCGTCGCCGGGCGGTGCTCCGATGATGCCGGCGGATGCCGCGTGGGGGCTCAGCCGCCCGAATCCTGGTGCGCCGCCCGCGGCGCTCGCCGCATCCGGTCCGCCCCGCACCGCGTCCACGATCACCAGCACGGTGACCACGAACAGCACCGGAAGCGCGTAGGCGCGCCAGCCGTAGGTGGATACGAATCTGCCCAGGGCACTTTGCTTTTTGGTATCGCGTTCCGGCCGCGGCCGCTGACGGCCCTCGTCGGGTGCGGTGGGATCCCAACGGGCCCGCAATGGCTGGTGGGATCGGTCCGCGGGTTGGCCGAGACCCAACGGGTCATAGACCTCGACCCTGGCTGGATCACGGGTGGTTCGGGACCGCGCCGAGGGGCCTGCCCCTGCAGAACCGGACGCGTCGGAGCCGGCGGGGCGGTGCGCATTTCGCCCGCCGCCGGGTCTTTCCGGTCGGTCGGTCACACACACCAGACTCTCACAGCGCACAAGACCCGAAAGCCGGGCACACCTCCAGACGCAGTTTGCTGCGACATTTCTCACCAGCGGGCAGGCGTGGGCACCCGGGTCCGCATATGGTCGATGAACGGGTATCGTTCATGGGATACCCGGTGTACATCCCCTCTTGCCGGGGCATCGACTGGGAGAGCCGAAAATGACTGACCTCGTGGACCGGATGACGTCCCGCAGATCGTCGTCCGCCGCCGTGGCACCGACCAAACGCGGTACCCGGCTTCCACGCGACGAGCGACGGCTACAGCTGCTCGCTGCGGCAAGCGAAGTGTTCGTCCAGCGCGGCTACCACGCCGCGGGTATGGACGAGATTTCCCAATGCGCAGGCGTCAGCAAGCCGGTGCTCTATCAACACTTCGCGAGCAAGCTGGAGCTTTACCTGGCGGTGCTACAGAACTACGTCGACATGCTGGTGTCGAGTGTCCGGCAGGCGCTGCGCTCCACTACCGACAACCGGCAGCGGGTGCGCGCCGCGGTGCAGGCGTATTTCGATTTCGTCGACAATGAGATGCAGGGCTTCCGACTGGTCTTCGAGTCGGATCTGACCAGCGAGCCGCAGGTGCAGCGTCGGGTCGAGCAGGCCACCGAGGCCTGTGTGGACGCGGTGTTCGATCTCGTGGCACACGATTCCGGGCTGGACCCGTATCGCGCCAGGATCCTCGCCGTCGGCCTGGTCGGCACCAGTCAGTTCACCGCCCGCTACTGGCTCGAGGCGGACCGTCCCATCCCGAAGGAAGAGGCGGTCGACACCACCGTGCAGCTGGCGTGGGGTGGCCTGTCACACGTGCCGCTGCACCCCATCGCCTGAGGGTTTCCTCCATTCATCGGTCGTTCCGGAGACTCGTCCGGGACGGCCGATTTCGTCTGCTCGTGCGGCAGGTCGCCGAAAAGCAGCGAATGCCGCAACCGTCGTCCTTCGAACGACAGTTGCGACACCCGGTGGTTTTCAGCCCGAATACGCGGCGGAACGAGCTCAGACGGCGGCGAAACCGACCCGGCCGCCGGTGGGCGTGCCGATCTCGACATAGGCGACCTTGGCGGCCTGGATCAGGAACTTGCGCCCCTTCTCGTCGGTCAGCGCCACGACACCGCTTTCGCCGCTCAGCGCACCGGACACCAGCGCCTCGACCTCGTCGGGAGTCTGCGAGCTGACGATCACGATCTCCCGCGGGCTATCCGAAATACCGATCTTGACCTCCACGGCCAACCTCCGAACCTAGAGTCCTGTGCGGCGTGCGGACCTTGGTCCACCCGAGCGCTCTTCGCTGTCCGATCAAGGCTAGTGCAGGGCCGTATCACGCAGGCACACGACCACCTGCGCTCTCAGCGAACAGGGCGCGCCCGTTGCTGAGGCCGGTTACTTGGGCTCGACGAGCTGGATTTCCAGTTCGATCTTCACGGTGTCACTGAGCATGCCGGGCAGCAGTCCGCCGACGCCGAAATCGGTGCGCTTGATCGTGCCGGTCGCCGAGAATCCGGCGTGCCGATCGCCGGTGGCCCCGAGTTCCTGCACACCGCCCCACTCGACCTCGAGCGTGATCGGCTTGCTGAGGGCGCCGAGCGTCGCTACCCCCTCCACCACGAACGACTCGGTGATCCGGACCGGTTCGACGGCACGGAAGGACAGCGTCGGCCGGTTGGCCACATCCAGGAAATCCGCGTTGCGGACGTGGGCGTCCCGATCGGCGTTGCCGGTGTCGAAGGAGTCCAGATCGATGACGGCGCCGATGGTGGCCGCCCCGGATTCCTCGACGACGAACTCGGTCTCGAAGCGCGAGAACCGACCACGGACCTTGGAAATGCCGAGATGCCTAATACTGAACTCGACCGAGGAATGCAGTGGATCGAGCGCCCAAGAACCCGAGCTGAGCGAAGTGGAGGCTGCGGTATTGGATTCGGAAATTGTCATGCTTCGACGATTGTCGCGTCACGATCGCGTAGCCAGACCGCCGTTATCCTGGACCTGACAGGGCGCGGATAACCGTCCCAGGACAAGGCACGATGGAAACATGGCACGAAACGGATTCGCGGAATTCCTGATCGCGCGCCGCGCCGAATTGCGGCCGTCGGATGTCGGGATGCCCGAGGGTGGGCGCCGCCGCACCCCCGGGCTGCGCCGCGAGGAGGTCGCGGTCCGCGCCGGGGTGAGCGCCGACTACCTGGCCAGGCTGGAACAGGGCAGAGACACCAATCCCTCGGTGGCGGTGATCGATGCACTGGCCAAGGCGCTGATGCTGGAAGGCAAGGACCGCAACCACTTCAGCTGGCTCGCACTGACCTCCAGCAACGAGGCACGGTGCCCCAAGGCCTCGTCCGCGGAGGAAACCCTCAGCCTCGGCATCCAGACGATCCTGCGGGCGCTGCATCCCACCCCCGCCTTCGTCGTCGGTAGGCGGCTGAACGTGCTCGGCTGGAATCCGGCATGGGAGGACCTGGCGACACCGCTCGGCCTGCTCGACGATCCGGCGCACGTGAATCTGGCCTGGTACACCTTCATGCACCCGCTGGCACGAAAGGTCGTGCGGAACTGGTCGGAGGCCGCGGATGTTTTCTCGGCCGAGCTGTGCCGGGCCAAACTGCGCTGGCCCGGCGACGAAAAGCTACTCGAGGTGATCGAGGCGTTGCATCACCATCCCGATTTCGCGGGGCGCTGGCAGCCGCATCGCCTGCAGGAGCGCATTGTCGCCGAGTTGGATCTCGACCATCCCGAGCACGGCGCCATGAAGGTCGCCTTCGAGATGCTGGACACGGGCAACGACCAAAGCATCATCGTCTGGCTCAGCGACCACACCCAGGTCCGCGCCCCGGAACTGCGCCTGGTGTCCAAGCGCGCCGTCAACGAGTAACCGGGTCAGATACCCAGCACCGCCATGCGTTCGGCGTGGCTGGCCTGCATGCGCTCGAACAGCGCCGCGATGCCGTTGAGATCGCCGGTCGCGGTCAGCACCAGCTCGGTGAGTTCGTCGCGCTGAGCCATCACGTATTGCGCCTGGGTGATCGCCTCGCCGAGCAGCCGCCGGCCCCAGAGGGTGAGCCGATCGCGTTCGGAACGGCTGGTCGCGACCGCGCGCCGCACCTCCTCCACCACGAATTCGGAGTGGCTCGTCTCGGCGAGCACGTCCCGGACCACGGCGGCGACCTCGGGAGTAAGAGCGCCTGCGATCTCGGTGTAGAAGTCGGCGGCGATGCCGTCACCGACATAGAACTTCACCATCGACTCGAGCCAGGTCGAGGGGTCGGTGGAGTCGTGGTAGGCGTCCAGTGCGCGCACATAGGGCGCCATCGCGTCGAAGATGTCGACGCCGCGCTCGGCCAGTGCCGACTCCAGGGTCTCGAAGTGCCGCATCTCCGCGGCCGCCATCTTCGCGACCGCGACCTTGCCGCGCAGTGTCGGGGACAGCTTGGCCTCTTCGGCCAGGCGATAGAAGGCGGAAATCTCACCATAGGCGAGCACCGCGAACAGCTCGGTGACTCCCGAGTGGTCAGCGGCGATGGACGAAACATCTAGCGCGGCAGATGACTGGGCTCCCATGCCACACAGCCTAGTACTCGACTCACGCAGCTTCCCGCAGGAACTTGTCGAGGTAGGTCCACGTGGTGTCGCGGGCAGTCAGGCCCGCGAGGATACCGAGGTGGCTGCCCGGGGCCGTTTCGTAGCGCACGGACTCGGCACGAGCGAGGGTCCGAGTGCCCGCCTCGACCGCGGCGGCCGGGGTGATGACATCGCTCGGCCCGCCGACGAGCAGCACCGGCGCGGTCACCTGCGCCAATTCGATCCGTCGCTGACCCAGGTGCACGACGCCGCGGCCGATGTCGTTGTTGAGAATCAGCCTGCCCCAGAGCTGGCCGTAGAAGCGGCCGGGATACCCCGGCATCTCGGCCATGAAGCGGTCGATCGTCTCCATTCTCGCCAGGGTTTCGGTGCGCGCGATATTGCTCGCCACGAACCACGGTCGGGTGAGTTCCCTGTCCCATGCGGTCACCTTGTAGGCGAACCGCGTCAGCGCGGCCGGGATGCCGCCCGCCGCGCGCACGGCCGTCGAGGTCGCGATCCCGCCGGTGAGCTTGGCGACCGCCCGCAGCTGCGGAATGCCGGTCATCTTGTCGTAGTCCAGCGGCGAGCCGACCGCTGTAATGGACCGGATCGGCAGCTGCCGGTGTGCGGCGGCGGCGAGCAGCGCCAGCGTCCCACCGAGGGACCAGCCGACAAGATCGACCGGCCGACCGTTCTGATCGGCGCAGGTGCGCAGGATCGCCTCGGGCAGGATGTCGTCGATCCAGTCCTCGAAGCCCATCCGCCGATCAGCAAAGGTGATCTCGCCGTAGTCGACGACATACGGCGTGCGGCCGGTGTCGAGCAGGAACCGGGCCAGGCTCTGATCGGGCCGCAGATCGAAGCAGCTGGCGGGCGCGGCGAGCGGCGGCACGAGCAGGACCGCCTGCCCCGGTGCCGTGCCGGCGGATTCGGGTCCCTCGAACCGGCGCAACTGTCGGTGCGGTTCATCGGAAAGCACCGTCGACGGGGTCGGGTCCGGCGCCTCGACGCCGGGGCCGAAGGTCAGCGCCCAGGCATTACGGGCGGCGATGGAGACGGTGTCTGCGAAGCTCACAGACAAGAATCTCTCACACGGCGGTACCCGCGGTAACAGGCAAGTCCGATTCGCGGCTACGGGTGTCCCATTCCGATGGGATTGATCGGCGGCACCAAGGATGTCTGCACCTGCTTCACCAGTGGCGCGAGGACATCCATCAGCTCGGCGCTCGCGTCCTGCGACAACGTCGAAAGCGCGCCGTTCCATGCGGCATCGTCGGTGCTCGCCTCGACTCGCTGCAACAATTCCGCGCCGCCGACCGTCAGTGCGGGACTCGTCGGCTCACCCGTGATCAGGCCGCGGGCGCGCAGTTCGTCGGCGTTGTCGGACCACTCCTGCTCCGACCAGCCGCGCGCGGACCGCATGACCGACGCGGGCACCTTGCCTGCGGCCACCTGGATCACCAAGGCCTGCGCGCCGGTCAGTCCGTGCGCGACCAGCGCGGCCACGTGCCCGTCACCGCGGTGCTCACGCAACGACGTGGTGAGCTGCCACAACGCGGCGACCGGATCCTGCGACAACGGCAATTCGGCATTCGCCGCGAACAGCGCCCGCCCGGTGCGATCCGCCGCACGCACCACCGGTGCCAGCAACTCGACGCCGCGAGCACATTCGGCATTCCCCGCGCCCGCGCCGCGCAACAGCCCGGTCGACACGGCGAGTCTGGCCTCGAGGCTGTGCTGCGGGGTCGACCTGGTCCAGGCATCCGGCAGCGCTTTGCCGACCATGTCGGGGTGGAACCCGGCGAAGGTCGCCACCACGGTGCCCGCCGTCACAGCGCCGAGTGGGGCCGCCCGGAATGCGAAGTATGTCTGCCAATATCCGCGCAGGCCGATCGCGACTCCGGCCTCCTTGATCGGCGTCCCGAAATACACCACGTCGTGCAGTGGTTCGAGGCTGGTCCAGATTCGTCGCGCACGATGAATTGCCATGTGGCGCAGCGTACGTCGGCGAGCCGCGCGAGGAAACCGGACTTTTGTGTCGAATTTATCGCGGCGGCAATTCGAGCCGTGCACAATATCACGCTACAATCACTGCGGACAACGAAAAGTTTCGCCCGACCGAGTCGCCGAATCGCATGGTCACACGGGCACCGGGTGCGAGGTTTTCGACGTCCAGGAAAATGTGCGCGCACCAGATCCGCATCACCACAGCGCCGCGCCGATGTCTCCAGGTAGCTGCCGTATAGACGGCACCCGCTGACATCAGGCTGTAGCCGGAGTGAGCATCACAGGCGGATACGTGGTTGTCGCGGGCCGACCGGTCCGCCCCACGCCTCGTGCGCGCGTGACGCGCTAACGAGGAAAGGCACGAACCTGAGCAAGATCACTATCGAACAGGAACCGGGCTTGGCAGACACGCTGCTGACCGCCGAACTGGACGAAACCCACACTGCACCGACTTTTGCCGAATTGGGCGTGCGCGAGGAAATCGTACGCGCACTCGGCGAGATCGGAATCGAACGCACTTTCGCGATCCAGGAACTCACCCTTCCGTTGGCGCTCGCCGGTGAAGATCTCATCGGTCAGGCGCGCACCGGCATGGGTAAGACATTCGGATTCGGTGTGCCGCTGCTGCATCGCATTGCCACCGCCGACACCGGAACCACACCGCTGGACGGCACCCCACGGGCCCTGATCATCGTGCCCACCCGCGAGCTGTGCATCCAGGTCACCCAGGATCTCGAGAACGCAAGTAAGTATCTGAAGAACCATCAGGGCTCACTACGCGTGCTATCGATCTACGGCGGCCGTCCCTACGAGTCCCAGATCGCCGCGCTGCGCTCCGGCGTCGACGTTGTGGTCGGCACCCCGGGCCGCCTGATGGACCTGGCCGATCAGGGCCACCTGATCCTCGGCAAGGTCGGCGTGCTGGTCCTCGACGAGGCCGATGAAATGCTCGACCTCGGCTTCCTGCCGGATATCGAGCGCATTCTGGGCATGGTTCCCACACAGCGCCAGACCATGCTGTTCTCGGCGACCATGCCGGGCCCGATCATCACCCTGGCCCGCACCTTCCTGAGCAGGCCGACGCACATCCGCGCCGAGGAGCCGCACGATTCCGCCGTGCACGACCGCACCGCGCAGTTCGTCTACCGCGCGCACGCGCTCGACAAGAGCGAGTTGATCGCCCGCATTCTGCAGGCCGAGACCCGCGGCGCGACGATGATCTTCACCCGCACCAAGCGCACCGCGCAGAAGGTGGCCGACGACCTGGCCGAGCGCGGGTTCTCCGTCGGCGCGGTGCACGGTGACCTCGGACAGATCGCCAGGGAGAAGGCGCTCACCAAGTTCCGCAAGGGCACCATCGATGTGCTGGTCGCGACCGATGTCGCGGCGCGCGGCATCGACATCGACGACGTCACGCACGTCGTCAACTACCAGTGCCCGGAGGACGAGAAGACCTACGTGCACCGGATCGGTCGCACCGGCCGCGCCGGCCGCACCGGCGTCGCGATCACCCTGATCGACTGGGACGAACTCAATCGCTGGGCGAGCATCGACAAAGCGCTTGGTCTCGGTATCGCGGAGCCGGTCGAAACATACTCGCGCTCACCGCACCTCTACTCGGAGCTCGGTATCCCGGAGGGCGTGACGGGCACCGTCCGCAAGCCGAAGGTGGAGCGCGACGAGGACGCCGTTGTCGTCGAGCGGCCCGCGCGTGCCCCACGCAAGCGCAACCGCAGGCGGACAAGGGCCGGGGAGCCGATCGACACGGCCGAGACCACCGGCACCGAGGACGGCGTGGTCACAACATCCTCCGAGACCGTGGCACCCCTCGACAACGCCGACACCGAGGACGCGAACTCCGAGAAGCCTGCCCGTCGCCGTCGCCGTAGGCGCAAGCCCGCAGGAGATGCCGACACGGTCACCGACACCGGCAGTGCGGACAGCGACACCACCGACAGCGGGACCGCCGCGACCGACAGCTCCGATAACGGGGCCGCCGGGGTGCCCGCGAGCGCGGACAACGGCGGCGAGGACGCCGAGTCGGCCGATCAGCCCGCACGACGTCGACGTCGTCGGCGCAAGCCCGCGGGCGAGAACGGCAGCGACATCGCCGCAGAAGCAGGCGCCGCGGCCACGGCATCGGTCTAGTCCGGCGGATCCGCTACTCTCGCAATCGTGCTCGCACCTGAGCGGCGGACGCGCGCCGACATCATCTCCGCAGTCGCGATCGCCGTGCTCGTGGCGATCGCGGCGGCGTTGGTGTGGGCGCGCGGCGACGCCATCGGCACCGAATCGCTGACCGCGGAACACCCCGTGCCGACCCCGCCCGCCGCGGACCAATTGCCGACCACTCTGCACGAACTGTGGCACGCGCCCGACGGGGCAACGGCACGCGCCCTCGTCGCCGGTGGCGCGGTGGTCACCGGCGACGACGGCATCGTCGTCGGCCGCGATCCGCAGACCGGTGCGCAATTGTGGCTGTATCGACGCGACATGCCCCTGTGCGGGGTGGAGTCGCAATTCGGCACGGTGATCGCGGTGTACCGGGATCAGCGGGGCTGCAGCCAAGCCACCCTGCTCGCGGGCGAGGACGGTTCGCGGCGCACCGCCCGCAGCAGCTACATGGACGAGACACTGCAGTTGTCCGTCGACGGCACCTACGTGCTCGCCAAGGGACCGCAGCGGCTGGAGATGTGGCGCTCGGATCTGGTGCGCACCCTCGAATACGGCTATGTCGACGCGCCGGTGAATGTGAAAACTCAACCACGCAAGGGTTGCTCCCTACTGTCGGCCGGGTCGAGCGCCTCTCGAGTCGCGGTGCTGGAACGCTGCCCGGAAGACCCGGCCAACCGGCTGACCGTGCTCAACCCGGCACCGAAAGACAACACCGTTCCCGAGGAGCACGGCTCACACGTGCTGACGGGGTCGGGCACCGATTCCGCCGACGCCCGGGTGATCGCGGTGTCGGACAACCGAATTGTGCTGTACCTACCCGGCGGGCCCGTGGCCCCGGGCGTGGAAGCCACGACACCTCGCCTCGCCGTCTACGACGGCACCGGTAATCCGCTTATGGTGCACCAACTTTCGGCGCCGCTGACCGACAAGGCGACAACAACCCGAATCAGCTCGGCCTTCTTCGTTTTCACCGGCAACAGCGTGATCGCGCTGAGTGCTAGCACTTTCGACCCACTGTGGACCATTCCGAACGCCCTCGGCGGACCCGCGTTCATGGCGGGCAGGCTGCTCGTTCCGGTAGCCGGAGGGCTCGCCGCCGTCGATCCCGCTTCGGGCACCGAGCTTGCCCGCATCCCGGTGCTTCGCCAGGGCTCCGAAAACGCCCCCATCTCGCTCGCTGTGCTCGGCACCACGGTGCTGGAAAAGCGCGGCACGCAGCTGTACGCCCTCGGCCAGTGACGACCGGTTTCGAGAGCACATGGGTAGCCCACCGGGTACCGGCCGACAACCCGAGACCGCACCGCCGGCCGCCCACGCCACCGTCGCGGTAGCTAGTCTGGCCTGAAGACGCGAAAGAGGCGGGAAGCAACCATGTCTGCACTCGATGACGCCCGGCTCGTGCTGCTCCGGCACGGCGAAACCACCTGGTCGACTCAGCGCCGCCATACCGGGCGCACCGATCTGCCGCTCACCGAGCACGGCGAAGAGCAGGCCCGCCGGGCCGGTCAGCTGCTGATCGAGCTGAAGCTGCGCGCTCCGCTGGTGCTCACCAGCCCACGCCAACGCGCCGTGCACACCGCCGCGCTGGCGGGGCTCACCGACACCGCGGTCGACGACGATCTGGCCGAATGGGACTACGGCGACTACGAGGGTCGCACCACCGCGGAAATCCGCCGAACCGTCCCTGGCTGGACCATCTGGACCGGTCCGGCGCCTGGCGGCGAGACCGCCGACCAGGTGCGCGCGCGGGCCGACCGGGTGCTGACCTCGGTGGAACCCGCACTGGCCGAACGCGATATCGTGCTGGTGGGGCACGGACACTTCTCTCGAGCACTGATCACCCGCTGGGCCGAGCTGGACCTCAGGGAGGGCCGCCGCTTCACCATGTCGACCGGGGCGATCAGCGTCCTCGGTTACGAACACGACGTGCGAACCATCCTGGCGCACAACCTCGTTCCCGCACCGAACGGAGCACCCCTGTGACTCGATCCGGCAACGGCGTCATCCGCCGTGCGACGCCCGCCGACGTGCCCGGTCTCGTCGACCTGGTCTATGACCTCGCCGAGTACGAAAAGGCACGAGATGAGTGCACACTGACCACCGAGCAGCTGCACACCGCGCTCTTCGGCCCGACGCCTGCGCTGTTCGCTCACGTGGTCGAGGAGGACGCCGGACTGGTCGGCTGCGCCATCTGGTTCCTGAACTTCTCCACGTGGAAGGGTGTGCACGGCATCTACCTGGAGGACCTGTACGTCAAACCGGAGACCCGGGGCAAGGGGTACGGCAAGGCGCTGCTGACCACGCTCGCCGAGGAAGCCGTCGCCAACGGTTACGGCAGGGTCGACTGGGCGGTGCTGACCTGGAACACCCCGTCCATCGATTTCTACAAGTCGCTCGGCGCCGTCGGACAGGACGAGTGGGTCGGCTACCGGCTCGAGGGCGCGGCTTTGGACGCACTCGGGCGCGGCGGCAACTAGTCGCGCAGCGGGGCGAGAGCAAGGACCGACATGCGGGTGAGCGCCCCGGCCGAGTGGCCGACCACAGCAGCTGAGGCAGCGGCGATACAGGACGAGCTCCGCCCGTCGGTTGTCACGGAGAATCTTGCTACAGCAGAGTTTCGGACCGTCGCCGGGCTGGACTCGGCCTATCACGACAACGGGAGGTTCGCCGCCGCCGTAGTCGTATTGGACAGCACCACACTGGAACCCGTCGACACCGCGGTCGCACACGGCACCGTCACCTTCCCCTATGTGCCGGGCCTGCTCGCGTTCCGCGAGTTGCCGACCACCCTCGCGGCGCTCGAAAAGCTCTCCACCACACCGGATCTGCTGGTCTGCGACGGCCAGGGCCTGGCCCATCCGCGACAGTTCGGATTGGCCTGTCACGTCGGCGTACTCACCGAACTGCCGACCATCGGTGTGGCCAAGTCGGCGTGGGGCGACTACACCGAGCCCGCGCACCGACGCGGCGCGACCGCCGACATCACCATCGACGGGCAGATCGTCGGCCGCGTGCTGCGTACCAGGAGCGGGGTCAAGCCGGTCTTCGTATCGGTCGGCCATCTCATCGACCTGGACACCGCCTGCGCCCAGGTCCTTGCGCTCGCCCCGCGCTACCGGCAACCCGAGACGACTCGGCAGGCCGATCAGCTCTGTCGGCAGGCGTTGCGGACCGCCACCGGAGCCTGAGCGGCACCACCACTATCCGGTCCGCGGCCCGTCATTATCGATGCCGTACTCCTGTGCCATCCATCGCGACGAGGGCGGCGCGAACAACAGCACCAGTGCGGCGATCACCACGACGCCGAGCAGGACTCCGTAGATAGGCTGGTGTGAGTCGGTGAGCAACGACCAGGTGACCGGCAGCAACAACAGCTGAGCGATCACCGCGATCGCCCGGCCCCAGCGGTGGCCGAGCAGTAACCCGATGCCCGCGGCGAGCACGGCGCCGCCGAGGATGCCGAACCACGCCGCGGTGCCGTACCCGCTCGTGGCGCTCTGGTCATGCCCGAGCAGCCCTCGGACCACCAGCACGATCGCCGCGACCACGGCGGCGCCGCCCTCCAGTGTCACCAGTCCACCCGCACCGCGCACCGTGGTCGGCACACCGGAAAACTCGCCCTTGTCGGTCTCAGCCACGCGCCAAGCCTAAACGGCCACCACCGGCGCGCGCCCGAGCGCAAGGCTGTCGCCGGACCGTCTCGGTCAGCGCGCGATTAGGCTTTGAAGAGTGCGGACGTTGCTGATCGTGAATCCCAATGCCACCTCGACTACACCGGCGACACGGGATCTGCTGGCACACGCCCTGGAGAGCCGGACTCAGCTGACCGTTGCGCACACCCAGCATCGCGGGCACGCGGCGGAATTGGCCCAGTGGGCATCGACCAATGAGATGGATCTGATCGTCGTGCACGGCGGCGATGGGACGGTCAACGAAACCATCAATGGTTTCCTGCCATTGCCCGAGCTCAACGACGGTCAGGCATGGCTGCCTCGGCTCGGCGTGATCCCGGGCGGATCGGCGAATGTCTTCGCGCGGGCGCTCGGCATTTCGCCGGATCCGGTGACCGCGACCAACCAGTTGATCGATCTGCTCACACTCGACCGCGACCGCAAGATCGGTCTCGGCATCGCCGATGACCGTTGGTTCACCTTCAGCGCCGGAGTCGGACTCGACGCCGATGTGTGCGAGGCGATCGACGCCAGCCGCGCCAACGGCCGAGCGGCCACGCCCGGACACTACGTCCGAACCACCGTGCGCCAATTCTTCCGCGCAAAAGGCAAGCAGCCGAGCGTCCGGATCGAGATCCCAGGACACGCACCGGTGGACGGTGTCCATTACGCATTCGTAACGAACGCCAGTCCATGGACCTACCTGAACTCCACGCCGGTGCACACCAACCCCGGCACCACCTTCGAGACGGGCCTCGGCGTGTTCGCGGTGCGGTCGATGGCGGTGGTCCCGACCCTGATGCTCGCGCGCCAGTTGCTGGCAACCAATGGAAACCCCAAGTCTCGCAACCTGTTTCGCGAGGACGATGTTCCGTCGGTGCGGATCCACGCCACAGAGCCCATCGGCCTGCAAATCGATGGCGATTTTATCGGAAAACGCAACATGGTGGATTTCACAGCTGTGCCCGACGTGCTCGCCGTCGTCGCTCCGCGACCTTCCTGAGCACGAAACGCGCGCAAAACATCGCGTTTGCGCTGCGAAAACCGGGTAGAGCGAGTACAAAGGACCCGGCAGGTTCCCCTAGGGGAACCTTGAGAGCGTGAGCTTCCCCACGGTGCACCAGATACCTATTGACATCTACGGTGTTCGTGAAAGCATTCACAAGCAACCGTGCGGAAACATTCGAGTCGCACAAGTGAACGATCCACAAACCGTAGGCGCCCTTTTCGGCGCCCAGCAAAGGAGCAGAGGAATGGACTGGCGCCACAAGGCCATCTGTCGCGACGAGGACCCCGAGCTGTTCTTCCCGGTGGGTAACAGTGGTCCTGCGCTCGCGCAGATTGCCGATGCCAAGCTGGTCTGCGCTCGCTGCCCCGTTACCGCCGACTGCCTGTCCTGGGCCCTGAAGTCCGGGCAGGATGCCGGCGTGTGGGGTGGAATGAGCGAGGACGAGCGCCGCGCGCTCAAGCGTCGCAACGCGCGCACCCGCACCCGCACTGTCGTCTGATTCTCGAGGCGACCAGCGTTACCGGGCCATTCAGCCCGGACCGGTAACGCATTGGGCCCGGCACCTTCCGAGGTGCCGGGCTGATTTGTTTTTGTAGCTGTGTTTTTGGCAGCGCCTGCGGCGCTGCGGGTTCGCGGCCCCCTTGGTCTCGCTGCCGAGAGGCCGAGACTCGCGCCTGCGGCGCATGCGCTTCGGCCTCTCGGCAGCGAGACGGGCCGCGAACTCTAGTGCTGGATCTCGCTTCGCTCGGAAGGTGTCATCGTGCCGAGTGGGGGTGTTGGTCGTTGAACTCGCGACTTTATGGATGCGTTCGGCCGTTGTGGGTGGCAGGCACCGCGCGGTTCGGTCGCGAAAGGTGGCAACAGACCTGGTGGGGCACCAGTGGCGATCCTACGGTTTCGGTGGATGCGCTTCGGCCGGTGCGGGAGGGGGACAGGCCGCTAAACCCTGGTGCCTGCGCGCACACTTCGCCCGAAAGGCGTCCTCGTGGCTGGGGGGTAGCGGGATTGCCCGCGACCTTGGTGGATGCGCCGGCATCGATCGTGAAGCGAGTTGCGAATACCGAATGTTGATCATGGAGCGATCGAAAGTTGTTGATTGCCAAGGGGATCGTCGGGGTTGATGTCACCGTTCAGGTCAGCGACCAGAGCGGCGGCCCAACGGGACTCGCAGCACGGCGTCCGTGCCGACGTCGGCGCCGGGGTGCAGGCCGATCGAACCGCCCAGTTCGGCGGTGACCAGGGTGCGCACGATCTGTAGGCCGAGGCGGTCGGAGGATTCCAGGCTGAAGCCGGGCGGCAGCCCGCGGCCGTCGTCGCTGATGATCACATCCAGCCAGCGCGCCGACCGCTCGGAACGGATTGTCACCGAACCGTTCTCGCCGGAATCGAAGGCGTGCTCGATGGCGTTCTGCACCAGCTCGGTCAGCACCATCACCAGCGGCGTCGCCCGCTCCGCGGAAAAGACACCGAGCGAGCCCGCCCTGCGCACCTTGATTCGCGCGGTGTGCACGGTGGCGACATCGGCCATGATCGGCAACAGCCGGTCGACGACCTCGTCGAGATCGACCTCTTCGTCCACCGACATCGACAGCATCTCGTGCACGGACGCGATCGAGGTGACCCTGCGCACCGACTCGGTCAGCGCGACCTGCGCCTCCTCATTCTCGGTGCGACGCGCCTGCAGCCGCAGCAGCGCGGCCACCGTCTGCAGATTGTTCTTGACCCGATGGTGGATCTCCCGGATGGTCGCGTCCTTGCTGAGCAATGCCCGGTCGCGGCGTTTGACCTCGGTAACGTCCCGCACCAGCACCGCGGCACCGGCCAGCTCACCGTGCGGGCGCAGCACCAGGGTGCGCAGCAGCACGGTCGCCCCGCGGGCCTCGACCTCCATCCGCCGCCCGGTCCGGCCTGCGAGCGCGGCCTGGATATCGCCGACCACCTCTTGCGCGTCGAACGGATCGGTGATCAGCGACCGTGTGGTGACAGCGAGATCCTGGCCTGCCAGATCCGCCTGCAGACCCATACGGTGATAAGCGGACAAGGCATTCGGGCTCGCGTAGACCACGATGCCTTCGGTGTCGAGGCGGATGAAGCCGTCGCCCGCACGCGGGCTGGAGTGCGTCGCGGCGCGGTCCTCCGTGGTCGGGAAGGTGCCGTCGGCGATCATTTGGCACAGGTCGTCCGCGCAGGCCACATACGCGATCTCCAGGGTGCTGCGCACCCGGGAACGCTGCAGATCGGTGTCGCGGCTCAGCACGGCGATCACATCGTCGCCGCACCGCACCGGGATGGCCTCACGAATGGCATGCACCGGATGCGGGTGGTAGACCCCTTCGGCCTCGGCATCGCTGTCGGCGCGCACGATTTTGCCGGTCACCAATGCGTCGAACACCTGCGGATGGTCGGCCTGGAGGGCGAGCCCACCCACCCGATCCTCCGGATGCACGGTGGGCGCTGTCGTCGGACGGCACTGCGCGACACAGACGATGTCCGCGCCATCGGTGATCGGACCCGCACCGACCCACAGGAGCAGATCGGCGAAGGACAGATCGGCGAGCAGCTGCCAGTCCCCCACCACCCGCTGCAGATGGTCTACTGCGACGCCGGGTAGGTCGGTGTGCTCGGCAAGGAGCTCGCTCAGTGTCGCCATGTTCGGTCTACCGCTTCGGTTCGCTCAGGAAATGACGGCGATCAGGTCGCCCTGCTGTAGGACCTGACCGGGCACGACGACGATCGAGGTGACTTCACCGTCGATCTCGGTGAGCACGGGGATCTCCATCTTCATGGACTCGAGCAGCACCAAGGTCTGGTCCTGTTCCACCTTGTCGCCCACTGCCACTTCGACGGTGAGCACTGTCGACACCATCTCCGCGCGCACTTCCTCAGGCATGACACCCCATTCACTCGTCGGCGCTGCATCCGCTGCGGGTACAGCCAACCACACATGAAACAATGGCCTTCAACAGAAGGGAGACTACCGATGGGTAAGCGTGGTCGTAAGAAGCGCAGCCGCAAGGGCAGCGCCGCAAACCATGGCAAGAGGCCGAACGCCTGAGCCGTTGCGCTGACAGAACACGAGCGGCACGCTCCTCCAGGACGGAAGAGCGTGCCGCTCAGTCGTTTCGGGGGTCGCCCGCGATCAGGACTCGGTCGCGTGCGGCGATTCGTGGGTAATCGTCACCGATCGGCGGATCTCCACGGTCAGCCGGTCACGCAGCGAGTCCGGTGCGCGGTCGCCACCGCATTTGCGGCTCAGCAGACCCTTGATCTTCTCCTCGATGCCGTAGGCCTCGATACAGGGCGAGCAGTGATCCATGTGATGCTGCAACCGAGCGCGGGTCGCGGCGTCACATTCACCATCGAGCATCAGCCAGACATCGGCGAGCACCGCAGTGCAGTCGAGCTCCATATCGGGGTCGCGCTCCGTACTCACTGCTTGACCTCCTGGCGTTCCGCCTCGTTGCGGTTGAATCCACGTTCACGCGCCACGTCCGCGAGCAAACCCTTCAGCTGCTTACGACCGCGATGCAACCGGGACATCACCGTACCGATGGGGGTACCCATGATGTCGGCGATTTCCTTATACGGAAAGCCCTCCACGTCGGCGTAGTACACCGCCATCCGGAACTCCTCCGGCAGCTCCTGCAGTGCGGCCTTGATGTCGTCGTCGGGCAGCGCGTCCAGCGCCTCGACCTCGGCCGAACGCAGACCCTGTGAGGTGTGCTCGGCGGTCGCCGCCAGTTGCCAGTCGGTGATCTCGTCGGTCGGGTACTGCGCGGGCTGACGTTGCTTCTTGCGGTAGGAGTTGATGTAGGTGTTGGTCAGGATCCGGTACAGCCAGGCGCGCAGGTTGGTGCCCTCTTTGAAGGACTTGAATCCCTGGAATGCCTTGACGTAGGTCTCCTGAACCAGATCCTCGGCGTCGGCCGGGTTCCTCGTCATGCGCAGCGCGGCACCGTACAGCTGGTCGAGCATCGGGAGCGCGTCCCGCTCGAACCGCTGCGCCAGCGCGGTTTCGTCGACCGCGGCGCCGACCTCACCGTCGGTCACCACATCGTCGTCGCTCGTCACACGTGTCCCTTCGATCGCCGTACCTGCCAAATCTACCGGCAGCGGCATTTCGAACGGGAACCGGTCATTCGTCGGCGACACCGCGGTCCATACCGGACGTTCCTCGATCAGAACGGGCACCCGACTTCTCCTTTGCGTCGTGCACAAGGCTGCTTGTGTATTTGCGTCAACAGACTCGGCCCCGGCTGTGTTCCCACGGCAACGTCACGGCATCGAAAAGCCATTGCCCGGAAAAGCCATTGCCCGCCTGTGCCGTCACGCAACTAAGGTGTCCGCCATGGCAGGAGCCTCGACCCCGGCGATCCGCACCTTGACCAAGGCCGGAGTCGCCCACCATGTGCACGCCTACCCACACGACCCGCGCGCCGATTCCTATGGCACCGAGGCGGTCGACGCGCTGGCAGGCGAACTCGGCCTCGACGCCGCGCAGATCTTCAAGACCCTGGTGCTCGAGCTGTCGACGGGAACCCTGGCCGTCGCGGTGCTTCCGGTGCCGAATATGTTGTCGCTCAAGGCAGCTGCCGCGGCGCTCGGAGCACCGAAGGCGGCGATGGCGGACAAGGCGAAGGCCGAACGGGTCACCGGTTACGTGCTCGGCGGCATCTCACCGCTCGGGCAGCGCAAGCTGCTGCCCACCGTGGTGGACGCCTCCGCACTGACCTGGGATCGGGTGTTGTGCAGCGCGGGGCGGCGGGGGCTCGAGATCGAGGTGGCGCCGGGCGATCTGGTTCGGCTGACCAATGCGGTCACCGCGCCGGTCACATCGGTGTAATCGAACCCGAATTCCCGGCTATCTGTGCGTTACTGGACGGACCCAGATTCGTCCGACCCGAGGATGTGATGCGAAATGTCTCTGCGCACCATGATCGTCTCCCTGTTCGGTGCGCTGGTCCTAGCTTGTGGTTCGGTCGCGTTACAAGCTCCCGGGGCCGCGGCCGCGCCGGACCTTCCCTCGGTGACTCAGATCGCCGACTTCCCGTTCGATGGGCTCGGCGCCGACGACGCACCGAGCAGAGAGGGCACCCCGAAGCGGGATGAAAAGGCTGATAAGGCTGAGAAACTCGGCGGTGGTGTCACCACCAAGGTCATCGATCTGATCACCGGCATCATCAAGTGCGGGCTGAATATCGCAACGCCCAGCGTCAAGTGCCAGCTCTGAATCACCGCTAGCGACACACCGATAGGCCGGGCGGTCACAACAGGCTGATCTGCCCGGCCTGTTCGGTGTCCGCCGCGGCACCCGATACCCGGGCCAGCAGTTCCGGACCGTTGTTGCGCACGCTGTTGACCAGATCCGGCACCGGCCGTGCCACGATGCCGGCGACGGCGTCGATACCGGGGGTCTCCAGCAGGGTGGCGGGTGCGGGATGGTCCGGATCGAGCCAGGCGTCCCAGTGCTCCCTCGGCATCGGCAACGGCATCCGATCGTGGATCCGCGTCAGGTCGCCGACCGCGTCCGTGGTCAGAATCGTGCACGACAACAGCGGCTCGCTCGCCTGCTGCGCTCGATCGCGCCACACCGACCACAGACCGGCCATGTACAACCGGGAACCGTCGGCGGCCGACATATAGAACGGATGCTTGGCCACCTTCCCCTTGGCCCCGGCGAGCGCATCGGGCTCGACGACCCATTCGTACCAGCCGTCCATCGGCACCAGGCAGCGCCGATACTTCACCGCGTCGCGGAACGATGCGGTGGTGGCGGCCTTGTCGGCCCGGGCATTGAACAGTGGCTTGCCCTTGACCGGAACGCCGGGCTCGGCGGTTTTGGTCCACGTCGGGATGAGGCCCCAGCGCATTCGCCGGATCCGCAGCCGCGGATCGTCGTCTTTGTTTCCGTGCTCGTGGCGTTCGACGACCGTCAGCACCTGAGTGGTCGGCGCGACGTTGTAGTTGGTGAAGCCACCTGTCCGCGCGTCGGTTCCGGCATCGGTCTCATCGATGGCGTCCAGCTCGACGGCAAGCCGGCCGGGATCGGTGGTCGTCGCATATCGTCCGCACATATGTCGATACTCCCACCGAGGGCCGACAGAGTCGGGAACAATTGGTAGGCAGTAGGTGACCTTGTGAGAGTTCTGACATAGCATTCTCTCAAGGAATGGGCGGTAACTTATGTTGCTCGTTCCGGCATGCGCACCGATCGCCACGTCCGGCCGCCGTTACCGGCAAGAGGAGAAACCCACCGTGACCACCATCGAGACCACCCCTGCCGCGCCAGACACCGCGTTGACCTCGGTCGACCCTGCCACGGGCGAGGTCATCGCCACGCACACCGTCGCCGATGAAGACGCGGTGCGCGCGGCGGTGGCCAAGGCTCGCACCGCCGCCGCGACCTGGGGGACGCTGAGCTTCGACGAGCGCCGCAAGCACCTGCTGCGCTGGTCGACCCAGCTGGTCACGAGTTCCGACGAGTTCTGCGCGCTGATCCACAAAGAGAACGGCAAGCCGCTCGACGACGCCTTCCTGGAGCTGATGCTCGCACTCGAGCACATCGCATGGGCAGCCAAGAACGCCAAGAAGATCCTCTCGCCGAAGAAGATCTCGCCCGGCCTGCTGATGTCGAACTTCTCCGCCCGCCTCGAGCAGCGCCCGCTGGGCGTCGTCGGCGTGATCGGCCCGTGGAACTACCCCGTCTACACCCCCAACGGCTCCATCGCCTACGCGCTCGCCGCGGGCAATACCGTGGTGTTCAAGCCGAGCGAATTCTCCACCAGCATCGGCAATTTCCTCTCCGAGGCCTTCAAGAAGGCCAATCCGGAACTGCCGGAAGGCGTTTTCGAGACCATCAACGGCTTCGGCGTGACCGGCGCCGCGCTGGTCAAGTCCGGTGTGGACAAGCTCGCGTTCACCGGCTCGACCGCCACCGGCAAGCGCATCATGGCCGCGGCAGCGGACTCGCTGACCCCGGTGCTGCTGGAATGCGGCGGCAAGGACGCGGTGATCGTCGCGGATGACGCCGACATCACCGCCGCCGCTGACGCTGTCGCCTGGGGCGCCACCGCCAACAGCGGCCAGACCTGCGCGGGCGTGGAGCGGGTGTACGTGGATCGCTCGGTGCGCGACGCATTCGTCGCCGAGGTGAAGCGCATTCTGACCGACATCAAGCCTGGATCCGGCGCGGGTGCCGCCTACGGCCCGATGACCATGCCGAGCCAGGTCGACATCGTGCGCCGCCATATCGAGGACGCGCTGAAGAACGGTGGCACCGCTGTCCTCGGTGGGCCGGAATCGGTGAAGGCACCGTTCATCGAGCCGGTGGTGCTGGTCGATGTGGACGAGAACTCCGAAGCGGTGTGCGAGGAGACCTTCGGCCCGACCATCACCATCCGCACCGTGGACGGCGTGGACGAGGCGGTCGAACTGGCCAACAAATCCAAATACGGCCTGTCCTCTGCGGTGTACTCCAAGAAGAACGGCCTGGAGATCGCCCGCAGGCTGCGCGTCGGCGCCACCTCGGTCAACTCCGTGCTCGCCTTCGCCGCCATCGCAGGCCTGCCCTTCGGCGGCGTCGGCGATTCCGGCATCGGCCGCATTCACGGCGAGCCCGGCCTGCGCGAATTCTCCCGCCCGCACTCGATCGCCGTGCAGCGCTTCGCCATCCCCGGGATGGCGCTGCTGAGCTACTCGCGCACCGACTCCACCATGAAGCTGTTGCGCAAGCTCGTCCCGTTCCTCCACGGCCGCCACAAGTAAGCCGATTCCTGGAAACCGCCCGGCCACCGACAAGCCCGTGGCCGGGCGGCCAACTCACCGAGCGGGCAGGTGCCGAGATGACCCAACAGCACCCGAACAAAGTGGCAAGCTCGGCGGCGGTGCCGACCGCGGCCGCCCTCAGGATGACTCTCGGTAGCGGGCGGCAATCGCGGCGGCGCGGTTGCGCAGGGAAGTACGCAACGAACGCGGGGCCAGGGCTTCCGCGTCCGTGGTGAGCTGCCACAGCGCCCATTCGGCATGCCGTGAATCTTGGAAGGTCACCTCCAGCCGCAGCCAACCGTTCACGTCGGGTTCCTCGGTGCGGACGGCCAGTGCGGTGCTCACCAGATCCTCCCTGCGCGCGGGGTGCACCCGTACCAGCACGGCGATGTGGTCGCCGCCGGTCCGAAACTGTGTGCTGCGTTCCTGCCAGGCCAGGTCCAGATCGACCCGGTCCGGTCGCTGTGCCGGTTCGGGAAGTTCCTCTGCGGCCAACACCCGCGACAGCCGGTAGGTGCGGTCCGCGCCAGATCTCGTGGCCAGCAGGTAGCCCTTGTCGCGAACGATGACCAGGCCGATCGGGTCCACCGTGCGCCACTTCGGGGTCTGGTCGAGGGCGGCGTAGTGGATGCGCAGCTTGTTTCCGGCGAATACCGCCCGCCGGACCTCGGCCAATATGGTGGCGGGCACCTCCTCAGCGGCCAGCCGACGCGACAGCAGATCGGTCTCTGGGTCGATGAGCAAACGCTCGGCCACGTCAGCGGCGGTGTCCCGATAGCTTGCGGGTAGCGCGTCAACCACCTTGAGCATCGCCGAAGCAAGCGCCGAGCCGAGGCCGAATGCTTGCGCGCCACGCCGCGATCCGGCGACCAGCAAGGCAAGCGCCTCGTCGTGGTTGAGCCCGGTGAGCTCGGTCCGAAACCCAGGTAGCAACGCGAAACCACCGCGCCGGCCGCGTTCGGCGAAAACCGGGACACCGGCCGCGGACAGCGCCTCGATGTCGCGCAACACGGTGCGGGTGGACACCTCTAACTCGTCGGCCAGCTCGGTTGCCGTCAGCCGACCACGCTGGCGCAGCAACAGCACCAGCGACACCAACCGGTCGGCGCGCATACGAAAAACTCTATCGAATACACGACACAGGATGTCGTGATTCGCTGGGAGGCTTACCACCACGGCGTCACAGACAGCAGCTACCGGGCCGATGGACGTACGTACTTCAACGAATCGAATGGAGCTGATGTGGTGGCGGAACGAACGGCAGTCAACCCGGTGACGTGGTCGATGGAGATAGGGTTCAACCAGGGAGAGCTCGTCTCCGGGCACACCCGAACCTTGTACTGCTCCGGGCAAACCGCGATGAGCGGCGACGGCAAGCCCCAACATGCCGGCGACATGGCCGCGCAGGTGGCGCTGAGCCTCGACAACGTGGAGGCAGTGCTCGCAGAAGCCGGCATGTCCCTGGCGAACCTCGTCCGGCTCAACGTCTACACCACCGACGTCGATCTGCTTTTCCAGCACTACGGCGTGCTGGCGTCGCGGTTGGGCGCTTCCGGGGTGTCACCGACTACCACGATGCTCGGGGTCACCCGGCTGGCGATCCCTGGCCAGATGGTCGAGCTCGAGGCAACCGCCGTCGAGTGATGCCACTTCGCCGCCTCCGGTAGAGCTGCCGGAGGCGGCGAGTATTACACCGGCCGGACAGCCAACCGCCCGCGGCACGCTCACCCGTGCCGTCACCACGTCCAGCCCAGCGACGACTAGAGTTCGCGGCCGGTCTCGCTTCCGAGCGGCCGAAGCGCAGGCGCGGCGGGCGCGGCAAAATCAACACCGCCCGCGTGTCCGAGTGCGCGATGGGCGAAGATGGACGGGTGAGTTTCTGGCCAGCGCCCCATGTCGATGTCCCTGTGCACGCGACCGTGACCTTGCCCGGATCTAAATCCATTACCAACCGGGCCTTGATCCTGGCCGCCCTTGCCGATGGCCCTTCGACGATCTCCGGCGCGCTGCGCAGCCGCGACACCAATCTGATGATCGGTGCGTTGTGCGCCATGGGCGTTCGCATCGAAGGTGACGGCGACACGCTCACCGTCACACCCGCGCCGCTGGGCGGCGGCACTGTCGACTGTGGCCTTGCCGGCACCGTGATGCGGTTCCTGCCTCCGGTGGCGGCGCTGGCGAGCGGCGATGTGGCGTTCGACGGCGATGAGCAGGCGCGGGCCAGGCCGCTGGGCACCATCCTGGAGGCACTGCGCAGGCTCGGCGCCGATATCGACGGCGGCGCGATGCCTTTCACCGTGCACGGCAAGGGCGCGTTGCGCGGTGGCAAGGTCACCATCGACGCGTCGGGGTCCTCCCAGTTCGTGTCGGGGCTGCTGTTGTCGGCGGCCCGGTTCGACGAGGGCGTGATCGTGCACCACGACGGCAAGGCGCTGCCCTCGATGCCACATATCGAGATGACCGTGGAGATGCTGCGGCGGGCCGATGTCGCCGTTGAGGCTCCAGCCGACAGTCGCAAGGCCCAGACCTGGACGGTCGCGCCGGGGCCGATTCGCGCGGTGGATTGGGATATCGAGCCCGATCTGTCCAATGCCACACCGTTCTTGGCCGCCGCCGCGATCACCGGCGGCGAGGTACGCATTCCGCATTGGCCGCGGATCACCACCCAGCCCGGCGATGTGATCCGGGAAATCCTGGTGCGCATGGGCGCCGAGACGAGCCGCTTCGACGGCGTGCTCACAGTGCGCGGCCCGGAGCGCCTGGCGGGCATCGACATCGACCTGCACGACGTCGGCGAGCTGACCCCCACCGTGGCAGCCCTTGCCGCACTGGCGGATTCGCCGTCCCGGCTGCGCGGTATCGCGCATTTGCGCGGCCACGAGACCGACCGCCTCGCGGCACTGTCCACCGAGATCAACCGGCTCGGCGGCAATGTCACCGAGACCGAGGACGGGCTGGAGATCATCCCGGCCCCGCTGCACGGCGGCGTCTGGCACTCCTACGCCGATCACCGAATGGCAACGGCGGGTGCGATTCTCGGACTGCGGGTGCCCGGTATCGAGATCGAGGACATCGGCACGACAGCGAAGACGCTGCCCGGTTTCGTCGCGCTGTGGGAGCAGATGCTCGATCCGACATTCTCGAACCAGGGAGCGGCACGCTGAGGCGTCGCGAGTACGACGAATCCGATGTCCGGGTGCGCCCGGGCAAGAGTTCTCGTCCCCGCACGAAAACCCGTCCGCAGCACAATGATGCGGAATCCGCGATGGTTGTCGCGGTGGACCGCGGCCGCTGGGGTTGTGTGCTCGGCAGTGACCCGGATCGACCGATCGTCGCGATGCGGGCCCGCGAACTCGGCCGCACTCCGATCGTGGTCGGCGATCAGGTGGACGTGGTCGGTGATCTGTCCGGAAGACCCGACACCCTCGCGCGCATCGTGCGTGTTTCCGAACGCCGAACAGTGTTGCGCCGCACCGCCGATGACACCGACCCCTTCGAACGGATCGTGGTAGGCAATGCCGAACAGCTGTTCATAGTGGTCGCCCTCGCCGACCCGCCACCGCGCACCGGTTTCGTCGAGCGCGCCATGGTCGCCGCGTATGCCGGTGGGCTGGAACCCATCCTGTGCCTGACCAAACACGACCTGGCCGCCGAATCCGAATTCGCGGCCGCCTTCGACGATCTCGACCTCACCATCGTCTATGGCGGCATCGATGATCCGCTCGGCCCGATCAACGAACTCCTCGACGGCACCCTCACCGCGCTGATCGGCCATTCCGGCGTCGGCAAGTCGACATTGGTGAATCGTCTTGTCCCCGAAGCGGATCGGGCCGTCGGCATCGTCTCCGGTGTCGGCAAGGGCCGCCACACCTCCACCCAATCCGTCGCGCTGCCCCTGTCCGCGGGCGGCTGGGTCATCGATACTCCGGGCGTCCGCTCCTTCGGCCTCGCCCATATCACCCCCGACGACGTCATCTCCGCCTTTGCCGACCTGGCGGCCGCCATCGAGGATTGCCCCCGCGGCTGCACCCATCTGGGTCCACCCACCGACCCCGAATGCGCTCTCGACCTACTGCCGGGCAAGGAGCGCCGAGTAGCCGCGATCCGCCTGCTGCTCACCGCCTTGAACTCCAACGACTCCTGGAAACTCGACCGCGGCGAGTGAGAATTCGGGAGTGCCGGGCGGCCTCGGCAACTCTGCTGCACCGACTGGGCAACCACTCGCACACGAACCGCCTCTACCGCCTTCCGTGAGCTCGGTCGCATCATTCGCACGATCATGCTGGCGCGGTTATGTACGAATCTGGCTTACGAAGCAGATCACCGCGATCACGCATAAGGTCGAGGCGGTTCACGGCGATGCGGAATGGTTGATGATCGTCGCGCGTTCAAGACCGTTCATGACCAGTTGCCATGGACAAAGGTTCCACTCATGTTGCCAGGAAAGTTCGACCGATTGAATCCAGCCTGTACCGAGCGAAGCTTACGCCTTTCTCGTACGGCACCTACTCATAAACGGCAGCAGCAAGTCGAGTTCCCGAGCAAGCGACCCCGATCCTGCACCTAGTGGTCGAGGCCGCTCCGGAACAACTGCGACAACGAGTGTTAGAAAGGGCATTCTGCGCTGCTACTGCACCATGCTGTCCCTGATTCACGTGCCCGATGGAAACAATACTTCCCAGTTCCCTTGGCGGCATTGTGTCCGAAGCAAGAGGTGCAATTTGCGGACCGGCTCTGCAACTACCGCCATGTGCACATCCACTCGGTATCCCTCATCACCTAACAGGGTGGCATAGTCGTTGATCGCGGCAACACTACTGATTGCCGTCTCCAGAAAAATGTCGGCTTGCAATCCGATCGCATAGTCCAGCGCCATCATCGCCCATGATCGTGCATCCTCGACTACAGCATCTTGAGTACGCGTCTCGCCGGTCCATATCAAATCCCAATCCGCCGGATGGTAAGCCGCCAACAGATCTGGATCTATCATTACACCTGCTGCGCCTGCCCGGTCGTTTCGGAGCCTGCGGATCGTGCTGCTCTTGCCCGAACCCGCTGCGCCACCGACGATAATCGCCCGGGGATTGCTTTCTCGGGTGCCGATAACGATTTCGGGGAGGATCTTCTGATCGAAGATTGCGGCTCGCTCGACAGCATTGAGCGGGAACTCAGCGGGTTTCGATAGTGACCTTCCTCCAGTCTGCGTTCGCAACTCGCGAATTGTCGGACCATGGGTCCGAATGACATCGATGACTTCAGCCTGATCCGCTTGGTCGAGGTCGTGCAGTGCCGCGAGATAATAGAGCCGCTGGAGCGTGTGCCGGCCAGCGGCTTGTGCATCCGGCGGGTCGCCGTGCTCGACAGCTCTTTGCGCCGCAGAATATCCGGCTATCAAGCTGATGATGATATCCCGTGCGCACTCGTAGTACAGCCCGTCATCCTGTTCCATACCTCATTGCCCCTTACTGTCTTGTCCCTCACTACCAACCTCTGTCCTGTCGGCACCGCTGTCGACCGTGTCCGACATGCCGGCCGGAGACGGAGTCTTGCCCTGAACCCACTGTTCGGCATCCCGTTCGATAACGTCGGCGTCACCCGCGAGACGTTCCCAGCGTTCTGCATCCAGCGGATTCTCCTGAGCTTGCAGAGAAACCCAGTCGCGGAAATTCCCGAGCCGGTCGTTAAATGATTGCGACTCCCCCGCGGACAGTGGTTCATTACGCTTGGCCTCCAGCACCTCTGCGGCGCGGGGGGGCTCGGGCCACTCTCCGGACGCATCGCGCTCGATGTGGTAGAGGTCCCCTTCGCGGCTCGACACGGCCAAGCCGTGGACGTTAACTGGAGGGTTGTCCGACTGCAGCATTCGAATCGTCTCCCCCGACCCTGAGACACCGGCATCATGGATCTCCAACGGAGTCAGCAATCCGACTCCCGTGTTATCTCGCTGCTCCATATACCTGGTGCGCGTCGACAACCGGCTCTCAGGCGGCGCTACCGCCAATGTCTTCACCGTCGCGGTATACCGTTTCTCTACGAAGCGGCCGATCATTTGCGCTGTTCCGCGGGGGTTCATCAGGGTCTGTTCGAGTAACACGTTGTAGTGGTTGTCGGTCGCGTGATCTACGCACTTGCTCATCAGTTTCCAGGCGTCATCGATGAGCAGGTGCGTGGCGGTATCGTCGTGCCCGACGATCTCGTCATATCGGGGGAGATACTTCATAAACGTATCCGCGGTCCCGATATAGACGGCTCCACCACGTCCTTCGAACGAGGCGAGCAGGTCAGGCACCATAAACGACTTTCCCGATCCGGGCTGCCCACCGAGGACCAGCACCTCGGGGTTGTCTACGCTACTCAGGTTCTCGCCGCCGAATATCCTAGGATAGACCTTCTGCCGAAAGACTTCGTTCAACTCGTCGTCGGAGAGAGAAATCTCGTCCGCCCGAATCCTTAACCCGGAATCAACGTCTGCCGAACCGATACTATGAACACCGCGGAACTCCTTGTCTCCGTCGGATAGTGTTCGGACCGCGTCCTCGGCTCCATGAGCCAGGGGACGGATAACGTGTTCGGCATCAGCCCTTGCCATTCTGGCAATGCCGCCGCTCAAGTCTCGGACGCCTTGAAGAACTGCCTGCACAATCTCTTCGGATCGGATCAGCAAAATAATGCCCTCGGCCTGCCCAGCACAGCTTCCTCGCCTTCTCCCAGCGCCGTCGCGAGGGTCTGGGTGGCCATGCGATCGGCGATCATCGGTCGGGCCCGTGATTGCGACCGAGAAGGGCCTCACCGCAATCAGCGGATTCTTACGTGCGTATCTGTTGGTACAGGGGTTTTTGTTGGGTGACGGTGTCACGCCGGCCGTGCGGTTCGGTCGCGTTGGAGGTACTGCAACGACTCTTGGAAACTCGACCGCGACGAGTAGGGCTACGGCTGTGGCACGGCGGCGGCGCCCGCGGCGGCGACGCACACCGTCCCGGCTGTCCACGGGACGTTGCGGGTGATCACCACGATGTGCTCGGCACCGAAGTCTGCCAGGTCTTTGCACCGGCGCGCGAATTCGATAGCCGACTCCCCTGGCGCCAGAGCCGTCGTGACGGTCTTCTCGATGTCGCCGTACGGCCTGCCGGTCTCGGCGCAGTGCTCAGCAAGCACGGCGAGCTTGTGCCGCAGCGTCTTTCCGCGGTCGGGGATGTCGAACAGATTGCAAGCATCGGCGTATCGCGCGACCAACCGGAGTGTCCGGTGCTCCCCCGCACCGCCGACGAGGATAGGCGGGTGCGGGCGGCGCAATGCGTTCGGGCTGTTCGCCGGATGCTCCAGCCGGTAGTGGACGCCGACGAACGGTGCAGTGTCACCTGCCCACATTTGACACGCCAGCCGCAGCGTCTCCTCCAGACGCTCGAAGCGTTCGGAGACCGACGGCAACGACAACCCCATCGCGAGTGCTTCATCCTGTTGGTAGCCTGCGCCGATACCGAACCGGGCGCGACCACCGGTCAGCACATCGAGGGTGCTGATCGCCTTGACCATCACGCTCGGCGGGCGGAAGTGCACCGCCGTGACCAGGGTGCCGAGGCGCACCCTTTCCGTCTGTGCCGCAAGGAATCCCAGCGTGGTGCATGCCTCGAGCATGGCGTCGTCGATCGCACTCATCGGATCGGCGGGAAGCAGATGGTCGGGCACCCACAGCGTATCGATGCCCGACTCATCCGCGACTCGCGCGATTCGCGTCAGATAGTCGCGCAGCCGTGGCGGGCCGCCCGGCACGGTGAAGTTCGTCATGCTGATACTGACCCGCATCGCGGCGCTCCTCAGCTCGCGGGGGACTGGAACGGCATCGCGCCGATCGGGGACAGATGCATTCCGGCCAGCGCCCACCGCAGGCCGTCATGGGCGAATATGTGCGTGGCACGGAACGAGCCGTCGACCGACGTGCCCTGGAATTCGGCCTCCTGGGTGTGCACACCGACGGCGACGGCGGCGTTGCCGTACTCGCGAACTGTCACGTCATGCCAGGTCAGCGCCTTGATGACCAGTCCACCCGCACGATAGCGCGCTAGCCACCGCGGTTTATCGAGGACGAAGCCGAGTGGTCCGACCAGGGTGAAATCGTCGGTCGTGATGAGGTCGAGTTCGGCGGTATCCGCGCGCTGTTCGGCCGCGGCCCAACGCGCGCTCAGTTCCAGGATGTCATCGGTGATCGTCATGATTGCCGCTCTCTAATCGTCCAGACGTACTGTCACTGTAAAAATACAGTTACTATACGTCAATGGCAATCATGACCGCTCGATCGACCCGGCGTGTGGGCGCGCAAGAAACTCCAGACCGCGCTGCCGATCATGCGCAAAGCCCGCGGCACAGTCACCGAACCCGGATCCGCCCCCCGCCACTCAGCTAAATATCCTGCCCTGCAATCATTTTCGAGAACCCGATTCAATCCTGCGCACTCGGCGCGGACCCGATGGCCGCTTACCGCCAACGCCGCTTTGGACACCCAGAACCGACGATGAACACATCCATGGCCCGTCGGACCCGCCAGGAGCGCCTGCGGCCGCCTACTCAGCGGAAAGTGGACCCGAGATACTAGGCCAGATCGTCGGCCAACGCGGCCCGCTGAGCGAAGCCCAGGTACCCATCGGGTCGCACGACATAGACATCGCCGCCTTCGGCGCGGTACATGCGCGCGAAGTCCGCACCACGGTCACCGATCACCGGCAGCACCGCCTCCTCGACAGCGGCACCCGGCGCCGCAACGAGGTATACGTCCATTCGCCCATGTGCCGCACGACGGGCGGCATCCGCAAGGCTTTCCCGTGCCCTGATCGCATCGCTACCGGTGCGGTCGTCGGCGTAGAGGAGGGAGGACCACCGCACCGGCATTCAGGACGCGCACAACCTTGCGTGGAAACTCGCGCTGGCGGTCACCGGCGTCGGCGCCTCGGGCCTGCTCGCGAGTTATGACGCCGAACGTCGGCCGGTCGGCGCGGAGGTCTCGTTTTTGCGGAAGCCCGATGAACGCGTAGGGCAGGGTGGTCTCCATCCTGGATACCTCGGCGCGGTTGACATACACGATCTGGCCGCGCAGCTGGATCGAGGCGTCGAGCACCTCGCGCAGCACCCCCACACCCTCGAATACTTCGAGGGTTCGCGGCTGGATTCCGCTTGTCATAGCTGATCGCTACAGCGTATCGGCGGTTCGCCTAGTGCCCGTCGTGCTGCCCCGGCGCAAATGGCCACTCCTCGAACCACACGCAACGCCCGTCCGGATCGAACCGCAGAACCCACAAATCGCGCCACCGCGACGGCTGATCCCTGGCGTACTCGACCGCAACCCGGACGACGGCGGTGGACCCATCCACCGCAACGATCTCCGACCGCATGGTGAACACTTCGTCGGGCCCATCCCGCCCGGCCTCCCAAAACGCCTCCAGCGCAACCAACCCGACCACCGGCTCCGACCATGGTGACATCTGATACCCGACATCGGCGGCGAACAGCTCACCCAGTTCCCGCGTCCCCGGCGTCCGCCAGGCCCGTTCGTAGCAGGCGACCCACTCCTCGACAGCGCTGCAATCCATACCTCGAACCTAGCGGTGCACCCGCTGCTCCTGCGGTATTGCAACGCGAAGGCGCCCATGGACTCGGAGTCCATGGGCGCCTGTGCAATTCGGTTCCGATTGCGGCCGTCAGTGCCTGCGGCGGGTCTTCGGGGCGCGCTTCGGCTTGGCCTGGTCGCGGGCCGCCTCCCGACGTTCACGGCGGGTGCTGCCGTCGCCGTACTCCTCGGAGTCGTCGTGCACCTGGGCGCGTCCATCCTCGGCAGGGCCCGAGTAGTGGAAGCCGCGAGAGCCGGAATCGTCGATGCCCTTGGCACGCAGCGCAGCCGGTGCACCGTTGGGGACGGGGGCCTGCTGGGTAGGCAGCGGACGGGGAGCCGACATCGCACCGACCGGCGAGCGCAGGCCGGTGTCCACCGAAACTCCCTCCGGCTGCGGCTGCTGGACCTCGACCTGCAGGTTGAACAGGAACCCGACCGATTCCTCCTTCAGACCCTCCAGCATCGCGGAGAACATGTCGAAGCCTTCGCGCTGATACTCGACGAGCGGGTCGCGCTGCGCCATCGCGCGCAGGCCGATGCCCTCCTTGAGGTAGTCCATCTCGTAGAGGTGCTCGCGCCACTTGCGGTCCAGCACCGAAAGCAGCACCTGGCGTTCGAGATTGCGCATGCTGCCGTCGCCTGCGAGACCGTCGATCTCCTGCTCGCGCTTCTCGTACGCGTCATGCGCGTCGTCGAGCAGTGCGTCGGCCAGTTCCTCACTGGTCAGGTCACCCGCCTCACCGACCGTGGTCTCACCGGTCAGCTCCTTGACGTCGAGGCCCACCGGGTACAGCGTCTTCAACGCCGCCCACAGCTTGTCCAGATCCCAGTCCTCCACATAGCCCTCGGCGGTGGCTCCGTCGACATACGCGCTGATCACGTCGGTGATCATGCTCTGGACCTGGCCCTCCATGTCCTCGCCGCGCAGGATCCTGTTGCGCTCGCCGTAGATGACCGTGCGCTGCTGGTTCATCACCTCGTCGTACTTGAGCACGTTCTTGCGGATCTCGAAGTTCTGCTGCTCGACCTGGGTCTGCGCGCTCTTGATCGCCTTGGAGACCATCTTCGCCTCGATCGGCACATCGTCGGGCAGGTTCAGCCGCGTCATGATGGCTTCCAGCGCCGCGCCGTTGAAGCGGCGCATCAGCTCGTCACCCAGCGACAAGTAGAAGCGGGACTCGCCGGGGTCACCCTGGCGGCCGGAACGACCACGCAGCTGGTTATCGATACGCCGCGATTCGTGCCGCTCGGTGCCGAGCACGTACAGCCCGCCCGCGTCACGCACGGTCTCGGCGTCGTCGGAGGTCGTCGCCTTGACCCGCTCCAGCGTGGGCAGCCACGCGGCCTGGTACTCCTCCGGCGTCTCGACCGGATCGAGGCCCTCCTTGCGCAGGATGATGTCGGTGATGATGTCCGGGTTGCCGCCGAGCACGATGTCGGTACCACGACCGGCCATATTGGTCGCCACGGTCACCGCACCGGGCCGACCGGCCTCGGCGATGATCTCGGCTTCCTTCTCGTGGAACTTCGCATTCAGGACGTTGTGCGGGATACCGCGCTTGGTGAACTGCTTGGACAGGTACTCCGAGCGTTCGACGCTGGTGGTACCGATCAGCACCGGCTGGCCCTTTTCGTGCCGCTCGGTGACGTCATCGACGACCGCGGCGAATTTGGCCTCTTCGGTCTTGTAGATCAAGTCCGACTGGTCCGCGCGGACCATCGGCTTGTTCGTCGGGATCGGCACCACGCCGAGGGCGTAGATCGAGTGCAGCTCGGCCGCCTCGGTTTCCGCGGTGCCGGTCATGCCGGAGAGCTTGTCGTAGAGGCGGAAGTAGTTCTGCAGCGTGATCGTGGCCAGGGTCTGATTCTCCGGCTGGATCTCGACGCCTTCCTTGGCCTCGATCGCCTGGTGCATGCCCTCGTTGTAGCGACGGCCGACCAGGATGCGTCCGGTGAACTCGTCGACGATGATCACCTCGCCGTCACGGACGATGTAGTCCTTGTCGCGAGCGTAGAGTTCCTTGGCCTTGATGGCGTTGTTCACGTAACTGACCAGCGGCGAGTTGGCAGCCTCATAGAGGTTGTCGATGCCGAGCTGGTCCTCGATGAACTCGACGCCTGCCTCGTGCACGCCGATCGTGCGCTTCTTGATGTCGACCTCGTAGTGCAGGTCCTTCTTCAGCAGCGGCGCGATCCTGGCGAACTCGGCGTACCACTTGCTGGAAGCGTCCGCGGGACCCGAGATGATCAGCGGGGTGCGCGCCTCGTCGATGAGGATGGAGTCGACCTCGTCGACGACGGCGAAATTGTGGCCGCGCTGCACCAGATCGTCCAGCGAGTGCGTCATGTTGTCGCGCAGGTAGTCGAACCCGAACTCGTTGTTGGTGCCGTAGGTGATGTCGGCGTGGTAGGACGTGCGCCGCTGCGCAGGCGTCATACCGGACAGGATCACCCCGACCTCGAGACCGAGGAAGCGGTGCACCCGACCCATCCACTCGGAGTCGCGCTTGGCGAGGTAGTCGTTGGTGGTGACGATGTGCACGCCGTCGCCGCTGATCGCGTTCAGGTAGGCGGGCAGCACCGAGGTGAGCGTCTTGCCCTCACCGGTCTTCATCTCGGAGATATTGCCCAGATGCAGCGCCGCGCCACCCATGATCTGCACCTTGTAGTGCTTCTGGTTCAGCACTCGCCAGGAGCCCTCGCGCGCGACGGCGAACGCCTCGAGCAGCAGATCGTCCAGCGACTCGCCGTCGGCGTAGCGTTCCCTGAACTCGTCGGTCTTGGCCCGCAGCTCGGCGTCGGTGAGCAGCTCGATCTCCGAGCCGAGCGCGATAACCTCGTCCGCGAGATGGGCCAGGCGCTTGACCGTCCGACCCTCACCAATCCGTAGCAACCTCGTCAGTGTCAGCGCAGGCACGAGTCTCGTCAGTCCTCTGGTCGGTGTGTCATCGTGTTGTCGGCCGCCGCCCGCGTCAGGCCCGTGTGCGGAGCCCGGCCGGGCCGGTGCGCACGGGCCCGCCGGGTATGACGGAATCCGCAGCACGCTTCATGGTAATGCGGCACCCATGGTAAGCGTCGACGAGCAGCGTTCTGCTGCCTCACCCCGGCCCCGCCATATGGTCCCGCCCGTTACTTGCCACCGTACCCGCCGCGCGGCACACCTCCCAGGCACGGTCGGGTACCACAGTTGGTCGCACGCGCAGGTCGGCGCATCTGTCCCGAACCACGGCCCCAGCGAACTTTCAGCGAATCGAATTGCTACGGAACCTGTTCCAGTCCCGATGTCGTACGATGTAAGCCGTCTATCGTCCCCGCGCGGACCCACCCCTGGTAACGGTCTGCCCGCGAGGAGACGACATGCAATGTCGGCAGGGCAGCGCAGCTGATGCGGAGCCGGACAGTGACGCCCGTCTGCTGTGCACAACCCTTCCCCTTGTGATCGAATCGAGTTCACCGAGCTCGGGTCGGCGCAGCCTGCCACCGACCCGGACAGGGTAGAAGAGGTGTGCCGGTTTCGCTGGATGTGCCACAGGGGAAGAGGCGAACCGTTGTGGAGTGAACACAATCGGCGTCGACCAAGGCGTCGGAAGGAGCACCGGGCAGCGTGATCACGAGATTGTCGCCGCAGGACGCGGCGTTCTATCGGCTCGAGTCGAGTAGCAATCCGATCCATATCGGCTCTCTCGCGATCGTCCGAAACACCGACCCCACTCCCGGATCCGACGAACCCGCACTCGACTACGACCGGCTGGTCGATCTCGTCGAGGCCAGGCTCGCGCTGGTGCCGCGCTATCGCCGCAAGGTCCGCGAGATCCCGTTCGCGCTGGGACGCCCGGTCTGGGTGGAGGACAGCGCCTTCGACATCACCTACCACATTCGACGGTCGGCGCTGCCCGGTCCCGGCACCGACGAGCAGCTGCACGACCTGGTGGCACGGCTCGCCTCGCGGCCGTTGGACCAGAGCAGGCCATTGTGGGAGATGTACCTGATCGAGGGTCTTTCCGACGGCAGGCGCGCGATCTTCACCAAAACGCATTCGGCGCTCGTCGACGGGGAAACCGCACTGGAGATCGGACACGTCATCCTCGATGCCAGCGCCTCACCACGCGCTTTCGCCGACGACGCCTGGCACGCGCCGCGCGAACCCAACGAGATGGAACTGTTCGTCGGCGCCGTGACCCATCTGGCCGCGCAGCCGCGCGAGGCACTGGAGGTGGCCCGCCATGCGAGCGCGAGCGCGTTCGCGGTGATCGGGGCCGCGGGCAAGGCGGTGGACTCGGTCGTGTCGGCGGTGCGCGTGGCGACCGCGGGCGCGCCCGACAGCCCGCTCAACGCCAAGACCTCCCGCAACCGCCGGTTCGATGTCGTCCAGACCGACCTCGAGGACTACCGCAAGATCCGCAAGCGCTTCGACTGCTCGATCAACGACGCCATCCTCGCGGTGGTCACCGGCGCACTGCGTAACTGGCTGCTGTCGCGCGGCGAGGCGCTTACCGAGTCGACGGTGCTGCGCGCGGTGGTGCCGATGTCGGTGTACGTCGAGGGCGTCGACGGCGACCAGCCGCAGTCTGCCAGCGAGGTGTCCTCGTTCCTGATCGATCTGCCGGTCGGCGAACCGAACCCGGTGATGCGGCTGTCGCACATCTCGCACGCGACCGACGCCACCGGCAAGCAGCGGCGCGGAGTCAGAGCGCGCACGCTGGTGCACCTGGCCGGGTTCGCTCCGGCCAGCCTGCATGCGATGAGCGTGCGGGCGGCGAGTACGTTCGCAGAGCACACGTTCAATCTGGTGATCACCAACGCGCCGGGTCCGCAGACGCCGATGTTCATCGGTGGCGCGCGGATGCTGGAGATGTATCCGGTGTCGCCGCTGCTACGCAATCAGGCCTCGAGTATCGGGATCACGTCCTACGACGGGCGCGTCTTCTACGGACTCAACGCCGACCGCGACGCGATGGCCGACATCGGCGTGCTGGCCGCGTCGGTGCACGAGTCCATGGAGGAGATGCTCGGTGCCTGTATCTGACCAGAACAAGCTGCGGGTCTACATCCCCGCGACGGTGCCGATGCTGCGCGAACTGGTGGCGAACCGGGAATTGCGCGCGGTCAGCGGCACCGCTTTCGCGGTGACACCCGCGCTACGCGAGGCCTATGCCTCCGGCGACGACGACGAACTGGCCGAGGTCGCGATGGGTGAGGCCGCCCGCGCTTCGCTGCGGCTGCTCGCCGCCGAACGCCAGGAGCCCGCGGAATCGGCGGACTACGACCCGGCCGACGGTGCCGACGCCGAGCCGACGGCCACGCACAGCCACAGCCACAGCCCGGTATACCGGCGCGCGGTGATCGCCGCCGATGTGCTCGGCGCGAAACTGCGCTCCGACCTCGATGACGCCGTGGTGCGATTGACCGGTCCCATCGGCTACGACCAGATCGCCTCGGTGCACGTCGACCTCGCCGAGGCCGAGCCCCAGGTCGCCAAGGCCGTCGATGTCGTCGACGCCGCCGACCTCGGCGACACCGATGCCGAGTTCGTGCTCGGCGACGCCGAAGACCACCAGCTCGCCTGGTACGCCGCGCAGGAGCTGCCCTTCCTGCTCGAATTGCTGTGAGCGACACCCTCGTGCGAGGCCCGCGCAGCTAGATCGCCTATCGAACCTGCCGATCCCCGCTCGAACCTACGATGCCGTAACCTGACTGCAAGGCGGCCGTGACAGCGGCCACTACGACAGGGAGACGAACGGCAGCGATGGTCTTGAAAAAAGGGGGATTCTCGGTGCGGGGTGTTCGGGAGTGGCTGGAAGCACCGGCCGCCGAGGTCGCCGAGCGCGGTGGACGGCTGAACGTCTTGCGCGGCGCCGTCGCCCGGGTCACCACCCCCCTGCTGCCCGATGATTACCTGCATCTGGCCAACCCGCTGTGGTCGGCACGCGAGCTGCGCGGGCGAATCGTCGAGGTGCGCAAGGAAACTGCCGATTCGGCAACCCTGGTCATCAAGCCCGGCTGGGGATTCGACTGGAAGTACGAGCCGGGTCAGTACATCGGCATCGGCATCCTGATCGACGGCCGCTGGCATTGGCGGTCGTACTCGCTCACCTGCCCGCCGAACTGGACCGACCCGGAACACGGCAGCAAGCGGCTGATCACCATCGCGGTCAAGGCCATGCCGGAGGGCTTCTTGTCCAGCCACCTGGTCAGCGGCGTCGCCGCGGGCACCATCGTGCGGCTCGCCGCGCCGCAGGGCGGCTTCGTGTTGCCCTTCCCGCCGCCGGAGAAGGTGCTTTTCCTCACCGCGGGCAGCGGTATCACCCCCGTCATGTCGATGTTGCGGGCCATGGATCGTCGCGACCGGGTGACCGACGTTGTGCACGTGCACTCCGCGCGCACCGACGACGACGTGATGTTCCGCGCGGAACTGCGCGATATGCACGATCGGCACCCGAGCTTCTCCTCCCATCTGCAGCTCACCAGCGAGCAGGGCAAGTTCTCCCTCACCGCACTGGACGAGCAGTTCCCCGATTGGCGCGAGCGGCAGACCTGGGCCTGCGGCCCGGCCGCGATGCTCGACGAGATCGAACACCATTGGCGCGATGCGAACATCGCCGATCGACTGCACGTGGAGCGCTTCGAAATCGAGCGCTCCGCGGTCGGCGAGGGTGGCACGGTGACCTTCGGGAAGACCGGCCGCAGCGCCGAGGTCGACGGCGCGACCAGCCTCCTGGAGGCAGGCGAGTCGGCCGGGGTCCAAATGCCCTTCGGCTGCCGGATGGGCATCTGCCAAACCTGCGTGGTGACGATAACTTCCGGACATACGCGCGATCTGCGCAACGGTGACGAGCGCCGCGAGGGCGACAAGGTGCAGACCTGCATCTCGGCCGCGGCGGGCGACTGCACACTCGACGTGTAACAACGGGCACCGCGAGCGCACCGTAGCCGGAGCAGCCGCCAGGTACCCTCGAGGTAATTCCAGCAGCGAAAGGACCCCGGTGGCCATCACCGACATCAAGACGTTCGCCCATCTCACGGCCGCGGACATCGAAACACTGGGGCAGGAGCTCGATTCGATTCGCCGCTCGGTGGAGTTGTCGCGCGGTGAACGTGACGCGAAGTACATTCGCCGCACCATTGCCGCGCAGCGTGCGCTCGAAGTCGCCGGCCGCGCGGTGCTGTTCGGCAGCCGCAACCGTTGGGCGTGGCTCGGCGGCACGGCTCTGCTGTCGGTCGCGAAGATCATCGAGAACATGGAGCTCGGCCACAACATCAGCCACGGGCAGTGGGACTGGATGAACGATCCGGAGATCCACTCGAGTTCGTGGGAATGGGATATGACCGGGCCGTCGTCGCAATGGCGGCGGGCACACAACTACTCCCACCACACCTATACCAACGTGCTCGGCAAGGATGAGGACCTCGGCTTCGGCATTCTGCGAATGACCCGCGACGAAGAGTGGCGGCCGATCCACCTGGTCCAGCCGTTCGCGAACGTTCTGCTCGCCGCCACCTTCGAGTGGGGCATCGCGCTGCACGACTGGGACATCGAAAAGCAGCTGTCCGGCACGCCCAAGCACCTGATGTCGGAGCCGAACAAGGAGTTCGCCCGCAAGATCACCCGTCAGGTGGCCAAGGACTTCGTGTTCTACCCGGCACTCACCGGCCCCGCGTGGAAGAGCACGCTGAAGGCCAACGCGACGGCCAACTTCGTGCGCAACCTATGGGCCTACGCAGTGATCTTCTGTGGCCACTTCCCTGACGGCGCAGAGAAATTCACCGTCGAGCAGCTCGAGGGCGAGACCAGCGGCGAATGGTACCTGCGGCAGATGCTCGGCAGCGCCAACTTCAAGGCCGGTCCGGTCATGGCCTTCATGAGCGGCAACCTCTGCTACCAGATCGAGCACCACCTGTTCCCCGATCTGCCGAGCAATCGGTACTCGGAGGTCGCGGTGCGCGTTCGCGAGCTGTGCGACAAGTACGACCTGCCCTACACCACCGGCTCGCTCGGCAAGCAGTACCTGCTCGCCTTCCGGACCATCCACAAGCTGGCGTTGCCGGACCGGTTCCTGCGCCGCACCGCCGACGATGCCCCCGAAACCTCCTCGGAGCGCAAGTTCGCGGGCATCTCCATGCCGACCATGCCGTCGATGCCGAACACCGAGCGGTGGGCAGACCGGTGGAACGAGACGCACTGGCTGCCCGTCGACCCTGAGACCGGCCAGCGACGCGGTCTGCGTTCGGCGCTGAACGAGGCCAAAGTGGTGCTGAAGGAGAAGGCACGGCACGAGAAGGAAGTACTGCGCGAGGCCAAGGTGGCGCTGCAGGAAAAGGCCAGGCAGGAACAGGCGACCCTGCGTCGGAAAGCCGTGCGGGAGCGGGCGTTACGCCGCATTCGGCGCAAGCGTTGATATAGCAGCTCCTCCCGATCCCTGCAATGGGGGATTTGCCACATTCAGAGGCCCGATCCCGCAACCTACGGTCTCGTAACTTACGGTACTGTAACCGCCATGGCGATCTCGGATGTCAAGGAATACGCACACCTCACCGAAGCCGATGTAGAAGCGCTCGGCGCGGAGTTCGACGCGATCCGCCGCGATATCGAAGCCTCGCGCGGCGTGCGCGACGCGCAGTACATTCGCAACGTCATCCGACTGCAGCGCGCCCTCGAAATCAGTGGCCGCGCGGTACTGTTCGCCAGCTTCCTGCCGCCGGCCTGGCTGGCGGGCGTCGTTCTGCTCAGCACCGCCAAGATCATCGAGAACATGGAGATCGGGCACAACGTCATGCACGGCCAGTGGGACTGGATGAACGATCCCGAGGTTCACTCCAGCTCGTGGGAATGGGACAACACCGGACCGTCCAAGCACTGGAAGCAGACGCACAACTACCTGCACCACAAGTACACCAACGTGCTCGGCATGGATGACGACATCGGCTACGGGCTGCTGCGCGTCACCCGCGACCAGCGCTGGAAGCCGTTCAACATCGGCAACCCCGTCTACAACCTGCTGCTGCAGCTGTTCTTCGAATACGGCGTCGCGGTCCAGCATCTGGAACTCGGCAAGGTGGGTCGGTACAAGGAAGGCTCACCCGAGCGCGCCGAGTTCGAGGTCAAGCGCCGCGAGGTGCTGTTGAAGATCGGCAAGCAGGTCGGCAAGGACTATCTGCTGTTCCCGCTGCTGACCGGTCCCGCGTTCCTCTCGACGCTGACCGCGAATATCGCCGCCAATATGGTCCGCAACGTCTGGACCAACGCGGTGATCTTCTGCGGACACTTCCCCGACGGCGCCGAGAAGTTCACCAAGGCCGATATCGACGGTGAATCCAAGGGCCAGTGGTACCTGCGCCAGATGCTGGGCAGCGCGAACATCTCCGGCGGCCCCCTCATGCATTTCATGACCGGCAACCTGAGCCACCAGATCGAGCACCACCTGTTCCCGGACCTGCCGAGCAACCGCTACGCCGATATCGCGGTGAAGGTGCGTGCCCTCGCCGAAAAGTACGACCTGCCCTACACCACCGGCTCGATGCCGGTGCAGTACTTCAAGTCCTGGCGGACCATCCTCAAGCTGGCGCTGCCCAACAAGTACCTGCGCGCCACCACCGACGATGCCCCCGAGACCGCCTCGGAGCGCAAGTTCGAGGGTGACACCCTGCCGACGATCGACCCGATCACCGGCAAGCGCCGGGGCCTGCGCACAGCTCTCACCGAGAGCCGTCGTCGTTTCACCCGTCGCGCCGTACCCATCGGCTGATCGGCAGCCCATACCGTTCGCCTTCCCCTCGGCGACTGCCTCGACCGCGGCGCTGATCGACCGACGCACCTCATATCCCGCAGGCAACCGTCGACGCGGAGACAACCCGCGTCCCGGGTGCGGGTGGCGGTTCGCTGCTGGTTGACTGGGCCCGTGTGTGCTGATCATTTGAGCGTGTACGACACTATCCGGTTGCGTCGGGATGTGCGTGCGGAGTTCATCGGAGACGTCGTCGACGATGCGACGCTGTGGCGAATTCTCGATGCCGCGCATCGGGCACCGAGTGTCGGCAACTCACAGCCGTGGGACTTCGTTGTCGTGCAAGATCCGGTGACTCTGCGTAGGTTCGCCGACCACGTCGCGGATAAACGGATCGAATTCCGGGATGCACTACCGCCGGAGCGTGCGGCGACCTTCGAGCCGATCAAGATCGAGGGCATTACCGAAAGCGGCACCGGCATCGTGGTCACCTACGACCACAACCGCGGCGGTCCGCAGGTGCTAGGGCGGGGCACCGTCCCCGAAACCGGTGTCTACTCCGCGGTTCTGGCGATCCAGAACCTCTGGCTGGCCGCGACCGCGGAGCAGGTCGGCGTCGGCTGGGTGTCGTTCTACGACGCGGAATTCCTCACCGAGCTCGTCGGCCTCCCGGACGGCATCCGTCCGATCGCCTGGCTCTGTGTCGGCCCGGTCCACGAATTCCAGCGGGTCCCCGATCTGGAACGGTTCGGCTGGCGCACCGGACGTCCCCTGACGGACGCGGTGCACCAGGAGACCTACCGGCACTGAGCAGCCGGGCTCAGACGCGCTCGAGTACCGCCGAGGCGCCGATGCCACCCGCGGCACAGATGCCGAGGAGAGCGGCACTCTTGCCGGTGCGGGCGAGCTCGTTGGCCATGGTGGTCACCATGCGGGCGCCGGTCGCGCCGAACGGGTGGCCGAGCGAGACCGAACCCCCGTGCACGTTGAGTTTGTCGATGTCGACCGCGCCGACCGCGGTGTCCCGGTCGAGCCTGGTCTTCGCCCATTCGTCGCTGGCGAGTGCGGCGAGCACCGACAGGGTCTGGGCGGCGAACGCCTCGTGAATGTCGACGAAGTCGATATCCCCCAAGGACATTCCGGCCTTGTCCAAGGCCCGTGGCATGGAAATAGCGGGGCCGATGAGCACCTGGTCGGTCGGGTCGACACTCACGTAGCTCCAGGAACGGAATGCGGCAAGCGGCCGGTAGCCGAGTTCGTGTGCCTTCTCCTCGCTCATCAGCAGTACCGCGGCGGCGCCGTCGGTGAGCGGGCTGGCATTGCCTGCGGTGACGCTGCCGTCGGCGGCGAATACCGGCTTCAGGCGCGCGAGCTTCTCGATGCTGGTGTCCCCGCGCACCAACCCGTCACGCGCCACCTCGACACCCTCCGGGGTGCGCACCCGCAGCACTTCGTCGTCGAAACGTCCCGACTCGATGGCGGCGGCGGCACGCTGGTGCGAACGCGCGGCGAATTCATCCTGGTCGGCGCGGCTGACGCCATGAATGCGGGCCATCTTCTCCGCCGACTCCCCCATCACCTCGCCGGTGGTGCGCTCAGCGATCTTCGGCCTGCTCGGCAGCAGATCGGTGAACGGCGCGAGCTGGGCGATCGCAGACAGGTAGTCCTTCGGCTTCGGCTTGCCGAGTGCGAGCGGCGCGGCCGCGTGCACCACCTTCTGCGGCAGCTTCACCTCGGCATTGCTGGTGGAATCGCTGCCGCCGGCGATCATGATGTCGTACTCGCCGCGCTCGATCGCCGCGACCGCCGACGTCACCGCCTGCAATCCGGACGCACAGGCCCGCGTCACCGTGTACCCCTCGCACCCGGCGTCGAGCCTCAAATCCAGCGCGATCTCCCGAGCGATGTTCGGCGCAACGCTCGGCAGGATCACCCCGCCCCACACAATGGCCTGCACCTGCCCGCCCGGCAGCCCGGTCCGCTCCAGCAGGCCCCGCACCGAAGCATCCGCCAATGCGATCGAATCCATTCGCGTGTAATCGGTGAACGCTCGCACGAACGGCGTCCGAGCACCGGAAACAATGACAGCACGGCGAGCAGCTTTGGTAGCCATGGGTTTTCCCTTCGAGAGCCTCGACCCCCTAACTTACTCCAAGGTAAGTTCCTGCGCCACGCCCCGGCTCAGCGATCCCCTCCAGTGCCGCTGAGCCGGTTCGTCGCCGGTGAGCCGGTCTGCCGCGCGCCATTGCGCAACAGACCGGGCGCCAGTCCCGGCGAACGCCCCTGCTCGTTCCGGAACTACCCAAAGCCGACACTTTGCAAGGCCGACGTCGTCCACTCGGCGCCAAGAAACAGTAGCAATTTTTTCATGGATTTTTCAAATATTTTCTATCAACTTGTCTTTTTGGCTACGCTGGATCTACCATGAGGCCCACTATGCAGAGCCCTTCGGAGCTGTCGCGACAGAAGCGCTTCGGCCGAATCATCAAGGAGCGCCGGGATGAACTCGGCCTCACCCAGATGCAGATCGGTGATCTTGGAGGGCCCTCGGCGCCGACGATCAGGAAGATCGAAGACGGCGACTCGGCAATCAGCACACACACGCTCAACAAACTCGACACGCCCCTGCGCTGGCTGCCGGGCAGCGCCGCGCGCACCTACGCGGGCGGCACCCCGGCCGCACAGGACATCGACGTGCACGCGCCGAAATCCGACGAATCGATCGTGTCGGGACCCGATTCGATCCGCTTCGAAATCTCGGACCTGACCGGCCTGCTCGCGGCGGCCGGCCGACTCAACGACGCCGTCGAGCGCGGCCGAACAACCGAACCCCATGTGGTCTCGGCGATTTCGGACCTCAACGCCGTCGTCTCCCGATTATCGGCGCGCTATGCGACGGCGATGCTCGAACGCAACGGCGGGCCGGGTAGGCACCTGCATCCGCTCGTCGAGATGGCATTTGCGCATCTGCTGGAGGTGCCCGCCGAGGCCGACGATCCGACAGAGTTCGAAGAGCGACGCTATCGCCGCTGGTTGGCAGGCCGGACCGAGGACATGGACCCTACCGCCGAGGCCCGGTTTCGGGCCCGCTGGCTGGCAGCCAACAATGGTGCGACACCGATCCGGAACGGCAGGCACTGAGGGTGAAGGACATGACCGACGACGCGGCAGCCCGAGCAAGTCTCACGCTCGGCCAGAAGATCAACCGGCTGTTCGCCACCGTGCACCCACGCTCGGCCCCCGAACGCAGTACGTCCTCGGTGGCCGAGCACGTCAGCGAACAACTGCGGCGCGAGGTCCGCGAGAGTGACATCGACAGATTGCGCCGCGGTGAATTCGACGGAGCGGCCGCCGCGGTCGATACCACCGTGCTCGCCGCGATCGCCCAGTGCTTCGGCGTGAGCGCCGACTACCTGATCACGTCGGGGCAAGCCGCGGTCGCGATCGACCGGGAATTGGAGCTGCTCGCGACCATGCGCGACGCCAATGTCGCCAGCATCGCACTGCGCGGTTCCGACATCGATCCGGCCACGCTCACCACCATCATCGAGAGCGCCGATCGACTCGGGCCACCGACTCGGTAATATCGTCTCCTACCGGGGCGGGAACCGTAGTGCCGCTGTAGGTAGGAGATCGAATCGAATGGCCGGTTTGGACAACCGATTTCGGGAACTTTCCCGCACCGTCCCCATACCTCACCCGTGGGATCTGCCGACCTATCTGAACACCGTCGCCGCTCATCGCGGCCGCACGATAACCCTGCTTCCCGTCGACACCCCCATCCTCTCGGGCACCGGCTGCGGCACCGGCAGCGGCCTGTGGATCGCCAAGCACGACAGCGACATCATCGCCTACGGCGCGGACACCACCGAATGGCATGCCGAGCACATCATCGTGCACGAACTCGGGCACATGCTGCTCGGACACGGCGCCGAACCGTCACGTCCTCCGACGCAGAATTACGCCGTGATCGCCGACCTGCTCCCCTCGATCTCCCCGGAATCCATCGCACACGTCCTCGGTCGCAGCGATTACGAATCCACCCGCGAGCGCGACGCCGAAACCTTCGCCGACCTCGTTATGCTCCAGGCCATGCGCCCCCAACGCCGAGAATCCTTGCTACACAAGACATTCTTCCGCGACAGACGGTGAACGACCGCGCGCATCGCAGTTCTCCGGGCATCCAACTCGGTGCGCTGAATACCCGGAGAGGCGCAGCGCGGTAACTACGCGAGCCTGATAAGGCCGTAGTCGAATGCGTGACGACGGTAGACAACCGACGGTCGGTCGGTCTCTTTGTCCTGGAAGAGGAAGAAGTCGTGGCCGACGAGCTCCATCTGGTAGAGGGCGTCATCGACAGACATCGGCGTCGCGGCATGCACCTTGGTGCGGACGATGTGGCCGGGGCCTGCCGCGTAGTCCGTTGCCTCCGACGTTTCGGAAGCACGGCGGCCTTCAGCCTCGGGATGGGCGTGCGCGGTAGTGGATCCGTCGTCGAGAACGAAGAGAGAATCGTCGACCAGGTCCGCGGTGGCCTGGGCAACGGACACCGGAGTCTTGTCGCCGTAGTGAACTCGGCGCCGATCCTTGGTCCGGCGCAACCGGCTCTCCAGCTTCGCGGTCACCGATTCGAATGCGGCATAGAAACTATCCGCGCAGGCCTCCGCCCGCACGATCGGACCCTTGCCGCGCGCGGTGATCTCGACTCGCTGACAGCTCTTGCGCTGTCGACGATTTCGTTCGTGAAAGAGTTCGACGTCGAAGAGGAAGATCGATGGATCGAAGCGTTCGACTCGGGAGAGTTTCTCCGCGACGTAGATTCGGAAATGATCGGGTACTTCGACGTTGCGACCTTTCACAACGACGTCCGCGCTAGGGGTCCTAGGACGGTCCGCTGGGGGTTGCTCTGTCTGATCCTGGGTGCCGGAATCCAGCACCAAAGAATCGGCGTCTTTCACTGAAGGTCGTGAAGAAGTCGTCACGCGTACCTCCCGGATATGGCCGCACAAACCGATGCACGTGCGGCGGGATGAGCCGTGCCGATTGACAATCTCTCGGCACTTGATGTCCGAGGCGCCACCTCCAAACTGCCGGTTCGGGTGTGTGACCGCGACGGTAGTACGACATCGGGCGGTCCGCCAGTGTTCACGCAAATTTCCCGGAGTCAAGCAGCACACGTCACCACCACAGCGTGTACCCGCACCCCGTTACCGGCCAGTATTCGGACCGATTCGGAGGCGGTGGCTCCGGTCGTCAGCACGTCGTCGACCAGCGCGACCTCGGCATTCTCCGGTATCATCCCGCCGCAGCGACTGCGCGCCACCACGATTCGGCCCCGCAGATTCTGCCGCCGCCCACTCGCTGTCAAGCCCACCGAATCCCGCACGCCCCACCACACCCGCAACATCGGTACCACCCGGCAATCGGGCAGCCACCTCGCCGCGGCATGAGCCGTAAGCACCACGGGATCTCCGCCCCGACGGCGCGCGGCCACACTTCTGCTCGGCGCCGGAATCAACACCAGCGGCCGACCATCGGCCCGCAATAGCGCTAACGCAGTCGACAGTGCCATGCCGAGCGGCTCCGCCAAGTCGCGGCGCCCGTGCTCCTTGGCCGAGAGTACCGCCCGCCGCCCTGGACCCGCATATCTCGTGAGGGCCCAACACGGCACCCCAGGCTCGGTACGCGGCCGCACCCGCACCGGCCCGCGTGTCAGCACAGCCGCGCAATCGGCGCACCAACCGACCCCTACCACCCCGCATCCAGCGCAGACCGACGGCAGCACAAGATCCAGCAGTGTCCGCATCACCCGAGTGTGCGCGCACCCACCGACAGGTTCGATCGACCGATCTCGCGACGTAATTCGAGCGTTGTCACTGCGATGGCCCGTCGGCTGGTCACCGATTCCGTTCCAGCACAACCGGGACGCCGCTACCCGGGGTCCGAAGCACTGATCGGGTTACCGGTAGCGTTCGAGCGCACGCAGGCGACCTGACAACCGCGACGATCAGCCGGGCAGGACCGGAATGGCGTTCGCGCCGAGACCGGGTACCTCACGCCAGTAGGGCTCACCACCACCGGGGTTACTGGTCAACTCCAATACCGCGCGCAAATCCGCGACGTACTGGTGTTCCGGTGACGCGCTCACCAGCCGCACCGGCGGGGTCAGATTCTGACTCGTCTGCGGGAGCGGTTGGGATCCATCCACGGACACACTGCTGACCGGGTCGACATCGCCCGCGCGGGCGATGAGCAGGGTGTCGGCACCTAGCCAGTCGACGGAGACAGCGGCCGTACTCAGTCCGACAGCCAGCGGAAGCGGTGAGGTCAGGGCGTACTTGCCGTTCGGTTGTGGGACGACGACCGCTACATAAACCTTGCCGTCGGCGATCACCGCGGCGCGCACCCCGGTTCGAGAGATCCGCAGTTCGGTTATCGGCAATCGGAATGTCAGGCCCGGAATCGCCGAGGTGAGCGCCGAGATGTCGACATTCTGTACCGACACGGTTCCGGTGGCCCGGTCGTTGACCGCACGGATCACCCGTTCGCCGTCTATGACCGCCCATGCGGCACTGCCGTCGGCATTCCAGGATGGCCTGCTGATGGTCGTGCCCTCGGCGACCGGGAACGCATTGCCGCCGTAGCTGCCGACCATCAGCGTGCGCGGCGGTTCGGGTGGCGGCCTGCCCGCATCGGCGACGGCGGCGACAAGTTGACCGTCCGGCGACAGCCCTACCGACTGCAAGTTGTTCACGGCACCGAAGTAACCGGGCGGGGTGACCATTCCGTCGGCAGTGACCTGCACGAGGGATCCGTTGCGCAGGGCGTGCAAGCCGATCCGATTCCGCGTATGTGTCGCCACGCTGAGATGGTCGACGTCGGCGACCGACCAGCCGTTGGCGGCGAATCGATCGTCCAGCGGTTTGCCGTCGGCAAACAGCATGTACGGGCCGAGGATGTCCGCGCCCGACAGCGTGAGGACCACCTGCCCGGCGAGCAGTTCGCGGTCGCGAGGCGACAGGTTGGCGACGCCCGCGAAGTCGAGGCGCACCCCGCCGAGCCCGACGCCGACTTCACCGGGATCGCTGCCCGCCTTGGTGATCGGACTACGCAGCGCGACCGGCGGAGCCAGCTCGTTGCGCACCACGGTCGACAGTGCGGGCGCGCTGCCCTCGGTGAGCAGAGTCACCAGTCGTTGGGCCAATTGATTCTTGGGAACCGCGATCCACCGCAGATCGGGGACCACGGTAGTGCCGGAGGGGTCGACGAAGTAGAGCACGTAGCGCCGGTAGGACTTGGCGAACGCGGAGTGGTCCATGATCACGCCGTCGGGCAGCTGGTCGATGCGCCACTCGCCGTCGACCTTCGACATTTCGATCTTGTTTTCCAATGGCAAGTCGTTTGCCCGATAGGCGCCGTCCGGCGCCAGCTCACCGATCTTGTGTGTGCGGATCACATAGGTCGCTTTGTCTCCGGCACGAGATTCACGCAGCGTGTCCGTCTTCTCGACGATCGTCGTACTCGCGGTGTCGTCCCACTGCGCCGACGCCGACGGCGTCATGTACTGCCGCGCGGCCAGGTGCCGGTTGGTCGGGTCCGCGGTGGCCTGCAGGAAGTCGCGTAGCAGCAGGTCGGGATCGCGTCCCGCGATGGGCGGCGGCGGTCCGTCGTTGGTCGGCTCCCTGTTGATGGTGCCGAGTGCCTGCGGCGCCGAGGACTCCGGCAGGCTCGCGCAGCCGGTCAGCATCAGCAACGCCGCGATGGCGGCCGCACCGAGCGCGGACCGCCGGCGCGACATCGGAGACCAGGCACGCATCCTCATCACTGTATGTCCCCCGGTTCGGCGGCTTCGGCGTCGGCGACGGCACTCTGGTCGACCTGCGGTCCCGCGCCGTTCGTTACCTCGGCACGCTCGACCGGCTCCTGCTCCGGCACTACTGGCGCGGGCTGCTCGGCCTCGCCGTTCCCTGGCACGGCGCCGACCGCACGCAGCTGCGCGTGCTTGCGCAACGCAGGCTCGAGCGGCAGCGGGCTGGCACCGAGCTTCTTGCCGCGCACCAGCGGTAGCGTGAGCCGGAAGCAGGCTCCGACGCCTACCTCACCCCACGCTTCCAGCTTGCCCTCGTGCAGGTTGGCGTCCTCGACGCTGATCGACAGCCCGAGTCCGGTGCCACCGGAACGACGCATCCGCGACGGATCCGAGCGCCAGAATCGGTTGAAGACGAGCTTCTCCTCGCCAGGTCGCAGACCGATGCCCTGATCGCGGACGATCACCGCGACCGCATTGGCGTCGAGATCGCCGCGCATCCGGATCAGCACCGGCTTGCCCTCGCTGTGGTCGATCGCGTTGGCGAGCAGATTGCGCAGCACCCGCTCGATGCGGCGCGGATCGACCTCGGCGACCAGTGGATCCTCCGGCAAATCGATCACGACCTCGACGCCGGCCTCCTTGGCCAAATGCCGGACGGTCGAGATCGCGGCCCGCGCACACATCCGCACGTCGAGGGATTCGACCTGGAGTTCGGCGACGCCCGCGTCATGACGGCTGATCTCGAGCAGATCGTTCAATAGACCCTCGAAGCGGTCCAGCTCGGTGACAAGCAGTTCGGCACTGCGGGCGAGTGCCGCGTCGAGATCGTCGCTGCTGCCGTGGATCAGATCTGCGGCCATGCGCACGGTAGTCAGCGGAGTCCGCAGCTCGTGGCTGACATCGGAGGTGAAGCGGCGTTGCAGATTGCCGAACTCCTCCAGCTGGGTGATCTGATTGGACAGGCTTTCGGCCATCTCGTTGAAGGCCTGGGCCAGCCGCGCCATGTCGTCTTCGCCGCGCACCAGCATGCGCTCCTTGAGCCTGCCATCGGCGAAACGGCCCGCGATTCGCGCGGCCGAACGGATCGGCAACACCACCTGACGGGTGACGAGCGCGGTGATCGCGGCGAGGAGAACCAGCAGCACAATGCCGCCGATCATCATGGTGCCGCGCATCAACGACAGGCTGCGTTCCTCGTTGGCCAGCGGGAAGATCAGATAGATCTGCAGCGTCGGAATCTCGGCGCTCGGGCTGCCGATGATCAGCGCACGGCCACGGTAACCATCGGGGTCGGAGACCGTGGCGAACTGGTAACTGACCTGGTTGCGCTCGACATAGCGGCGCAGCTCCTCCGGCACCTCCTGGATCGGACCGGTCGCGATCTGCTGCAGCGGCGTGCCGCCGACGATGCTCAACGCCGAGTCGAAACTGCCTGCCGCACCACTGGACTGACCGGTGCCGCCACGGTTGGACAGCGCGTTGCGCGCGTCGGCGAGGCGCTCCCGCTGGGTACCGATGTCGTGCACGCCCGCGAGCTGGTTCTCCACCGTGTTACGGGCGCGATCCATCTCCTCGACCGCCGCGTTGATCTTGGCGTCGAGTAATCGATCGGTGATCTGACTGGTCAACACCACGCCGAGGATCGTGATGACGATCAGCGACAAGGTGAGTGTGGAGACGATGACGCGCAGTTGCAACGAACGACGCCACACATGGCCGAGCGCGGTGCCGACCTCCTTGAACCAGGCGATCACCGGTGCGAGCGATCGTTCGAGACGCTGGGCAATCCCTTCCCCATCGTTCGAACGATCGGCATCGCTTTCGATCACGGGGGTCCAGCCTTGTAACCGACGCCGCGGACGGTGAGCACGATCTCCGGGTTCTCCGGATCCTTCTCGACCTTCGCGCGCAGTCGCTGCACGTGCACGTTCACCAGGCGGGTGTCGGCGGCATGCCGATAGCCCCAGACCTGCTCGAGCAGCACCTCACGGGTGAACACCTGGCGGGGCTTGCGGGCGAGCGCGACAAGCAGATCGAACTCCAGCGAAGTCAGCGAGATCTGCGCGCCGCCCCGCGTCACCTTGTGCGCGGGCACGTCGATGACGATGTCGGCGATCGACAGCAGCTCGGCGGGCTCCTCCTCGGTGCGGCGCAGGCGGGCACGCACCCTGGCGACAAGCTCTTTGGGCTTGAACGGCTTGACGATGTAATCGTCGGCACCGGACTCCAGACCGAGCACGACGTCGACCGTGTCGGTCTTCGCCGTGAGCATCACGATCGGAACTCCGGAGTCGGCCCGCAGCACACGGCATACATCGATGCCGTTCATGCCGGGCAGCATCAGGTCCAGCAACACAAGATCGGGGCGGATCTCTCGAACCGCCGCCAGCGCCTGCGTACCGTCGCCGACCACATGCGGGTCGAACCCTTCCCCGCGCAAGACGATCGTGAGCATCTCAGCGAGCGCCATATCGTCGTCGACGACCAGAATCTTGGGCTTCATAATTACTATGGTGTCATCTCTCCGGCTCGGATCGGGCCGCCACGCCAACACTCGTGGGATCCCGCGGCACATCCAACCTTATCGGCCTGCCATTTCGGCTAGTCGCGAGGCCAGTGAGTCCGGATCGTCATCGGATCGGTATATCCACCACCGGCCGTGCCAGTCCCGTTCGGCCAGCGCGCGGTACACCTCCAGGGTCCGCTGCTGCAGTCCGCCGTCGCGTTCGTAGGCATCGAGAGCGCGGCTGTCGTCGAGTTCGCCTCGGCTGCGGGCACGCTCGGCCGCGACCTCCGTCGAGACGTCCAGCAGCACTTGCAGCGTCGGCTCGGGCATGCCGAACCTGCCGAACTCCAATTCGGCTGTCCAACGCGCGATCTCGCCGTCCATGGATTGGTGCAGCCGGGCCGCGTTGTAGGCCGCGTTCGAGGCCACGTAGCGGTCCAAGATCACGATGTCATTGTCCGCCAAGAGTTTCGACAACTCGTCACGGGCATCGGCCCGATCGAGCGCGAACAGCAACGCCATTGCATAGACCGACGCCGCGAGATCACCGTGCCCGCCGTGCAACGCCTCGGCGGCGAGATCCGCATGCACCGAACGCCCGTAACGTGGGAAGGCCAACGTGGCCGTCCGCAGCCCCCGTGCGGCGAGCACCGCGACGACGGCGTCGGTCAGCGTGCGTTTGCCCGCACCGTCGAGGCCTTCCACCGCAATCAACACGCCCATGGTCAGGAGGCTACATGCGCCGTGTTCGGCACCGAACGACAGTGTCCCGCCGACCGCTGGGGTCGGCGGGACACATGTTCTTCACCGCGCGTGTTCAGTGCCGACGAGGCGTCAGTACCGGTAGTGCTCCGGCTTGTAGGGGCCTTCGACGTCGACGCCGATGTACTCGGCCTGATCCTTGGTGAGCTTGGTCAGTGTGCCGCCGAGCGCCTCGACGTGGATCTTGGCGACCTTCTCGTCCAGGTGCTTGGGCAGCCGGTAGACCTCGTTGTCGTACTCGTCCGGCTTGGTCCACAGTTCGATCTGCGCGATCACCTGGTTGGAGAAGCTGTTGGACATGACGAACGAAGGGTGACCGGTGGCGTTGCCCAGGTTCAGCAGGCGGCCCTCCGACAGCACGATGATCGACTTGCCGGACTCCTTGAACGTCCACAGGTCGACCTGCGGCTTGATGTTCAAACGCGTTGCGCTGGAACGCTCCAGCGCCGCCATGTCGATCTCGTTGTCGAAGTGGCCGATGTTGCCGAGGATGGCCTGGTCCTTCATCGCCTTCATGTGATCGAGGGTGATGATGTCCTTGTTGCCGGTCGAGGTGATGACGATGTCGGCGTTGCCGATCGCCTGCTCGACGGTGACGACGTCGTAGCCGTCCATCAGCGCCTGCAGCGCGTTGATCGGATCGATCTCGGTGACCTGTACCCGGGCGCCCTGTCCGGCAAGCGATTCCGCGCAGCCCTTGCCGACATCGCCGTAGCCGCAGATCAGCACCTTCTTGCCGCCGATGAGCACATCGGTGCCGCGGTTGATGCCGTCGATCAGCGAGTGCCGGGTGCCGTACTTGTTGTCGAACTTCGACTTGGTGACCGAGTCGTTGACGTTGATGGCCGGGAACACCAGCTCACCTGCGGCGGCGAACTGGTAGAGCCGCAGCACGCCGGTTGTGGTCTCCTCGGTGACACCCTGCACCGAGTCGGCGATCTTGCCCCACTTGGTCTTGTCGGTCTCGAAGCGCTCGCGCAGCAGGTTGAGGAAGACCGTGTACTCGGCCGAGTGATCCTCGTCGGCGGGCGGCACCACGCCGGCCTTCTCGAACTGCGCACCGCGCAGCACGAGCATGGTGGCGTCGCCGCCGTCGTCGAGGATCATGTTGGCGGGCTCACCCGGCCAGGTGAGCATCTGCTCGGCGGCCCACCAGTACTCCTCGAGGGTTTCGCCTTTCCAGGCGAAGACCGGGGTACCTTTGGGTTCCTCTACGGTGCCGTTCGGACCGACGACGACGGCCGCGGCGGCATGGTCCTGGGTGGAGAAGATGTTGCAGGAGGCCCAGCGCACCTCCGCGCCGAGACTCACCAGAGTTTCGATCAGCACCGCGGTCTGGATCGTCATGTGCAGCGAACCGGAGATCCGCGCACCCTTCAGCGGCAGCACCTCCGCGTATTCGCGGCGCAGCGCCATCAGACCGGGCATTTCATGCTCGGCGAGGCGGATTTCCTTGCGGCCGAACTCGGCCAGCGCCAGGTCGGCCACCTTGTAGTCGATGCCGTTGCGGACATCGGCGGTCAGGGACGTGCGTGCGGGAAGTTCTGAGGTCGTCATCTGCCTCTATCAGCCTCTCCTGGTTCGTCAGTACCGAGGCAAGGCTAGTCGCTGAATCAGCCCCTGGACTATGCGGCTGCCTCGCCTTCGCTCCCCCCTGCGTGGGCGAAGGTCGGACTTCGTCCGGCAGGGTCCATTATGCGGTCACTCCGTAGGACGACAGAATCCGGCGGCGCTTGCGTGGCTGAATGTTCGCCAGGGTGATGTCACCGTCGTAGTGCGCGAGCACTCGGTGATCCATCACAGCGCGCCACAACGGCGGAATCGTCGCGTACACGATCATCGTGGCGTATCCGGCAGGCAATTGCGGCGCCTGCACCGAGCTGCGCAAGGTCTGGTATCGACGGCCGGGATTGGCGTGATGGTCGCTGTGACGTTGCAGATGGAACAGGAAGATATTGGTGACCAGCCGGTCGCTGTTCCAGCTGTCGCGCGGCGAGCATCGTGCGTAGAGCCCGTTGGGCCTGCGCCCACGCAGCAACCCGTAGTGCTCGACGTAGTTCACCGTCTCCAACAGGGCGATCCCGATCACGGCCTGCAGCAGCAACCAGGGCAGCGCACGCCAGCCGACCACGCCCAGCAGCAGACCGAACAGCGCCAGGCTCATCGACCACGCTTGCAGAATGTGGTTGTGCACGCTCCACCAGCGGTGACCTTTGCGCGTCAAGCGCTCGCGTTCCAGGGTGATCGCCGAGCGGAACCCGCCTGCAACGGTGCGCGGCAAGAACTCCCAGAGCGACTCGCCCATTCTGGCGCTGGCCGGATCCTCCGGAGTCGCCACCCTGGCGTGATGTCCACGGTTGTGCTCGACGAAGAAATGGCCGTAGCACGACTGCGCCAGCGCGATCTTGGCCAGCCAACGCTCCATGTGCTCGACCCGATGTCCGAGTTCGTGCGCCGCGTTGATCCCGATGCCGCTGACGAATCCCAAGGTCGCCGCGAGCCCGAGCTTGTCGACAACGCTCAGCTCGTCACCCGCCCACATGTAGCTGGCGATGCCGAGTCCGATCAGCTGGATCGGCAAGAAAAGGTAAGTGCACCAACGGTAGTAGCGATCGTTGGATAGCAGTTCGTAGTCCTCGTCACGCGGGTTGTTGCCGTCGTCGCCGATCATCCGGTCCAGTACCGGAATGACGATCAGCACGATGATCGGGCCCACCCACCAGAACACGACCGCGCCGGTGTGCAGGACCAGTTGTGATGGCAACAGTGCGCTGGACGGAGCGATCAAACCCAAAATCCACAGATGGCGTTTGGGGTCCGGCGACCCCGGCGGTTTGCCAGCCGAATGCACGTTTGCCCACCTAAGTAAGTACCCCAATTCGGACGCCTGACAATACATACAGACTTTCGGACCATTCCACACCGGGAAGGTCTCGAAAGTGTCAACGGTTACATGCCTAGCAGTTGCTTTTCAAGGAACTTCTCAGGCAACCTCAGCCACCGCACCCTTCCGGCAAACCGACGGCGCTCCCACAGCGACGCTAACTCCGCTCGCGTGCCGCCAGAATTGCCTCGACGTACGGACTCAGCAAATCGCTCAGATCGGCCGGCGCGTTCCGCCCTGGTGCGGGCGGTGTCGGGATGTAGCTCAGAGCGATGCGCACGAGCGCGTGTGCGAGAACCGTCGACTCCGCCGCCGTCGCGGCCACCCAGCTGTGCTGGAACGCGATGGCGAGCCGTTCGGTGGCATGTTCGAGCAACGGCCCGGCGTCGAGGGTGATCAGTCGCAACAGGTCCAGCTTCACCTCGCCCGCGAGCAGTGACTGCACCAGTGGATCGGCGGCGGCTTCGAGGAAGAAGCCGCCGAGTCCCTCACGGAACGCGGACCTGACGTCACCGACATTGCCGTCGATCGCTGAACGGACGTGATCGACCAGATCGTCGGCCAGACGCAGGGCGTAGGACTGCGCGAGGCCCGACCGCGATCCGAATTCGTTGTACAGGGTCTGTCTGCTCACCCCGGCCCGGGCCGCCACATCGCCGAGGGTGATCTTCGACCAGTCCCGTTCGGTGAGCAGTTCCCGCATCGCGTCCAGGACCGATGTGCGCAGGAGTTCCCGCGCCGCCTCCTGATACGGAACCCTCGGTCCTGTGCGCGGCATACCCGCGACACTGTCACGGCGATATGCCGCAGTCAAAATCTCACGACCGCTCGATCTCGACCATGTAGAAGTCGGCCTTCGCCGCGCCACAGTCCGGACAGGTCCAGTCGTCTGGGATGTCGTCCCAGCGGGTGCCCGGCTCGATGCCGTCCTCGGGCCAGCCCTTGGCTTCGTCGTATTCGAAGCCGCACTGGATGCATTGGAACAGCTTGTATTCGGTCATGAGGCAGCTCCCATCAATTCGAAGTCGATTTTTTCCCGCACCCCACAGTCCGGGCAGCACCAGTCGTCGGGCACCTTGTCCCAGGCCGTCCCCGCCGGGAATCCCTCGTGCGGTGCACCTTTCGCCTCGTCGTAGAGGTAATCGCAGACGGGGCAGCGAAACGCGCTCATAGCCCAGCCGCCTCGACACCCGAACCCGCGGCCGGCGAGCCGACGCCGTAGCGGGCGATCACCTTATCCCGCTTGGCCGGATGGATGTTCGCGCGCGTGACGTCGCCGTCATAGTGTGCGAGCACCCGCTTGTCCATCACCCGACGCCATAGCGGCGGGAAGTAGGCGAGCAGGATCATGCTCGCGTAGCCACTCGGCAGGTTCGGCGCGCCGTCCCAGCTGCGCAGCGTCTGATAGCGCCGCGTCGGATAGGCGTGATGATCGCTGTGGCGCTGCAGGTGGTACAGGAAGATATTGGTGACGATGTGGTCGCTGTTCCAGCTGTGCACCGGAGCGGGCCGCTCGTAGCGCCCGGATGCGGTGCGCTGGCGCACCAGACCGTAGTGCTCCAGGTAATTGACCGCCTCGAGCAGGCTGAAGCCGATCACCGCCTGCAGAATCAGATACGGCAGCACGCCGATACCGAACACCGCGATCAGCACCGCATACAGCGCCACCGACATCAGCCAGGCGCTGAGCACTTCGTTCTGCAGGCTCCACGGCTTCTTGCCGAGCCGGTCGAGACGCACCTTCTCCAACCGCCACGAGGAGCTGAAGCCACCCCACACGGTGCGCGGCCAGAATGCCCAGAACGATTCGCCCAGACGGGAACTCGCCGCATCCTCCGGGGTCGCGACGCGCACGTGATGACCACGATTGTGCTCGATGTAGAAATGGCCGTAGAACGACTGAGCCAGCGCGATCCGCGACAGCCACCGCTCCAGGTCGACCTTCTTGTGGCCGAGCTCGTGCGCGGTGTTGATGCCGATGCCGCCGATCATGCCGACGGTGATCGCCAGGCCGATCTTGTCGATGAGGTGCAGACCGCCGTCGATGCCGAGCCAGCTGACGTTGTCCGCGGCGATCAGATAGCAGGCCATGATCAGCGTCGCGTACTGGAACGGCAGGTACAGATAGGTGAGGTAGCGGTAGTACTTGTCGTTCTCCAGGTACTCCATCACCTCGTCGGGCGGGTTGTCGCCGTCCGGTCCGAAGAAAATGTCGGCCAGCGGAATCAACACATAGACCAGGACCGGGCCGAGCCAGAACGGCACCTGCGCCAGCCGATGCCAGCCGATTTCATTGAACGCCCAGACCAAGGGCAAGCCGATGGTGAATAGACCCGTCGGTGCGAACAACCCCCACAACCACATGTACCGCTTGCGGTCACGCCACGCAGGCGCCTCGACCTGGCGGCCCGAGGTATCGGCTTGTGTCGACATCGTTGTCTCTCCATTCGAGCGGCACATCACATGTGATGTGCAGTACTACTTCAATTGACATTAGAGATCAACATGTCTTCTGTCTAGACAAATCGGTCATTTTGTAAAGATCGGGAATGGCACCGCACCAGCTGTCACCACGCAGAAGCGACGCGCCCGCTCGGGGACGGAGAGCAGAGGGCAGAGGGCAGAGGGCAGGGACAGAGCGTGGCCCGCCCAACCCGTGCGGATCCAGGCGCTACCACCCCTCGACACACGTGTCGACCCCAACACCCGCGCGGCAACCGAGCCCCGATGCATGAATGTCCGGTCGCCACAAAGGGCGCGCCACCGGGGAGGTAAATAGCGATCGGGCGTAGTGAATTGGCGGCCGCCACGGCGCTCAGCGGCCACCATTCGACTACCGCCGATGAGTGAGGTCAGTGCAGTAGGACGTCGCTGTCCGGGGGCAGTGCGTTGATCGGCCACCAGCGCAGGTCGGTGGATTCGGCGCTGCGAATCGGGACGGCGCCGGCGGGGGCGACAATCCGGAACAGGAGATCCAGATGGCGGGTCGGGACGCCGAGTGAGCAGGTGATCGGATGTGCTTGCGCGCCATATAGTTCCGGATCCAGCCACAGATCCGTCAGGCCGGACTCTTCGGTTGCCTCCCGCAGTGCGGCGGCGGGTACCGTGGCATCGGATTCCTCGCAGTGGCCGCCGAGCTGGATCCAACGGCCGACTCGGGGGTGCAAGGTCAGCAGCACCTCGCGCTCGTCGTGCGAAAACACGACCGCCGACGCGGTGATGTGACCGGGGACGTGCTCACGCAGGCAACCACGTGGTGCCGAGCCCAGAAACGCCAGCATCGCCTCCCGCAGCGAGGCGTCGGGGCCCGATGCCGGACGCCACGATTCCAGCAACTCCGTCGCCGAGGCATGCAACGAACTCGCGCTCATCGATCCGCACCCCGGCTCGGGATCCGCACTCCTTGGAGGCACCGACGACGGGGGCAGATCTCGGGACGGGGGGCGAGGTCTTCGTGGGTCACAGTTCGACCAGGCCGTGACCAGGGCCGTACACCGGGCGCGGAGTCAGTTCCTCCAGCGGATGGCCGATGGCTATGCCGCCCAAGGGGTTCCAGTCCTCGTCGAGGCCGAGGATGTCGCGGGTGATCTCCGGCGCGAAGATGGTCGAACCGATCCAGCAGCTGCCGAGACCCTCGGTGGCGAGGGCGACCAACAGCCCTTGGACGGCCGCGCCGACCGCGACGGTGAACATGGTCCGCTCGTTGGCGCGGCGGCGCTCATCCGGGTAGTCGTGCGCACCGTCGGGCACGCAAAACGGGATGATCACCTCCGGGGCGTCGAAAAGGATTCGGCCGCGGGCGATTCGACGCTCCACCCGCTCCGGCGGCAGCCCATCCGCGGTGAGGTCCTCGCGCCACTTCTCCGCCATCGCCTCCAGCAGCTGCTTACGCAGGCCGGGTTTGCGCAGCCACACGAAACGCACCGGGCGGGTGTGGTGGGGCGCGGGCGCGGTCAAGGCCACCGCGACAGCGGATCGGACGCGCTCGGGATCGACGGGTTCGTCGGCGAACTGCCGCACCGACCGGCGCAGCAGCACCGCCTCCGAGCGGCCCCTCTCGATGGCCTCCGCGGTGCCGAGCCAGAACAGGTCGTCGGTGCCTCCGCGCAGCAGGTCCGTGGCGGTGGAACCGTCGTCGGTGACCGGGAGCCCGCGCACCACCGCGACCGGGACACCGCCGAGCTTGCCCTTCACCAGGTCCGCGGCGGCCGCGAGTTCATCGGCGATCGCGACCTGCGTAACGTGCAGTTCGTTGCCCTGCCCGTCGACCGCGCCCGCGTAGTCGTGCAGTACCCGAAGTCCTGCGGCGCCGATGGCGGCATCGGTCTGACCATTGCGCCAAGCCCGGCCCATGGTGTCGGTGACGACCACGGCGACCTGCACCCCGAGTCGCTCGGCGAGGGCTGTGCGCAATGCCTTGGCGCTGGCATCGGGATCGGCGGGCAGCAGCACCAATTCGCCCTGTTCGACGTTGGATCCGTCGACTCCGGACGCAGCCTGCACGATGCCGAGCTTGTTCTCGGTGATGAGGGTGCGACCCTTACGCGCGAGTACTCGCACGGCCTCCTGGTCGACCAGCGCGCGGCGCGCGGCGTCGCGCTCTTCCGGGTCGAGCGGGGCCGCCACGATTCTGCCCTCGGCCTTGGCGATGATCTTGCTCGTCACCACGAGCACATCGCCGTCGGCCAGCCATGGCGCGCAGGAGGCGATGTGTTCGGCGACGTCGTCACCGGGGCGGAATTCCGGCAGTCCGGTGATCGGCAGAATCGTCAGCTCGGCGGCCGCGTGGTCGGTTTCGTTCACGGCTTCACTCCCGCGAGGTCGAGCGCCTCCCGCACCATCTCTGCGGTGGTCGGCGGATCGGTCATCAACAAGGGCACGCTGCGCACCTCTACGCCGGGCACATCGGCGGTGTCGGTGGTGTGGATCAACCAGCCGTCGAGGATGCCGGTGGCGGACCGGGCACCGTAATAGCGGCCGATCGCTTCGGCCGTGGTCTCGACGCCGATCACCGAAAGGCACTCGTCGGCCATACCGCGCAACGGCTTGCCGTCGATCACCCCGGACACCCCGATCACCTTCGCCTCCGTAGTGCGCAGCGCGCCGCGAATACCCGGTACCGCGAGGATCGCGCCGATGCTCACGACCGGGTTGGATGGGGCCAGTAATACGACATCAGAATTGGATATGATCTCAGTCACATTTGGTGCAGGTTTCGCCTCATCCGCCCCAATTGTGGCGAATCCGTGAGTCTCGATGTCCGCGCGGTAGCGAACCCACCACTCTTGGAAATGGATCGCGCGACGTTCGCCAGGGTTGTCGGGGTCGCTCACAACCACGTGTGTTTCGCATCGATCGTCCGTTGCCGGGATGAGTTTCACGCCCGGCTGCCACCTATTGCAGAGCGCCTCGGTCACCGCCGAAAGCGGATACCCGGCGCGCAACATTTCACTGCGAATCAAGTGTGTGGCGATGTCTCGATCGCCGAGTCCGAACCAATCAGGCTGCGCGTGATATTTGGCCAGCTCTTCCTTGGCGTGCCAGGTTTCGCCGAGCCTGCCCCAGCCCCGGTCGGTGTCAATTCCTCCGCCGAGGGTGTACATGCAGGTATCGAGGTCGGGGCAGATGCGAAGGCCATGCATCCAGACGTCGTCTCCGACGTTGACGATCGCGGAAACGTCTGCCTCGGGCAGCAGTTCTCGAACGCCCTGAAGGAAGCGCGCGCCACCGACTCCGCCCACTAGGACGGCGATCCGGGGCCCGCTGGCGGGTGCGGTGTCCGCTTGTTGTGGAGTCACATCCGCACAGCCTATGCGGTACCGGAGCTGCCGCAGTTCATCTTATATTTGCTGCTCATTTGCTATTTGGTGCTTCAAGATCAATCTGGAATGCGGTTGCGGATAGTAACGGAATTGCGACGGCGGCTTGACCATCGACACGTCCGGCGTGTCTAATCACAGTCATGTCATTTCGGGTTCGCGTGAGAGATCAAGGCGCGGACAACTTTTCGAACAGATGTTCGCATCGAAATGACAAGTTCGGGGATGTCCGCGGGACAACGTCGCGGGGTACGGCCGTCGGTGTGCGTGTTGGTCCGACGGAAAGAATCATTCTGCGCTAACACACAGTGAGGAGGCGGAGCGATGGCCAACGAAATGGTCTCGCCGACCGATTCCACAGCAGGCGCAGCACGTGGCGTCTGCGCAGATATCGGCCGGATCGAGCATGAGGGGGGTAACGAAGTCTCGGCACCACCCCGGCTCAGCCTGGTCGTGACGGGCTTCGACGAGATGTTCGAATCCATCGAGGAGCAGTGGCAGGAGCGCGCCCTGTGCGCGCAAACAGATCCCGAGGCGTTCTTCCCCGAGAAGGGCGGCTCGACCCGCGAGGCGAAGCGGATCTGCCTGGGCTGCGAGGTACGCGACGAGTGCCTGGAGTACGCACTCGCGCACGATGAACGCTTCGGCATCTGGGGCGGCCTCTCCGAACGCGAGCGGCGCCGCCTGAAGCGTGGCATCGGCTAGAAGACATGCGGCCAGCCTGCCTCGATGCACACCTTCGCGGCGGGCTGGCCTAGATTTTGTTTCATGGCGCATTTTCGGAACCGACGACCACCGACCGCCCGGTCGGTGATCCGCCGCGGTCGTGGGCTGCGCGGGCCGATGTTGCCGCCGACGGTGCCCGCGTGGCGAACGCGCGGCCAGCAGTTCGATCGGCTGGTACTGGAGGCGTTCGCACCACTGGACACCCGCTGGCACGACCGGCTGACCAAGCTGGATATCGCGGTCGACGATGTACCGAAAATCCGTCCGCTGCACCCTGATTCGGTCACCTGGCCGGACGAGGTCGTGGCCGACGGACCGGTGCCGCTGTCGCGGCTCATCCCGGCCGGCGTCGATCGGCACGGCGTGGCCACCCGGGCCCGCGTCGTGCTGTTCCGCAAACCGCTCGAACTGCGCGCGGGCGATCCAGAGGATCTGGTGGATCTGCTCCGCGAAGTCCTCGTCCAGCAGATCGCCACGTATCTCGGGGTCGATCCCGACCTGATCGACCCGGAAGGCGATTAGCGCGAGATCAGTTGTCCCCGAGCGACTCACTAACGATCGATCCGGACAAGTCTCACCCATTACCTGAGCGTGTCTGCCTCCATCGGACGGCGTGGCGGGTTACTCTCATCGTCGTGATCCCCATGCGTCGTTGCTGCCGACCAGGCTGCAAGAATCCGGCAGTCGCGACGCTCACCTATGTGTACTCGGACTCGACGGCAGTCGTCGGACCGCTGGCGACGGTGGCCGAGCCGCACTCCTGGGATCTCTGCGAAACACACGGTTCGAGGATCACCGCCCCGAAGGGCTGGGAAATGGTTCGCCACGAAGGCGGATTCTCTTCCAGCACACCGGATGACGACGATCTGACAGCATTGGCCGAGGCGGTACGCGAGGCGGGACTGCGCCGCCGCCCGCCCGAGCACGATCAGCGCGGCTACTCCGACTACGCCCCACCGCCCCCGCGAGCCACCCGCACCGGTCGCCGCGGCCATCTGCGAGTGCTGCCCGACCCGCCGAGCTGACAAGAGGCGGGACCGTGTCAGGGGTGTCCCAGGCAACCACTAGGGTGGTTCCCATGACAGTCGCGCGCTCTGCCGAATTCGTGAACGCGGTGATCAAGGCTTATGACGTTCGCGGAGTGGTCGGTGAACAGATCGACGCGCAATTCGTAAGGGACGTAGGGGCTTCCTTCGCCAGGCTGATGCGCGCCGAGGGCGCGACCCGCGTGGTCATCGGCCACGATATGCGGGACTCGTCGCCGAGTTTGGCCGCCGCGTTCGCCGACGGCGTCCTCGACCAGGGTCTCGATGTGGTGCACATCGGCCTCGCCTCCACCGACCAGCTGTACTTCGCCTCCGGCAGCCTGGACTGCCCCGGCGCCATGTTCACCGCCAGCCACAACCCGGCCCGCTACAACGGCATCAAAATGTGCCGCGCGAAGGCACTGCCGGTCGGTCAGGACACCGGCCTCGCCACGATCAAGTCCGAGGTCGTCGCGGGTGTGCCCGTTTACCACGGCGCACGCGGCACCGCCACCGAGGTCGACCTGCTCGCCGACTATGCGGCCTACCTGCGCGGCCTTGTCGATCTCGACGAGATCCGCCCGCTGACCATCGCGGTGGACGCGGGCAACGGCATGGGCGGGCACACCGTGCCCGCGGTGCTCGGCACCCTGCCGCAGCTGAAGATCGTGCCGCTGTACTTCGAATTGGACGGCTCGTTCCCCAACCACGAGGCGAATCCACTCGATCCGAAGAACCTGGTCGATCTGCAGGATCTGGTACGCGAGTCCGGCGCCGACATCGGACTCGCCTTCGACGGCGACGCCGACCGCTGCTTCGTGGTCGACGAGAACGGCGAGCCGGTGTCGCCCTCGGCGATCACCGCCCTGGTCGCCGAGCGCGAGCTCGCCAAGGAGCCCGGCGCGGTCATCATCCACAACCTCATCACTTCCCATGCGGTGCCGGAGCTGGTCACCGAGCTCGGCGGGACACCGGTGCGCACCAGGGTCGGCCACTCGTTCATCAAGCAGGAAATGGCTGCCACCGGTGCGGTATTCGGCGGTGAACACTCTGCGCATTACTACTTCCGCGCCTTCTGGGGTGCGGATTCCGGGATGCTCGCGGCGCTCCACGTGCTTGCCGCGCTCGGCGAGAAGGATCGGCCGATCTCGGAGCTGATGTCGTCGTACGCAACATATGCGGCCTCCGGAGAGATCAACTCGACAGTGGCGGACGCGAAGGAGCGGACGATGGCAGTGGTCGAGGCATTCGGTGACCGCACGGTATCGGTCGATCGACTGGATGGGGTGACCGTGCAGCTGCCCGACCACGCCTGGTTCAATCTTCGCGCGTCGAATACCGAACCGTTGCTCAGGCTGAACGTCGAAGCCCGATCGCCGGAGGAAGTAGACGCACTCGTGACCGAGATTCTGAGCATCGTTCGCTCCTGACTGGAATAGTGGAATCACAGGCCTTGGATTCGCCCGATCTGGGTTCGGTGTGGATGGCACAGAGCGATGAGGGGAGGTGGGACGCCCGATGATCGCTGGAACACCGGTGCTCGACCTCGACGATGCTGCTTCGCTAGAGGCAGCCGATGCAGGCGGCGCCCTACGCTCGGCCGCTTCCGGTGGCGCTCAGGTGCGCGCTACCGCCGCAGCTGTCGCTGAGGACACGCTGATACGCCTTGCCGACTTACGCCCACGCAGCGTCGTGCTCGTCGCCGGCGCGGGTCGTGCGGCCCGCGCCGCCGGGCTGCTGGTCGCCGCGCTCGGCGATCGCGCGAGCCTGCCGATCGTGCCCGTTGCTTCACTGCCGCCGTGGGTCGGTCCGCTCGACGTGGTCCTGGTCGCCGGTGACGACGCGGGCGATCCACGACTGATTGATGCCGTCGACCGTGCGGTGCGCCGCGGCGCCGAGGTGGTGGTCGCGGCTCCGCACGAGGGACCGCTACGCGCCGCTGCGGCAGGCCGGGCGGCTCTGCTGGAGCCGAGGGTCCAGGTGCTCGACCACAATCGCCTGCTGCGCTTCCTGGCCGCGGGAATGGCCGTCCTACGCATCGTGGACCCGGCCCGCGCGGGCGCGGCGGTGCCTGATCTCACCGAGCTCGCCGATGTGCTCGACGCGGAGGCGCTGCGCGACGGCCCACACAACGAGGTCTTTCGCAATCCGGCCAAAACCCTCGCCGCGCGCATGCACCAGCGCGGTGTCGTATTGGCGGGGGACTCCCCCGCCACCGCCGAACTGGCCGAGCACGGGGCCGAAGTGCTGCTGCAGTCGGCGGGCCGGGTGGCCGCAGCGGTGGGCCTGGCCGAGGCCGTCGCCGCCAATCCTCGAATGGTGGAGGCCGCAGGGCAATCCGCGCCGAATTTCGATCCGCTGTTCCACGACGAGGAGCTCGACGGACCGGTGCCGGTGGAGCGCATGCGCGTGTTCGTGCTCAGTTCCGATGCCGACCAGTCCGCCGCGCGGCGCAGGCTGGCCGTCTTCGGGGCCGCCGGGTCCGGATTGGTGGACGCCGATCTGGTGCGCGCCGATGTCGACCTGCTGCACACCACACTCACCGACCCGTCCGTCCCGACACGCGCCAGACAGGACGACCCCGGCCTCGGCACCACCGGGCACGGCACCGAGCTCGAACAGCTCGCGGTGCTCACACTCAGACTGGAAATGGCGGCCGCCTATCTACGGCTGCTCGGTTCGCGCGGGAGTGCGACCGAGAGCCAGGGGCAGTACGGGGGACGCTACTAGTGCACGAACTCGTTGGTGCGCTGCGTTCCTACGCTTGGGGTTCACGCACCGCGCTCGCTCAGTTGTGCGGCCGACCGGTACCGTCCGCGCATCCGGAAGCCGAACTGTGGTTCGGTGCGCATCCCGCCGATCCCGCGCACGTGCGCATCGACGGCAACACCCGGTCACTGCTGGAGCTGGTCGCTGCCGACCCGGATCGGGAATTGGGACCCGCCGCATCGGAATTCGGTGGCAGGCTGCCGTTCCTGCTGAAGATCCTGGCCGCAGAGGAACCGCTCTCGCTGCAGGCACATCCGAGTTCGGCGCAGGCCAAGGCCGGATTCGAACGGGAGAACCTGGCGCGGGTGCCGTTCGACTCGCCGATGCGTAACTACCGCGACGAGAACCACAAGCCGGAACTGGTGGTCGCGCTGGATCGGTTCGAGGCACTCGCCGGGTTCCGTGATCCACTGCGCACCGTCGAGCTGTTCCGCGCCCTGGACGTGCCCGGGTTGCATCCCTACGCGAACCTGCTTGCCGCGCAACCGGATTCGGCCGGTCTGCGAACGCTGTTCACCACCTGGATCACGCTGCCACACGCGGCGTTGAGCACGCTGCTGCCCCAAGTCCTCGATGGGTGCGTGCAATACCTGTCGGGCAGCGCTGCCGCACCCAAGGGCAGGCGCGAGTTCGCCCCCGAGGCACGCACCGCGCTCGAGCTCGCCGAAGCCTATCCGGGCGATGCCGGAGTGCTGGCCGCGCTGCTGCTCAATCGGCTCACCCTGGAACCAGGACAGGGCCTGTTCCTCGCGGCCGGCAATCTGCACGCGTATCTGCGCGGAGTCGGTGTCGAAATCATGGCCAACTCCGACAATGTGCTGCGTGGCGGTCTGACACCGAAGCATGTCGACGTGCCCGAGCTGTTGCGGGTACTGGACTTCGAACCGATCGACCTGCCGGTGGTGCTGCCGGAACCGGTGGGCGACGGCTCGGTCCACTACCGGACCCCAGCACCGGAATTCGCACTTCGCCGCTTCGATCTGACCGCGGGCTCGGCACACGTGCCCCTCACTGCGGCAGGGCCCGGGATCGTGCTCTGCACGTCGGGCACGGTCCGCTTGCTGCACGGCGACGAACAGTTGGTGCTGGAGCGCGGCACGGCAGCCTGGATCTCCGCTACCGACACCGGCATTCGCGCCCAAGCGGTGGAAGGCAACGCCCAACTATTCTGCGCGTGCGTGGGGGCTGTTTGATTGGCAGCGCCTGCGGCGCTGCGTGTTCGCGGCCCCCTTGGTCTCGCTTCCGAGCCGTCGAGACTTGCGACTTCGTCGCGTGCGCTTCGACGGCTCGGAAGCGAGACGGGCCGCGAACTCTAATGCTCGGTCTCGCTGCGCTCGGAAGACATCATCGTGCCCAGTGGGGGCGTTGGTAGCTGAGGTTGCGACTTCGGTCGGTGGTCATGGACTGCTGTGGAGGTGGGAGGCCACGGCAAACTCTGATGCCGGATCGTGCTGATGCCGGATCGTGCTGCGGGCGGAAGGTGCCATCGTGTCGCGCCGGAAAAGCGGCGGTGCGGACAGTTGCGACTTCGCCGCATGCGCTTCGACGACTCTGAAGCGAGACGCCTGCTCGGAAGGCGCCATCGTGCCTATTGGGGCCTCGGTAGCGGGACTTGCGATATCGGTGGATGCTCTGATACGTCGGGGTCGCGGACTCTGGTGCGAGAAAGGGCGCGTCGCGCCGAGACGCTGGATCGGCGGTGGATGGTGCGACTCCGGGGATGCGGTTGGGCGCTCCTGGTGGGAGACGGCCGCGAACCTTCGTGCTCGATCTCGCTACGCCTGAAAGGTGTCCTCCTGCCGAGAGGCCGCATCGGTGGTGATGGTCGCGACTTCGGTTGCCGGGGGTGTTCATCGGGGCAGCACTTGCGACCTTAGGATTTTGTGCGCGGCGGGCGCTTTGCCAGTTGGCCGTTCGAGTGCGGTCGGCGGACAGGCTAAGTTAACCAGGATCGGACAGAGCGGAGAGAGGACCAAACCGTATGTCGGCTGGTGGTGGCAAGAAGGCGATCATCGCCGCGTTGACGGCGAACGCGGGTATCGCCGTGGCGAAGTTCGTCGGCGCGGCGATCACGGGTTCGGCGTCGATGCTTGCCGAAGGCGTGCACTCGGTGGCCGACACCGCCAATCAGGGGCTGTTGCTGTTCGGGCAGCGCCGCGCTGAGCAAGAGGCCGACGAATTGCACCCGTTCGGGTACGGGCGCAACCGCTACTTCTACTCCTTCATCGTGGCCCTCGTGTTGTTCACGCTGGGCTCGGTTTATGCCATCTACGAGGGCATCCACAAGATCCAGCATCCGGAGGAGCTGAGCTCGCCGATCGTCGCGGTCGCGATCCTCGGTATCGCGATCGCCTTGGAGGGCTTCAGCTTCCGCACGGCCATCCACGAATCCAGGCCGCTCAAGGGTGATTCGAGCTGGTGGCGGTTCATCCGCAACTCGCGCAGCCCGGAACTGCCCGTGGTGCTGCTGGAAGACAGTGGCGCGCTGGTCGGCCTGGTGTTCGCTTTCGCCGCGGTGGTGCTGACCATGGTCACCGATGAGCCGATCTGGGACGGCATCGGCACGCTGGCTATCGGCATCCTGCTCGGGGTCATCGCGATCGTGCTGATCATCGAAATGCAGAGCCTGCTCATCGGCGAGGGCGCCACACCCGACGAGGACCGCGACATCCGCGCGAACCTGGTCGACGACACCCGCATAGATCGGGTGATCCACGTGAAGACGCAGTACCTCGGACCGGAGGAAATGCTCATCGCCGCCAAGGTGGCGATCACTCCGGGACTGGACATCGAAGACATCGCCGCCGCCATCGACGCTGCCGAAGCCAGGGTCCGCGCCGCCGTGCCCGCGGCTCGGATCATCTACCTGGAGCCGGATCTGTACCGCACGCCGACCAGCTGACCCGTACCGGCCGGATCACGATTCAGGCTGTACCCCAACGCTATCGGGGTGTCCACCGGCGCTGTGCTCCGCCGCGAGCATCGCGCATGCTCGATCTGGTGAGATCGGCTGGACTCGGATGCCGATCCAAGGCCGGTGGATACTGACCGAATGGGAGCATTCAGCGTCTGGCACTTACTCATCCTGCTCGTCGTTCTCGCGATAGTCGTCGTGATCGTGAAGTCCCGCTCGAGCGCCCGAGCGGGATATCAACCACCCACCACGATCGCTCCCGGCTGGTACCCCGATCATGCCAACCCCGCAGTTGTCCGGTGGTTCGACGGCTACCAGTGGACCAACCACACCCAGCCCCGCCAATGACCCCGTAGTCCCGGGCGCTGCACGCCGAACGCAGGCAGCGCCAAGGCCCCTCACCGATGTTCGACCAGCGGCCGCACCGGGTTGCGGTCAGGCGCAACACTATTGCCGAGCAGGGGTTGCACGCAGCCGATCGGCAGGGGGTTGGCAATGCGGAAATGTGTTGTGGGTCCAAGCAGGCCGCTAGGCCGATACCTGCGGTGTACGCAACAGGTCGAGCGGGTCGGTGTCGATACCGAACTCCCGCCACAACACGTGCCGGGCAGCGTGTAGGCCGTTCATGCCGTGGACGCCGGGACCCGGTGGGGTCGACGCCGAACAGAGGTAGACGCCGGGCATCGGCGTTGCATAAGGGTTCCACCTCGGAGTGGGCCGGAAGGCGGTCTGACGCAACGTCATTGCGCCTGCGGAGATATCACCACCGACGTAATTGGCGTTGTGGGAAGGCATTTCGGCGCCGGTGCAAACATGCGAGGCCAGGATCAGGTCGCGGAATCCGGGGGCGAAGCGTTCGACCTGCTTGATCACGGACTCCGTCATGTCGCGGGTCGAACCGTTGGGCACGTGCGCGTAGGTGTAGAAGGTGTGACCACCCGCCGGGGCACGGCTCGCATCGACGACACCGGGCTGGATGGCGAGCACATAGGGTCGCGCCGCGTGTTGCCCCGCGGCGATGGTCTTTTCGGCTGCCATGGCCTGCGCGCGTGTGCCGACCAGGTGCAGGGTCCCGGCGAGATCGCAGCCCTCGGCCTGCCATGGCACCGGCCCCGACAGCGCGAAGTCGACCTTGCACGCGCCGCCGCCGTAGCGAACGCGACGCAGGCGCGCGGCGTAACGTTCCGGTAGCCGCGAACCCGCGATACGCAGCAGTTCGGCTGGGGCCGTGTCCAATACGATCGCGTGAGCGCCGTCGAATTCCGCCAGTGAGTCCACCCGATGGCCGGTGACGACGCGGCCACCGAGCCGCTCGAGTTCGGCGATGAGGGCATCCGGAATCGTTCGACTGCCGCCGCGCGGGAGCACCCAACCGCCCGCATGCGCGAGGGTGCCGAGCAGCAGACCAGCACCGACGGCGGGAAACGCGCGCGGTGGGGTGATCGCGTGCGTGGCGACACCGGTCAACAGCGCCGGCGCGGCCGACTGGCGAAAACGCATGTTCCACAACGGTGTTCCCTGCTCCATCATGCGCAGGCCGAAGCGCACCGCGGTCGCGAGGTCGCCCGGAAGATGGCGCAGATCCGACATCGCCAGATCGACCACCTCGCGCCAATGGCCGACGAGCGGTCCGAACAGTGAACGCCATGCCGCGCCGTCACGGCCGAGGCCGTCCACGGTCCTGTCGAGGTCACGCCAGGCCAGCCCGGCGGTCCCACCGTCGAGTGGATGCGCGTAGGACACCTGCGGTACAAGCAGTTCGACCCCGTGCGCACGCAGGTCGAACGCACGGAAGAACGGGGAGGCAAGCGCCATAGGATGCGCACCGGCGCACACGTCGTGCCGATAGCCGGGAAGGGTCAGCTCGGCGGTCCGGGAACCGCCGCCCGCGGCGGCCTGCGCCTCGTGCACTTCCACGTCGAGCCCGGCTCGCGCCAGTGTCACCGCCGTGGCGAGCCCGTTCGGTCCAGATCCGACCACTACAACATCAGGCATATTTCCACTCTGCCTTGCCCGCCGCTAGGACGCTCTGATCTGCCGCGCACGACACACCGTCACCTTCGGGCTCACTCCCGACCGGCTGTCCACTGACTCATCAGGATCTCGATGCGCCGCGCACGCAGGTCCGGGCGAAGCCGTCCGCCGCGATCCAGGGTCGCCACCCCGTGCAGCGCGGCCCAGACCACCTCCGTTCCCGTTTCGAGATCGTTCGCGCCCGCGAAGGGTGCGTAGGCGGCCTCGATCTCGCCGTACGAATCCTTCAGCGCCTTCGGCGCTTCCGGACCGAACTTCAGCTCGGTGGTCAGTACGAACATCGCGTCGTAGCGAGCCGGATTGGCGGTGGCGAAGTCCAGGTAGGCCCGCGCGATCGCCTCCAATGCCGCGGCCGGGTTCGATGCGCCGGTGCGCGCCGCGTGCAATGTGGCGGCGAGGTCCTCGAAACCCTGTGTCGCGACTGCCGACACGATGGCCACCTTGCCCGTGAAATGGCTGTAGAGCACCGGCTGGCTGTATTCGATCCGTTCGGCGAGGCGACGCACCGTCACCGCCTCCCAGCCCTGCGCCTCGGCGAGTTCACGTGCGGTGTCGATGATTCGCTGGTGCCGCTCGGCCCGTTCGCGTTCCTTGCGATTCTGGATGCTCATGAAGAAATACTAGCAGCGCTAGACAAACTACCGAGGATCAGTTAGCGTTGCTCTTGCATCTAGCGACGCTAGATTTCAAGCATCCAGAACACGCACCAAGGAGCAATCGCCATGAACATCTCCCGCATCGCCACCGTGCTTTCGCTCATCGGCGCGGCGTTCATCCTCTACATCGGCCTCAGCTACCTGGTTACGCCGGAAACCATCGCCACCGGATTCGGCCTGCCGGAATGGCCCAAGGGCGACGCCGTCGCGTTCATGAACCTGAAGGGCGTACGCGACACCGTCTCCGGGGTGCTGATCCTGGCCCTGCTGGCACTGCGGCAGCGGTACGCCCTCGGCATCACGATGCTGGTCCTGGCCCTGATCCCGACCGGCGACATGCTGACCGTACTCAGCTGGAACGGCTCGACCGCCGCGGCCTTCGGCATCCACGGCCTCACCGCCGTTCTGGTCGCCCTCGCAGGCGGACTGCTGATCCGCGAGCACAACACGTCGACCAAGAAGGTCACCGAGTCGGCTTCCACCACCGTCGCGGCGTGATTCAGACCACACACCCCCGCTCGCCGATGAATTCGCGAGCGGGGGTTCGTCTATTCCACCGAACGTCCGAACAAGCAGGAGATGACCACCATGTCGACCAAGCCGCACGGCCCCGCGTCCTACTTCCCGTCGATCGAGGCCAAGTACGGCCACACCGTCGACGAGTGGAAGTCCCTGATGCGCCAGTCGGGCCTGGCCTCGCACAAGGAACTCGTCACCTGGCTGCAGGGCGAGCACGGCTTCGGCCACGGCCACGCGACCGCGATCACCCAGCACTACCTCAACCCGGAGAAGTGGGCATCCTGACCCGCACACCACGAAAGGGCCCGCAGATCCTGCGGGCCCTTTCGTTTCAGGTTGCAGCTGGACGGCGCCCTCTCCGCGCTCGGACGAGCACAGGATTGTCGATGGGCTCCGTCCGGCTACGTGCAGCTAGGCCGGGACCAGGTCCTTGGTGTCGGGCTCGGGCTGCGGCCGCGGATCGTGGTCATCGTCGACCATGGTCCGCTCGTCGAAGGGCAACTTGCGGTCGAGCACGGTGCGAACTCGATCGACGTCGATCGTCTTGGTCCAGGTGCCGACCAGCAGGGTCGCGACCGCGTTGCCGGAGAAATTGGTGAGGGCGCGGGCCTCGGACATGAAGCGGTCGATACCGACGATCAGGCCGACACCGTCGAGCAGCTCCGGGCGGTGGCTCTGCAGTCCGCCTGCCAGCGTGGCAAGTCCGGCGCCGGTCACGCCCGCCGCACCCTTCGACGCGACGATCATGAACAGCAGCAGGCCGAGCTGTTCCCCGATGGCCAGCGGCTTACCCATCGCGTCGGCGATGAACAGCGAGGCCATGGTCAGATAGATGGCGGTGCCGTCCAAGTTGAACGAATATCCAGTCGGCACAACAACACCCACCGTGGTGCGCTCGACACCGAGGTGTTCCATCTTCGCGATCAGCCGTGGCAGCGCCGACTCCGAAGACGAGGTGCCGACGATCAGCAGATACTCCCGCGCCAGGTAGCGGACCAGCTTGAAGATCGAGACACCCGACACCGCCCGCAGCAGCACACCGAGCACACCGAAGATGAACACCAGGCAGGTCAGGTAGAACGCGATCATCAGCAGCGCGAGCTGCTTCACCGCATCGAGCCCGGTCTTGCCGACCACGTTCGCGATCGCACCGAACGCGCCGATCGGCGCCAGCCACAAGATCATCGACAGGATTCGGAACACCAACTTCTGCAGCGTCGCCACACCGCGCAGCACCGGCTCGCCCGCACTGCCCATGGCCTGCACCGCGAATCCGACCAGCAGCGCGACGAACAGCGCTTGCAACACACTGCCCGCGGTCAGCGAGGAGATCAGCGTCGTCGGGATGATGCCCTGGACGAAGTCCCAGGTACCACCGGCGGCATGTGCCTGATCCGCCAGCTTCGCGCCCTGTTTGGCGGTCTTGGCGATGTTCATGCCGGTGCCGGGTTCCAGCAGATTGCCGACCACGAGGCCGATGCCGAGCGCCACCGTCGACATCACCATGAAGTACCCGATGGCGAGGCCGCCCACCCTGCCGACGGTGGCCGCCGCCCGCACCGAACCGATGCCGAGGACAATGGTGCAGAAGATGACCGGTGCGATCATCATCTTGATCAGGTTCACGAACATGGTGCCCAGCGGCGCCATCGACTGACCCACACCGGGCGCCGACCAGCCGACCAGAATTCCCGCTCCGACGGCGACGATGACGGCTATGTACAGCCAATGGGTACGGTCGCGCCGCTGCTGTTGCGTTGTGTCGCTCATGGCGAGTGCTGTCCTCTTCAGTGGTACCGGCGTGAGGTGGGTCACCACCCCTTGTGCACAATGTTGGCGGCCGGAGTGATGCCGGTCACGCTTTGGTGCATTTCGTTCAAGAAAGACAGTGTTCAGCGGAGGACAGTTCGTGAGAGGTGGTCGCCTAGCCGGCGCGGCCAGACGCAGTCTGTCCGCACTCCTGCGTCCGGCCGAACGCATCCGAGGCGGTCGCCGCTCATTGGCCGGGCAGGCATTCGTGCTGCAGCTGGTCGTGCTCGCGCTGATGATCGGCATCGGAGCAGTCCTCGCGGTAGTCGATGCACGCCACGACAGCGATGTGACGACCACGCGCGAGGTCACCGATGTCGCCGTGGCGGTCGCGCAGGCGCCGTCCACCCTCGCGGCGGTGCACTCCCCTGATCCCACGGCGCTGCTGCAACCGGTGACCGAGCGGATTCGCAAGGACACAGGCATGGACTTCATCGTCGTGATGGCGCCGGACCGGACCCGGTTCACCCACACCACGCCCGAACGCATCGGACAACCCTTCGGCGGCAATATCGATCGAGCGCTGGCCGGGCAGACGTTCACCGAGACGTACGCGGGCACCCTGGGGCCATCTATCCGCGCGGTGACACCGATCTACGACGACGGCCGAGTGGTCGCGCTGGTGTCGGCGGGAGTGACCCGGGCCCGCATCGGCGACCAGGTCGCCACCCAGCTACCGGTGATCCTCGGCGTCGCGTTCGCCGGACTGGTGGTCGCGGCAGCGGGGTCCTTCCTGCTCAGCAGGCGGATTCGCCGCCAGACCCATGGCCTCGCACCGGACGAACTGCGCGCCATGTACGAGCAGCACGACGCGGTGCTGCACTCGATCCATGAAGGTCTGGTGGTGTTCGGTCCGTTCGCCGAATACGCGGAGGTTGTCAACGACCAGGCGCGCAAGCTGCTCGACCTGCCGTCCGGCCCGGTGCAGCGCACCGATCTGCCGCTGTCGATGCAGCGGATGAGCTGGGGCGTGGTTCGCGACGAGATGCATGTGACCACCGATCGGATACTGCTGGTCAACCAGGATGTGGTGGCCTGGGAAGGCCGCCCGATCGGCACCGTGATGACCATCCGTGATCACACCGAATTGCGCACTGTGATGGGCGAACTCGATTCCGTGCGCGGATTCGCGGAATCCCTGCGGGCACAGGCGCACGAATCGGCCAATCGGTTGCACACCGTCGTCACCATGGTGGAGTTGGGCCGCTACCGAGAGGCCGTGGAATTCGCGACCGCCGAACTCGAACTGTCCCAAACGCTGATCGATCGGCTGCTCACCTCGGTCGGCGACCCGGCACTCGCGGCGCTGCTGCTCGGCAAGGTGAACCAGGCCGCCGAACGCAGCGTCGAACTGACCATCACCGAGGACACTGCCCTCGACTCGACCGCACCGCTGTCCGCGCACGAAACAGTGACGTTGGTCGGCAATTTGATCGACAACGCCATCGACGCGGCCGCGGACGGGGCCGACGGCTGGGTGGAGGTAACCGTGTGCCAGCAGGATTTGGCAGACGACACGGCTACCGATCAGGATTCGGCGCTGTACCTGCATGTCGCCGACAGCGGCCCCGGGATGTCCGCGCAGACATTCGCCCGTGCCGCCGAACGCGGCTATTCCACCAAGGCCGACCATCAAGGGCTCGGTTTGGCGCTGGTGCACCGATTGGTCGCCAGGCACGGGGGCGCGATCTACACCGAGCGAGATCCGGAAAGCGCAGTCGCCGTGACGATTCCACGAAAGGTCGCACCATGATCCGGGTCCTGATCGTCGAGGACGAACCACTGATCGCCGAGGCGCATCGCGCCTACGTCGAACGAATCCCAGGCTTCACTCCGCTCGGCATCGCGCACACCGGTCGCGACGCGATGCGCGCCGCCGCCGACAACGCGGCCGAAGGCACTCCGATCGACCTGGTGCTCATGGATATCGGCCTGCCCGACGCCAGCGGCCTCGACGTCGCCGCGGCGCTCACCGGCCTCGCGCCGCGCCCCGATGTCATCGCGATAACCTCGGCCCGCGACCTGGCCATGGTCCGCACTGCGGTGTCCCACGGTGTCGTGCTCTACCTGCTGAAACCGTTCACCTTCGCGGCATTTCGCGACAAACTCGAACGCTACCGCGAGTTCCGCACCGCACTGCCCGCAGGCGAAACCGCGATTTCCCAACAGGATATCGACCGCGCCCTCAGTGCCTTACGCACCTCCGATCAGCGTGCTACCGCACCCAAAGGCGTTGCCCCGCAAACACTCGACGAAATCTCCCGGGTGGTCCGCGACGCTCCGGACGGCGTCACCGCCGCGGACACCGCGACCACCGTCGGTGTCTCCCGCATCACCGCATGGCGCTACCTGGAGAAGCTGGCCGAGGACGGTCTGGTCGACCGCCGCTCCGACTACGGCCGGGCAGGCCGGCCGAAAACCCGTTATCTGTGGAAGATTCGGAGCTAGTCCCCGGTCAGCTCAGTCCTGGGTAGACGAAATGGCTCGGGCCGCCGCCGGGCTGACTGGAGCCGGTGACCGAGGGAACGTTGAAGGGCAGCCGAATCAGCTTGTGCGGGTTACCTGCCCGATCGGCCTGCCAGCAACCGAGGGTCACGCCGTGGAACGCGCTGCATACGATTCGGGTGCTGGTCCCGAACGGTGAGGTGAGCCGGTCACGGGAAACGAGCGGGTTCCAATAGTCGAGGTCGCCCGGGGTAAGGAAATGTTTGGTCTCGAACGGTGCCGTCGGGCTCGGTTCGGTCGGCACCGGCGGCCATTCGTCGGCGGCGGCGACACCCGATGCTCCGAGGAGAACCGCGGCGGTGATCGCCGTGACACCGGTGAGCTGCGACATGCGGCGAGAGAGAGTAGTCATACTTCGTCCTTTCCGACCATGCAGTACGCGAGGCGCGGCGGCCGGACCGAAACTGCCGCCGCCGAAGGACATGTCGACGGCGGCAGGCTGGTCATTACACGTCGGTGGAGAAGCGGATCCCGCCGTCGGGAATGTCGACGCCGGGCCAGACACGGGCGCCGCGCAGTAGCTCACAGCGGGCGCCGACATTCGCGCCGTCGCCGATGACGGCGTCACGGACCAGGGCGCGGGGGCCGATCCGAGCACCGAAACCGATGATCGAGCGCTCGACGGTGGCACCCGCTTCGATGCGGGCGCCATCGAAGAGCACCGCGCCGTCGAGGCGCGCACCCGCACCGACCTCGGCACCGCGACCGACCACGGTGCCACCGATCAGCACGGCGCCCGGTGCGACGCCCGCACCCTCGTGAACCAGGAATTCGCCGCGCTGGCCCGGCAACGCCGGTGAGGGCGCAATCCCGCGCACCAGGTCGGCGGAGCCGCGGACGAAGTCCTCGGGTGTGCCCATGTCCCGCCAGTAGGAGGAGTCGACGTGACCCTGCACGCGGGCACCCTCGGCGAGCAACGCCGGGAATACCTCCCGCTCCACCGAGACCGGACGACCGGCCGGGATCTTCTCGATGTATTCGCGACGGAAGACGTAACAGCCCGCATTGATCTGGTCGGTCGGCGGATCCTGGGTCTTCTCCAGGAAGGCGGTGACCCGGCCGTTCTCGTCGGTCGGCACGCAGCCGAAGGCGCGCGGATCGCCGACCCGGACCAGATGCAGCGTCACATCGGCCTTGGTCGACTCATGTGTGTCGAGGATCCCACCCAGGTCGGTGCCGCCGAGCACGTCACCGTTGAACACCATGATGTTGTCCGCGCGCAGCTTGGGCAACACATTGCGGATACCGCCTCCGGTGCCCAGCGGCTCGGTCTCGGTGACGTACTCCAGTTCCAGGCCGAGCTCGGAGCCGTCGCCGAAATGCTCCTCGAACACCTCCGCCTTGAAGGAGGTGCCGAGCACGACGTGGTTGATCCCGGCATCGGCGATGCGGGCGAGCAGATGCGTCAGGAACGGCAGCCCGGCTGTCGGCAGCATCGGTTTCGGTGCCGACAGGGTCAGCGGACGCAGCCGCGTGCCCTGCCCACCGACCAGAATGACGGCGTCGGTGCCTGCATTTCCTGCCATCGAGCTCCCCTGTTCACAGTGGATTGTTCGGCTGTACCGGTTGACGCGGCTAGCTCTGCGCCTGTTGACGCAGCGCAGATCGAACCGCAATCCGTGAGCGGATCGCAAGTCCAGCGCGCAGCGCGAGCCGCAGAGGTGCCTGCCACCAGTGCGGATGCCGGTCGGCCTGGAAACGGTATGCGCTCGCGTGGTGCGCGGGCAGCATCAGTTCCGGGTGCCTGCCCGCGGCGTGCCCCTTGGCGTGGGTCACCTCGGCGGACGGCACGAACACGTTGTGCCAGCCTGCCTTGCCCATCCGGTCGCCGAAGTCGACGTCCTCCATGTACATGAAGTAGCGGGAGTCGAAGCCGTCGATGGAATCGAAGGCTGCGCGCCGCACCAGCAGGCACGATCCCGACAGCCAGCCGACGGTCCGCTCGGAGATCTCCTCGTTTTCCTGCCGGTAACGCCGCGTCCAGGGATTCGACTTCCACACGGTGCCGAGAATCGCGTGCCCGGCCCCGTCGAGCAGGCCGGGGACCGAGCGCGCCGAGGGGTAGGTGCTGCCGTCCGGTTCGAGCACCTTCGGGCCGAGCGCGCCCGCGCGCGGCCAGCGCTGCGCGGCGGCGAGCAGTTCATCGATGGAATCGGCGCCCCAGCGGATGTCGGGGTTGGCGATGATCACGAACTCGACGTCGGGATCGATCTCCGCGACGGCACGGTTGATCGCACCGCCGTAACCGATATTGCCGCCGGTGCGTAGCAGTCGCACGTGCGAATTCGCCTCGGCCGCCAGTTCCGGCGTGCCGTCGACGGAACCGTTGTCGGCGAGAATCACCTGTGGTTTCTCGCTGGTCGCGTCGGCCAACGTGGTGATGAAGTGCTCGAGGTGCTCGCCCGGTGAATAGGTCACCGTAACGACAACAAGCCCACCTGGGGCCGCGGAATCGGAAGCGCTCACGCCCGCGGCCTGCGCCTCGCTCACGCTCGGCTCCGGCATGACCGCTTGGGCGGCTGTATCTCTGGTTCGTTCGCTGCGCTCACTCACGACCGTCCAGCCTAGTCGGACCGGCCCGACAGCGCGTCCCCGAGTGCTTCCTGCCAATCTCGTAGCGGAGCGAGCCCGGCGCCGATCCACGCATCGTTGGACAACACCGAATATGCCGGGCGCCGTGCGGGTCTCGGAAACGCGGTCGAGTCACACGGACGGACCCGGGCGGGGTCGGCGCCGATTCCGGCGAATACCGCCTGCGCCAGTTCGAACCAACTCGCCTGGCCGGCATTTGTGGCGTGCAGCACTCGGGGCGCGTCCGGCCGGTCGACCAGCTCCAGCAGACCGGCCGCCAGATCGGCGGCATAGGTCGGGGACCCGATTTGATCGTCGACCACATCGATGGTGTCGCGTTCACGTTCCAGCCGCAGCATGGTGGCCACGAAATCATTGCCCACCCCCGTGTACACCCACGCGGTCCGCACGATGTGCGACTGCGGCGCCAGTGCCGATACCGCCCGCTCACCGGCCAGTTTGGACTGGCCGTACACGGTCGAGGGACCGGTCGGACCGGCGGTGTCGTACGGCTTGTCGTCGGTGCCGGGGAACACATAATCGGTCGAGAGATGGATCAGCCGCGCACCCACATCGGCGCAGGCGGCGGCGAGCACGGCGGGTCCGATCTCGTTACAGGCGAAGGCCGCATCGGGCTCGGATTCGGCTTGGTCGACGGCGGTGTAAGCGGCGCAATTGAGCACTACGTCACCGGGTTCGACAATCGCGCGCACCGCGGCCGTGTCGGTGATGTCGAGTTCACGGTGACCGAAGGCACGGGCGGCGGGTGCCCGGCGGAGTATCTCCTGTCCGAGCTGCCCCCGTGCCCCGGTCACGATCAGACGTCCTGGGGCTGCGGTGTCGGCGGTCACGGCCGCAAGTCTGGCACGCCGTGGCACCTGAGGTTGATGTCTGCCGCGGTAACCGTTGGTTAGCCTTGATCGACGGGCACGGGGGACTTACCAGAAACGGGGCGGTCCGGCGCTGCCAGGAGAGAACCTGAGTCAGGCGAGAGGATGCAGAGTTGCCGCAGCGGAGCAGGAGGACCTCGGCGCGATCGCGACTGTCCGGCGCTGATGCCGGACCCTTCGTGGCCGGTCCGCTGCGCCTATTCATCGCGGCGGGTGCGGTATTGGTGCTTGTCAGTACCGGTTTCGCCTGGCACAGCGTGGATTACCTGATCTCCAATATCGAACGCATCGGCAACCTCGGCCTCGGCGGTGGCCGCGACGGCGCCGTCGACATCCTGCTCGTCGGTGTAGACAGCCGCACCGACGCGCACGGAAACCCGCTGAGCAGGGACGAGCGGGCCATGCTGCACGCGGGGAACGAGGTGGGCACCAATACCGACACCATTGTGCTGATGCGCGTTCCGAACGACGGTCGCTCTGCCACCGCCATCTCCATCCCCCGCGATTCCTACGTCGACATCCCCGGCCTCGGCATGGGCAAAATCAACTCCGCCTATGGCGCGACCAAGGAAACCGAGCGGCTGAAGCTGACCAATCAGGGTGTTTCCGCGGCGGACGCGGAAACACAATCCACCCAGGCCGGCCGCCAGGCACTGATCAAGTCGGTGGCCAACCTCACCGGGATCACCGTCGACCATTACGCCGAAGTGAGCCTGCTCGGCTTCGTGCTGCTCACCGACGCGGTCGGTGGTGTCGAGGTCTGCCTGAACAGCCCGGTCGACGAATGGATGTCGGGCGCCGACTTCCCGGCGGGCCGCCAGCGGCTCGACGGCCCGCAGGCTCTCGGTTTTGTGCGCCAACGCCATGATCTGCCGCGCGGTGACCTGGATCGGATTGTGCGCCAGCAGGTCTTCATGGCGCAGTTGGTCGCCCAGGTGCTCACTGCGAAAACGCTGGCCAATCCGGGCAAACTCCAGCAACTCAGCAGTGCGGTGGGGCGGGCCGTCGTCCTGGACGATGATTGGGATGTGCTCTCGTTTCTCCAACAGCTACAGGACCTTTCGGGTGGCCAGGTGAAGTTCGAGACGGTGCCGGTCACCGATCTGAACAGCATGACGAGCAATGGTGAATCGGTGGTCCGCGTCGATCCCAAGGCCGTCAAGGCTTATGTGGCGTCGCTGGTCGACGGCAAGACCGACCGGCCCACCGAATCGACGATCGACCCGAGCACCGTGCACGTCAGCGTGTTCAACGCCAGCGGCATCGGCGGACTCGCCGGGCAGGTGGCACAGGCATTGACCACCAAGGGTTTTCATGAGGGTTTGGTGGGCAACTACACCGGCCCGAGCGTGACCAGCAGTCGGGTGCTTGCCACGAGCACCACGGACCCGAAAGCCAAGGCGGTGGCGAAGGCGCTGGGTGGGCTCACGGTGGTCGCCGATCCGTCGTTGTCACCGGAATCGGTCAGCGTCGTACTGGCGAGCGACTATTCTGGGCCGGGCTCGGCTGCGAGCAGCATGTTCGACCTCTCCGGGACGTCGTCGGCCACCGCAACACCGGTCCCGCCCGCCCCACCGATCGACGCAGGCCAGACAGGACCGAAATGCGTGAACTGAACTATGCGTGACAAAGCCAAGACCCTGACCCTCACCGAGGCGGTGCTCGACCCGATCCTCGAACGCGAGCCTGCGGGTCCGCGCATCACCTATTACAACGACGCCACCGGCGCCAGGATCGAGTTGTCCGGGCTGACCCTTGCGAACTGGGCGGCCAAGACCGCCAACTTGATTCGCGACGAGTTCGGCCTCAGTCCCGGTGCCCGGGTCGCGGTACTCCTGCCCGCGCACTGGCAGACCGCTGCGGTCCTGCTGGGCTGTTGGTGGGCCGGTGCCGAGGTGGTGTTGGGGCCCGATCCCGACGCCGATCTGGCCCTGGCCACCGCCGAGCGACTCGACGAAACCGACGGTGTCGCCGAGGTTGCCGCACTGTCGCTGGACGCGTTCGGCATGCCCGTCCGCGACCTGCCGATCGGCATCACCGATTTCGCCACCTCGGTGCGCGTGCACGGCGACCAGTTCCTCCCGCGCGGAGCCGGCGTGGCGTTGGATGGCATGCCGGTGTCCGAGGTGCTGGCCGAAGCGAAGAAATCCGCACTGCTGCAAGGATTTTCCGAGGGCGACCGGGTGTTGTCGAGCGCGCCGTGGGATACGCCCGCCGAGCTGATCGACGGGCTGATCTCGGTGCTGGCGGTGGGCGCCTCGCTGGTGCAGGTGGTCAACCCGGACCCAGCCCAATACGACCGACGAGTGGAATCCGAGCGGGTCACCGTTCGGCGCTGATCGAATCCGACGTGCACCGGTGAGAGTTCATCGTTGGCTGGGATAATGGGTTCGTGCGCGGGTGCGGCGCCTCCTACCACGGTATAGGCCGCCTATCCGACCACAGGACGTTCCACAACCGCACCCGAATCCGTACGGTGGATGTATCGCACAACGATGGGGTTGGTGAGAATGAAACCGCAGTATTGGCTCCGTTGGTTCTCAGTACAGGGCGCCCCTCGGCTGGCCTTGCGAACACAGGCGTGGCGCGGTGATCAGTTCGCTCAACTGATGGGTGGACCGAGCGGCCTCGACAACCCATATCCACTCATCGAGCATCTGCGCACGCAGGTGACGCACGGACCGAGCAGGCTGCTGCACACCCCGATCGCGTGGGCTGTCTTCGACCACGATCTGTGCCGAGCCATTCTGCGGGACACCCGTTTCGGTGTGCGAACCACTGAAAGCTTCAACATCCCCAAGCCGCTCCAGCAGATCGCTGATCGCTTCCCGCTGCCGCCGAGCCCGGTCGAGCCGCCATCGATGCTGGTGATCGATCCGCCGGAGCACACGGCGATGCGCCGCCCGGTCTCCTCGGCCTTCACCCCGCGGGCCATCCGCAAGCTGCGTGACCGCGTCGAAACCGTCACCGAAGAACTGCTCGGCGCGCTGCCCGCCGGCGGCTCGGCCGACCTGATCGAATCCTTTGCCGCACAGGTCCCCATCGCGATCATCTCCGAAATGCTCGGATTCCCCGAACGCGACCGCAAGCTCTTCCTCGACTGGGGCGACAAGGCCACGCCACTGCTCGACGTCGGCATCTCCTGGCGCACGTTCCGCCGCGGGGTGGGCGCGATGGACGTCATGAACGACTACCTCGGGGACCACATCGAACGGCTGCGGCGCGAACCGGGTGACGACATCCTCAGCAACCTGGTCACCGCCGGTGAACTGGATACCTTCGCCCTGAAGGCGACCGCCAGCCTGCTGATGGGCGCCGGTTTCGAAACCACGGTCAACCTTATCGGCAACGGCGTCGTGCAACTTCTCACCCACCCCGAACAGCTCGACCGGCTGCGCGCCGAACCGGAACTGTGGCCGAACGCCATCGAGGAGGTCCTGCGCATCGACGCTCCGGTACAGACAACGGCGCGCACCGCCCTGTCCGACGTCGAACTCGACGGCGTCGCGATTCGGAAAGGCAGCACCATCGTGCTGTCATTGGCAGGCGCGAATCGCGACCCCGCGGTCTTCACCGATCCGGCGTCCTTCGATGTCGCCCGCTCGAACGCCAAAGAGCACCTCACCTTCAGCAGCGGCATGCACTCCTGCCTCGGTGCGAGCCTGGCCCGAATGGAGGCCGTCTACGCTCTGCAATCGCTGTTCGACCGCTTCCCCGACCTCACCCTCGACGGCCAACCCCGACGCCGCAAACTTTTCACCCTGCACGGGTATGAGCACATGCCGGTACGCCTCGGCCACCGCGCGAGCACTCCGGCCGCCCAGGAACCGACGACCGTCTAGTCGGCGGCGCGGCTGACAGGCTGGGCGTCAGGCACGACAGAATCGCGCCCGCGGTCAGCAGCGTCGACCCTGCGGAACCAGTGAGGCCGTCGACGAGGGGGACCGATTTCCTCATGACGCCTCCTCGACTCATCGACTCGAATTCCTTCCACCGTGTTCCGAACAAGCGCGCAGACGACGAGCACCGCACCGACCACGATGACGGTCAGCGGCAAGCGCAGCACGGCCACTGTGATTCCGACAGTGCCGAGTACAGCGATCGCGACAGTACGTCCGACCAAGACGGAGAACGGGTTGTCATCTTCGGCCGGAAAAGCAACACCCACCCATTGGACGAGAAGAACCGACCCCACACATCCCACGATCGGCAACGGACTTTCGACCACATGGTCGATATTCACAAGGCCGGCGATTATTGTCCCGGGGACGAGGAATATCGCGAAAACCACGATGTGCGCCTTGATCAGCCGACCGTAGATCGCCCACGGCGAAGCCGGCCCGCCGACCATCATCCGCAAAGGAAGTGTCGCGGCGAACTGATAGAAGCCTCCGACAGTCAGAACCACGAAGCCCCACAGGGGATTCACGACGGGGTTGATGCACAGGAACGTAAAGGTCGCGAGCGCAACCCATGCGGCGAGCCAGGTCTGCGCGCTGCGGATAAGCGCCCTGTCATAGGGGTTCAGCCGGCCGAGGACCCTTAGCTCGAGCGAACAATTGAGGTAGCGGGAAGCGTTGACATGTTGGTGGGGAGTCAGCCGGATCATGATCACCGTCAGCGCGCCTGCGATCGTCAGGAAGGCACCGAGCATCACAGCGAATCCGTCACTGCGCGAGAGCCATCCGAGGATGCCGACCCAGACCAGCGGATCGGTGTGGTCCAGGTAGGCACGGCTGACTTGCGAGGTGATCGAGCCGAGCTGTGTCGCATATCCGAGCAGGAGCGCGAACATGGCGACGATCATGACGGGGCCGCCGATGCGGCGCAGCGGCAGACGGGCGAGCGCTGCGGCCATCAGCTGATAGACGACGCCGAGCACCAGATAGGTCAGCACCGCTGGAAAGACAATCGCCTCCAGTAGACGAGGAACCACGGCGGGCCCGCGCAGCAATATCGACGCACCGACCAAGCCGGCCGACAAGATGCCGGTCACCGCGGCAATCATGGCGGCCTCACAGATCAAGAACCCGGCGGCGCGCTCACGGTTGGTCAGTGGTAATCGAAAGCTCAGCGCGAGCATTCCCTGCGCGTTCGAGAAGAGGGTCTTGACGATCAGGAATGCGATCTGCGCCCACAGCACGACCGCGATCGCCGCCATCGTGAACAGCAGGCTCCATGCCTCGTCGTCCATCGACAGCGAGTCGAGGAAGATGTATACCGCCCCAACGAATATCGCTATCGGTACGACAACACCAGCACCCGCGAGAAACGTGGCGAAGCCGGACCGTAGGGCGCCGATGTGCAGCACTCTCCGAGCGAAATAGCGCAGCAGCATCCGCGCCAGCGTCACCGAGTGCAACAACCTCACCGACGCCTCGTGTTCGTGTCGAAGTGACCGAACACCATGCTCGCGAGCGATCCGTGCTCCGCTACCAAGTCCGGTGTCGGCGCATCCGCGACCACGCGACCGAGATCCAGGAACACCGTCCGGTCCGCGAGACGTTCGAGCAAGGCGAAATCGTGAGTGCACAGCAAGATCGACGAGCCGTCGTCCCGGAACCGGCGGAACTCCTTCTCGCAGAGATATAAAGCCTCGATGTCGATGCCGTTGAGGGTCTCGTCGATGACCGTCAAGGGGCGACGCATGAGCAGCGCCGACACGAGTTGGGTCTTCTTGCGCATCCCGTGCGAATAATCCTCGATCAGGTCGTTGTGCCGCCCCGCCATCGAGAAACGCAGGAACATATCGCGCAGCACCTCCCCGTCCACGGCGGCACCGTAGAGCTTGCCGAGGGTGTCGATGTACTCCCGACCGGTGAGGAACTGCGGCAGATAGTCGTTGCTGGACAAGTACATCGCGATGGACCGCGCCGCGGTCGACGAGTGATCGTTGCCGCCGACGCTGATGGCCCCGGACTGCAGGCGCAGCAAGTCGAAGACGGTCTTGATCAGGGTCGACTTTCCCGACCCGTTCGGACCGATCAGGCCGACGATCTCGCCCTCGGGGATCGTCAACGAAACGTCGTCGAGCACGTTCACTCGCCCGTCATACGAGTAGCAGACCTTCCGAATATCGAGCAGCGTCACCGCATGCCTCCCCTTCAGCGGCGCCAAGTCCGCGGATGAACGTGCCCCAGCTGCACGTGACCAACCCCCAGCGACCTCGGCCGCTGGGGCCATCCGCGCTGACACACCTTCGATTATGCGCAGCGGTGCCTGGACGACGCGATCAATCGACGACTTCTTCGCCGACCCGTACATCGGATCAAGGAGCTCAGCTGAAACCGACGGCCTGCTCGCCCCACGCCGTGTGCAAGTCCCGGTCAGGGTTGTCCACCACACGATCGATCGCGTCGATCAGCAGGGTGGCGCGGTTCGACAGGTGGTAGGGCGGCCAGTGTTTCGAGCCGTCCAGCGCCGCGGGAACGCCGTGCGTGGCGAAGGCCAGCCAACGGCGCATCATCCGGCCGGATACCTCGGTGGCCACCTTGCGGCCGCCGAGCCAGAAGGTCGGGTCGTGGTTGAAGGTACCGAAATTGCCGAAGACGTAAGGTAATTCGGTGGCATGGCCCGCGCCGACGCGCGCGGCCTTCAACATCGGCGTCGCATGATCGAAGCGGTACATCCAGGTCGGTGAATGCTGGGCGTGCGCATCGGCCACCCAGTGGGCGGGCATTCGGAACGCCGCGTCGGTGGACATGGCGAGCGCGCCGCGGGTCTTGTCGAGATCAGGGTAGGCCGAGGTGATTTCGGCGATCCGCTCGTGTGACATCTCCGGGTGATTGGCGGCGACATCGCGCAGCATGGCGTTCACCGCGTCCGGTGTCACCGGCATGATCGGCGAACGGAACACCCGGAACAGCGAGGCCTCGTCCTTGTTGGTCCCGATCATCAGCGGGATCCGGTGTGAGCGCCCGTGCTGGAAACGGTCGATCGGATAGGTGGGGAGGAGGGTGCCGTCGACGACGGGTGCCGCGGCCAGCCTGCCCGGCTCTTTCAACGGGATCTCGTCGAGCAGCACGCCGGCCGCGGTCACGATCCGTTCGAGCGGGCATTCGAGCAGTTCACTCACCCTCGATGCGGGCAATTCCAGCAGTTCCACAAACCGCTGTGCGACACCCGCGGCTCGCTCGTGTCCGAATACCGTTGTGGCGGGCGGACTTTGCGCAATGGCCTGGTGGAACAAGCCGGCCGAACGCGGTGCGGTCAGCAGTGCCGTCACACACCCGGCCCCCGACGACTCACCGAACAGCGTCACATTGCCGGGGTCACCACCGAATCCGGCGATGTTGTCGCGCACCCATTCCAGTGCCGCGATCTGATCGAGCAGACCGAGGTTGGGGGTGAAGGCGTCCGACAACGAGGACAGATCCAGAAACCCGAGTGCGCCGAGCCGGTAATTGACACCGACCACCACCACGTCACCGGTTTCGACCAGCTTGCGGCCGTCGTAGATACCCTGTGCCGCGGTGCCGAGGCAGTACGCACCGCCGTGCAACCACACCAGCACCGGCCGTGGTTCACCTGATTCGGTGGCGTGCGGCGGCGCCCAGACATTCAGCCAGAGGCAATCCCCGCCCATCCGAAATTCCGAATCGACGGGAACCATGGGGCCGATAGTCTGCGGGGCGATATCCCCGAATCTCACGCAATCCCGAATTCCGTCCCACGGCTGCGGCGGCATCGGGGGCTGAAACCGGTTCGGCCCCGAGACGGCAGCCGCGTACGGGATGCTGCGCCACACGGCAACCCTGCCGTCCCAGCGGCCGCGCACGTGTCCCGACGTTGTTCGTGCGACTGGCGCGGCGCCTTCCACAGCCGAGCTCGGTTCCCTCTCGAACTGAGTGCTCATCGTCCGCACCTCCTGCCCACGACCCCGGTCGGAATGCTGCGAATTCGCTCCGCCCGGGTCCGGTTCTTCGTGATCTCTGCTTCGAGAGTACGTGTGCACCGTGAGCGGGATGGGTGAGACGCTTCCCACGGTTGCGGGACGCTACGCTGGAGCGATGCCGAGTTACAGCTTCCGGTGCCGCAGCTGTGGCGACACCTTCGACGTGAATCGCCCGATGGCGGAGTCCTCGAATCCGGCCACCTGCCCGCACGGCCACGACGACACGGTCAAGCTGCTCACCACGTTTGCCACGATCAGCCGGGGTGGTGGCGGCACACCGCAACCCGCGGCCGCGCCGCGTCCTTCGGGCGGCGGCTGCTGCGGTGGCGGCTGCTGCGCCTGACGCGCGTCGGGTTCGATCCGCGGCGAGGCCGAGCTCAGTCCCGCTTGTCAGCGTGGCCGAGATCACGATCCGGCTGGACCCGGTCGCGCACCCGTTGCTTGAGCACGGCGATATCGGGGAACCCGCCGTCGGCTTTGCGCTCCCACACCTGCTCGCCGTCCACGGTGATACGGAAGACACCGCCCGATCCCGGGATCAGCGCGACCTCGCCGAGGGCGGTTTCGAAGGTGCTCAGCAGTTCCTGCGCCATCCAGCTCGCCCGCAGCAGCCACCGGCACTGGGTGCAGTATTCGATCGCGACTCGCGGCATGAGGGGCACGCTACCGGTCATGGTTCGATGACACCGTCCAGGTAGACCCAGGCGCCGTCCTCCCGGCCGAACCTGCTGACTTCGTGCAACGATCCACGGGCGCCGTCGGCCCGATAGTGTGCGATGAACTCGACGGTGCCGACATCGTCGAACGGACCACCGCGCTCGGTGCGCACGATCTCCAACAACAGCCACCGCTGCCCGGGATCGAGCTCGAGATCCGCGGGGCGGGTGCTCGAATGCCACGAGCGCCGAAGATATTCGGTGTCACCGATCGCGAATGCGGTATACCTCGACCGCATCAACGCCTCGGCAGTCGCCGCAGGCCGCTCCCCCGCAAGCACCGGACCACAGCACTGCTCGAACGGCTCGCCGCGTTTGCACGGACACACCTCGGTTTTACCCATCCCCACATCGTGCAAGCCCGGCGAACTCGACGGCACTCCGGGTCCTCGAAGGGGCCGGAGGTGTCAGCGGCGTGTTCGGCTGCGGGCGCCACACATCTCATCGCACTCCCACGCAGGCCAGCGCCGCGGCGATCGAGGCGGTTTGTTCGCGCCAGCGGCGCAGGTCGGTGACGCTCGGCGCGAGCTCGTAGTCGTAGTGATGGGCGGCGCGCGACAGCGCCGCCCATACCGTTGCGACCTGCGCGGCCGTCTCGGAGCCCGCGAAGACGGGCAATGCCAGCAGCTGCGCGCGCATCGGGCAGCGCGCCAGCTCCGGCGCGACCCGCGCCCACAATTCGTCGACGCACTGCTCGAGGGCCAGGCGCAGAATCCACACGGTCGCGCGCGACCACAGCCCGTCGGCGTCGGTCACCGACCCGTCGAGCAGCCGGTCGACGGCATCGAAGCGTTCGGCGACAGTCGGCCGAGGCAGTGCGCGCGGATGACCGGCACCCGATCGGCGCGCAGGACCGGAACGGCCCTGGCGCCGCCGCGGCTTGTAATGCGCACTCATACGCGTAACCAGGCGACGAACTTCTCGGTGTCGGCGATCAGATCGCGCATACTGCGGCCGATCGGCACATGCGCGCCCGCAGTCGCGTCGCGCAGCGCATCCACCACCCATTTACCTTCGCGGGCGAGGTGTTTGTTCAGATCGTCGACGCGCCCGGACACGCCCATCACCGCGAGTGCGACCATCGCGCGGGTGGTCTGCGCGCCCTCGATGTAGCGCTCCACCTCGCGATGGTCCATGCCTTCGGCAAGCAGGTTGCGCCTGGCCCGCGCCAGGCTGGCCGCCTCCACCGCGGAGCGGCAGCAGGTGGCGACGAGTTCATCGGCGATCGCTTGCGGCAGCTGCGGGGTCTTGACCAGCGAGCGCGCGTCATCGAGGTAGCGGCGCACCGGGTCGCTTGCCATCCTGACCTCGATCACCGAACGCTCGCGCCGCTGGACCTCGAGCACACAGGCGTCCAACTGCATGCGGCGGACGGCCTCGGCCAGCCGCTCGTCGTGGGTGAACACGATCACCTGGCGCGTCCACGCGACGACGGCGAGCACCCTGGCCAGCCCGTCCACCTTCGCCGGGTCCATCGCCTGCACCGGGTCGTCGATCATGACAAAACGGAACGGGCTCTGTTCGACGGTCGCGCGCGGCAGGAACAGTGACAACCCCAGCGCGTGCAACTCGCCCTGACTCATCACGCCGAGCGCCGCACCGTCGACATCGTCGACGGTGACATCGAGCAGCACCCGCCGCGCGGTTCCGGCATTGCCCTGCAACGTGATTGCGCCGAGTTCCACATTGCTCTGCTGCCGCAGCGAATGCCAGACCCAGCGCGCCGTAGTCTCCAGCGGCGCCATGCGTTCACCGCGCAACCCCGCGGTCGCGGACTTGAGCCAGTCCTCGGCCCGCCGGACCGTGCGCAGCACGCCGGCCTGCGCGGCCACCCGCCGAGCTCCGTCCAACCAGCCGACAAGGCGGGGCACCAGCGGGGACCACACTTCGTCGATCCGGCTCAGTTCCTTGCGGGTGCCCTGTTGCAACAGATCGAGTTCGTCGACGAGCCGCGCATGCGCACAGCGCAACTGCTCGGGCAGCTGGGCGGTGTACTCGGCCGAGCTCAGCGCGGACCAGTCCGACCAGGCTCTGCGCACCGCGGTGGTGTCCACGGTGGGTGGGTAGCCGGGGTCGAAATCCAGTTCCGCGGGCACATGTTGCGGCAATGCCCGCGCCGCGCGCAGGGCTCGATGCAGCTCGGCACGCGCGGTGGCGAGCGCATCGACACGGGCGGTCAGCGCGGCGATCGAATCATCGGCGGCGCGCGACCATGCGTCGTCCAACTCCCCACGGCCGCATACCGGGCACGCGCAGCTACCGCCGGCGGCAACATGATCGCGGGCCTTGCGCAGCAGCTCGAGTACCCGCAGGTCGGCTTCGGCGTCCGCGGTGGAATCGCGAGCCAGCATGGTCGAACAGTGCTCCAGGCGCTTGGCCACCGCCTCGACCTCGGCGTTGGACGGGATGGCCAGTCGCACGATCGCGCGCAGGCCCGCGGGTCCGGACGGATCGTCGGCGGAACCGAACACCACACGGCCGATCGCGGTGAGATCCGGTTGGGCGGGGCGCAGCAGGCCCGCGAGCCGGATCGCGCGATCGTCGGCCACCGACTCGAGCGTGGCGATCAGCCCGAGCCGCTGCTGCCGCGAATCCCGCACCACACGTTCCAATTCCAGCCGGCGCGCGCGGATCCGTTCCTGCGCCACGGTCAGTTCGTCGAGGCCGAGCAGCTGGTGCAGCGCGTCGAAGAGGTCGCTGGGTTTGCCGTCGACCAGCGCACCGAGTTCGCTGTAAGACAGGAAAGGGCGGTACAGGTCGAGCAGTCCGGACCAGCGGTCGGTATCGAAATCCATTGGCGGACCGGGTGGTCGCTGTTCAGTCCAGCGTGCCGCGCCGAGCTCTGCCTCCGGTGTCCATTCCTTGGCGATGGTCAGCTCGGAATCGCTTCCCGTGGTGAGCAACTCCAGCTCGATACGCGTCGAGTCGGACTCGTGCAGGTTGCGCCAGCCCTCCCGCCAGGCGGCGGACCTGCCCTCCCAGCGGCGATTGCCGCCGGTCAGCGCCAGCTCTGCGGCCTCGGCGAAGCTGGATTTCCCGCTGCCGTTGCGTCCGACGACCAGCGTCAAACCGGGGCCCGGCGGCAGTTGCAGCGATACCTCGGGTCCGATCCCCCGGAAGCCACGCACCCGGATCGTGCGCAGGAAGATCCCGGAATCATCGAACTCTGTTGTGTGGTTGGGAGATTCGGTGCCCAGCGCCTGCAATACCGCGCGCGCCACATCGGGGGTGACCGTGGGATCGGTGGCAAGTCGGCGGGCAACCACCTCGGTGAGACGCGGCACCGCTTCCGTCGCCGGGTCGGCATCGGGGTCCGTGCGCATGCGAAACCCCCTCCACCACCGAACGGCGTCCTGGCGACCCCAGGGCCCGGCATCACTGTCGAAAGCTGTGCGAAACGCTACCCGATCGTGTCGAATTCGCCCACCGCGCGGTTCGAACGCACTGGCAGGGGCTCGAACCTGCCCGCGGGGATGGTATGGCCATCGAGCGGCAGGGGAATGCGCTCGATGTCCACCCCTCGCCCACCCCGGCGGGCAGCTCGATGGTGTCTCTCACCCGACGTGGGTGGCTCGGTCGAGCCGAACAGAACAGAATGACAGAAACCGACCGGTAAGGCAAGGTGCCGTGGTCTCGAATTTTTCGGCCACACAGCGATTTCCAGACAAAACCCGAGGGTAGCGCGGCACTTGTCGGTGGGCTGCGGTAGAAATCCGGTCAACCGAGAAACGGGGGAACACATGACGCACAGCCGAGCGGGAGCCGCCCGATGACGGCACCGTGGACCGAGGAACAGGTCAGCGCCCTGGCGCCGGATGCGAGCTCGCTGTCGGCCGCGCGAAAGCTGGCCGGGCGCTGGCACGGTGCGGGGTATCGCGACACCGCGCTGTGGGGCCTCTGCAAAGGCAGCGGTGCCAAGCCGTATCAAACGATCGTCGATCTGGCCGGTCCGGCGTATAAATGCTCGTGCCCGAGTCGCAAGTTTCCGTGCAAACACGCGCTGTCACTGTTGCTGAGCTGGTCGGGCGGGACTGTCGAAGAGGCGACACAGATCGCCGCGTTCGCCGCCGACTGGATCACCGGCCGCGCTACCCGCGCTGCGGCGAAACCTGCTGGTGAAACCGCCACGCGCACGCCGAATCCGGCCACGGTCGAGCAGCGTCGGGTGTGGGTGACCGCAGGGCTGGAGGAACTCGATATCTGGCTCGCCGATCAGGTACGCACGGGGCTTGCCCAGAGCGATCGGTCCTTCGGGGCCTTCGAGGCGATAGCCACACGGATGGTCGACGCACAGGCGCCCGGTATCGCCTCGGCCCTGCGGAAATTGCCTGCCACGGTGGTAACCAGCGCGGATTGGCCGGAGCTTGTCCTGCGCGAATTCGCGCGGCTACACCTGCTCGTTGCCGCGCATCGTCGCATCGACGACTTGTCGCCCGCATTGGCGGCGAGCGTTCGCTCCCACATCGGATATTCCGCGCGGGCCGAGAGCGTGCGCGACGAGCCTGCTGTGCGCGACAGCTGGATGGTGCTCGGCGTCCGTACCAGCGAGGAGGAACGGCTCCACACGCGGCGAAGCTGGCTGTACGGCAGGCAGAGCCGGAGTTGGGCACTGCTCGTCGAGCACTCGTTCGGTGCACCGAGCTTCTCCGCGGAGGTGCCCGCACCCGGCATGATGGCCGACGCCCACCTGCACTACTACCCGGGGGCCGCGCCGTTGCGCGCACTGTGGGGCGAACGGTACGGCGCAGCAGAACCATTCACCACCGTGCCGGTCACCGCCGAGGCAGGCAGCATCGCCGCCGCGCTCGACGCGCACGCGCGGGCGCTCGGCGCGGATCCGTGGCTGCGGTCGTGGCCGGTCCTGCTCACCGACGTGGTGCCGGTTCCTACCGAAAATGGTTGGTATATTGCGGAATCCGACGGCACGGCGGTCCCGGTCGTGCCGATCGAACAACCGTGGCGGCTACTCGGCGTATCCGGCGGTCATCCGGTGACGCTTGCCGCGGAGTGGACTGCCGATGGCCTTGTCCCGATCTCGGCGTTCACCGCGGGCGAAGTCGTCGACGTGAGCGGCCAGGGACTCACCGCTCGCAGCGCCGGGAATTCGGCTGCCACGCAGTCGCCGGATGCCGCAGACCTGACGTCGGTCGCATTGCTGGGCACCGCGCGCCGCGCCCCGGACCCGGCGCGGCTCGACCCACCTGTCGCGGCCGCAGCAGCCGAACTGCGCTCCGAACCCGCATTGCTGCTGCTCGAATCTGTCGCACTGCGTGACACTTTCGCGCGTGGCGGGGTAGCCGCGGGCACCGCAACCCTGCCCGAACCCGCCGAGGACGACACCCGGCGCCTATTGCCGAGGCTCGCGGCGTCCCGGCTGTCGCGCATGGTGGCCGACCGATCACCGTTTCTGACGGAATGGTTCGCCGCGGCAGCGCCGTACGACTACCGCGCCCCCGATGCACTGTGCGGACTGTTACTGGAACACGCGAAGACGAACGCCGAGCTGCGCGAACCCCTCTTGCGCCTGGCCGGTGCGCGCGGTCGCTGGTTGGCGGTACAGCATCCCGAGTGGCGAAACATGTTGCGGCACAATGTGGCAACTCCGCCTGCGGAGGTATGGCAGTTCGGCAGGCCGCCCGAGCGGCGGGATTGGCTCACCGATCTACGCCGTCGCGACGCGGCAGCCGCGCTGGCGGCGCTGACCGCGGCGTGGTCGAAAGAGTCCGGCCCGCTGAAGGCGGAGCTACTCGCCGTCCTCGCCGAGGGGATTTCGGCGGCCGACGAGGCGCTGCTCGAGACGGCGTTGGACGATCGCCGCGCCGACGTCCGGCGCACCGCCGCCGGACTGCTCACCCTGCTGCCCCACTCGGCGTTCGCCCATCGGATGACCCGGCGCGCGACTCAATGGCTGAACAACGTCTGGGCCCCTGCCGAAAACGGTGCGCTGCGTGCGCATCTCACCATCGAGCTGCCCGACGCACTCGACACCGCAGATCACCGGGACGGCATCGCCGACCGCACGGTGGAGTTCACCTACCGGTGGGGCGGCGCACCCGACGTTTGCGCGGGCCGCGTCCGCCAGCTCGTCGCCGCGACGCCGCTGGCACACTGGGCGGCGGCGCTGGGTACGCCGAATAATCCGGCCACACCGGAGCAGGCGACGCGGGCCGCCATCGCCGACCGGTTCCGGCAGCCGGTCTTCGACGGCTGGGTCGATGCCACACTGGCGCAGCACCATCCGGCGTGGGCCCGCGCCCTGTTCAACGCCGGCGTGCCGTCCGATCTCGCCATGCTGCGCCGCCGTGAGCTGTTCGCGCTGCTGCCGCTCGCCGACCGGACCGCGCACCTGCTACAGCTGGACGGATCGTGGCTCTCGGAGCTCGAGGCACTGTTGCCGGCCATGGGGCACCCGTGGCCGGAACCGTTGGCCCAGCATCTGATTCTGCTGCTGTTCGAACGTGCGCGCGCCGCATACCAACCGCCGGGGACCCATCGCCCCGGCGCACACGGCGCGACGCCGAGCGCACACCGGTCACTGCTCGCCGCAGCGGCCGCGCACCTGCCGCTCGTCACAGCTCCCGCGGTCACCGTGGTGGCCCGCCGTTGCGACGATCCCGCCTGGGAGCAGGCCTTCAACCAACTCGCCCACGACCTCAACCACCGCTCGATGATGCTCGAGGAGTTGCAGTGACCACCACCGCCGTGTCCACCGGAGACACCAATTCGGACCTGTTGCGCCCCCATGCCGAACAGGCATACGCCCACGAACTGCTGGCTCTTTCCGCCATCGACGACCGCCCGCGCCCGCCCTCGTGGCGGCTGTCGCCCTGGGCCGTGGTCACCTATCTGCTCGGTGGCACGCTCGACAACGGCACCGTGATCACCCCGAAGTACGTCGGCCCGCGCAGGCTCATGGAGGTCGCGGTGGCCACCCTGGCCACCGACCGGGCGCTGCTGCTGCTCGGTGTGCCGGGCACCGCCAAAACCTGGGTGTCGGAACATCTTTCGGCTGCCATTTGCGGCGAGTCGACGCTGTTGGTGCAGGGTACCTCCGGTACCGCGGAAGAGGCGATCCGCTATGGCTGGAACTACGCGCGACTGCTGGCAGAAGGACCCAGCGAAGGCGCGATGGTGGCTTCGCCGGTGATGACAGCGATGAGTCGCGGCGCGATCGCCCGCATCGAAGAACTCACCCGCATCCCCTCGGATGTGCAGGACGCGCTGATCACTGTGCTGTCGGAGAAGACGCTGCCGGTCCCCGAGCTCGGCACCGAGGTGCAGGCCGCCAAGGGCTTCAACGTCATCGCCACCGCCAATGACCGCGACCGCGGCGTCAACGACCTGTCCTCGGCGCTGCGCCGCCGCTTCAACACCGTGGTGCTGCCGCTGCCTGCCAGCGAAGACGACGAGGTCGCCATCGTCACCCGTCGCGTGGAACAACTCGGCTGCGCGCTGGAACTACCCACCATTCCCGCCGCCGCCGAGGAAGTGCGCCGCGTCGTACGCATCTTCCGGGAATTGCGCTCCGGTATCACCGCCGACGGCCGCACCAAACTCAAGTCCCCGTCGGGCACCCTGTCCACCGCCGAAGCGATCTCGGTCATCACCAACGGCATCGCCCTCTCCGCACACTTCGGCGACAGCGTCCTGCGCGCCTCCGACATCGCGGGCGCTGTCCTCGGCTCGGTGATCAAGGACCCGGTCTCCGATGCCGTCGTCTGGACCGAATACCTGGAAGCCGTCGTCCGCGAACGCCCCGACTGGTCCGATTTCTACCGCGCCTGCCGCGACGTGAACGGGTGAACTACACCGCCGAATCGGCACGGCTCGGTACCGCGACAGCCGGGATGTGCACACGTACAGCGATATTCGACCCGAGGTAGCTGGGTGACGCACGCAGACGCCGACACCGATATACACCCGGAGACCACAAACCACACGGATGCCTGCGCGCAGGCCGACAACCGCACGACATCGGTGCGCACAGCCCGGCAGGCGCGGCGCGGAAACAAGGGGGTAGCACCGTGATCCAGACGTATCCCGGCGTAAACACCAACGACACGCGAACACGAACGCGCAGCGCGATGACGGCGACCCGTTACAGGTCGGCGACGGACCAGTGACTCGAGTATTCGGTATCCGCCATCACGGGCCGGGTTCGGCCAAGTCGCTGCGCGCGGCGTTGGAGGCGTTCGGGCCCGATGCGATCTTGATCGAGGGTCCGGCGGATGCCGATCCGCTGGTCGGTTACGTTGCCGTGGAGGGGATGGCACCGCCGGTGGCGCTGCTCGCCTATGTGCCGGACACCCCGGCCAAGGCGGCGTTCTGGCCGTACGCGGTGTTCTCTCCGGAGTGGCAGGCGCTGCGGTACGCGGTGGAACACGGTGTGGCTGTGCGGTTCTGCGACCTGCCCGCCACGACCGTGCTCGCCCGCGACGACGAACCCGGCGATCACATCGACCCGCTGGCCGAGTTGGCCGCGGCTGCCGGATACGACGACGCCGAACGCTGGTGGGACGCGGTGGTCGAATCGGCGGCCGATTCCACCGCTTTCGAGGCGATCACGGAAGCGATGGCGGCAATCCGCGAGGCCGCCGCCGCGGGGACACTCGGTGCCAGGACCGACCGTAACGGAGAACTGATCGAAGACAGCACCTCCGAGAACGGCACAGTCGTCGTCGAATCGCAGAGTGCGCCGCGAGTGCCGATCGCGATCGACGAACACACTCTGCGGCGTGAGGCGTACATGCGGCAGACGATGCGCAAGGCGCTCAAGGACGGAGCACAACGGCTCGCGGTGGTCTGCGGTGCGTGGCACGCGCCCGCCTTGGTCGGCAAGCTCGGACCGGCGGCCGCGGATATGCGGCTGCTCAAGGGATTGCCGAAGGTGAAGGCCACCGTGACCTGGGTGCCGTGGACGCATTCACGGCTGGCCTCGGCGTCCGGTTATGGCGCGGGCATTACCTCACCGGGCTGGTATCACCATCTGTTCACCCAGACCGAGCAGCCCATCGCGCGGTGGCTCACCAGGGTGGCCGGGGTGCTGCGAGCGCATGATCTGCCGGTCTCCAGTGCGCACATCATCGAATCCGTCCGGCTCGCCGAGACTCTCGCAGTGTTGCGCGATCGTCCACTTGCCGGACTTTCCGAGGTCACCGAGGCGGTGCGTGCGGTGATGTGCGCGGGCGACGAGACGATGGTCCGGTTGATCGGCGCCGAACTCGTCGTCGGAGAGGCCCTCGGCGCCGTGCCGGAGGGCACGCCCACCGTGCCGCTCGACGCCGATCTGCGGGCCAAGATCAGAACGCTGCGTATGAAGCAGGAGGCCGTATCGCGGACCCTCGATCTGGACCTGCGCAAAGAACGGGAGGTCGATCGTTCCCGGCTGCTGCATCGGCTGCGCCTGCTCGGCATCGGTTGGGGCACACCGACCACCGGGGAGGTGCGCAGCACCGGCACCTTCCGGGAAACCTGGACACTGGAATGGCGGCCGGAGTTCGCGGTCTCGATCATCGAGGCCTCCCGCTGGGGCACCACCATCCGCACTGCCGCCGAGTCGAAGATCCTCGATCTGGCCAACCGCGACGGCAGCACTGTCGCCGACCTCACCGCCGCATTGGAAACCGCACTGCTTGCCGACCTCGGCGGAGCCACCGACGGCCTCATCTCGCGACTGGAGTCGGTTGCGGCACTGGATCATGACGTGAGCCACCTGCTCGCCGCCCTACCGGGTCTGGTCCGCACCCTGCGCTACGGGGATGTGCGTGGCACCGATACCAAGGCGCTCATCCATGTCGCCGACGGTCTGCTGGTGCGCATCTGTGCGGGTCTCCCCGGCGCGGTCACCGGGCTGGACGCCGACGCCGCCGAGCAACTGCGCCGCCTCCTCGACGCGGCCCACACCGCCATCCACACCAGAGACGACGGCTGGGCCACCCAGGAGTGGCTCGCAGCGCTGCATCGCCTCGCCGACCGCGACGATGTCCATGGCGCGCTGGTCGGCCGCGCCGTCCGGCTGCTCTGCGACGCGGGCATCATCGATGAAACAGACTCGGCACGAAGGCTTTCGGCCGCGCTGTCGATCGGCAACACCGCCGCCGCGAAAGCCGCCTGGATCGACGGATTCCTCGGTGGACGCGGCCTCTTACTCGTCCACGACAGAGAGTTGCTGCGCCTCATCGACGATTGGCTGCGTGAACTCGGCGACGACCAGTTCGTCGAGACACTCCCCCTGCTCCGCCGTACCTTCGGCGCTTTCGAATCGGGGGAACGCCGCGCCATCGGCCAGGCGGTTCGCGACGGCGGTGCACTCCGAACCAGCAACACCGACAGCACATCCTTCGACATGGACCGGGGATCGATGGCGATGCACACGGTCGCCGAGATTCTGGGAGTCGCCGGATGAAGTCCTCAGCACCACAACAATCCCGGGACACGCGGCTCACCCGAGCCGACCGAACCATCCCGCACAAAACCTGGCACGCTCGCAACGCCGGAAGCAGCATTCCCAGCAACCGACCCACCGACGACACCCAAACCACGGGTGACACCAGAACCATCGTGAAGCCACCGGATGAACCCTCGCAGCGCTATGTCCGTCGCGCGAACACCTCCGGCTCGGGCACCAGCACTTCGAACTACGTGACCATACAAACGCTGACCATCGACTTCCCCGGAGTTCCTGGATGAACGACATCGATGAAATACAGTCCCGGCGTTGGCGTTTGGTGCTCGGGACCGCTGCCGATCCGAGCCTCGGCGGCCTCGGATCCGGCGACGACCAGGCGATGGACGCGGCATTGTCGGCCCTGTACAACACCGACGACATCACACCGTCCGGCAAACGCGCGGCAGGCCTCGGTAGCTCGGCACCGAAAGTCGCTCGCTGGCTGGGCGACATCCGCACCTATTTCCCGTCCACGGTCGTGGAGGTAATGCAGCGCGACGCGGTCGACCGGCTCAACCTGACGCAGCTGCTGCTGGAACCCGAGCTGCTGGAAGCGGTGGAGCCCGACGTCCACCTCGTCGGCACCCTGCTGAGTCTCAATGGCGTGATGCCCGAAACCACCAAGGCGACCGCGCGAATGGTGGTGGAGAAGGTCGTCCGCGAGATCGAGCAGCGCATCGCCGCACACACTCTCGTGGCCGTCTCCGGCGCGCTGAACCGCGCCGCCCGAATCGGCCGCCCCCGCCTGCGCGATATCGACTGGGACCGGACCATCCGCAAGAATCTCGCGCACTACCTGCCCGAACACCGCACCGTAGTGCCCGAACGCCTCATCGGGTACGGCCGCAAAGCCCAGGCGGTGCACCGCGATGTGGTGCTGGCCATCGACCAATCCGGCTCGATGGCCTCCAGCGTGGTCTACGCATCGGTGTTCGGCGCGGTGCTCGCTTCGATGCGCGCGCTGAAGACGTCGCTGATCGTCTTCGACACCGAAGTCGTCGACCTCACCGAACAACTCACCGACCCCGTAGACGTCCTGTTCGGCACCCAACTCGGCGGCGGTACCGACATCAACCGCGCCATCGCCTACTCCCAGTCACTCATCACCCGCCCCGCCGACACCCTGTTCGTCCTCATCTCCGATCTGTACGAAGGCGGCATCCGGAACGAAATGCTGCGCCGCGTCAACGCCATGAAGGAATCCGGCGTCCAGGTGGTAGTCCTGCTGGCCCTTTCGGATGAGGGAGCCCCCGCCTACGACCACGACAACGCCGCCGCCCTGGCCGCCCTCGGCGTCCCCGCCTTCGCCTGCACCCCCGACAAATTCCCCGATCTGCTGGCACTGGCCCTGGACCGAGGCGACATCCAATCCTGGGCCAACACCAACGCCGGCCGACCCTGACCCCACGCCCGGAACATCACCGAGCACCTCAGGCCCTCACTCGATTCGAGATCCCTGATCTGCGCCGAATTCCCGCTTCAGCCGCTCGCCGGGCGCAGTCAAATGGCGGTCGAATACAGCCGGGGCGACCACCATCCGACTACGTTCGACGGACTACCGGACACAGAGCGGCTGCCCGGCGGCCCGATCATCTGGTGATGGCTACCGTCGATTCCACCGGGCCCATCACGCCCCACGCGGTCGCCGACTCGGGCACTACGAGCGGGTGCAATGCCGCCGCCACCGCGAGCAGTGTGATCGCGACGATGGCGTCGAGCCAGTAGTGATTGCCGGTGCCTATCACCACCAGCGTGGTGAGCACCGGATGTGCCAATGCCAGCCAGCGCCATGGGGTTCGGGTCGCCGCGACCACAGCGAAGGCGAGCAGCAGCGCCCATCCGACGTGCAGTGACGGCATCGCCGCGAGCTGATTCGACAGGCCGCCGGAATCGGGTGCGCCGTAGACCGATTGGCCGTGGATGGCGGCGAGGTCGACGAACCCGTATTGCGGCAGCATGCGCGGCGGTGCGAGTGGCATCAGCACATGCACCACAAGCGCGCCGCCGGTCAGCGCCACCATCAAGTTACGCGTCCACCGGTAGTGCTCGGGCCGGAAAGTCCACAGCCACAACAGCACCGCGACCGCGACGGTGAAATGCGCTGTGGCGTAATAGACGTTCGCGGGCACTGCGAGAAAACTCCGGTCGACGAAGAGCGCTTGCACCGTTGTCTCCTCCGGCAGTCCCAGCCGGTCTTCGAAACCGAGGATGGCGTACGCATTGCCCATCGCGTGCATCGTGTCGTCGGCGGTGAACATGCGACCGACCCGATAGGCCACATACAACACGGTGATCAGCGCGAGCTGACCGATCGCCTCACCACCCCTGCCGCGCACCGCGGCCCGCACCCGTTCGGCCCGTTCGGCGAGCGCCGGCGGAAAACTCACGCCGGGACCACCGAAACCCACTGCCACCATCGCCAGCGGCTCCCTTCCTCATCGAAGCAGGCCGCCATCTACAATTAAGTGGAGTAACAACCTCCGCTTACCGTAGCATCACCATCCGCTTCAATTCACCACTGTGTGACCGGAGAGACATAGTTCCGGTCCTGGCGCGAAGCCCAGCGCATCAGCTCCGGGACACCGTTATATCCAAGTGCTGTCGGAGTATCGAGCGCCGTTCGACGGAATGACCGCAGCCGATCCCCGGTCGGCGCGCCGCAGGTGAGCCGGCGGGAGGATCTCCTACCCCGAACCCACCGTGCCGCAACCGGTTCCCGGCTCATACGGTGAGGGTGACGTCCGCTCCGCTGAACAGCAGGTCGGGCTTGCGCGTGTTCGCCGATGTCACCTCTTCCGACAGACGCGCCAGTGGCGCGAGTTCGCGCAACTCGCGCAGGAACACCTCGACCGCCAGGTTGGCCAGTTGCTTACCGGGGCAGACGTGCTTGCCGAACCCGAAGGTCAGCGGCAGCTTGCCGCCACCACGCAGATCGAGCGGGTTCCGGAATGCCGCCGGATCGCGATTGGCGGCGGCGAACATGACCAGCACGGGCCCCGCCGCGAGTTCTGTGCCGCTGCGCAGGGTCATCGGTCGGACCGCGCGACGTTTCCATGCCACCAGGCCGGGGTCTAGTTGGAGCACTTTGACGGCGACCTGCGCGGCGGCGTTCTGATCCGCGAGCAGATCCCACCACTCCCGGCCCGGGCCACTCAGCAATCGCTGCACTCCCTGCTGAATGCTGCCGCTCACGGTGTGCACCCCCGCCGCAAGGGAATTCGCCATGGCGGACACGGCGACGCGACGGGGAACGCCCGCGTCGTGCAGGCGGCTCGCGAAGCCAGTCACCCGGTGGCGCCGGCTGCGCTCGACGGCCTGGCCGCTCACCGTGAACAGCTGGCCGAGCGCCCCCACCGCCTCGGCCAGTTCGCGGCCACGCATCCGACGGCCGAGCAGCCCGGATTGCGCACCGCTCCACACCGCCACCTGCGGCCAGTCCGCTGCGGGCAGGCCGACCGCGGCGCCGCCGACGCGCGCGGCGTAGGCGATCGACAGTGCCGTCACGTCCAGCCGCGCCACGATCCCCTCATCGAGGCCATGCAGCGCATGGTGAAAGTGCTCCACCATGGCCTCGATCCGCTGCGGCCGCTCGTCCCGCGAAATCGTGAAATGCCCTGCCGGACCGGCCATGGTGTCCCACACCTGTTTGTGCAAGGTGTCGTCGGTCAGGTTTGCGGTCGCCTTGGCAGGCAGTGGAACCAGGTGTCGGACGAAATGCGGAATCGCCCGTGGTGTGCCCGCGATTCGCGGGAATTCCACCAGCGGATCAAGCGAATTCCCGTTGGAGAGGGCGGGATCGGCCGCCTCCAGTACGTCGCGCACGTCATCGTATTTCCAGATCATCCGCAGACCGGAGGAATGGAGATAGGTCGGATCAGGCCAGTCGTGCAGGCGCTCGTACCGTTCGTCGCGTTCCTTGAACGACAACTCATTCGAAGTTTGCTCCGCAAACGGAAACTCCGCGACCATCCTATGCACCTGCCGACCATCAAGTACCGCCGTAACCCGCACGATGCTACGTGGTCGCTATGCACTTGCCACAGATGGCAATTGGCAGGTGGCGGCGCCCCGACCACGCGCGCTGAGGTCAGCGAAGCCAGACCTTCTTGTTGAGGAACAGCAGCGGAACAACCGTTCGTTCGCGTTCATCCGCGCCGTGATGTCGCGGTGGTGAGTCGGTGCTGGTAGGTCTGATGCGTTATTCGGCCGGGACTGCGGCGACGCGGCGGTGGCGCGTCCAACCGCGGACGCCGATGGCCAGGGGTGCCAGGACGGTGAGGAACCCGGACACGGGCTCGAATACGAGACCGAACGCAGTGAGAACAGCGGTTGCGGCGAGGATCGGCACCGACACGTAGCCGCGAGTTCGCTCCGCATCGATCACGGCGATCCCGAAGCAGACGGCGGCAACTCCGAACGCGGTGAACCAGAACGAGAGCTCGGCCTCCTCGTAACCGCCCGCCCATATGGCAACACCGAGCGCGGTGTGGGCCGATCCGATGAAGACGAGCAGTGCGCCCATGAGCGGGAACCTAGTTTTTGAATCCACATTCAGAAACTCTGCCTTAAGCTGTCCCGCGTGGCAAGACCCCGGCGATTCACCGATGATCAGGTCCTCGACGCGGCGCGCGATCTGCTCGCCGATCCGGCGACGACCCGGCCGAGCATCGCCGCGATCAGCGCCGCCTCCGGCATCCACACCGGGTCGATCTACGTGCGCTTCGCCTCCCGCGAAGAATTGCTCGCCCGGCTGTGGCTTCGCTCGATCCGGCGCTTCCAGACCGGGATCATCGCCGCTCTTTCCGGGCCCGACCCGCTACTCGCCGCCGCGATGTACCTGACGCGGTACTGCCGTGAGCACCCGACCGAAGCCCGCGCGATGAAGATGTTCCGGCGCAACGAACTGCTCGACGTGGGCCCTGAGGAGCTGCGCGTCGCTATCGCCGCGGTCAACGACCGAATGGACGACGCGCTGCGCGCCGCCGTCGTCGCGGAGTTCGGCGACGATGATGAACACCGCATGGCGATCGCGGTGGCCGCCGTCAAGGCCATTCCCTACGGGCTCGTCCGCGAGTACATCGCGGCCGCGGTGCCCATTCCGGACTGGGTCGACGACGTCACCGCCACCGCGACGGCGGCCGTTGTCCACGAGTTACGCCCGACCAGCCGTTAGATCTGCCAGTACCGAGTGTCACTGCAGCACTGAGTGACCGGCCGTCAGGGCGATAAGCCCTACAGATCCGCGATCGCCGCGAGGGGCGGTGTGCGTGCGGCTCGGATGCCGGGCCACAGGGCCGCGAGAACACCGACGACAGCCGAGCACACCAGAACGAGCACCAGTTGATTCCACGGGATCGCGATCTGATCGATGCCCAGGTCGCGCAGGGTGCGCAAGAATCCGACACCGAGACCGAGACCGAGCAGCATGCCGACGATCGCGCCGAACACCGCGATCAACATCGATTCCAGATAGATGGTCCTGCGCACCTGCGCGCGCTGCATTCCGACCGCGCGCAGCATGCCGATCTCGCGACGTCGCTCCACCACCGACAGGGCCAAGGTATTGATGATGCCGAGGATCGCGATCACCACCGCAAGCGCGAGCAGGCCGTAGAGGATCGCCAGCAGCGTGTTGATCTGCTTGCCCTGTGCGCCCTTGAATTCCTCCGGGTTCTGGACCTGAACGACTACGAATTGCTCGGTCGCCTTCTCCAGGTCGGCGCGCATCTCGGTGAGGTCCGCGCCAGGCTTGGCCTTGATCAGCATCAGGAAATTGGTACGGAAGTTGAGCGGCATGGTCTCGTCGTACAGCTTGGGCGACACCACCATCGGACCGAGCAGCGGTGTCTTCTTGTAGATGCCCGTCACAGTCAGCTGAATCTTCTTGCCGTCCAGACTCACCACGGTGACCTGATCGCCGACCTTCCAGCCCCGGTCATCGGCTTCGTCCTCCGAGACCAGCACGTCGCGGTCGCCGAGGGTGTCGGTACCGCGAATCATGTCGTAATTCAGTACTCGGTCGAGTTGCCCGTCCGGCGAGGTGCCGATCAGCTGATCGTCGCCGACCTTCAGGCCGACGCCCCGAATCCCGACTACGTCGGCCACCTGCGGCACCGACTTGCGCACCGCGTCGCCCGCGCCGAGCGGCACCCCGATCAGCTGCGGGCCGGCCAGCACGTAGTCGGCGTTCACGCCCTTGTCGACCAGCACGCTCACACTCGCCTTCGCCGATGCGCCGAGCATGCCGATCGCGGTCACCAGCATCAGTCCGAGGGTGAGCGCGAAAGCCGTTGCGGCCGTTCGGCGCGGATTGCGTGCGGCGTTGTTGCGCGCCATCCGCCCGATCGACCCGAACGGGCGAATCAGCACGCCGAGCACCGCGACCACCGGCCGCGACACCGCGGGCGCGGCGAGCAGTACGGCCAAGATCAACGCCAGCGCGCCGATGCCCACCGTCAACGCGGCATGGCCGCCGGTGGATCGCGCACCGATCACGACGAGGACGACGCCTACCACCGCCAGCACCGCACCACACAGGGTGCGCACCCGCAATGATTCACCGGCAGCGGCGAATTCTTCCCGCATCGCCTCCACGGGCGGGATCTTCGCGGCCCGCCGGGCGGGCGCGTAGGCGCTCACCAAGGTGACCAGCAGTCCGACGAGCATGCCGACCACGATCGTGCGCGGTCGCACCGCCATCGAACCGGTCGGCAACCCGAGATCGAAAGCATTGAGCAGCGCGGAAAGTCCGAACGCCAGACCGATGCCGCCCGCCAAACCGATGGCGCTGCCGATCACTCCGATGACGAAGGCTTCCGCAACCACTGACCGCCCGACCTGCTGCCTACTCGCTCCCACCGCCCGCAGCAGTGCCAATTCCCGTAGCCGCTGGGCCACGATCATCGAGAAGGTGTTGTAGATGATGAACGTGCCGACGATCAGCGCGATCGCACCGAAGGCGAGCAGGAAATAATTGATGAAGTTCAGCGCGTTGGAGATTTCCTTCTTCAGATCGGCGCGCACCTGCTCGCCGTTCTGCACCTTGTAGTCCTTCAAAGTGGCCGAAAGCTGGTCGCGCAGTTGGTCGCCCGGGATACCTGCGGCGGCGATGTCGATGTAGGCGACGTGCGTGCCGTCGGTGAACAGCTTGCGCGCCTGCGTGTCGTCGAACAGCAGCCCGATGAAGCCGCCGGTGTCGGAAGGCACCTCGTAGATGCCGGACACTGTGACGTCGATGGGTTGACCGTGCGACGGGATGAGGATCTTGGTCTTGTCCCCCACCTTCAGCCCGGCGCGTTCCGCGCCACCGGTGTTGATCGCCATCTCGCCTTCGTGCGCGGGCGGGACACCCTCGACGAACGCGTCCGGTTCGGCGACCGCCTTGTCCGGTGGCAGATACGACCGCCCGAAGGTGGGCGCGCCACCGGTCTGCACGGCCTTCTTGCCGTCCGGGTACAGCAGCACCACCGGACCGTTCACGCTCGGCGCGGTGGCCCGGACCCCGGCAGTCTTCGCAATCTGGTCCACCACGCTCTGCGGAACACCGAGGGCCTGCCGTTCCTTGGGACTCACCCGAACATCGACGCCCTTGGCCTGATTGGCGAAGATCCCGTCGAAGGTGCGTTGCAGGGTGTCGGTGAACACGAACGAGCCCGCGATGAACGCAGTGCCGAGCACCACCGAGAGCACAGTCAGCGCCAACCGCACCTTGTGCGCGGCGAGATTGCGCAAGGCCACCTTGCGCATCGGACTACCGGCCATCACTGATGTCCCTGCCTGGTGTAGGAGACCGAATAGGACTGTGTCGCGCTCACGCCTGCTCCAGGGCCTTCATCTTGTCGAGCACCGATTCCGCGGTGGGATCGCGCAGCTCGTCGACGATCCGTCCGTCCGCGAGGAAGATCACCCGGTCGGCGTAGCCCGCGGCGTGCGGTTCGTGGGTCACGATGACGACCGTCTGCCCGAATTCGTCCACTGCGGCGCGCAGGATGCTGAGCACCTCCTCGGAGGCACGCGAGTCGAGATTGCCGGTCGGTTCGTCACCGAAGATGATCTCCGGCTTGCCCGCGAGCGCACGCGCGCACGCAACTCGCTGCTGCTGTCCGCCCGACAGCTCACTGGGCCGGTGGGTGAGCCGGTCGGTCAGCCCGAGCCGTTTGAGCACCGTGTCCAGCCAGTCCTGGTCCGGCTTGCGGCCGGCGATGTCCAGCGGCAACGTGATGTTCTCCAGCGCTGTGAGCGTGGGCACCAGGTTGAACGCCTGGAACACGAAGCCGATCCGGTCGCGCCGCAGCCACGTCATCTGTTTGTCCGACAGCCCCCGCAGATCGGTGTCGCCGATCCGCACTGTTCCGGAGCTCGCGCCGTCCAGACCCGCCAGGCAGTGCATCAGCGTCGACTTACCGGAGCCCGACGGCCCCATGATTGCGGTGAACTCTCCCTTCGCGAACTCGACCGATACGCCGTCCAGCGCTTTGACCTGCGTATCTCCTGATCCGTAGACCTTCATCAGGTCGATGGCACGGGCCGCGACATCGGTCGGAACCGCCGTTTCGGCGGTGTCGGTACCCACAGCGTGCGAAGTCATGCAGTCCAGTCTGTCTGCGATCGCGCCACCGCGCCATCGGGGAGAACCCCGATGACTCGAGTATCGATCACCCGACACGCGGCAGCCGCCGCTACACAATCGCCGGTTCGGCGTCACGCAGTTGGTCGAGCATGGTGGTCAAAGCACCCGTGAGTCGGTCGGTGTCGGCGGCAACCGGATCGAGGCCCGCCGCGGTGATGGCGCGGGTCATCGTCCGGTAGGTCAGCAGGCCGCGTCGGGTCGGAAAGACCAGGACGCGTCTGCGGTCGGTGTCGTCGACCTTGCGGTGGACCAGGTTCTCGGCGATCATCGCGTCGATGAGTCTGGTCAGGCTGGCCCCGGTGAGCAGGGTCGCCTCGCCGAGGTGTGACATCGGACGTCCGGTGCCTGCGGCGACCGCGGTCAGCACGTGCCAGCGTGCGACGGAAGTTTCGCCGAGACTGGTCGCGACGACGCGGTCCAATTCCTGTGATGCCCGACGTACAAGTCGCGCCAGCTCCTCCAAGGCGGCGGGGGCAGTGCTATCGTCCACCGCAGCACTATATACAACGCCGTATGGTATTGATTCAGATGGAAATATACGGTGATTCCCTTGCCGCCCTCAGGTTTTCGTGGCCGTCGCGATACCGTGGACATTGCGCTGGTGGTGCCGCAGAGCGGACCGGCGGGCTTGTTCGGCCCTTCCTGTGAGGCCTGCGCCACCCTCGCCGTCGACGACATCAATACCGCGGGTGGCATTCTCGACCGCCCGGTCCGGATACATGTCGTCGACGCGGGCGCGCCGCTGCCCGTACTGGCCGCCCGGATCGACCGTATGATCAGCACCGGACTCGTCGACGGTGTCGTCGGCTGGCATCTGTCCAACGCCCGCAAGGTGATCACTCCGCAGACCGCCGGACGCGTGCCCTACATCTACACGACCTTCTATGAGGGCGGCGAGGATTCCGACGGCGTCTATATGGTCGGCGAGACCCCCGACCAGCAGCTCTTCCCTGCCCTGCGCTGGCTGCGCGCGCAACACGGCATCCGGCGCTGGTGCGTCATCGGCAACGACTACGTGTGGCCGCGCGAAACTGCGCGAGCCGCAGCGGAATTCGTGGCGACAACTGATATCGAGATCGTCGGTGAGAGCTATGTCCCACTCGGCGGACGCAACTTCCGCGGCGCGCTGGATCTGATCGAACGCTCACCCGCGCAGGGAGTTCTGGTCTTCATGGTCGGCGCCGACTGCGCCGCCTTCAACCAGGCGTTCGCCAGGGCGGGCCTCGACGAGCATCGTCTGCGGCTGAGCATGATGATCGGCGAAGATGTGCTGTACGCGGGCGGCCCCGAGAGCACCCACGGCTTGTACACCGCCAGTGGCTATTTCGAGAGTCTGGTCTCCGCCGAGAGTATGGACTTCGGCGCGAGATATCTCCGGCGGTTCGGCGCGTTCGCGCCCGCGTTGAACAATATCGGCGAATCCTGCTACGAGGGCCTGCTGTTGTTCGCATCCCTGGCCGAGGCCGCCCGCAGCCTCGATCCGCGTTCCATCGAAAGCCGTTCCGCCGGTGTCAGTTACGGCGGTCCACGCGGTGAGGTCCGCGTCCGTGGTGCCCACACCACCCAACCGGTCTACCTCGCCGACGCGGACGCACTCGACTTCACCGTGCTGGCCGAACTGACCTCCTGATTTCGACCGGGCCCGGCCGGCCTGCTGTCGAGTGCCGAATCGACCGCGCCACACCTGCGTCGACCCGAAATTCGGCCACCACTGACCGACCGGTCCGTGGCTCGCCTAGGCGCCGTTCGGGGGAGCTCAGCTTTTTCAGTGGTTGCCGATCGCGCCGAGCGAGGTGCGCAGATCGGTGGGATCGGTGTTGGCCCCGCACAGGATCACGGCGACCCGCTCGCCGCGACCGGGCCGGTACGCGCCGGTCGAGAGCGCCGCAAGGGCCGTCGCCGAGCCGTGCTCGACCACAAGACCGTATCCCTCCCAGAGGGATCGGCGGGCCCGGATTATTGCGTCGTCGTCGACGACCACCGACCGTACTTCCGCGCTCCTGGCCCAGGAGAGGGCGGCGGCGGAAATGCGGGGCGCGCCGAGAGAATCCGCGGCAATCGAGTCGATGTCCACGTCCAGGACGGCATCCGCGGCCAGCGCCGCGTGCAGCGCGCAACTGCCCTCGGGCTCCGCGCCGACCACTCTGATACCGCGACCGTCGGCGACCGCGGCGACACCGGAGAACATGCCGCCCGCACCGACCGCGAGCACGATCGTGTCCAACTTCGGTATGGCGCTAAGGCTTTCGAGCAGGATCGTGCCCGCGCCCGCTGAGGTCAGATTGTCGTCGTGGGTGTAGGCGTCGATCGCGCCGGTGCGGGCCATGAACAGCCCCGCGTTGTCCCGCGCCTGCTCCGGGGTCCGGCCGAAAACGCGCACATCGGCGCCCAGTGCGCGCAGCCGATCGATCCTCGCCTTCGCGGCCGACTCCGCAAGGAAGATGGTGGCGGGAATACCGAACATTCTGGCCGCCCAAGCGAATCCGATGTCGGCATTGCGCCCGGTGGCCGAAACGATGCCCGCATCGGGCACCGTGCCCGCCGCGAGCATGGCAGCGAGCAGATTGGCCGCACCCCGTGCCTTGAACGAGCCGGTGTGCTGCATGAATTCGAGCCCGAGGAAGACCTCCGCCCCCGGGGCATATTCCGGGCCTGCCTCCACTACGGTGAGCGGTCGCACGAGTCCGGCAATACGCTCGGCCGCGGCTTCGACATCCACCAGGGACGGGGTACAGATACCGATCACCCGGCAGCCTCCTCACGATCTATGGCCCCGTCGGGGACGTTAGACATGGAGTACGCCGGGCGGTATCGGGCATCTGCCCTAATTTGCCGAAGACTGCACCGTCCCCGACCTGTTCCGATCGGGGACAGCACAGCCAAAACCTACTATTTGGAAGTATCTGCGCTCCACCGATCCAGTGCAATGTAGGCGGGTTGCCACTGGTGGAAATACGCGACGCGGACCGGCTCCGGCAGCGGTGCGAGGACCGTATCGACAGTCTGCTCGTCGGCGCCGTCGAGCAGCCACGGAATCAGTTGTGGCGCATCCGGTCCGATTCTGCTGCCGTGCAGCTGACCGAACGCCTGCCATTGCGGCAGCGTGACCGTTGCCTGGATCAACGGCAGCGCCTGTTTTTCTTCGTGCTCGAGGTGCCCGACCAGGGCGGTGACCAGCGCATCGACCAGGTCGCCGAGGCGCTGCGAACCACTCTCGCGATCGGCGAAGGCCACCTCGATCGCCTCGATCAGCGGATCGACGGCGCCGTGCTCGGCTTCCATGGCGTCGAGCAGCGCCAGTTCCGAGGGGCGCTCGGCCAACGTCTCACGCATCACCGGCCAGAGCGCATCGTCCTCGGCGGTGTGGTGGATATGCAGGGATTTGGTGAACATCCGCCAGCCCACCGCAGTAGACAGGATCTTGCGCGGGTCGTCGTCGATCCGGCTGGTGATCGTGGCGATCCGCTCCAGTTCGCGCCGCAGCGCGTGGTGCATGGCGTACATGGTGGTCATGTCGAGCGTGGCGCTCATGGGTACTCCTCATTGTCGAGCGTGAGCTGCGGCTGGGCCGAGGGTGCGTGGTCAGGGGGTCCTTTCGAGGAGTCGAGCTGGGACGAGTCGATCGGGTCGGTGTGCGCGACGAGTGGCCAGTCGTTGGCCACCCGGCCCGCGAGAGTGAGGTAGTTGTCGAAGATGGCGAGGGCAACGCAGGCGATGATGTCGACAAGGTCCGCGTCTGCCAGCTCCGCGCCTGCCTGGGTGAGCTCCGCGTCGGTGACCGCGCCGCGCTGCCGCAACAGTGCGGCGGCGAAGCCGAGCACCGCCGCGTCCTTCGGGTCCTGCGCGGTACCCGCGCGAGCGCGATCTACCTCGTCTCGACGCAGCCCGTTCAGACGGGTCCCGACGAAGCTGTGCGCGGACAAGCCGTAGTCGCAGCCGTTCTCCTGGGAGACGAGCACCCCGATCCGGGTGCGCGTCGCTGCGGGAAGGCCGCTGTCGCACAGCGCGGCGACGAGGTCGAGATAGCCGCGCAACGCGACGGGGCTGTTGGCCATGGCCTTGGCGACATTCGGCGTGATCCCGAAACGCTGTTGCGCTTCGGCGAACAGACGCCGGGTCGCACCGGTAGTTGCTTCCGGCTCGATCAGGGGGATGTGCGGCATGAACACACCTTCTTGGACCGAGTTGATACTTTGGCGATGCTTCGAAGATGGGTGTTCTATGGGTGGCTTGGTCGGTGTTCGTTTCACGGTTCTCGGACCGGTCGAGGTCGTGGTGGACGGTCGCGCATTGCCCGCGGCACCACGGCATCGTGCGGTGCTGGCCTGGTTGTTGTTCAATGCCGGGCGGGTGTACAGCAACGAGCGACTGATCGACGCCGTCTGGGGTATGGAGCCGCCCGGCACCGCGCGCTCGCAAATTCATGCCGCGATCACCGCGATCCGCCGAGTGCTGAGGGAAGCGGGCGTCGCCGAGGTACTGGAGACCAAAGCCGCCGGATATGTCGTGACGCCCGAACCCGGGATGCTCGATCTCGATGAGTTCACCCGGCGGGTCGGCGCAGCTCGGACATTGACAGCACACGATCCGACGGCCGCGGTGGGCGAACTGCGGGCCGCGTTGTCGCTGTGGCGGGGCGAGGCACTGGCCGGCCTGAATGCCGATTACGTCGCCTCGACGCGTCTGCTGCTCGACGAGAAGCGGATCGGAGCCTTCGAACAACTGGCCGAGATCGAGCTTTCCCTCGGCAGACACGACCAGATACTCGATGAGCTGCGCGCCCAAGTCGCGGCAAACCCATTGCGGGAGAAACTATCCGCGCATCTCATGCTCGCACTGCACCGAGGGGGACGGCAGGCCGACGCACTCGCGGTCGCACGAAGTTTTCGCACGGGGCTCGCCGAATCGCAAGGGCTCGATCCGGGTAGCGCGTTCGTCGCACTGGAACAGGCCGTCCTACGGGACGACCCGGCGACGCGGCCACCCGCGCAATCGCGTGTGCCGAGCACCGCACCAACGACTGCTGATCTCGCGCTGGGCTCCGCCATCTCCGGCTCCGAGACTGCTGGGACCACATCGCCGGATTCGGGATCGAACGGTCCGACACCGCCCCCGCCTGCGACCTTCACATCGACGCAATCGGAGTCCGTGCTGCACAGTGCACCACGATCGGGTTCGACGATCGCAGTGCCGCAGCCGGCCTCTACACCTGTGGCGATATCGACCAGAGCAAACTTCCTCCCTTACGACATACCGGATTTCGCCGGCCGCAGCGCCGAACTCGACCGCCTCATCGATTCCCTCGACGACACCTCGGTGACGATCCGCGCCATCGACGGCATGGCGGGTATCGGCAAGACCGCGCTGGCGGTGCACGTGGCGCACCGAGTTGCCCAGCGCTTCCCCGACGGCCAGCTGTTCATCGATCTCCAGGCGCATTCGGCGAATTCGGATCCGGTCCCGGCGGATGCGGCGCTGGAAATCCTGTTGCGCCAGTTGAGAATTCCCGATGCGAGCATTCCGACCTCGACGGTGGACCGTGGCGCGCTGTGGCGCGCTGAGCTGGCCGGACGCCGGATGGTCGTCGTATTCGACAACGCCGCGGATGCCGACCACGTCCGCCCGCTGCTGCCGAGCGCGGGCGCAAGTCTCCTGCTCGTCACCAGCCGCAGGCGCCTCGTCGATCTCGATGGCGCGCAGGCACTTTCGGTCGATCTGCTGCCCGCCGACGCCGCCGTCGGGTTGTTCGAACGGATCGTCGGAGCCCGGGCGATCGCCGAACCGCTTGCGGTGCTCGATGTGCTGCAACTGTGCGGCTTCCTGCCGCTGGCCGTACGGATCGCGGCCGCCAGGCTGCAGCATCGTCCGCGCTGGACCGTCGAATATCTGGCCGGAAGACTGCGCGACGAACGCCGCAGGCTCGCCGAATTGTCCACGGCCGAACGGGGGGTGGCTGCCACCTTCGCGCTGTCCTATCGCCAGCTCGAACCCCCGCACCAGCGAATGTTCCGCCTACTGGGCCTCCATCCCGGCCGCGACATCGATGCCGGTGCGGCGGCAGCGCTGGCCGACAGCTCCGTCGACGATGCCGAAATGCTGTTGGAAGATCTGTTGGACGCGCACGTCATCGCTCAGCACGAGCTCGGCCGCTACACCTTCCACGAGTTGCTGCGGGAGCACGCCCGCGCCACCGCGGCCGAAGAAGAAACCAACGACAGCCGAAACGTCTCCCGCGCACGGCTGTTGGAGCATTACCTGCACACGGCACGCGCGGCCGTTGATCTGCTGTTCCACTACAGCGCGCAACACCGTCGCCCACTGCCGGAGCCGAGCGGACAGGTACCCCTCTTCCTCGACGCTGCGACAGCTGCCCGATGGCTGGATGCTGAGCGCGAAAACCTCATTGCCACAGCAGGTTACGCCGTCGAACACGGCCTGCCCGCCTATGCGCGCGACGCGGCCGAAACCCTGCGCCCCTATCTCGACGGGCACTCCCGCCACACCGATGCCGCGCGCCTGCACACCGTCGGCCTCAGCGCGAGTAGGCAACTATCGGACCGCAGCGGCGAAGCCCGTGCGCTGACCGACCTCGGCTGGGCCCACTGGCGCGACGGGGACTTCGAACAGGCCGTCAGCCGATCTACTCGGGCGCTGGAGGTATCTCGCGAGATCGGCGACCGGCTGCAGGAAGCTCGAGCACTGAACACGCTCGGCAATCTCGCCTGGCGACGCCGCGACTACGACCTGGCGCGCCGAAACCTCGAGCACGCACTGCAATTGTCGATCGAGGCCGATAACCGGGTCGGCGAAGCGCATGTGCGCGGCAATCTCGGCATGGTCTTCGCGGCGGCCACCCGCTATACCGAGGCCGAAGACCATCTCGACCGAGCTCTTGCGCTGCACCGGGAACTCGGCAACCAACGCGGCGAGGCGCTCGCCCTCAACAACCTCGGCGTCATCGCCCGCGGCACCGGACAATTCGAACTCTCCCTCGCCAACCACGGCTGCGCCAGGGACCTCTACCGCATGTTGGGCAACCCCGGCGATGAGGCCGCCGCCGTCAACGGACTCGGCGAAACCGCTCGGTGCGGTGCCGATCCCCGCCGAGCCATCGCCGATCACACCACCGCGCTCGAACTCGCCGACGCGGCAAGCAACCTCCCCGAACGGGCCCGTGCCCACGACGGGCTGGCCCGTGCGCACGATGCCCTCGGCAACCTGGACGATGCCCGCGCGCACGGCAAGTCGGCATTGGAGCTCTACACCGAACTCGGTGTGCCGGAAGCCGATGACATGCACGCTTTTCTCGACTCCTTGCCCTGAATCCCGCGACTTACGGTGCCACACCGGAGGCCGGGCGCCCCGCTATTCGAGGATGAGCAGCGCCGATTTCTCCAGGCGGTCGGCTATTTCGGAGTAAGAGGCATAGCCCATCCCCGCGCGGACGAGAGCGCCCGCGTAGAGAAGTTCCAAGGATTCGACGACGTCCGGGTCGGCGTCGGGGCCGAGGGCGCGCAGCAGGCGTTTGCGGATTTCGGCGCCGATGCGGGCACGCAAATGCGCGACGTCGGGGTCACGGCCCAACAGCGCGCTGGTGACCGCCCCGGACAGTTCCTGTTCGTCGGCGACGAGCAAAGCGATATTGCGCAGCTCCGCGAGCACCCGGACCGTGGGGTCCGGGTCCTCGCTGACCGGCACTGCACTGGAAACCAAACGTCGCCAGAAGATCTCCGCGACGAGGTGTTCCTTGGAGGAGAAATAGGTGTACGCCGTGGCGGTGCCGACGCCGGCCGCCGCGGCGACCATTCGGATCGTCATCCCCGCGAAACCCTCGCGGGCAAGGACTTCCACCGCTGCTCTGGTGAGCTTGTCGACGGTGTCGGCCTGCTTCTCGGTGAGGCGGCGCCGGGTCGCCTCGAGGATGATGGACTCGCCTTCGGACATGTGTCTAGATCCTACTTGGCGGCGGCGAAGCCGGCGCGGCGGCCATAGAAGCTGCCGTCGCCGAGGGACGCGCCACTGACATAGCCCCCCGCGCACAGACCCGAAGTGCAGCGTCCCGCGGCGAACAATCCGGCGATCGGTTCGCCCGACACGTGCAGCACCCGGGAATCGAGGTCGGTGCGCAGACCGCCGAGAGTGAAGCCCGCGGTGAAGCCGCGCATGTCGAACGCCGCGAGTGGAGCGCCGATCGGCTTCACCCACTCCGGTTTCTTGCCGAGCAGCGGATCCTTTCCGTCGGCGGCGTGCAGGTTGTACGCGGCGACGGTGCCCTGCAGGGTCAGCGTCGGCAGACCCATGTCCGCCTCGAGCTCGACGACCGTCTCCGCAGCCCAGGTCGGTGGCTGCCGGAAGAAGGGAGTGGAGGTCTCGGTGGCGAGCGCGGCCTCGAGCGATTGCTCGTCGATGATCAGATACGCCTGATTGTCCTGCTGGATGAGCGTGGCCTGCCCGATCCGACCTGGGTAGGTGTCCTCGGGGATGTAGCGCTGGCCGCGGCCGTTGACCAGGATGCCGCGCGCCATCATCTGCGGGTCACCGAAGAACGCGACCTCGGTGGCGTCCATGTGTGCCAGCTCGGCACCGAGGGCTTGGGCGAGGCGGATGCCGATGCCGTCGTGCTCCTCGATCGCGGCGGCGGGCCTGCCGATCAGCCGCGGCGCATAGCCCTCGATCATCTTCTGGTGATACGCGAAACTGCCGGTGGCCAGGACAACGCCGCGTTCGGCCCTGATGGCGATCTGTTTGCCGAATTGAGTGGCGATCACGCCGACGACGCGGTCGGTGTCATCGATGATCAAACGCCGGATCCTGGTGTCGTATTCGACGCGGACCCCGAGTCCGTCCGCGGTTTCGGCAAGCGGCTTCATCAGCATGTAGCCGCCGCTCTTCTGCCCGATGCGCTTATCCGCCATCTGCGGAACATGCCCACGCGGTGCGGGTTTCGCGATCTCGTTGAAGGGTGCGGCATTCTCGCCACCGGAGTACATCAACCCCTCGTCGTGCGGCGGCTCCCAGCCCGGCTGACCCCAGAACGCCTCGCGGAACGGGACACCACAGGAGACCAGCCAGTTGTAGTGCTCGACGCTGCCCTGGCAGTAGTCGGCGATCTTGGCCTTGTCGACGCCGGGGCCGAGCGCCGCGAGCAGGAACGCCTCCATGTTCTCCGGAGAGTCCTCGAAGCCGAGTGCCTGCTGCAGCGGCGTGCCGCCACCGAGGTAGATGAACCCGCCCGCCATGGCCGCCGCGCCGCCCCAACCGCCGGTGCGTTCCAGGATCAGCACATCCGCCCCGGCCCGGGCGGACTCGATCGCCGCGCACACCCCCGCAATGCCGTACCCGGCGACGACGACGTCGGCCTCCTTGTCCCACTCGGAGATCGCACTGGCGCGCAGTGGCCGAATTGTCGCGGCATCAGACATGTTCTGTGTTCCTTACTGTTCTGCTCGGTCGGACCGCGGTGCGTTGTCGAGCTGTCCCGCTCGCTCGCGTGGCAGGCGCTCCGACGGTCCTGTGCTGTCGACTACTGTGCCGCTTCGGGCCGCCCGGCGGATCGAACTCGGCAACTCGATCGCTCTACTCCGCCGCCGCGGCGGATCGTCCGTCCGCCGCGGCGGACTGCTCCGCGGCATCCGCCTGCTGCCGACGCGCGGCCTTCTTCTGTTGGCCGACGATGGTCCCCACCAGCAGATCGAGCTTGGTGCCGTTGGGCCAGCCGACGTAATGGCACAGGAACAGTGCGATCTCGCGCAACTGTTCCTCGGTGAGCTCTGCATTGCGCAGCGCCGCGCCGATCTGGATGCCCGCGGTGTCGATCGCGCCCTGGGCGGTCAGCGCGCCGAGCAAGATCAGCCGCCGGTCACGGACGGTGAGCGCGGGGCGCGACCAGATATCGGCGAAGAGATGATCGGCGGTGACGGCGAAGTGCGCGCCGGGGTAGTCCTGGAACTCGGTGCCGTAGACCTCGGCCATCTTGGCCAGCCCACGCTTGCGAACGGACTCGGCCGAGCCGTTCGACGGTTGATCGCTCATCGAGATTCCCTTTCTGATGCGGCAGCGCCGACGCCGAGTCCCGGTCCCAGTCGATCGAGGGCCAGTTCGGTCAACGGCAGTGCGATGCCGAGCCGGGCGCCCAATTCGAGGGCGAGGGTGAGGTCCTTTTCGCCGAGATCGCGAACGTGGCCGAGGATCGGCAGCCAGAAATCACCCGGCTCGATCGGCGCGGTGCGGTCGCGCAGCATGATCGCGCCGGGGCCGCCGGTCACGGCATCGGAATGGCGCACGACCTTGCCGAGTGTGGTGAGGTCCAGCTCTGCCCCCTCGGCGAGCCGCTGTGCCTCGGTGGCGGCGGTGAAGGCGACGAAGTGGAGTAGGTTGCGGGCCAATTTCATTCGGGTGCCCGCACCCACCGGACCCGCGTGCACCACGAGGTCGGCGAAACAGCCGAAAGGGCCACGGACCCGCTGGAATGCTGCGTCGCTGCCGCCGACCATGACGGCCAGCCTGCCGCGGTGCGCACCGGGCGCACCACCACTGACCGGTGCGTCCACCAGCTCGACGCCGTGCTCGGCGCATTGGCCGGCGAGCTCGACCGCGGTCCGATCGCTGATCGTGGAGTGCACGGCAACCACGGTTCCCGGCGCGGCGGTGTGCAGGATGCCCGTCGGCCCCGCCACGACAGCACGAACCTGCTCGTCGTTCAGCACGGTCACCGAGATGACGGCGGCCTGCTGCGCAACCTGTGCCGCGCTGCCTGCCGTCTGCGCCCCCGACTCGAGCAACGGCTGGAGTGCGTCCGGTCGCATGTCACACACCGTGAGCCCGCCGGGCCACTCCAGCAGCCGCTTCGCCATCGGCGCGCCCATATTGCCGAGACCGATGAAGCCGACCCGGAATTCGGCAGCGGACCCATGCGCTGCCTGCTCGGATCGCTCCGCCCGCGCACCCGCGCTCATGACCGGAACACTTGTCCGCCGTCGACATTGAAGATCTGGCCGGTGACCCAGCTCGCCTCGTCCGAGAGCAGGTAGAGGCAGGCGCCGACCAGGTCCTGCGGCGTCCCCATCCGTTTGAGCGGCAACCGGTTCACCATGTCGGTGACGATCGCCTCCGGTGTCACCGTCTTGGTGGCCTCGGTGTCGATCGGTCCTGGCGCGATGGCGTTGATCCGAATCTTGGAGCCGCCCAGCTCGAAGGCCAGCTGCTGGGTGAGGCCGTTGACGCCGACCTTCGCGAGACCGTAGAAGCTCGAGTAGGTCCATGCGGCCGTGGAGGATTGGTTGACGATCGAGCCGCCACCGGCGGCCATCATGGGCTTCCACACCGCGCGGGTCATGTTCAGCGCGCCGTCCATGTTCACGCCCATGAACTTCTTGTAGTACTCCCATGGCACCGTCAGCAGCAGGTTCAGCTTCATCTCGCCGTAGATGGCCGCATTGTTGACCAGGTGATTGATGCCGCCGAACTCACCGACGGTGAATTCGGCCAGCGCCGTGGCGGATTCGGGTTCGGACACATCGACCTCACCGAACACCGCAATACCGCCGTCGGCGACGATCTGCTCCGCGACCGCCTTTCCACCCGCCACATTACGGTCGGCGACAACGACTTCGGCGCCTTCGGCGGCCAGCGCCGAGGCATACACCGCGCCGATTCCCTGTGCGGCACCGGTGACGATGACGGATCTTCCCGTGAAACGGGCCATGAAGTCAGCTCCTCTGGTCAGGCTTGGTAGGCGATCAGCTTGGTTTCCAGGTATTCCTCGAAGCCGGCGACACCCATCTCCCGGCCGAGACCGGACTGTTTGTAGCCGCCGAACGGGGCGTCCGCGGAGTACCAGATGCCGCCGTTCACGCTCAGCGTCCCGGTCCGAACGCCCTCGGTGACGCGCCGAATCCGGTCCTGGTCACTCCCCCAGACCGAACCCGACAGCCCGTAGGGGGAATCGTTGGCGATCCGGATCGCATCGTCGTCACCGTCGTAGGGGATGACCACCAGCACCGGACCGAAGACCTCTTCGCGGGCAACCGTCGAGGTGTTCGCGATATCCGCGATCAAGGTCGGCTCGATGTAGAAGCCGCGCTCATGGTTCGCGGGCCGCCCGCCACCGGTGACGATGCGACCCCCCTCGGCGACGGCGATCTCCAGGTAGCGCTCGACGCGAGCCCGCTGCCGCTGTGAAATCAGCGGGCCGCAGACCGTGCGCGGATCCGCCGGATCACCGGGCACGATCCCGCCCAATGTCGCCGCGGCGATCTGCACCGCGTCGTCATAGACCGCGCGTGGGACCAGCAGACGGGTCGTGAGGGCACAGCCCTGTCCAGCGTGCACGCACACCGAAAAGGCCGCAACACCCACGGCAGCCGCGATATTCGCGTCGTCGAGCACGATGAACGCCGACTTGCCGCCGAGCTCGAGGAATGCCTTCTTCAGCGTGGTCGCCGCCCCCGCCATCACCGCTTTCCCGGTCTGCGTCGAGCCGGTGAAGCTGATCATGTCGACCCGCGGATCGGTGGTCAATCGCGCGCCGATCGCGTGGTCGGCGGAGGTGACGATATTGACGACGCCCGGCGGGATGTCGGTGTGCTCGGCGATCACCGCACTGATGGCCGCCGCACACCACGGCGTGTCCGGAGCGGGCTTGAGCACCAGCGTGTTTCCGGCCGCGAGCGCCGGTCCGAGTTTCGCAAAATTGATCTGGTGCGGGAAGTTCCATGGAGTGATCGCACCGACCACGCCGACCGCCTCCCTGCGCAGCACCCGGCGGGTCTTGATGCCCATCGGCTCGGCGACGCCGAGATCCGTTTCCCAGCTGTATGTTTCGGCCAGCGATGCCGAGTAGTCCAGGTCGGCGACCGGGCCGTCCAATTGCGGGCCCCTGGTCAGCATCGTCGGCGCGCCCGCCTCGGCGACGGTGATCTCCCGCAGCTCGTCGACGTGGGCTCGCAGCGCGGTGCGCAGCTGTTGGAGGCAGCGTGCGCGGAAGGCGTGATTGCGCGACCAGTCGGTGTCGTCGAACGCGGCGCGGGCGGCGGCGATGGCCGCGTCCATATCGCCGCCGCCCGCGTCAGCGGCCTGACCGAGGACTTCCTCGGTCGCCGGGTTCACGGTGTCGAACATCCCATCCGCGCCTGCCACCAGCTTGCCGCCGATGAGCAGGCGGGATTCGGCGTTGGGCAGGAGACTGCTCATGAAGGGCTCCGATACTGTCTGGACACGTGTACGGAATATAGTCTCGGCACTCGATAGGGTGCAAGAACATGTTTCAGATTTTTCGTCGTTCGGTCAGCGACATCCACCCTCGACGATCATCAGCACCTACCCAGAAGCCACCCCGACGCCGACGCACGAATCCTGCAGAATCGTTGTCGGAATCACCCCTCGGTGGTACCGTCCAGACACATGTCCAGCTATGTGTCTCTCAATGGTGACGCGGCAACTTTCACCGACGAGAACTCGTTATCGAATTTCGGGACGGCGCGATGACGGCGGCTTCAGTGGAACCGTTGACGTTCGATCCATACGACTACCGATTCCATGAGGACCCCTACCCCACTTATCAGCGGCTGCGCACCGAAGCGCCGCTGTACTACAACGCCGAACTCGACTTCTGGGCACTGTCTCGACATGCCGATGTGACCGGCGCGTTCCGCGACAACGTCCGGTTGTCGAGCGCCAACGGAGTGTCGCTGGATCCCGCCGCTTGGGGACCGCACGCACACCGGGTGATGTCGTTTCTGGCGATGGACGACCCGCGGCACCTGCGGATGCGCAGGCTCGTCTATAAGGGCTTCACGCCGAAGCGGGTGGCCGAAATGGCCGACCGCATCAAGGAACTGACCCTGTCCTACCTCGAACCCGCACTGGCGACAGGAACTTTCGACTGGATCGACGAGGTCGCGGGCAAGCTGCCGATGGACGTGATTTCCGAGCTCATGGGCGTGCCGGAACCCGATCGCGCCGAGATCCGCAGGCTGGCAGATCTGGTCGTACACCGGGAGGACGGCGTGCTCGATGTGCCGATGCCCGCCGTAGAAGCCTCGATCCGGCTCATCGGCTACTACAGCGACATGGTCGCCGCACGCAGGCGCTCCCCCGGCACCGACCTCACCTCGGCGCTGCTGAATGCCGAAATCGACGGCGACACACTGTCGGACGAGGAGATCATCGGGTTCATGTTCCTGATGGTCGTCGCCGGCAACGAGACCACGACCAAACTGCTGGGAAACGCGCTGTACTGGGGCGCGAAGAACCCGGCGGAATACGCGCGGGTCCTCGCGGAGCCGGAACTGGTGACCGACTGGGTCGAGGAGACACTGCGCTACGACACCTCCAGTCAGATGGTCGCGCGCAGTGCCGCCGTCGACATCGACCAGCACGGCCGCACCATCCCGGCGGGCGCCAAAGTTCTGCTGCTGATCGGCTCCGCGAATCGTGATCCCGAGGTGTTCACCGACGGCGACAGCTATCGCATCGGCCGGACCGACAAGGCCGGACTCGCCAGCTTCGGTGCAGGCGTCCATTTCTGTCTCGGCGCGCACCTGGCCCGGGTGGAGGCGGGAGTCGCATTGCGCGAATTCGTTTCGCGGGTTCGGTCCTATGCCGTCGCCGATGCCGGCATCGTGCGGGTGCACTCGACGAACGTGCGCGGGTTCGCCCACCTTCCCATCGTCGTGGAGGCGAGATAGTGCCACGTTTCGAACCCCATCCCGCGCGCAGGCCCGCCCTCGTCGCCGGTGCGTCCTCCGGCATCGGCGCCGCCACCGCGGTCGCGCTCGCCGAACTCGGGCACCCCGTCGCGCTCGGTGCGCGTCGCACCGACCAATGCGAGGCGCTGGCGCAGCAGATCCGCGACAGCGGAGGCGAGGCCCTCGCACACCGGCTGGATGTCACCGATCCCACCTCGATCGATGCCTTCGTCACCGCGGCCGAGGCGGCGCTCGGCCCCACCGAAATCCTCGTCTCCGGTGCGGGCGATATCGAATTCGGCCCAGTGCACGACATGGCACCGGACCGGTTTCTCCAGCAGGTACAGGTACACCTCGGCGGCGCACACCGGCTCGCGCATCGGGTACTGCCCGGCATGATCGCCCGGCGGCGCGGCGATGTCGTCGTGATCAGCTCCGACTGCGCCGTCGAGCCACGCCCGCACACCGGCGCCTACAGCGCGGCGAAAGCCGGACTCGAAGCCATGGTCGGGCAGATGCGGATGGAACTGGAGGGCAGCGGTATCCGCGCCTGCCTGGTCCGGCCCGGCCCGACCTCGACCGGCATGGGCATGAACTCCACGCCCGAGGTGATCGGGCCGATGCTGGAGTCCTGGAAAACCTGGGGATTCGCCCGCCACGGATACATGCTGCGCGCCGCCGACCTGGCCACCGCGGTGGTTGCGGTGGTCTCCACACCGCGTGGCGCACACCTGGTGCTCGTCGAGGTCCAACCCGAAGCGCCGCTCCTGCCGATCCCGGACAGCGCCGCGAACGAGCAAGACAGGAGCGAGCCTTGAGGGTCATCGCCGATCTCGACCTGTGCCAAGGGCACGCGGTCTGCCAGGACGAGGCACCGGGAACCTTCACCGTGCCCAAGCGCGGAAAGGTGGAAATCACCGATCCGACACCCGGGTCGGCCGCGGCCGCGGATGTCGAGCGTGCCGTGCGCTACTGCCCGACACAGGCCCTGTCGATCATTGCGGACGAGCCCGCAGCAGGTAGGAAAGGAACACGGTAATGCCAGGTTTCGAACGCAGCGAGCTCGACGAAATGGTCCGGCGCTGGGTACTGGAGAACCAGCGCTGCGAGGACAAAGGCGATTGGAAACCGCTCGCCGAGATGTACACCGAGGACGCCACCTATGGCTGGAACTACGGCCCCACCCAGGAATTCATGGCGGTCGGACGCACCGAGATCCGCGAGCTCGCTCTCGGCCAGGAAATGGACGGACTGGAGGGCTGGTCCTATCCATATCAAGAGTTCGTGATCGACGAGCGCAGCGGCAGCGTCATCGGCTTCTGGAAGCAGGTGGCCGATGCCAAGCGGCCCGATGGACACAACTACAGCCCGGAGGGCATCGGCGGCAGCTGGTTCCGCTACGGCGGCGACTACCAATGGTTTTGGCAGCGTGACTTTTTCGACCTCGGCAATGTCTCGCAGTTGTTCTTGGAGATGATCGCGGGCAAGGCGCTGTTGCCCGGTATGCAGAAGCGGATCCAGCGATCGATGTCCGGAAAGCCGCTACCCGGCTGGTACAAAGTCGGCGAAGCGCCGGTTCCCCTGTGGTGACCGCCATGTCGCGCGGCGGCTTCGACCACCTGCCGAGGGCAGCGCTGGCCGCACTGCTGCCGGAATTGCTGCTGTGCGGCCAACTGATCGACAGATCCGGCCTGCCGCACGCCCTCGCGGCGTTCGGCCGTGATGGCATGACCGCGATCGCCATCGAGGAGTGGCAGCTGGCCAGCCCCGTCTACACCCGTCGCATGCAGCGGGCGCTCGGCTTCGTCGGCGACGATGTCGCGACCATCTTCAAAGGGCTGCAACTCGATATCGGCGCCCCACCGCAGTTCATGGACTTCCGATTCCGCGTCGAGGACCGCGACCACGGGGAATTCTGGCTGGATCACTGCGGTGCGCTGATGGATGTCGAGCCGATGGGCGAGGATTTCGTGGTGGCGATGTGCCACACTATCGAGGATCCGACCTTCGACGCGACAGCGCTGGCGACCAACGCGCACGCGCAGATTCGGCCGATTCACCGCCCACCGCGCAGGCCCGCGGATCGCCATCCCGTGTGCGCGTGGACCGTCACCATCGATCCGGCCAATGTCGCACCGACTGCGCCGCGCTACGCGGAGCTGGTAGCGGCTTCCGCGGCAGCCGGTGTCGAACTCGGGGCGATCGACCCCGACGACCAGGGCCGGGCGAACTATTCCGGTCCGCTGCTCAGTGATCTCCGTTTCGCCGACTTCTCGAAATCGGCATTGGTACGGATCGCCGACGAAGTGTGTCTGCAACACCATCTACTGACCCTGGGATTCATGATCGCGGTGCGCTCACGGCTCGGTGCCGATGTCGTTTCGGCTTCGGCTGCCGACACCGCTTCCGGTGGTGGCGGTGGCGCTTCCCGCGCCGGTGACGGTGCTCCTGGTGTCGGTGACGGTGCTTCCGGTACCCGCACCGACGGCCCTTCCAGTCGTGATAACGCGAGGGAACTCGGCCGCAAGCACTTCACCGGCATCGCGGGCATCAGCTCCGAGCGCATCCGTGCCGTGCTCGGACTCGGTGCTGATCGCGCCGCACTCGCCGAGGTACTGCGGCTGCATCCGGCCTGGAACCCGCTGCCCTACACCGGTGTCGAAATCACCGAAACCAGCGATGCCGTGCTGCTGCGTATTCCGCACCGGAGCGGCGCGGTAGCCGACGGCGTGTGGCCCGCGATGATCGACGCCGGCCACCTCGCACCGTTGGACGCGATGGCCAGGGGCGTGAACCCGCGCTTCGCCACCCGTGCCGTGGCCACCGACGAGCATGGGTGGACGGTCGAAATGTCGCTTGCCCCACAACCGTTCCGCGAGGCGACCGAGGTGACACTCACTCGGTACAGCACCGGCGCGTCCTTCACCTTCACCGACCGCGGCATACCGCTGCCGCTCACCGTGCTCTGAGGCCCGCACCGAAAGAGTGAATTGCCATGTCCTGCAACTTCGCCGACCTGTTCGAACACGCCGTCGACGCCATGCCCGACCGGGTCGCGCTGATCGTCTGCTTCAAGGTCCGAGCGGTCCCCATCAATATCAACTACCGCTACGGCGTCGAGGAATTGCGGTACATCTACGACAACGCCGACCTGGGAGTGCTGTTCTATCACGCGACATATGAGCGGGGGGTGGCTGGCCAAAACCGGGGCGGTGCCGATCGGTTACTACAAGGACGAGGAGAAGACCGGCAGGTTGCCCAAGACCGTCGACGGCACCCGGACGGTGGTCACCGATGATCGCGCGCGGGCCGAGCGGGACGGGTCGGTCACCCTGATCGGCCGCGGCAACATGGTCGTCGATACCGGCGGTGAGAAGGTATTCGTCGAAGAGGCCATGTGCGCGGACACCTCGCGGGCTACAAAGTTCCGAGGCAGATCTGGATCGCCGCGGCGATATCGCGAACACGCAGTGGAAAGCCCGACTACCGCTGGGCCAAGGAGTACTCGGCGGGTCGCGCGCCGGATCACCGGGCGGGTCGTTGATGTGGACTATCTGCGCGAACAGCCTGGTCGCGACAATGAGAACGTGTTCTAATTCGGACGTACCCGCCGTTGTCCTTGGGAGAATCCGATGAGCACAACCGAAAAGACCACAGAGTCGGCGAGCACCGTGCCTGCCCGGATCACCGAGGAGCTGATCGGCAGGCTGACCGGGATGGTCGCTGCCGATGCCACCGCCGACGATGCCGCGGCACCGTACCCGATGATCGAGGTCTACACCGGATCGGTGGTCGGCGAACTGCCGCAGTCAACGCCCGCGGACATCGCCGCCGCCTACACCACCGCCCGCGCCGCACAGAAAGAATGGGCCGCCTGGCCGCTGCGGCGCCGACTGCGCATTTTCGAGCGCGCGCACGAACTGCTACTGGCCGAGCACGAAACCATCGCCGACCTCATCCAGATCGGCTGCGGCAAGATCCGCCGCATGGCCGTCGAGGAATCCTGCGACGTGCCGATGGTCATCAGCCACTACCTCAAAACCGCGAAGCGGGTGCTGCGACCGGTCCGCCGCGGCGGCCCGATGCCATTGCTGACCGGCTCGACCGAACAACACCGCCCGAAAGGCGTCGTCGCGGTCATCGCGCCATGGAATTTCCCGTTCGCGATCGCGCTGTCGGATGCGATGCCCGCGTTGATGGCGGGCAACGGTGTCGTCCTGAAGCCGGACAACAAGACCGCGCTGTGCGCGCTGTTCGGAGTGGAACTGCTCTATCGCGCCGGGCTGCCGCGCGGACTGTTCCAGGTCGTCTGCGGCGAAGGCCCCGCGGTGGGCCCGACGCTGATCGACAACGCCGACTTCGTGATGTTCACCGGCTCGACCGCGACCGGCCGGATCGTCGGCGAAGGCGCGGGCCGCAACCTGATCGGCTGCAGCCTGGAACTGGGCGGCAAGAACCCGATGATCGTGCTCGACGACGCGAATCTCGACGACGTCGTGCCCGGCGCGATCTTCGCGGTGTTCGCGAACTCCGGCCAGGCGTGTATGCATATCGAGCGGATCTATGTGCACGACCGCCTCTACGACGAATTCGTGCGCCGATTGGTCACGGCGGCCGAAGAATTGGGTTCGAAGATCGGCGCGGCCTACGACTACACACCGGAATTCGGCTCGCTGGTGTCGGTCCAGCACCTGGAACGCGTCGCGGCCCATGTGGACGACGCCCGCGCGAAGGGCGCGACGGTGCTGACCGGCGGCACAGCACGCCCGGACATCGGACCTGCCTTCTACGAGCCGACCGTGCTGACCGACGTCACACCCGAGATGACGCACGCAACCATGGAGACCTTCGGCCCGGTGGTCAGCGTGTACCGGTTCCGCGACGAGCAGGAGGCGATCCGGCTCGCCAACGACACCAGCTACGGCCTGAACGCGAGCGTGTGGAGCCGAAACCTCGCCCACGCCCACCGCATCGCCGATCAGCTGGAAGCAGGCAACATCAATATCAACGACGGCTTCGTCGCCACCTACGCCGCCAAGGCCACACCGTCGGGCGGCGTGAAGCAGTCCGGCGTCGGCACCCGGCACGGCGATCAAGGCCTGCTCAAGTACACCGACACGGTGAATGTCGGCGTCCAGAAGCGTCAGGTGCTCAACGCCCGCGCGGGCATGCCCTACGAGAAGCAACTGAAGATGACCCTGACGACACTGCGGCTCATGCGCCGAGCCCGGCTGCGCTGAGCGCGTCTCGTCTTTTCCCCTTAGGGAGGCAACCATGACGGTATTGCCGGCAGGCTTCGATTTCACCGACCCCGCGCTGTGGGAAAACCGGAGACCGGTCGAGGAGTTCGCGTGGCTGCGCCGCACCGCGCCGGTGTGGTGGAACGCGCAATCCGACGACACCTCGGGAGGCTTCCGCGACGGCGGGTACTGGGTGGTCAGCACACTCGCCGACGTCAAAGAGATCTCACGGAATCCGGACCTGTTCTCCTCCCAGGAGAAGGGATCCATCATCCGGTTGCCCAACGACACCACCCCCGAGCAGATGGCGGTAACCGGTGCGCTGCTGGTGAATATGGATCCGCCCAAGCACACCAAGACCCGGCGGATCGTGTCGAAAGGGTTCACCCCGCGTGCGGTGGAGGGTCTGCGGGCGGCGTTGACCGAACGCGCCGCCGCCATCGTGCATGCGGCCAAGAAATCCGGCGGCGGTGATTTCGTCCAGCAGGTTGCCGTCGAACTGCCGCTACAGGCGATCGCGGAACTACTCGGCGTCCCGGAGGCCGATCGGCACAAGCTCTTCGACTGGACCAATCAGACCCTCAACTACGACGACCCGCAGTACGGCGACACCACCTCGGCCTCCACCATGGCCTCGGCCGAACTGCTCGGGTACGCCTGGAACATGGCCGAGCAGCGCCGCGGCTGCCCGGCCGAGGACATCGTCAGCCAATTGGTCAATGCCGACGTAGACGGCGAGCACCTCAACTCCGACGAGTTCGGGTTTTTCGTGATCCTGCTCGCGGTAGCGGGCAACGAGACCACCCGTAATGCCATCACCCATGGGATGAAGGCGTTCGTGGACAACCCTGAGCAATGGGAGCTCTACCAGCAGCAACGCCCACGGACCGCGCCCGATGAGATCGTCCGTTGGGCCACCCCGGTCACGGCCTTCCAGCGCACCGCGACGCAGGACACCGTACTCGGGGGCCAACAGATCGAGCGGGGACAGCGGCTGGGGATCTTCTACAGTTCCGCGAACTTCGACGAAGGCGCCTTCGAGGACCCGTTCACCTTCGATGTGCTGCGCAACCCGAACCCTCACGTCGGCTTCGGGGGCACCGGTCCGCACTACTGCGTCGGCGCGAACCTGGCACGCCTGGAGATCAACCTGATGTTCAACGCCATCGCCGACGTGATGCCCAAGATCACCCAGGTGTCGGATCCGGTACGGTTGCGCTCGGGGTGGATCAACGGAATCAAGAAGTGGCAGGTGCGATACGAGTGAGCCTTCGAAATATTCCATTGCGCACGCTGTCCGGCGACGCGACGACCCTGGGCGAGCTCGCCGGGGACCACGCTGTGCTGCTGGTCAACGTGGCTTCGAAGTGCGGCCTGACGCCGCAGTATTCCGGGCTGGTCGAGCTGCAGAAGACCTACGGACCGCGCGGATTCACCGTGATCGGGGTGCCGAGCAACCAGTTCATGGGTCAGGAACCCGGCACGGCCGAGGAGATCCAGGAATTCTGCTCCATCACCTACGGGGTGGATTTCCCGCTGCTGGAGAAGACCGACGTCAACGGCGAGGACCGGCACCCGCTCTACAGCGAGCTGGTCGACACCGCGGACGTGGACGGCACGAGCGGTGATATCCAGTGGAACTTCGAAAAGTTCCTCATCGATCGGGACGGCAAGGTGGTCGGCCGGTTCCGGCCGCGGACCGAACCGGACTCCGCGGCTGTCATCAACGCCATCGAAGCGGTTCTGTAAAAGTCTTTCAACGAGCCGGAATCGAGGGTGACACACCGCTCGATTCCGGCTTTGCTGTGTCTACGCCATCGCGAAGCGCAGCAGGGCCTGCTTGTCACCCTGCTTGATCTGGCCCTTGCGGTTGAGCACTTCCAGTTGCCAGCCCGCACCGGAGCGGAAGGCCCGTGCGACCGCATTGGCGTTGTCGTTGCCCAGCAGCGACGGCCAGATGTCGGCGACCTGTTCGGCGCTGCCGCCGGTCGCGTCGTACACCTTGAACGAAATGTTGTTGGCCTTTTCGAACGAGCTGCCCTTCTTGAAGGCAGCGGCCACGAACACGATGGAGTCGATACCGCCGGGCACATCGGCGAAGGTGACGTGCACCGATTCATCGTCGCCGGAGGCGGCGCCGGTCTGCTCGTCACCGGTGTGCTGGACCGAGCCATTGCCCATCGGGTCCAGCGAGTCCAGGCCGGCGAAACGCACCGGCTCGGGGCCTTGCATGAGGATGGCGATCAGATCCAGGTCCACTCCGCGCTTGCGGCGCAACAGCCCCATCGCACCGCCACTCGTGCCGGCCGACGGATCCCAGCTCACCCCGACCGTCAGTTTGGTGATGCCGTTGAGATCCGCGGCGCCATCTTCTTTCTTGAGCGTGATCATGCGTTTCACAGTACAAGCGATCCGTATCCCGGTGCGGCGCAGAATGTTCCTGTTCACACCCGGGCAAGGTGGGCGCCGTCTAGGGCTTTCGACGCCTGCGGTAGCGAACGGTGCACGGCTGTTGTAGCTGCACGACCATCTTGCTGTGATCGTTGCGGTAGCTGTCGGAGGACTGGGCCATCTCGAACTCCCAGTCGCGCAACAGAATCGAGAAAATGGCCTTCAGCTGCATGAGCGCGAACGCCGCGCCGACACAGCGATGCCTTCCCGCACCGAACGGGATCCACGTCCAGCGGTTGACGATATCTTCCTGATTGGGGTCGAGGTAGCGGTCGGGATCGAAGTCCTCCGGGTTCGGGAAGTCCTCGGGGATGCGGTTGGAGATAGCGGGCGTGGCGGCGACCAGGTCGCCTTCCTCGATCCGATACCCGCAGACCTCGAATTCGCCCTTGGCAACGCGCATCAGGATGATCAGCGGTGGATGTAGTCGCAGTGTTTCCTTCAGCACGGCCTCGAGCTGCGGGATTCGGCGCAGCGCGGCGAAACTGACGTCGGAACCGTCGACGTACAGTTCGTCGAGCTCGCCGACAACCCTGGTCAGCAGGTCAGGATGCCGGAGTAGTTCGATCACCGTCCAGGCCGCGGTGCCGGAGGTGGTGTGGTGGCCTGCGAACATCATCGAGATGAACATGCCGGTGATCTCGCTGGCACTGAAGCGCGGATTGCCGTGCTCGTCGGTGATGGTGATCAGGATGTCGAGCATGTCACGGTCCGATTTGCGCGCAGGCGGATTCGCGACGCGGCCGTCCATGATGCCCTGTACCAGGTCGACGAGTTCGCGGCGCGCCTCGTCGCGGCGGCGGAAGCTTTCGATCGGCGCGTAGGGGTCCACGTAGGCCAGCGCATCGGTGCCGCGCTCCAGATCGTGGTAGAGCCGCGCGAAGCGGTCGTCGAGTTCGTCACGGAATCTGGTCCCGATCAGGCAGGCCGAGGATGTGTAGATGGTCAGTTCGGCAAAGAAATCGAGTAGGTCGATCTCGCCCTCGTCATCCCAGCGCGCGAGCATTCGCCGCACCTCGCGCTCGATCGTCGCGGCGTGCCCGCGCATCTGCTCACCGCGTAGCGCCTGGTTGTGCAGCATCTCCTTGCGCCGCTCGGGGCTGGCGTCGAAGACGACGCCCGCGCCGAAGATCGGTTTCATGAACGGGTAGGCGGCGCCCTGATCAAGATCCTCGTCGCCGGAGCGGAAGAAGAACTCGTTGGCCTGCGCGCCCGACAACATGATGACGCGCCGTCCGGCTAGGTCGAACGACCCGACGTCACCGCATTCGGCCCGGACTCGGCGCATCAAAGTCAGTGGATCGACCCGGAATTCGTCGAGGTGGCCGTGTTCGTGCTCGCCTCCGGAGACCCGCCGCGGTTTTACCAGGGTCATGGGAAAATCCTCCCGGGATAGCTGTCCAGACGTAGAATGGACAGGTGTCTGGACAGTACTACGACACGTCAGGCCGGGCAAGCATCCGGCATCGCGAGCGGGGCAACGACGCACCCGTCTCCAGGCAGGTGAGTCATGCGTTCGAAGCAACAGACCGAGGGGCCACGATGGGTGATCGCCCGCAGCCTCTGGCAGGCATCACACTGGAAAATCGCCGGTGCTGCCCTGGTTCTCGCGATGGCCACCGTCATTGCCGCCGTGCTGTCGATGTACTCGGGCAGGTACATCTCGACCGCATCGGTCACCGTCGACGCGCCCCGCGCGGGACTGGTGCTCGACCGCGATGCCAAGGTGAAGTTTCGCGGCGTGGAGATCGGCCGGGTGGCGGCGATCGCCCGAGCCGGGGACCGCGTGCGGCTGCGAATGGATCTGGATCCCGATCTGCTGCGTCGGGTCCCCGACAACGCGAGGGTGGACATCCACTCCACCACCGTCTTCGGTGCGAAGTACGTGAACTTCCTTGTTCCGAAACGGCCTTCGGGCCGGTCGTTGCTGCCCGGCGCGCAGGTGACGGCCGAGGCGGTGACCGTCGAATTCGATACGCTGTTCCAACATCTGGCCGACCTGCTTGCGAAGGTCGAGCCCGGCAAGCTCAACGCCACCGTGAATGCGCTCGGCACCGCCCTGCAAGGGCGCGGCGCGACGCTCGGCCATCTCCTCTCGCGCACGGATTCCTATCTGCGCGATATCAATCCGAGCCTGCGGTCACTGCGACCGGACCTGGACGCCACCTCCGAGGTCACCGGTCTATATGCCGACACGGCCGGAGATCTGTTACGCACCATGGAAAATGCCACCACCACGAGTGTGGCGATCATCGACCAGCAGTCGGATCTCGACACGATGCTACTGAACCTCGTCGGCTTGACCGACACCACGGGCGCGGTCCTACACGAGAACGAACCCTCGTTGATCGCGTCGCTTCAGCTGCTGCGCCCGACGACCTCGGTGCTGTATGCCTATGCGCCCGCACTGGACTGCGTCGTCAACGCCCTCGGCGAACTGATGCCCATCGCCGAGGAGATCTTCGGCGGCCGATACCCGGGCGCATATTTCAACTCGAGCTTCATGTTCGCGGCCGAGCCGTACAAATACCCTGACGACCTGCCGAGAGTGCACGCCACCGGCGGGCCGCACTGCCATGGCGTCGATGATCGGGTGCCCGGCAGCCATTCCGACTACATCGTCACCGACACCGGCGAAGGCCGCCCATTCATACCGTCGACCACCCCGCACCCGAACAACCCGCCGGTATTCGAGCTGCTGTTCGCCGGACTGCCGGGCGTGGGCGGGCGCTAGCCTCGGCGCTCAGCTGTGAGGCTGTCTCGCCACAGCGAAAGCCGCTGCTCCGTGGCTGATCGGTCTGGGACACTGCGCCTCTCGGTGGTTTTACTCGGCACCGCTCGGAGACGGGCTCGGTTTTCCGAGTCCAGGCTTCGGTTTCCGAGTCCAGGCTTCGGTTTCCGAGTCCAGGCTTCGGTTTCCGAGTCCAGGCTCGGTTTCCGAGTGCAGGCTCGGTTTACCGAGTCCAGGGCACGCGACCCAGTATCGGCCGCACTCCATTGGCTTACCAAGCAGTGCTGGGCGCGTCGTGTGCCGTCCCCGACTTTCTCTTCCGCAGCTTTTGGAAGTAGGCACCAGCTTCCAGCGTGAGGACTGGCTGTGGTGCCGTTCTCGAGCCCTTCCCCCACACACACAAGAGCAGAGAAACGGTATCGCGCGTAGTCAAATGGTGGTTGGCCACGCTGGCGGATTCACGTGGTCGATGCAACAGGGGCAGTGTTGGACAGTACCTGGTCGAGGATGTAGGTCGGTGTTCGGAAGCCGTGGCGTTTGCGGGGT
>NZ_JBFBAB010000012.1:0-188816 GCF_040681975.1 Nocardia sp. NPDC051463
GCGGTGCGCCCAGGCGATCGGCGACGGGACGATCGACCGGGCGGGTAGGTTCCGAGCCGTCGAAGCGCACGCGCCGAAGGCGCGAGTCTCGACGGCTCGGAAGCGAGACCAAAGGGGCCGCGAACCCGCAGCGCCGCAGGCGCTGCAAAATGAACACAGCATTACCGCAACTTCGCAACCTTGCTAGGTCTCGTTGTGAAGAACCATGCGAAGGGGCCTTCTGTGTCAGAAGTATTGTCGGCGCCGGGTACCTTAGGCCAATGTTCTCGAAAGTCTTGGTTGCCAACCGCGGTGAAATCGCGATCCGGGCCTTCCGCGCGGCCTATGAGCTCGGCATCGGAACCGTCGCGGTTTTTCCCTACGAGGACCGCAATTCGGTCCACCGGTTGAAGGCAGCCGAGTCTTACCAGATCGGTGAAGAGGGTCACCCGGTCCGCGCGTATCTCTCCATCGAGGCCATTATCGAGGCCGCCAAGTCGGCGGGCGCCGACGCGATCTATCCCGGCTACGGCTTCCTGTCGGAGAACCCTGACCTGGCTGCCGCCTGTGCGCGCGAGGGCATCACCTTCATCGGTCCTTCGGCGCAGGTGCTGGAGCTGGCGGGCAACAAGGCGCGCGCCATCGCGGCGGCGAAGGCTGCCGGGCTGCCGGTGCTGCGCTCCAGTGAGCCGTCGGCGGATGTCGAGGCGCTGGTCGCGGCCTCGGAGCAGCTGGACTATCCGATCTTCGTGAAGGCCGTCGCCGGTGGTGGTGGTCGTGGCATGCGCCGTGTCGCCGCCCCTGAGTACCTGCGTGAGTCGATCGAGGCGGCCTCGCGGGAGGCCGAGTCGGCATTCGGTGATCCGACGGTGTTCCTCGAGCAGGCCGTGGTGAACCCGCGTCACATCGAGGTGCAGATCCTCGCCGACCAGCACGGCAACGTGATGCACCTGTTCGAGCGGGACTGTTCGCTGCAGCGGCGGCACCAGAAGGTGATCGAGCTCGCGCCCGCGCCGAACCTGGATCCCGCACTGCGCGAAAAGATCTGCGCCGACGCGGTCGCCTTCGCTCGGCAGATCGGTTATAGCTGCGCGGGCACTGTCGAGTTCCTGCTCGACGAGCGTGGCCATCATGTCTTCATCGAAATGAACCCGCGTATTCAGGTCGAACACACAGTGACCGAGGAGATCACCGATGTGGACTTGGTGCAGTCGCAGCTGCGTATCGCGGCGGGCGAGACCCTCGAGCAGCTCGGTCTGAGTCAGGAGACCGTGCAGATCCGCGGCGCGGCACTGCAGTGCCGTATCACCACCGAGGACCCGGCCAACGGTTTCCGTCCGGACACCGGCCGCATTACCGCCTACCGCACCCCCGGTGGCGCGGGAATTCGCCTGGACGGTGGTGCGAACCTGGGCGCCGAGGTCGGTGCCCACTTCGATTCCATGCTGGTGAAACTCACCTGTCGAGGCCGCGATTTCGAGACCGCGATCGCGCGGGCTCGTCGTGCGGTGGCCGAGTTCCGAATCCGCGGCGTGGCAACCAATATTCCGTTTCTGCAGGCGGTGCTCGACGATCCCGATTTCCGCGCGGGCCGGGTCACCACCTCGTTCATCGAGGAGCGCCCGCAGCTGCTCACACTGCGTGGGTCGGCCGACCGCGGCACCAAGATCCTCACCTATCTGGCCGATGTCACCGTGAACAAGCCGCACGGCGAGCGACCGACGACGGTGTATCCGCATGACAAGCTGCCCGCGCTCGATCTGACGGTGCTGCCGCCTCCGGGTTCACGCCAGCGGCTGCTGAGCCTCGGCCCCGAGGGATTCGCGCGGGCACTGCGCGAACAGAAGGCCGTCGGCGTCACCGACACCACCTTCCGCGACGCGCACCAGTCGTTGCTGGCTACCCGTGTTCGGACCAACGGCCTGCTTGCCGTCGCGGGACATGTCGCGCGGATGACACCTGAGTTGCTGTCCATCGAGGCCTGGGGCGGCGCGACTTATGATGTGGCGCTTCGTTTCCTGTACGAGGATCCGTGGGAGCGGCTGGCCGCACTGCGCGAGGCTGTACCCAACATCTGCCTGCAGATGCTGCTGCGTGGCCGCAACACCGTCGGCTACACGCCCTACCCTGAGCGGGTGACTCGCGCATTCGTGTCCGAGGCCACCGCGACCGGCATCGATATCTTCCGCATCTTCGACGCGCTCAACAATGTCGACCAGATGCGGCCCGCCATCGATGCGGTGCGCGAAACCGGTACCGCCATTGCGGAAGTCGCGATGAGCTACACAGGTGACCTGTCCAACCCGGACGAGACCATCTACACCCTCGACTATTACCTCAAGCTGGCCGAGCAGATGGTGGACGCGGGGGCACATGTCCTCGCCATCAAGGACATGGCCGGTCTGCTGCGCGCCCCCGCTGCCGCCACCCTGGTGACCGCGTTGCGTCGCAACTTCGACCTGCCGGTCCACGTACATACCCATGACACTCCTGGCGGCCAGCTGGCCACCTATCTCGCCGCCTGGCAGGCGGGCGCCGACGCGGTCGACGGGGCCAGTGCCGCGATGGCGGGCACCACCAGCCAGCCCGCGCTGTCGGCGATCGTCGCCGCTGCCGCGCACAGTGAGTACGACACCGGGCTGAACCTGCAGAACGTCTGCGATCTGGAGCCGTTCTGGGAGGCACTGCGAAAGGTATACGCGCCCTTCGAGTCCGGGCTGCCCGCCCCGACCGGTCGCGTCTACACCCACGAGATCCCCGGCGGTCAGTTGTCGAACCTGCGTCAGCAGGCCATCGCGCTCGGGTTGGGTGACCGGTTCGAAGAGGTCGAAGCGAAGTACGCGGCGGCAGATCGGCTGCTCGGTCGCCTGGTGAAGGTGACTCCTTCGTCGAAGGTGGTCGGCGATCTCGCGCTCGCTCTGGTCGGCACCGACGTCGACATCGACGACTTCGCGACCGACCCTGGCCGCTACGACATTCCCGATTCGGTCATCGGCTTCCTGCGTGGGGAACTCGGCACGCCGGCAGGCGGCTGGCCGGAACCGTTCCGCAGCAGGGCACTGGCAGGTCGGGGACCTGCGAAACCGGAGACCCCGCTGACGGCCGAGGACGAGGCCGGGCTCGCCGGTTCGTCGCAGGAGCGAAGGGACACGCTGAACCGGCTGCTGTTCCCTGGCCCCACGGCCGAATTCCTCGCACACCGTGAGCAGTACGGCGACACCTCCGGGCTGTCGGCCAACCAGTTCTTCTACGGACTGCGCCGCGGCGACGAGCATCGGGTGCAGTTGGAGAAGGGCGTGACCCTGCTCATCGGTCTGGAGGCGATCTCCGAGCCCGACGAGCGCGGTATGCGCACGGTGATGTGCATCCTCAACGGTCAGCTGCGTCCGGTCGCGGTCCGTGACCGGTCGATCGCCAGCGAGATCCCGGCCGCGGAGAAGGCGGATAAGAACAATCCTGGCCATATCGCCGCTCCGTTCGCGGGTGTGGTGACTCTGGCTGTGTCGGAAGGTGATTCGATCGGCGCGGGTGACACCATCGGCACCATCGAGGCGATGAAGATGGAGGCCGCGATCACCGCGCCGCGCGCAGGCACGGTCGGCCGAGTCGCGATCGGCCGAGTGCAGCAGGTCGAGGGCGGCGATCTGCTGGTCGAGTTGGTCGTGCGCGAGTCCGCGGGCGAATGACCCGGATCGTCGCGGGAACAGCGGGCGGGCGGCGGCTGCGGGTGCCGCCCGCAGGCACGAGGCCCACCTCCGACAGGGTGCGCGAGGCACTGTTCAGCGTGCTCGAGGCCAGGATGGACTTCGACGGCGCGCGCGTGCTCGATCTCTACGCGGGTTCGGGCGCGCTCGGCCTCGAGGCGCTGTCGCGTGGCGCACGGCATGCGCTGCTGATCGAATCCGACCGCAAGGCCGCGGCGATCGTGCGCGGCAATATCGCCGACCTCGGCCTGCCCGGCGCGGAACTGCGCGTCGGCGCGGTCACGGCCGTCTTGACGCACGTAGGTGCCGGTGACTACGACCTGGTGCTGTCGGATCCGCCGTATGACGTGGACACTGCCGCGGTGAGCGACGACGTCCGTGCCCTCGCCGAACGCGGCTGGCTCGCGCCCGGCGCGCTGGTCGTGGTGGAACGCTCCGTTCGCTCGCCCGAGATCGATTGGCCCGCAGGGTATGTCCCGATGAAGGTGCGCAAGTACGGCGAGACCAGGATCGAGCTCGCGGAATTCGTCGACGGCCCGCCTGCTAGCGTTTGAGCTATGGCAGGAGCGTTGTGCCCGGGCTCGTTCGACCCGGTGACCAATGGACACATCGACGTCTTCAATCGGGCCTCGGCCCAGTTCGACGAGGTCGTGGTGACCGTCATGATCAACAAGAGCAAGAAGGGCATGTTCAGCGTCGAGGAACGCATGGAGATGCTGCGCGAGGCCACCGCCCACCTGCCCAACATTCGAGTGGAGTCGTGGTTTGGCCTGCTGGTCGATTTCGCGCGGGAGCAGGGCATCTCCGCGATCGTCAAGGGTCTGCGTGACGCGGGTGACTTCGGCTACGAGCTGCAGATGGCGCAGATGAACAAGAAGCTCTCCGGAGTCGACACCTTCTTCATCGCCACCAACCCGTCGTTCAGCTACCTGTCCAGCTCCCTGGTCAAGGAGGTCGCGACCTTCGGTGGCGATGTCACCGACATGCTTCCGCCTTCGGTCCACAAGCGTCTCCTGGACCGCCTCGCCGAGCAGCGCAGCTGACTCGTCTGTCTAGAAGACCAAACCGCGCAGCGCCAGGAAGCGCATTCCGCCGACTACCGCAGTGATTCCGAGGATGGCGCCGGCTTCCGCGGCTCCACCGATGCCGGGTGTCCAGACATCGAGGGCCGCAAGACCCGCGGTGGTGATGCCGAGGCCGATCAGCGCCAGGCCGCCACCTTCCCACTGCGCGGTGAACCAGCCGACCCGGCCGGACGCGTGGAAGGTGAGCTGACGGTGCAGCTCGTTGGCGATGATTGTGCTGACGATCGACCCGACCACGTTGGCGATCAGGGGGCCGATGCCGTGCATCGCGAAGAACAGCAGGACGTAGGCGATATTGCTCGATCCGCCGACCAGGGCGAAACGGATCAGCTGGGCGAAGGGCCGGTCGCCGCGCAGGTACTGCATGAGCTGTTCGAACCGGGGGGCAACCGATGCTGCCGACCGCAACACCGGGTACGGGCCAGCCCAGGGGGTGTAGATGCTGGCGGCCGCCGGTCGCGGGATTTCCAGAACAGTCATTGTCTTTCCGATCGAACAGAGCCTTTGGTGGGGACAACAGCGATGGTCATCGCTTTCCTTCCCGCCGACTTCTCTAGCAAGTTCCTTCGTTACTGCCTGTTCAGTATGTACTGAACAATCGGAACGTGTCAATCATCGGCTCTCGGATGTCCACCCTGGGGCGTCCTCCTGTCCCACTGTCCCGGTGGGGGCCTGGGATTCGCTTATGAAGATCTTGTTCCGACCTTCTGGATAAATGTAACACCAAGTGGAGGTAGATCCTCCACTTGATTTTGTGGCGTGCGAGACACTGGCGCGACACACCGGAGGATGGCTCGGCACTTACGGTGACGAGGGGCACACTGGGCCTCGGTGAGAAAGTTCGCCGTAGTCCGCAGGAGAGTGGGGTAGTGAGCATGTATCGCGTATTCGAAGCACTCGACGAGCTGGTCGCCATCGTCGAGGAGGCGCGCGGCATCCCGCCGACCCGCAGCTGCATTGTGCCGCGCGGTGACGTGCTCGAGCTGCTGGATGACGTGCGTGACGCGCTGCCCGGCGAACTCGACGACGCCCAGGACGTGCTCGATCATCGCGACAAGATCGTCTCGGACGCCCGCTCGGCCGCCGAGACAACGGTGACAAGTGCCGATGAGCAGGCCCGCGAGACTATCGAATCCGCGCGCGAGGAGGCCGATCGGATCCTCGCCGAGGCCAAGGCGCATGCCGATCGCATGGTGGCCGAGGCGAGCGCGCACGCCGATCATCTGGTCAGCACGGCTCAGGCCGAGGCCGACCGCGTCGTCGCCGACGGCAATGCCGAATTCGAGGCCGTCACCGGCCGGGCTCGCGTGGAATCCGAGCGCATGGCCGAGGCGGGCCAGGCTTCCTATGACCGGTCGGTCGCGGAGGGGCAGGCCGAGCGGGACCGCCTTGTCGGGCAGACCGAGGTGGTGCGGGCCGCGCACGCCGAGTCGGCGCGCGTGATCGACGCGGCGCACGCCGAGGCCGACCGGATGCGCGACGAGTGTGACCACTACGTCGACAACAAGCTTGCCGAGTTCGAGGAGACCCTCGACAACGCGCTGCGTACCGTCGGCCGTGGGCGTCACCAGCTGCGTTCCGGTGCGGGTGCGCCGGACTATGCGGGGGACTATCGCCGCTAGCCGCCTATCGGCGGGACGGCGGTGGCGTTTTGGGCTTCGGGTGACCCCTCGCGTACTGTGGAGTGGTTGCCCGTTTCCTTCGAGTGTGAGTGAGTTTCGTGATGTCCGCCGGTTCCGGTTCTGCCTCGCGTCCCCATGCGGCTGCGCGCCGCAATCCGGACGCGTTCTTCGTGCTGGATACTCGCAGCCTGGGCCGTCGCCCAGGAACGATGCAGGAGTTCCATCGCATCGTCACCACGAAGGATCGAATCGGGCTGGACCTGATCGCCATACCGGCAGGTTCCGATGTCGAACTCGACCTGCAGCTGCAGGCGGTGTCCGAGGGTGTGCTGGTCACCGGAACGGTGGCGGCGTCGACGGCGGGGGAGTGCACGCGCTGTCTGGAGCCGTTCACCGGTGAGGTCGAGCTCAACCTGACCGAGCTGTTCGCCTACCCGGACAGTACGACCGAGCAGACCACCGAGGACGACGAGATCCACCGTCTGATCGACGACACGATCGACCTGGAGCCGGTGATCATCGACGCCATCGGTCTCGAGCTTCCGTTGCAGCCGTTGTGCTCGCCGGACTGTGCAGGACTGTGCCCGGAATGCGGTGTACGGATGGCGATTGCGGGTTCCGGCCATGGGCATGAGATACTTGACCCTCGCTGGGCCGGGTTGGCGAAGTTCGCCACCGAGTCGCCCGGCAGTGGCAGCCCCGATTCGGGTGCCGCCGACCCCGATCATTAAGACCCGGATCAGCAAGACCGATCTGTGAACTGGCAAGCAATAAGACAAGAGGAGAAGTAGTCGTGGCCGTTCCCAAGCGCCGGATGTCCCGTTCCAACACCAGGTCGCGGCGCAGTCAGTGGAAGGCCACTGCGCCGACCCTGATCACGTGCCCGAACCGCGCCTGCGGCGAGAAGACCCTGCCGCACATCGCGTGCCCCTCCTGCGGCACGTACAAGGGCCGCCAGGTCACCGCTGCTGTCTGATCGTTCGACCTGTCGTATCGACGTGACCGTCAGTAAGGACGAACCGGGCCCCTCCGGTGATCATGACCGGCTGCTCGCCGCGCTCGGCGTCGGCGTGCAGCCGGATTTGTTGCGCCTCGCGCTGACTCACCGGTCCTATGCCTATGAAAACGGTGGGCTGCCGACCAATGAGCGCCTGGAATTCCTCGGCGACTCGGTCCTCGGCCTGAGCATCACCGAGCGGCTGTACCACGAGCATCCGGACAAGTCCGAGGGCGAACTGGCCAAGCTGCGGGCGAGCGTGGTGAACATGCACGCACTCGCCGAGGTGGCGCGCGGGCTGGGCGAAGGTGGCCTCGGCGCGCACTTGCTGCTCGGTAAGGGCGAAGAGCTCACCGGCGGCCGGGACAAGCCGAGCATTCTCGCCGACGGCATGGAGTCGCTGCTCGGCGCGGTGCATCTCGAGCACGGCATCGATGTGGCGCGCGAGGTGGTGCTGCGGCTGTTCGCCGACCTGCTCGAGCGTGGTCCCCGAATGGGGGCGGGCCTCGACTGGAAGACCAGCCTGCAGGAGCTCACCGCCGAACGTGGCCTCGGCGTGCCCAGCTACGAGATCACTTCGACGGGCCCCGACCACGACAAGGAATTCACCGCGACCACGGTGATCGGCGGCCGCCCGTACGGTTCCGGCATCGGCCGATCCAAGAAGGAAGCGGAGCAGAAGGCCGCAGGCGCCGCCTACCAGGCACTGACCGCCGAAGCCTGACGTGCCCGAACTCCCCGAGGTCGAGGTCGTCCGGCGTGGACTCGCCGAGCACGTGGTCGGTCACGTCGTCGAATCGGTGACGGTGACCCACCCCCGTTCGGTGCGCAGGCACCTCGAGGGTGCCGCCGATCTGGCGGCAAGGATGACCGGGTTGCGCGTAGCCGCGGCAGAGCGCCGCGGCAAATACCTGTGGCTCACCTTCGACGATCCCGATACCGCATTGGTCGTGCACCTCGGGATGAGCGGGCAGATGCTGGTGCAGCCCGCCGATACTCCGGTGGAGAAACACGCCCACATCCTCGCCACCCTCGATGACGGCACCCAGTTGCGCTTCGTCGATCAACGCACCTTCGGCGGCTGGGCTCTTGCACCGCTGGTCACAGTCGAGGGCACCCTGCTGCCGGAGCCCGTTGCGCACATCGCTCGCGACCCGCTGGATCCGCTCTTCGACTCCGAGTCCGTGGTGTCCACGCTGCACGCCAAAAAAAGCGAGATCAAACGGCTGTTGCTCGACCAGTCCGTGGTTTCCGGTATTGGCAACATCTATGCCGACGAATCCCTGTGGCGAGCGAAGATACACGGCAACAGGCCGGCCTCGGGCCTGACCAGAGCCGCCCTGCGCACCCTACTCACCGAGGTCGGCGGCGTAATGGGTGAGGCGCTCGCCGCGGGCGGGACCTCATTCGACGCACTGTATGTGAACGTGAACGGTCAATCCGGCTACTTCGAGCGATCGCTGGCCGTTTATGGCCGCGAGGACGAACCCTGCCGCCGCTGCGGCGCGCCGATCCGGCGCGAGCGTTTCATGAATCGCTCGTCCTATTCCTGCCCCCGCTGCCAGCCGAAGCCTCGCCCCCCGACACGCTAGCGAGCTACCGTTCTTTCTAGGCGGTCGGGAGTCACGCCGGCCGTGTAGGAAGGACATATGCGGAAGCTCACCTACTACGTCGCCTCGACCATCGATGGATTCATCGCCACCGAGGACGGCTCGGTCGATTTCTTCCCGGTGGGAGGAGATCACGGTCCGGCGATCATCGCGCAGTATCCGGAAACGCTGCCGACGAAGGTGCGCGAGGCCCTAGGCACCGACAAGCGCAACCGCTACTTCGATACGGTGCTGATGGGACGTAAGACCCATGACTTCGGTGTCAGGACCGGTACCTCGAGCCCGTATGCGCACCTGCGGCAGTTCGTGGTCTCGACGACCTTGCCGGAGAGCCCCGATTCCGCAGTGGAGCTGATCTCCACCGACCCGCTGGCGAAGGTGCGTGCGCTCAAACGCGAGGATGGGCTCGGGATCTGGCTGTGCGGCGGTGGCGAGCTCGCCCAGGTGTTGTTGCCGGAGATCGATCAGATCTTCCTCAAGCTGTACCCGATAGTGCTCGGCCGGGGCCGGTCGCTGTTCGGTTCCGGTCCGCGGCTGGACGACGCGGCCAAATTCCGGATGATCACCAGCCGGGTGTTCGAGGATGGGGTGGCCTTCATGAAGTACAGCAGGATTCGCTAAAGCGCTGTGGCAGAACATCATCCGATCGCGGAATCGGACCCGAGTAAGGTGCCGGGTCCGGTGGAGGCGCTGCGCGAGATCGGCTTCTGGCTGGAACGTTCGCGGTCGGAGACACATCGAGTGAAGGCTTACCGGCGCGCTGCCGACATGGTGGCTCAGCTGACTCCCGACGAGCTGTCCGCGCATCGGGCAGCGCACAGCTGGCGTGATATCGCCGGTATCGGACCGAAGACCGCAGCCGTGATCGAGCAGGCGTGTTCCGGTGCGATACCGCAGTATCTGCTCGATCTGCGTGCGGCCGCGCAGCCCATCGGCGTGCCGGGCAAGCCGCTGCGGGCCAGGCTGCGCGGTGATCTGCACACCCATTCCGACTGGTCCGACGGTGGCAGCCCGATCGCGGAGATGATGGGCGTCGCGGCGGCCCTCGGCCACGAATACTGTGCGCTCACCGACCATTCGCCGCGGCTGACCGTCGCCAACGGGCTCTCGGCCGGCCGGCTGTGTCGCCAGCTGGAGGTCGTCGCGGAACTGAATGAGCAGCTGGCGCCGTTTCGCATTCTCACCGGGATCGAGGTGGACATCCTCGACGACGGCGCCCTCGACCAGGACGCCGATCTGCTCGCCGAGCTCGATATCGTTGTCGCCAGTGTGCATTCGCACCTGCGTGCCGACAGTGAGATGATGACCAAGCGGATGGTCTATGCCGTGGCCAACCCGAACGTCGACGTGCTCGGGCACTGCACCGGCCGGCTTGTCGAGGGGGCGCGCGGTATCCGTCCCGAGTCGACGTTCGATGCGGAGGTCGTGTTCGAGGCCTGCCGCCATTACGGCACCGCCGTCGAGATCAACAGTCGCCCCGAACGCCGCGACCCGCCGTCGCGGCTGATCCAGCTCGCAGTCGAGATGGGTTGCGAGTTTTCCATCGACACCGACGCGCACGCGCCGGGCCAACTGGACTGGCAGGGCTACGGCTGCGAGCGTGCTATCGCGAATGGCGTTGTAGCGGAACGAGTTATCAATACCTGGCCGTTGGCTGACCTGCTGGCCTGGACCAAGTCGGCGTGACACCTTGCCGCGTTCGGCATCGCTGAGGGCGCAGCGCCCTTCCGGCACGGTAGATCGGCTCGATTGCGCAACCCCTGACCACGCACGCGAATGGCCGCCGGGTTAACTGTTGTCGAATAGTGCTGCCGTCCATGGGCCGATCACCGATCGCACCCGAAAATGGTTGGTACGACGATCTCTTGGGGAGTGGATTTTCTGGTGGGTGACTTTCCGGTCGAGATCGTGCTGGCGATCATCGCAATCCTGTTGTCGGCCGGCGCTTTCCTGTGGGAGTTCGTCTTCGTGGGGCGCAGGCAGCTCGGCTACCGCGTCCAGATGGATACGCCTGTCACCGGTGAGATCGAATCGGTGTTCCCCGGGGTGCTGCCGCAGTTGCGCCCGGATCTGGACGGTTCGAGTCCGGAGCTGAAAGATCTATCTGTTGTCCTGGTCCGCATCGAGAACAGCGGTGCCACGACTATCGATAGCCGCGACTATCAGGCGCCCGATGCCGGCCGAGTCGGCCTGCACCTGCATTTTCCGCAGCGTCGGATCATCGGCATGGCCGTGACAGAGTTGAGCGAGCCTGGCCTCGCCGACAGTTTGGACCGTGACTCGGGAATCGCGGTGCGGGAGGACACGATCGGGCACATCGGCGTGATCGACCTGCCGAAGGTGTCGTTGAACCGCGGCGATCACTACAAGATCCTGGCCATCCTGCAGCGCTCAGAGGGGACAGGGGAATACCGTGCGCCGGTGCTGCAAGGGGGTATCAAGGGCGGGAAGGTCACCGAGACCCAGAGTCGCACGGGGGCGTCCCGAGTGATGCTGGCGCTCACCGCTTTTCTGGTGCTGGTGATCGTCGTCCAGCTCGTCGTTGCCGCGGTCGAGCCGGATCCGACACCGTTGGAGTGTGCGGCGGGCAAGCTCACGCTGGTCGGATCTTCCGCGTTCGCCCCGGTCATTCAGGACGCCGCGACGCAGTACCGGAAGCGCTGCACCGGCGCCGAATTCATCTTCGCCTTCGAGGGCACCGAACGCGGCCTCGACCGGCTCATCGAGGAAGGCAAGGACAACCACGATCTGCTGGCGATCACCGACGGGCCGAAGGGCGAGGGGTACGCGGCATTGCTCAAGCGACAACTCGGAATGTCGCTATTCACCATGGTCGTGCACCAGGACGTGGGTGTCCGGAGTCTGTCGGCCGCACAGATCGAGGACATCTACCAGGGTCGGATCACCAACTGGCGCGACGTCGGCGGACCGGACCTGCCGATCGTCCTCGTCAATCGCATCCCCGGTGCCGGGACCAGGAATACCTTCGAGCGGCGACTGCTCACCCAGCCACAGGTGATCCGCTCCCACGTGAGCTGCAAGGCGCTGGAGGACATCCCGCCGCCGAGTGCCGCACACTGCGACGTACAGGTCACCAAGGACATGCTGCAAGCCGTCGTGCACCTGCGCGGCGCGATCGGCTATAGCGAGTACTCCGAGGCGGCGAGGGCGGGGGTGTCGACCGTGGCGATCAATGGCATCACCCCGTCCCGTGACAGTGCGATCGACCGCACATACCCGTTCTGGGGCATCGAATTCGCCTACAGCTATGGGGAATTGCCCGGCGATTCGCTGGCGGCCGCTTTCCGGCGCTATCTGACCGACGAGGCGGGGCGGAATGTGCTGACCGCGCACGGCAATGTGGCCTGCGGTGACCTGCCGGATCCGACTCGATGCCAGCCGGACGTGTGACGGCAAGGTCCCGCGTGTCACAGCAGCGGCGGCTGCGTCGTCTTCAAGGTGCAGTAGCAAGCACCTAGGAGAGGACGAACACTGTGGCACGAATGAATGTGGCCGAGGTTGCCCCTGAGATCTACCACGCCTGGTTTGCCGCAGAATCGGCGATCCGCCGCGGCCCGTTGGATCCGACGATCCGCGAGTTGGTGAAGATCCGCGGCTCGCAGATCAACGGCTGCGTGTACTGCATCGATATGCACACCACCGATGCCCGCCTGGCAGGCGAAACCGAGAAGCGCATCTTCCAGCTCGACGCCTGGCGCGAATCGGCGTTATACACCGAGCAGGAGCGGGCGGCGCTAGCCTATGCCGAGGCGGTGACCAAGCTCGGTGAGCACGGGGTGAGCGATGAGATCTGGGCGGATGTCGAGAAGCACTTCGAGATGGGCGCGCGCGCCGGGCTGGTAGCGGTCACCGCGATGATCAACCTGTGGAATCGGATCGGCGTGCCGCTGCGCATGCAGCCCGAGTTGCCCTGAGGCCGGTAGCCCGGCCGAGCGCTTGCTCGGCCGCGCCGAAATTGAGGCCCACTGCCTGGTTTGAATAGTTGATCATGAGGTACGTCTGTGTCGGCCCCCCTGTTCGCGCCCCGGCGCGACCAGGCCAACCAAGCCCTGATGGACGGCGGTGCAGGCATTGTCTCCACCTCCGCCGCGGCGGCCACCACGTTCGGCGCCCAGCGCTCCGAGTGCTGGGTGGATGCGAGTGCCAACGGTTGCTTGGAAGGATGGTCATGAGTCAACGGTTGTTCGCGCCCAGTTCGGCGCCGATTGCGTCTTCGGATCTGCTGTCGATCGATCACGTCGGCGAGCGATTCCGCATTGCGATGGTTGTCCCCCCGTATTTCGACGTGCCGCCCAAGGCGTACGGCGGTGTCGAGGCGGTGGTCGCGGATCTGGTCGATGCGCTGGTCACCCGCGGCCACGATGTGACACTGATCGGCGCAGGTGAACCGGGCACCAAGGCCAAGTTCGTCCCGGTGTGGGACCGAGCGCTGCCCGAGCGACTCGGCGAGCCGTTCCCGGAGGTGGTCCATGCCCTCAAGTCGCGAAGGGCCATCGAGCACATCGCCGCCACCTCGGGCATCGACGTGGTGCACGACCACACCTTCGCGGGACCCCTCAATGTGCCCGCGTACCAGAAGCTCGGACTGCCGACAGTGGTGACGGTGCACGGTCCTGTCGAGGACGATTCCTATCGGTACTACCGCGAACTCGGCGACGAGGTCGCGCTCGTGGCGATCAGCGACCGACAGCGCGCACTGGCGCCGGACTTGAATTGGGTTGGGCGCGTACACAACGCGCTGCACGTCGACCAATGGCCGTTCCGCGTGGACAAGGGAAACTACGCGTTGTTTCTCGGTCGGTTCAACGAGTGCAAAGCACCCCACCTCGCGCTCGAGGCGGCGCACGCGGCCGGTATTCCGCTGGTGCTCGCGGGCAAGTGCAGTGAACCGCCGGAGCAGGCGTACTTCGAGAAGGTCGTGCGACCACTGCTGACCGCGCAGGATCATGTTTTCGGGCTCGCCGACGCGGCGGCCAAACGTAAACTGCTCTCCGGTGCCCGTTGTCTGTTGTTCCCCATCCGCTGGGAGGAGCCGTTCGGCATGGTGATGATCGAGGCGATGGTCTGCGGTACCCCGGTGGTAGCACTGCGCGGCGGTGCGGTCGACGAGGTGATCGTCGACGGCGTAACCGGTCGGATCTGCGATGATCCTGCCGAGCTGCCCGCGGCGATCGCTCAGGTGGGCGCGCTGGATCCGGCCGCCTGCCGGGCGCATGTCGAGGCGAACTTTGCCTCCGACTCGCTCGGTCGCGGCTACGAGCAGGTCTATCACCGGCTGCTGCGGCAAGGGCGCAAGGCCCGAGCCGCCCGCTGGGTCGATGAGACTGTTCCGGTCCAGGTTGCGGCGAGCGAACTGGCATGACAGCAGAGACCAGCGCTGCGCCGAACCCCGAGCCGCAGAGTCCACGACCGTTGAACTCCGGTGAGCCCACCGGACTCGGCGGCTGCGACAGTTCGGTGACGCTGGTCGAGGGCGCGACATTCTGTCTGTCGAACCGGCTCGGCGATGTCGAGCCGGGCCGGCCGCACGGTCTGTTCTTCCGGGACGCACGCGTCATTTCGCGCTGGGAGCTGTTGGTGGACGGCAAGTCCGCCGAACCGCTTTCGGTGCTGAGCCCGGAAGCTTTCGCGGCGCGGTTCGTGCTGCGAAGACCGCCGCAGGCGGGGCTGGCCGACAGCACACTGCTCGTGGTGCGTGAGCGACTCATCGCCGACGGGATGCACGAGATACTGACGCTGGAGAATATGGGCCGCGAACCGACGGCTGTCACGTTGGAACTACACGTCGACGCCGATTTCGTCGATCTGTTCGCGGTCAAGGAAGGTAGGGCCGGGCACGGGAGAGCCGACGTAGTGGTGGCCGAAGGCGAACTGCTGCTGCACGATCACATCGATAGGATGCGCGGGCTCTCGGTGTCCGCGACCGTCGAGCCCACGGTACTGCCCGGCACGTTGGTCTGGCGGATCGTGGTGCCACCGGGGGAGAGCTGGCAGACCGAGATCATCGCCCAGCCGACCGTGGGAAACCAGCGTGTCCAAGCGCCGGTGGCGCCGGGTGAGCATCATGGGCTCAGCGCACCGAGCCGCAAGATCGAGGCATGGCGCGATACCGCGACGAAGATCGCCGCCTACGACCCGCTGCTCTCCCAGGTGTTGCGGCGCTCGGAAAGTGATCTCGGTGCCTTGCAGATTCACGACGAGAACGGCGAGAGCAGGCCGTTCGTCGCTGCGGGCGCCCCCTGGTTCATGACACTGTTCGGTCGCGACAGCTTGTTGACCGCATGGATGTCGCTGCCGCTGGAGGTCGACCTGGCGCTGGGTACGCTGCAACAGCTGGCCGAATTGCAGGGGCAGAAGGTTGATCCGCTCACCGAGGAGGAACCCGGGCGGATCATGCACGAGATGCGCCGCGGCCCGGCGAGCGGCCAGGCGCTCGGCGGCAACACGTATTACGGATCTGCCGACGCCACACCACTTTTTGTGATGCTGCTCGCCGAATGTCATCGGTGGGGTGCGGATCCCGAGGCGATCAAGGCCTTGTTGCCCGCCGCCGACGCCGCAGTCGGCTGGATGACCGAGTACGGCGATCGGGACGGCGACGGTTTTGTCGAGTACCGCAGGGCCACCGATCGAGGTCTGATCAACCAGGGCTGGAAGGATAGCTTCGACGGAATCAACGATGCCGCGGGACATCTCGCCGAGGCCCCGATCGCGCTGTGTGAGGTGCAGGGCTATGTGCACGCCGCGTTGCTCGCGCGGGCGGAGCTCGCCGACGCCTTCGGCGAGGTCCGCGTCGCGGGTCCGCTGCGCGAGCGGGCCGCGGAGCTGCGCGGCAAGTTCGCCGAACAATTCTGGCTGGCCGACAGAGGCTGGTACGCGGTGGCGCTGGACGGCGGCAAGCGTCAGGTCGATGCACTGACAAGCAATGTGGCGCACTGTCTCTGGGCCGGGATCGCCACCGACGAGCACGCCGCCGAGTTGGTGCGTCGGTTGTCCGGTGCGGACATGGACACCGGTTTCGGACTGCGCACGCTGTCGTCCTCGATGGGCGCCTACAACCCGATGAGCTACCACTGCGGGTCGGTGTGGCCGCACGACACCGCGATCGCGGTCGCCGGGCTGCTCAGGTACCGGCAGATCCCTGGTGCGGTGGAGTTGGCAACGCGCATCGCGGGCGGATTGCTCGATGCCGCATCGGCTTTCGGCGGTCGACTGCCCGAGCTGTTCTGCGGTTTTCCGCGTGATCAGTTCGCAGTGCCGGTGCCGTACCCGACCTCGTGTTCCCCGCAGGCGTGGGCGAGTGCGGCGCCATTGTTGCTGGTGCGCTCCTTTCTCGGGCTCGATCCGAAGGTGCCCGACCGCACTGTCATCCTGCATCCACAGTTGCCGCCGGAGTGGGGCCGGATCGCATTGACCGACCTGCGCCTTGGTTCGGTGACCATCGATCTGGAGGCGGAGGGCACGCAGGTGATCTCGGCGCGGGTGCCCGACGGCTGGCAGGTGGTCACCTGCTGATTCCGCCACTGGGCACCCCGCAGCCGCAATGTTCGTTGTTCGGTGGCGTGTGCCCGGCGCGGCAGCTGTCGATGCGACGACGGTGAGGGTCTACTCCGCGGGCGGCAGGATCGGCCGGGTGAAGTAGTCCTCTATGGGAGTCGGCCCCGTATACCGGCGGCAGCCGCAGCGAACCCATTCACGCAAACCGTAGCTGCTCTTGCGGGAGCTCTCCGCGTGACAGATGCCCTCTTGCGGGTCGTGCATGGCGAGGTCGTGGCCGCAGCCGCACGGGGCCGGTGCGGCAGCCGGTTTGCCGCGTCGGCCGAATCGACCCACCGCCCAGCCGGCTCCGGCGATCGCCGCGCCGATGGTCAAGGTGATGGGGTCGAACACGCATGCAGTATATGTATGCATATATCAACCGTCCAGCTGTGGGTGCCGAGGTGTCGGTGGCATCGGCCAGGATGGCGGGATGACCGAACTGTCGTCGCGTGAGCTCAATCGAACCCTGTTGGTGCGCCAGCTGTTGGTGGAGCGAGCGTCGATCCCGCCGCTCGAGCTCGTGCGACACCTGGTCGCGGTGCAAGGGCAGGAACCGAACTGGCCGTATGTCGGGCTGTGGGCTCGGCTGGCGGGGTTCCGGCCCGACGATCTCGAACGACTGCTGCGCGAGCGGAAGCTGGTGCGCTCTGGGATGATTCGGCGTACCGTGCACCTGGCCGCCGCCGAGGACTTCCGCTGGCTGCGGCCGACGGTGCAACCGGTCGTCAGCGCGGCGTTGCGGGCGCCGTACTTCCGTGACGAGATCGACGGCGTCGACCACCAGGCGCTCGCCGCCGCGGGCCGCGAGCTGCTCGGCGGCCAGACATTGACCCGCGGCGAGCTGGGATTGCTCCTCGCCGAACGCTTTCCGGGCCGGCACACCCGTAGGCTCGCCGAGGCCGTCGAGCTCATGGTTCCACTGGTGCACGGCCCGGACACCGGAGCGTGGGGCCGATGGCGCAACCGTTCTGTCACCATCGGCCTCGCGGAGGAGTGGCTGGGCGTGCCGATGTCCGCGCGACCACAGCGGGAGGTTCTCGTCCTGCGCTACCTTGCGGGCTTCGGTCCGGCGAGCGTCGCGGATATCCAAGCCTGGTCGGGCATCACCCGGCTGGCCGGAGTGGTCGACGGCCTGCGTGCGAACCTGCGCGTCTTTCGTGACGAACAGGGCAGGGAGCTGTTCGACCTGCCCGACGCGCCGCTGGCCGACCCGAATCTGACTGTCCCGGTGCGCCTGCTGCCCGCCTTCGACAACGCACTGCTCGGGCACAAGGACCGCCGCCGAATTATCAGCGACGAAGACCGCGGCCGGATCGCCAAGGAGGCGTCCGGGGGCGTCCCGATGTACCTCGTCGACGGTTTCGTCCATGGCCGCTGGGCGCTGGAGGACACCACGGTGCGCATCTCCCCGTGGCATCCGCTCTCGGCCGCCGACGAGCAGGCTGTCCGCGCCGAAGCCGAACACCTGCTCACCTTCGTGGTCCCGGAGGCGACGGGCACAGTTGTCATCGACGCCTGACCCGCGGGGTTGGGGGCTCGACGATCATGTGTCTTTCAGCGCTGGGGATTCCTCTTTGACCAGGGATGACTAGCCTGCTCTCGTGAACAGAGTCATGATCGTTCTGGTCGTCGCCGTCGCGCTGTTGGCAGGTGCGGGCCCGGCGTCTGCCGACGATAGGTACAACAACTACGCGGAGCTCGCGGCCCACAAGCGAGAAGGTATCGACTACCTCAGGACCGCGATCGGTCCGGCCGGTGTCGGCGCACCGGTAGCCCACATCGCCATCCACGGCGGTTTGATCGAGGCAGGTACCTCGGAGCTGGCTCGATACGCCGCGGAGAAGGGTGAATGCACCAGCTACACCTTTGAAGGGGTCCAGCCGAAGGACAACGACGACCTGCACATCACCGCCACCCGATTCGACGAACCCATCGGTGTGCGCGTGGTCGAGCAGAGCTCCTACACGGTGTCCTGGCACGGTATGCGCGACTCGTCTCCCATCACCCATATCGGTGGCCGCGACACCGCGCTGATGAAGAAGGTGCGTTCGGCATTGGAGCGTGCCGGATTCGCGGTGGCCGATGAGACACCGGACAAGATCAACGGTGACTCCCCGCAGAACATCGCCAATCGCAATCAGCGGGGTAAGGGCGTGCAGCTGGAACTGTCCACCGGCCAACGGCGTCAGTTCTTCCGTGACGGCAAGCTCGATCTCGACTGGATCGAGAATTCGAGCAACCGCACTCCGGCGTTCTACCGCTACGTCGATGCGGTGCTCTCGGTCCTGCCCGCCGACATAGCGCCGTCCGAACCGGTCCCGGCGAACTAGCCACGGCCTGCCGAGGCCTGGTTCGGACCGGAAAGTGGAAGGCTGCCTTCGTCCGCGGGTAGGGACGAAGGCAGCCCCCGCGGTCGAGCTGGGAGCGGGTCAGCCGCCGGGTAGTTCCCCGTCCAACTCCAGGTTCAGCTCATTCCAACGGAGTTGGCGCTACTCGTTGTCAGCTGTACTTCGATGTCGCGCAGCTCGTTCCGGCGCAGCTTACCGGCGTCGTCACGTAACGGCACGTTGCTGAAGCGGTAGCTGCGCGGGCACTTGTAGCGGGCGAGCCGCGCTTGGACATAGGCCCGGATGTCGGCCTCGATCAGTGGCTCATCGGTTTCGACCACGGCGTGTACACGCGCGCCGAGGTCGTTGTCGGGCATACCGAGGACCACGCATTCCCGGACGCCGGGGTACTCGGTGACGACGGCCTCCACCTCGGCAGGGAATATATTGGCGCCGCCGCTGATGATCAGATCCGTCCGGCGGTCGCTGAGGTAGAGGTACCCCGCCTCGTCCACGTGTCCGAGATCGCCGAGTGAATCCCACCCCGGCCAGTCCGGATGGGTCCGCGGTTCGGCGCCGATGTAGCGGTAGCTCGGACCGTTGCCTTCCGGCGGCCGCAGGAAGATTTCGCCGACCTCGCCGGGTGCGCACGCACGACCCTCGGAATTCAGGACGCGGAACTCACCGAAGACGGCGCGCCCGACGGATCCGGGGTGGGCGAGCCACTCGCGGCCGTCGATCAGCGTCATCATCTGATTCTCTGTCCCGCCATACATTTCGAAGATCCGATCGGGCCCCAGCAGATCGATCCACGCCCGTTTGAGCCAGGGCGGGCAGAGTGCTGCCATGTGCCAGAGCGCACGGACGGAGCCGAGGTCGTAGGCCATCGGACGGGCACGTAACTCGGTGAGCATGCGCGACATCATGGTCGGCACCACAGTGAGCCAGCTGACGCGATGGTCAACGATGGCATCGAGCGCCGCACGGGTCTCGAATTTCGGGAGCACGACGAGGTGTTGGCCTGCCATGAGCCCGAAGAACGAGGTGTTGAAGGGGGCGTTGTGATACAGCGGTCCGGTGACCAATTGGACGTCGTCGGGACGCTGGCGCAGGATCGCGTTCAGCGACGCGATATCGAGCTGCCCGTCCTGGCCGGACACGATCAGTTTGGGGCGGCCGGTGGTGCCGCCAGAGGTCGGCGCCTTCCACGCTGGTGCGATCGGGTAGCTGTCGAACGGCGCGTCGGAGAATTCGGCACCGCCCTCGTACTCGCCGGGCAGGGTGGGCAGGCCCGGCTCCGGTGCGCCGATGACCAGCCTCGGCCGCGCGAGCCCGATGACCGCGGCGCGTTCGGGTGCGGGCAGCCGTGGCGAGATGAGTTGCGGTGTGGCGCCGAGTTTCCAGATCGCGAAGACTGTCGCGTAGAAGTCGGGACCGTTGGCGAGCGCAACGGTGACATAGTCGCCGTGGCCGACGCCCAGCGTGGCGTAGTACCTGGCCCGGCGGTTCGCGGCGGACTCGAGGTCTCGCCTTGTCCAGGTTTCGCCGCCCATGGTGATCGCCGCGGCCTCCGGAGTGTCGGCGGCCAGCTCGGTGAGAATCTGCCCGAGCGGTCTCGGGCCCGCGAGTTCAGTCACGACGAGTGAACCTCGAGAGAAAGTCCGGATCCACGATCTCACCGTGAACCTGGACATTGTGGCTGTGCGCGAGCTGATGCAGGGCGAATGCCGTCTGTTGGGCAGTCAGTCGCCCTTGGGCGTCCTGCGCGGCATTGACCGACCGCTTGGCGAGCTTCAGCGCGAACAAAGGCATGGCGGCGATCGTCGCGGCCAGCGCCATCGTGTGCTCGGTGAGGTCCGCCCGCGCAACCACGCGGTTGACCATTCCGATCCGTTCGGCATCGATCGCGCTCAATGTCCCTGCGGTGAACAACAATTCCTTGGCCTTGCGGATCCCGAACTCCCACGGGTGGTTGAAGAACTCCACTGCGTTGGCCCCCATCGCGACGACATTATCGACGAACTCGGCATCCTCGGCGGCGACGATCAGATCGCACGGCCACACCAGCATGAGACCGCCCGCCACCACCTTTCCGTGCACCTCCGCGATGGTCGGTTTCGGAATGTTGCGCCAGCGCTCGCTGAAGCCGGCGTAGATCTCCTCCTCGCGCCCCATGAGCCCTTCGGCGCCGGGGCTGCCGAAGCCGGCCCACGTGCCGACCGGCTCGTGGCGGCGCATGTTGTCGCGCCAATCGTGCTCGCGCAGATCGTGGCCGGATGAGAAGTGCGGACCATTGGCTGCGAGCACGATCACGTGGATGCCGTCGTCGCGCGCAGCGCGGTCGAAGGCGTCGTTGAGGGCGTAGAGGAGCTCGGTGTTCTGTGCATTGCGTGCGTCGGGACGATCGAGGATGATCCTGGCGATCTTGTCGGTGCTGTCGTCGTAGTGCACCAGATCGGTCATCGCACACCGCCCCACAGCAGTCGTTCCGTCGCGTCCGGGTCTTCCGCGATCGTCACGGTGTTCGCGATGAGGCCGGTGGTTCGGCGTACGGGGTCATAGGGCGCCCAGCCCGGGTCTGCCTCGGTGGCGAACGCGCGATATGCGCCGTGCAGGTTGTCGGCGACTTGATCGGGAGCGTGGGCGCCGACCAAGGTGTGACTCTCCGCGATGGTGTGCGTTTTGAAGACGAAGGGCAGATCGACGGCATGTGCCGCGCCGAGCCTGCCACCGAGACGTGGTGAGCGCCAGTCGAATCGGAATGCCCATATGGGTCCGCCCGCTGCCGCCTGCGCCTCCGCGAGCCGGACTGCCGGGATGCGGAAGAACCAGTCCGTGACCACCGCGCACAGCAGGTCCCCTGGGGACGCCTCGGGACGGGATCGGCGATATTCGGGCAGGGCGGCACCGACATCCAGCCCATAGGCGGTGCCCGCAGCGGCGAGGGCGGCCTCGTCGATCTGGTCGATCGCGCCCGAGGAGACCAGGATCAGGCGCGCGTCCTCGGCGTTGCTGCCGGACAGGATTGCGACATCCGACGCCGCACCCGCCGCGATCGCGACCAGCGGCTCCGCGGTGACGATCGAGCCGTCGACCACCGGGGCGAACGGCAGGATTGTCAGGGCCAGCCTGCCCCATTTCGCCGGGTCCGCCGCGGTCTGCACCTCATGCAAGACGTCACGGACATGCACCGACAATTCATCGATCGAGAGCTTCTCGAAGGCTGCGAGCGTCGGCTCGATACCGATGTGTGCGGCGAGGTTGTCGATCACCAGACGAGCCTCGTCGGGGCTGAGCGTGTTCGCTCCGGCGCCGGAGTGCGCGATCAAGCCGTGGAACAAGCCGCGAGCGCGCGGCACAGCGGTCAGCGTGGTGGCGAGCATGGCGCCCGCGGATTGGCCTGCGATGGTCACTCTGGTCGGGTCGCCGCCGAATGCCGCGATGTTATCGCGCACCCACTCGAGCGCGGCAACCACATCGAGAATGCCGAGATTGACTGTCTCGCTGCCGAAATGGAGCCACCCCTCGCCGCCGAGACGGTAGTTGACGGCGACGGCGACCACGCCGCCGGTGGCGAATGCCGTGCTGTCATAGGTCGGCAGGGCGTTGGATCCGTTGGTGAACGCACCCCCGTGGATCCAGACGAGAACGGGCAGCGCACCGTCGGTCGCCGGTGTCCAGATGCTGAGGTTGAGCAGCTCGTCGCCGGGGATCGACAGCTCGGGAACCAGGCCGTCGTAGGCGGGTACGTAGGGCGCGCGCGCCGCGGTGGGTCCGGGTCGGGTCGCATCCCGCGGTTCGCGCCACGGCGGTGGTGGGCTCGGCGGAAGGAAACGCTGCTTTCCGACAGGGGCGGTGGCATACGGGATACCGAGGAACGCGTGGACCGGGCCGTGTGCCTGTCCGCGTACCGGGCCGTACCGGGTGTCAACGATGTGCAACATTTCTGTCATCTGTTTCATCCTTGATCGGAAGTCAGTGCATGTTGCAATCAAGCCGCATGAAAACGCCCACGTCAAGAGCGGTGCCGATGCGATTTTGTCCCACTTGTGCAACATGTCAGCTCCGATGGCCGCGAGTGCAACATGATGCAGATATGTTGCATTTCGGGTAGCCTTCGAACATGACGAACACCACGCCACTGCAGCGAGCGTTGTCGAACACGGTGCAGCGGCGACCGGAGCCGCTTGATGCTTTCCGGCTGGCGAAACGAAAGTTCTTGCGCGGGGAGCGACTCGATGTCGGCCAGCTCGCGACCGAGCTGGCGGTCAACCGGGTCACGCTCTATCGCTGGGTCGGCAGCCGCGACGAACTGCTGGTGGAGATCATCTGGTCGCTGACCGACGCCACCCTGCGCGACGAATGGGAGCGGATTCGGGATCTGCCCGGGGCGCGCGTGCCCGCGCTGCTTGCCGCTTACCTCAGGTCGATCCTGATGCAGCCGGGAGCCCGCAAGTTCGCGCTGGAAGAAAACGAGCGCGCGATGAAGCTGCTCACTCTGGCGAGCAATGGGTTTCAGCCGCGGCTTGTGCGCGCTGTCGCGGACTATCTCGCCCGTGACCTGGAGGAGCAGCGCATTACGACAACACTGACGCTCGACGAACTCGCCTATGCGAGTGTGCGAGTCGCCGAGTCGTTCCACTATCTGCCGACGATCGTCGGTGCGCCGCCGGATCCCGACGGCGCCGAGCGCGTGCTGCGAGCGCTCCTGCACGGTCGTGAACAGTGAGCACTCATGGCCGAAGGCCACCTGCCGTCCAGGCCGGGAGGTGGCCTTCGGTGTGCGCTGTCAGTCGCGGAAGGGGTAGCGGCTGTCGAGGGCGAGGTTCAGTTCGACCACGTTGACGCGGGGTTCGCCGAGAAAGCCGAAGGTGCGGCCGTCGGTGTTCGCCTCGACGAGCTCACGCACTTGATCTGCGGAGATGTTGCGGGCGTTAGCGATTCGTGCCACTTGAATGTCCGCGAACCGGGGGGAGATGTGCGGGTCGAGGCCGCTGCCGCTGGCCGTTATCGCGTCGGAGGGTACCGGGGTGCCCGTGGTGGCGTCACCGTAGATCGGAACGATCCGGCCGATCGAGTAGTCCTCAGCCGGCACGGCGCATTCGACCCGAACGCCCTTGTAGGTGGCCAGGAACGGCGCCGCCGGGCATGCCTGGTTGACGCTGACGACCTGCACCGGATGCGAGACATCACCGTCGGCATCGCGCGGGCCGATCACCGAGAGCACCGCGCCCACACCATCTTTCGTGCAGAACGGGCGGCCGCCGTCGATCCCCTCACGATCGCCGACTGCCTTGCTGCGTGAGCACACCGTGGACAGCAGACTCGGCTTTACCTTCGCTGGATCGGCGTCCAGTGTGTCCACGATGCTCTCGGGACCGAGGTTCGACGCCGCGGTGGCAGTCGGGTCGTACCCGTCACCGGCCGCCGAAGGGCGGCTCTGGAAGTACTGCACCAGCGCGTTGCCGTCGGTGTCGGTGAACGATTGCCCGATCAGGCTGGAGGCGACCACGGTGCCGTCGGAGGAGATCAGTGAGCCTTCCGCGTTGTCGCTCAGGCCGGGCAGCTGGGCGATCGCGAAAACAGCGAGCGGATAGACGATTCCGGTGATCGCGGTCAGCACGAGCAGCGCACGCACTCCGGCCAGATGCTGCCGAATCCAAGTTGACATACGCATATCAGGACATCCCGGGGAGGAGTTGGACGAGGAGGTCGATGAGCTTGATACCGATGAACGGCGCGACGATGCCGCCGAGGCCATAGATGGTCAGGTTGCGGCTCAACAGTTTCGACGCGTTGGTCGGCGTGTAGTTCACGCCGCGCAGCGCCAACGGAATCAACGCGATGATGACGAGCGCGTTGAAGATGACCGCCGACAGGATCGCCGACTGCGGGCTGGCCAGCCGCATAATGTTCAGGGCGTCGAGGCCGGGGAACAGCACGATGAACAGCGCGGGCAGGATCGCGAAGTACTTGGCGATGTCATTGGCGATGGAAAACGTGGTCAGCGCACCACGGGTGATGAGCAGCTGCTTGCCGATCTCCACGATCTCGATGAGCTTGGTCGGGTCTGAATCCAGATCGACCATGTTGCCTGCTTCTTTGGCCGCCGACGTGCCGGTGTTCATGGCGACGCCCACATCGGCCTGCGCCAGCGCCGGGGCGTCGTTGGTGCCGTCACCGGTCATCGCGACCAGCCTGCCGCCGTCCTGCTCCTTCTTGATCAGCGCCAGCTTGTCTTCCGGTGTGGCTTCGGCGAGGAAGTCGTCCACACCCGCTTCGTCGGCAATCGCCTTGGCGGTCAACGGGTTGTCACCGGTGATCATGACGGTGCGAATGCCCATTCTGCGCATCTCGTCGAACCGCTCGCGCATGCCCTGCTTGACGACATCCTTGAGATGGATCACCCCGAGCAGTCGGGCCTTGCCGTCGGTGGCCTCGCCGACGACCAGCGGCGTGCCACCGGAGGCGGAGACGCCGTCGACGATCACACCGATCTCGTGGGGTACCACCCCGCCTTGTGCGCGAACCCATTCGACGACCGCGCTGGCCGCGCCCTTGCGTAGCTGGTGTCCATCGGACAGGTTCACACCCGACATGCGGGTCTGCGCGGTGAATTCCACCCAGGTCGCGCCGGTCAGCTCGCCGGGGGTGCGCTCGCGTTTGTTGAACGCCTGCTTGGCGTAGACGACGATGGAGCGGCCCTCGGGGGTCTCGTCGGCGAGGCTGGAAAGCTGGGCGGCATTGGCCAATTCGTCGTCCGGAATGCCCGGCATCGGAACGAACTCCGAGGCCTGCCGGTTGCCGAGCGTGATGGTGCCGGTCTTGTCCAGCAGCAGGGTGTTGACGTCGCCCGCGGCCTCTACCGCGCGGCCCGACATGGCCAGCACATTGCGCTGGACCAGCCGGTCCATGCCCGCGATGCCGATGGCCGACAGCAGTGCGCCGATGGTGGTCGGGATCAGGCAGACCAGCAGTGAGACCATGACGATTCCGGCGATGCCGTGCCCATCCAGTGCCGAGGTATCCGGTACCCCCGGATTGTTCGCTTTGGCGAAGATCGCCAGCGGCTGCAGGGTGACCACCCCGAACACGAAGATGATCGTGAGCGAGGCGAGCAGGATGTTCAGCGCGATCTCGTTCGGCGTCTTCTGCCGGCTGGCGCCCTCGACGAGGGCGATCATCTTGTCGATGAAGCTCGCGCCGGGCTCCTGGGTGATCTTCACGACGATCCGGTCCGACAGCACCGTGGTGCCGCCGGTCACCGCCGAGCGGTCGCCGCCGGATTCCCGGATGACCGGGGCGGATTCGCCGGTAATGGCCGACTCGTCCACGGAGGCAATGCCTTCCACGACGTCGCCGTCGCCGGGGATGATCTGGCCCGCCTCGACGACTACGTAGTCGCCGCGCTGCAGCTCGGGTGCGCCGACCTTCGTTTCGACCACGCGGCCGCCCGGGGACCAATCGACAAGACGTCGAGCAATGGTGTCGGTCTTCGCTTTGCGAAGCGTGTCGGCCTGCGCCTTGCCACGCCCCTCGGCGACCGCCTCGGCGAGATTGGCGAAGATCACGGTGAGCCACAGCCACACCACGATCGCCCAGGCGAAGAAAGTCGGGTCGGCGATCGCGAGCACGGTCGACCAGACGGCGCCGATCTCGACGATGAACATCACCGGGTTTTTCCACATGGTGCGTGGGTCCAGCTTGCGGGCCGCGTCCGGCAGGGAGGTCAGCAGCATCTTGGGGTCGAGCGCGCCGCGCGCGACACGACCACTCTGTGGTTCGATCTGCCTCTTCGAGTGCTCGGACACGGCCGCGGAGTCTGTCGATTCCATAGTGGGTCTGGTCATTTCAGTGGATTCCTTCAGCGAGCGGCCCGAGTGCGAGCGCGGGCAGGAAGGTGAGCGCGACCAGGATCACGGTCACGCCGACGACCATGCCGACGAACTGCGGGCGGTGTGTCGGGAGCGTGCCGATCGACTCGGGGGTGGTGCCCTGCCTGGCGAGTGAACCGGCCAGTGCCAGGACGAAGATGATCGGCAGGAACCGGCCGAAAACCATCGCGAGGCCGAGGGCGGTGTTGTACCACTCGGTGTTGCCGCTCAGACCGGCGAACGCCGAACCGTTATTGTTGGCCGCGGAGGTGAAGGCATACAACACCTCCGAGAGCCCGTGCGGCCCGGTGTTGGCCATGCCGGCGCGCTGACCGGGCATAGTCATCGCCACCGCTGTCCCTACCAGCACGATCAGCGGGCTGATCAAGAAATACGAAGCGGCGAGCTTGATTTCGCGCGGCGTGATCTTCTTGCCGAGGTACTCCGGTGTGCGACCCACCATCAGACCGGCGACGAAGACGGTGACGACCGCGAGGATGAGCATGCCGTAGAGACCGGAGCCGGTACCGCCGGGCGCGACCTCACCCAGCTGCATGTTGAACATCGTCATCATGCCGCCGAGGCTGGTGTAGGAGTCGTGGAACGAGTCGACCGCTCCGGTGGAGGTCAGCGTCGTCGCGGACGCGAAGGTCGCGGAATCGGCCACGCCGAAACGGGTTTCGACGCCTTCCAGCGATGCGCCGACCGCGGTCGGCACAGTGCCGTGGTGGGCCAGCTGGAAGATGTTCTGCAGCACCGTGCTGATCAGCGCGATGGTGCCCATCACTGCGACGATGGCGTAGCCCTGCTTTGTGCTGCCCACCATGCGTCCGAAGGTGCGCGGCAGCGAGAAGCTGATGATCAAGATCAGGAAGATCTCCACCCAGTTCGTCCAGGTGGTCGGGTTCTCGAACGGGTGCGCGGAGTTGGCGTTGTAGAAACCGCCACCGTTGGTGCCGAGCTCCTTGATGACCTCCTGGCTGGCCACCGGGCCGCCGGTGATGGTCTGCTCGGTGCCGTTGAGTGTGTGCGCGACCTGATCGTGCAGGTGGAAGTTCTGGATCACGCCACCCGCGACCAGCACGATCGCGAAGACGAAGGCGATCGGCAGCAGAATGCGGATGGTACCCCTCACCAAGTCCACCCAGAAGTTGCCGAGATCGCCGGTGTGCCTGCGGGCGAAGCCGCGGACCAGTGCGACCGCCACGGCCATACCGACGGCGGCGGAGACGAAGTTCTGGACCGCGAGACCGGCCATCTGCACCAGGTGTCCCTGGGTCGATTCACCGGAGTAGTTCTGCCAGTTCGTGTTCGTCACGAAGCTGATCGCGGTATTCCAGGCCAGTGCCGGCGTCATCTCCGTGCCGGGAGCGTTCAGGTGCAATGGCAGCTTGCCCTGGATCAGCTGGAAGAAGAACAGGAACACCACACTCACCGCGGAGAACGCCAGCACACTTCTGGCATACACACCCCAGGTCTGCTCGACCTCGGGCTGGACGCCGATCGCCCGGTAGATGACGCGCTCCGCGCGTGAGTGCTTCTTGTTGTCGTAGACCCGGAACATGTAGTCGCCGAGCGGTACGTGAACCAAGGCAAGCGCGATGATCAGGGATGCCGCGAACGCGATCGCGGCGGTAGTCGTGTTCACCTAGAACCTCTCGGGGAAAAGCAGCGCCGCGACCATGTACCCCGCGACGAGGACGGCCAGGATCAGACCGATCAGATTCGCGATCACAGTTTTTCCACCCCCCGCTGGATCAGGCCCAGCAGCGCGAAGATCGCCACGGTGAGCACCGTGAACACCACGACAGACATCTTTTACAACCTCCATTGGCGCCCCTTCATGGAGCGCGACAGGCTGAGTCAAGCGGCCATTTGATCTGGTGCCGAGCTTCCTTACGGGTCCTTAGCGCCGTGTCGATGAGCATTGACGCTTCGTTTACGGGGCGGGTGCCCCGCAGGTGAAAGGATGCCGTCAAGGTGGGAGGACAACCCGTCAACACACCGTAAAGATCCAGTTCATCGCGCGATAGCGAGGTAGAAACGACAACACCGGCCAAGCGGACCAATCCAGCGCAACCGGTTTCTGTTCCGGTTGTGGAGAGGACTGCTCATGTCGGCTGTCGCGGTCGCGGTGATCGTCGGATTCGTGTGTTGCGTGTTGGCCATTCGCGCGCTGGCGACGGCGAACGAGCGCGAAGCCCGCTCATGGGAAAACGACCTGGCGACGAGCCGGTTACGGGTTACCGGTGGTATGCCGTCACGCGCGATGATGGACGAGTGAAACGCGGCCAACTGCGCATCTACCTCGGTGCGGCACCGGGCGTCGGCAAAACCTTCGCCATGCTCGGTGAGGCGCACCGACGGCTCGAACGCGGCCGCGATGTGGTCGCTGCGGTAGTCGAGACCCACGGTCGGGCCAAAACCGCTGAATTGCTGGCCGGGATCGAGCGGATACCGCCCAAGATGATCGAGTATCGCGGGTCGAGCTTCCCGGAACTCGACGCCGAGGCGGTGCTGCGCAGGCATCCCGCAGTGGTGCTGGTCGACGAATTGGCGCACACCAACGCGCCGGGCAGCAAGCACGAAAAGCGCTGGCAGGACATCGAGGAGTTGCTCGATGCCGGCATGGACGTCATCTCGACGGTCAATGTTCAGCACCTGGAGAGCCTCAACGATGTGGTCGAACAGATCACCGGCATCCAGCAGCGCGAAACGGTGCCCGATGCGGTCGTGCGGGGCGCAGACCAGGTCGAACTTGTCGATATCACGCCAGAGGCACTGCGGCGCAGACTGTCTCACGGCAACGTCTACGCCGCGGAGAAGGTGGACGCGGCGTTGCGCAATTACTTCCGCCCCGGCAACCTCACCGCACTGCGTGAGCTCGCGCTGCTGTGGCTCGCCGACCAGGTCGACTCGGCGCTCGCGAAGTACCGCGCCGATCACAAGATCACCGAGTTGTGGGAGGCACGCGAACGTGTCGTCGTCGCGGTGACCGGTGGTCCGGAGTCGGAGACCGTGGTGCGCAGGGCCAGTCGTATTGCCACCAAGTCCAGCGCCGAACTCGTGCTCGTGCACGTCGTGCGCGGCGACGGGTTGGTGGGGGTTTCGACCGAGCGGATGGCACGGTTGCGCGAGCTTGCCGCCAGTCTCGACGCGAGTCTGCACACCGTGACCGGTGACAATGTGCCGACGGCACTGCTGGAATTCGCGCGCGAAGTGAACGCGACCCAGTTGGTGCTCGGTACCTCCCGGCGTTCGCGGTGGGCGCGCATCTTCGACGAAGGTATCGGTTCGGCGGTGGTGCAGCAGTCGGGTCGGATCGATGTGCACATGGTGACGCACGAGGAGGCCAATCGTGGCCTGCGCTGGCGCTCGTTCTGGCCGCGTCAACCGGTCCTCGCCTGGCTTGCCGCGGTGCTGGTGCCCGGCATCGTGTGCGGGGTCAGCGCCGTGTTCCTCGACGGCCTGCTCGAGCTGGGTGGTCTGAGCGCGATGTTCTTCATCGGCGTCGTCGCGGTCGCGCTGTTGGGGGGCGTTGTCCCCGCGGCATTTTCGGCGCTGTTCTCCGGATTGCTGTTGAACTGGTTCTTCGCCGATCCGCGCTACAGCCTCACCATCGCCGAACCCGACAGCTTCGTCACTGTGGTGGTGCTGCTCATCGTCGCCGTCGCGGTGGCGGCACTGGTCGATGTGGCGGCGAAGCGAACCCGGCAGGCGCGTAAGGCTTCCCGGCAGGCCCAGCTGCTGACGATGTTCGCAGGCGCGGTGCTGCACGGCGCGGATCTGCCCAACCTGCTCGAGCAGGTCCGGGAAACCTACGGCCTGCGTGCGGTCAGCATGGTCTGCGGCAGCCAGGTGATCGCCGCGGTCGGCGTCGACCCGCCGCAGCGGGTTGCCGATGCCGAGACCGCGATCGAGGCGGGCGACACCACCAGTTGGTTGCTACTCGCAGGCCGAACGCTCGACTCGGGCGATCGGCCGGTGCTCCACGCGGTCGCCAACCAGGCCGCGGGATTGGTCCGCCAGTCCCGGCTCGCCGAGGAGGCGAGTGCGTCGGCGGCGCTGCTGGAGGCCGATCGATTGCGGCGAGCGCTGTTGTCCGCGGTCAGCCACGATCTGCGCACGCCGCTGGCCGGGGCCAAAGCCGCCGTCTCCAGCCTGCGCAGTGACGACATCGAGTTCTCTCCGGAGGACACCACCGAATTGCTGGAAACCATCGAGGAATCGGTAGACCAGCTGACCGCGCTGGTCGGCAATCTGCTCGACTCATCGCGACTGGCGGTCGGTGTGATCACCCCGCAAATGCGGCGGGTGTACATGGATGAGGTGGCGCATCGGGCGCTGGTGAGCGTCGGGATGGGGACGCGCGGGTTGCGGCGCGCAGCGATGGATCGGGTGAAGGTGGAGGTCGGTGAGGTTTCGGTGCTGGCGGACGGCGGGCTGCTGGAACGGGTCCTCGCCAATCTGATCGATAACGCGCTGCGCCATTCGCCGCGCGACACCCCCGTGCGAGTGACCGCGGAAAACACCGGTGACCGTGTCTCGATCGCGGTGATCGACGCCGGTCCCGGGGTGCCTGCGGGTACCGAGGAGCAGCTGTTCGAACCGTTCCAGCGACTCGGCGATCGGGACAACACCACCGGTGTCGGCCTCGGCCTTTCGGTGGTACGAGGATTCGTGGAGGCCATGGGCGGCACGGTGCACGCCGAACCGACGCCGGGTGGCGGGTTGACAATGCTCGTCGACTTACCTGCCGACGACACCGGTGGGCCGCAGGCCGACGCCGCGTCTGCCGGGCACACCACGGTCGAACGCTCGGATTCCCGGTCCGCCGAACCGCCCTCGACGCCCGGGCCGAGCGCGTTCGCCGACCGAACAGGGGCCGGGCGATCTGCGGAGGCCGACTCGACATCGGAGGTCGCTGTGCCGAGCCACGATGCCGTGCGGGCCGAACCGACGATGAATGTCGGCTCGGGCATGCGTGCCGATCCGGCGACCGACGATGGCGGGCCGGGTGGTCCGCCCGCTGACCGGAATCCGGATCACCGACTTGCGACACGTATCGATGTGCCTGCCGATGAGAGCGATGCCGGGAGCCGATGATGACAGCGAACGTAATCGATGGTGGCACTGTGGTCGACGGTGGCGCCGCAGCCCCCACGACACAGGAAGCCGCAATGACCGACAAGAAGCAGCAACCACCCGCGACCAGGGTGCTGGTGGTCGACGACGAACCGCAGATCGTGCGTGCGTTGCGGATCAACCTGTCGGTGCGCGGATACGAGGTGATCACGGCGCCGACGGGTGCGGCGGCCTTGCGTGCGGCGGCCGACAAACATCCCGATGTGGTGATCCTGGATCTCGGGTTGCCGGATATGGACGGTATCGAGGTGCTCGCGGGTCTGCGCGGCTGGACCCAGACGCCGGTGATCGTGCTGTCGGCGCGCACCGATTCGGCGGACAAGGTGGAGGCGCTGGACGCGGGCGCTGACGATTACGTCACCAAGCCGTTCGGGATGGATGAGCTGCTGGCCAGGCTGCGCGCCGCCGTTCGACGCGGCGCCACCGACGGTGAAGCGGGCGACCCGGTGGTGGTGACATCCTCGTTCACCGTCGACCTCGCCGCCAAGAAGGTCACCAAGAACGGCGAGACCGTGCACCTCACGCCCACCGAATGGGGCATGCTCGAAATGCTCGTCCGCAATCGCGGCAAACTCGTCGGCCGCAAGGAGCTGCTGCGCGAGGTCTGGGGTCCGTCCTACGCCACCGAAACCCATTACCTTCGTGTCTATTTGGCGCAGCTGCGCCGCAAATTGGAAGTGGACCCCTCGCACCCCAAGCATCTGCTGACCGAAGCGGGCATGGGCTACCGGTTCCAGGAGTAGCCCCCGCTTCGACAGACACGGCATCCTTCTGCGGGGCCGCACCCGACGCCTGGGGAAGGATGCGCGTTCGGGTCGGGGCTGTGTCCTGCGTCGCGCACCCGGAGTGCGAATCCGCATATTTTCGGGTGGCCGCCGCCGGGCCTGATCCCGACACAAAGACGCCGCAGCGTGGTGTGAGTGGCGCGCGGGGTGGAATGCGGGCGGGTGCCGCGGCGTTGCCAGGCGTGCTCCGTTTCCGACGAGGATGGCAGGATCGAAACCATGTCTGAGCAGACCGTTGCACCCGCGCCCCAGATCACCGCACCGACCGCGCCCGGGGAGACCGCCCTGTGGGTCGAGCGCACCGGGACCCGGGCCTACACCGGCCGTAGCTCGCGCGGGGCCGAGGTGTTGATCGCCTCACAGGGTGTGCCCGGCGCTTTTACGCCTGGCGAGTTGTTGAAGATCGCCTTGGCTGCTTGCTCGGGTCTGAGTGCGGACTTCCCGCTCTCTCGCAAGCTCGGCGACAACTTCGACGCGACCATTCGGGTCTCCGGTGACGCCGATCGCGAGAATGAGGTGTATCCGCAACTGGACGAGGTCTTCGAACTCGACCTCAGCGAGCTCGACGAGCAGGCCCGTGAGCGACTGCTGGTGACCGTGCAGCGCGCCATCGACAAAGTGTGCACGGTCGGCCGGACGTTGAAGGCAGGCACCAAGGTGACGTTGTCCTTCGACGTCGAGGGGTGAGCGCGCCGGGCCCTCGGTGTCCGGTCAGGCTATTGCGGGTCGACTATCGGTATCGTCCGGTGCGGGTATCCCGACAGCTGCTGGAGGCAGGATGAGATTCGATCGGGCAATGCGGATCCGCGCCCGCCGGGTTCGGATGGCTGGCCTGGCTGTCGCACGGACACCTGAGGTCCGATGAGCGAAACATCGCACATCGACGCAGCGTCCGAGGTCGCCCGGCTCAGCGCCTGGGTGCACGGCTGGGTGCAGGGTGTCGGATTCCGCTGGTGGACTCGGGCGCGCGCGTTGGAACTCGGTCTGGTCGGGCACGCGACCAATGCCCGCGACGGCAGAGTGCACGTGGTGGCCCAGGGGTCGCGACGCGACTGCGTGCGGCTGCTCGATTTGCTGCGTTCCGGCCATACGCCTGGCCGGGTGGATCTCGTTGTGGAAAGCTGGGACGCCCCGCGGGGCGATTTGACCGGATTCGAGGAGCGTTGAGTGGTGCGAGCGGCGACCAAGGGGAGTGATCGTTGAATACGCAGGATCCGGGCAGCGGACACCGCGGCGACCGGCCTGCTTCCGGTGACCCCGATACGCCCGCGCCCACCCCACCGGCGACACCGGATTCCACTCATCCACCCGCTGATTCCGAATCTTCGCGTGGATCCAGATCGCAGACACCGGGTACGTCTGGATCGCAGCCGGACACCGCAGCGAGCGCCGAGCCCGAGCCGCAGCCTCCGACGCTAGCCGAGTATACGCCGCCACCACCGGAAACAGCTGTGCCGCAATGGGATTCACCGACGATCGCGGAGTATTCAGGCCCCGACCCCGCCGCTGCGACCCCCCCGCCGGGATCGGATTCCGGAGCTCAGGAAGCGGGTTCGCCCTCGCCCGGACACCCGTCGGCCGGCCAGGAGCAGCGCCGATTCTCGACACCGCCGCGGCCGGGCAGCATTCAGCGGCAGGAGTCGGGTGTCACTCAGCCGCGTCCGCCGACGGTGGCCGAGGCACGCGCGCGAGACAAGGCGCGCAAGCGGGCCGAGGAACAGCAGCGTGCTGCCGCGGTCGCCGAGGAGGCAAAGAAGCGCACACGCAAGCGGATACTGATCGGCGGTGTCGCGATTGTCGGTGTCGCGGGGCTGGTCGGTGGTGGGTATCTCGCCTACCGTGCGCTCACCAAGCCCGACCAGGTGACCGCGTACTGCACCCAGATCGACCAGAACGGTAAAGAAGTCGTCGTCGACGATGATCTCTGCGACAAAGCATCGGCCAGTTCCAGCGGCGGCCACGGTGGCCTCAACGGCATTTTCATCTACAACGGCAGCCAGTACCGGTACTACTACGGCGGCAACAACACGGTCGGCAAGCCGCCGACGGGTGGCACCACCATTACGCCGAAGGGCGCCGACATCAAGACCAAGAGCGGCACCAGCATTCAGCGCGGCGGCCTCGGTAGCAGCAGCAAGAGCGGGAGCGGATCGTAATGCGGCGCGTGCGCGGTACCCCACGGCAGGGCTGGCGGCAGATCACCGAGGAGCAGGGATTGGTCTACGGCTCGCCGGGGCGCGATGCCAGTGGCCAGCCTCGGCCCTACTGGGACGAATCGGTGCACTACGAGTTCGAGATGTCGGAGATCCTCGCGCTGGAGGCCGATGTCGAGTTGCTGCATTCGATGTGCCTGAACGCGGTCGAGCACATTGTGCTCACCGAGCGGTTCAAGGATTTCGGTCTGCCCGAATGGAGTTGGGGTCCGATCGCCGAATCCTGGCGGCGCAGCGACCCGCACGTCTACGGCCGCTTCGACCTGCGCTATGACGCGCGACGTCCGGCAAAACTGCTGGAGTACAACGCCGATACACCGACCTCACTATTGGAGGCGGCGATTGTGCAGTGGCACTGGCTGACCGCGCTGTACCCAGGTGGCGACCAGTGGAACTCCTTGCACGAGAAACTCGTCGAGCGCTGGACCGAGTTGCGTGACACCCTGCCGTCACCGCAACTGCATTTCACCTGGTCCTCCGCGGACGCCACCGGTGAGGACAATGTCACCACGGCCTATATGCAGGAGACTGCCGCGGAGGCCGGATTCGACACCATCGCACTGCCGATCGAGGAGATCGGGGTCGATACCGACCTCGACCGGTTCGTGGATCTGGCCGAGGCTCCGATCGATGCGATCTTCAAGCTCTACCCGTGGGAGTGGGTGCTCGACGACGATTTCGGCAAGCGCGTCGTCGAGAGCCTGCCGCAGACCATGTGGATCGAGCCGCTGTGGAAGACGTTGCTCAGCAATAAGGCGATCCTCGCCGTGCTGTGGGAGATGTACCCCGGTCACCCGAACCTGTTGCCCGCCTACCTCGATCAGCCCAACGAGCTCACCGAATACATCCGCAAACCGAAGCTCGGCCGCGAGGGCGCGAATATGACGATCGTCGGCGCCGGCCTGGAGACGGCCACCGGTGGTGTCTACGGTGAAGAGGGCTTCGTCTACCAATTGCTCGACCCGCTACCGGAATTCGACGATATGCGTCCGGTGCTCGGCGCGTGGATCGTCGGTGACACCGCGGCGGGGCTCGGCATCCGCGAAACCGCCGGTCTCATTACCGACGACGGGTCGGCGTTCGTCCCGCACCGCATCATCAGCTGACCATTCACTTCACCTCGGAAGGACCATGATGACCGCAGTCGCCCTCGAATCGGGGTACTGGAACTCGCTCGGCGAGGGCGTAGGGGCGATCATCCTCTATGCCATTGTCGGGCTGGCCCTCATGCTCGTCGGCTTCTACGCCATCGACCTGACCACCCCCGGAAAACTGCGCAGGCTGGTGGCCGAGGGCAAGCCCAACGCCATCATCGTCACCGCCGCAGGCATGGTCAGCATGGCCCTCATCGTGGTTCTGGCCACCTACGCCTCGGCAGGCAAACTGTCCGAGGGCCTGATCGCCGCCCTGGTCTACGGCCTCGTCGGCATCATCGCCCAGGTCATCTCGGTCCGCGTCATCGAACGAGCTCTCGGTATCGACATCGGTGCCGCCCTGCACGCCGACACCTACACCACCGAGGTTCTCGTGGTAGCCGCCGCGCACTTCGCTCTCGGCCTGGTCGTCGCTTTCGCCATCCTTTAGCCGACAAGTGGCACACCGAGGAAGGGTCTTCTCGGCCCTGCCTACCGCCTGTGCCACTCGTCGGACTTCTCTTACGAGACCTGGCTGCCGCCGGCGTCCCAGTAGCGACCGCGGAGGTCGCGTTTGAGGATTTTGCCCGCACCGGACATAGGGAGGGTGTCGGCGAATTCGATGCTGCGGGGGATTTTGTAGCTGGCGATCAGTTGTTTGCAGTGGATGGTGAGTTCGTCGGGAGTTGTTTGTCGGTCGGGTAGGAGGACGACGACCGCGTGGACGCGTTCGCCCCATTGGTCGTCGGGGATGCCGATGACCGCGCAGGTCGCGACGGCAGGGTGCTTGGCCAGCGCGTTCTCGACCTCGATGCTGTAGACGTTCTCGCCGCCGGTGATGATCATGTCCTTGAGGCGGTCGACAACGGAGATGTAGCCGTTGTCGTCCATGCGCCCGCCATCGCCGGTGTGCATCCAGCCGTCGCGGATCGCTTCGGCGGTGGCTTCCGGCTTGTTCCAGTAGCCGAGCATTACGTTGGCGCCCTTGACGACAACCTCACCGACAGTGCCGCGGGGAACCTCGTTGTCGTCGGCGTCCACGATCCGGACCTCCACGTGCGGCGCGGCGCGACCCGTTGTTTTGGCCAGCACCGGATCGTTGTGGTCGGCGGGGGAGAGCAGGGTCGCGATCGGCGACAACTCGGTCATGCCGTAGGCCTGGGTGAACCCGGCGGCGGGGAAGGTCTTGCGCGCCTTGGCGAGGACCGATTCGGAGATCGGGGAAGCACCGTAGACGAGGTGCTCGACGCTGCTGAGGTCGGCATCCGCCGCTGCGGGGTCGTCGACAAGCATCTGGATCATCGTCGGCACCAGCAGTCCATCGGTGACCTGGTGCTCCGAGATGGCCTGCAGCACACCGGCGGGCGTGAACATCGGGACGATGACATGCGTCGAGCCCGCCAAGTTGCCGCACCCCCAGACCGCGAAGTCGGCGAGGTGGAACATGGGAGCGGCGTGCAGTAATCGACCGCCGATGGAGATGACATGGTTGGTGGCGAGCGAGCCGAGCGCCGAGGTGACGACGTTGGCGTGACTCAGCATGACGCCCTTGGGGAAGCCGGTCGTCCCGCCGGTGTAGAAGACGCCGAGCAGTTCCTCACCACCGACCCGAACATCTTCTACCGGATCGCTTTCGGTGATCAGCGTCTCGTAATCGAGGGTTCCCGCCGGTTGCTCGCCGTCGCCGATGAAGATCACTGTGCGCAACTGCGGGAACTCCGCCAGGATCGGCCCGATCGCCTGCGCGAACGCGTCGTCGACCAGCAGCACTCTGGTGTCCGAATCGCGCAGTGAGTACACGACTTCCGCGGGGCTCCAGCGAATATTGACCGGGTTGACCACCGCGCCGAGCCACGGCACCGCGAAGAAGTATTCGTGATAGCGATCGGAGTTCAAGGCCAAGATGGCGACCCGATCGCCCTGTCGCACACCGAGATTGCGGAGCGCACCGGCGAACCGGGCAATGCGGTTGTGGGATTCGGCCACCGTGCGAACCCGATCGCCGAAGATGGTGGCGATCGAATTCGGGCGCTGCTGCATCGCGCGATGCAGCGACTGGGTGAGATACATCGTTTCCTTACTTGCCGATTGCGCGGACCTGGGGCGGCCGCATCCCGGAGCTGGTTAATCAATATTCACTTAGGTGGCGGGAGCCTAACGTGACCCAGGCCACTGGCGCAATAGTCGACGGGGGCTGTCGCGGTGGCATCCGTCTGCCCTGGTGGGCGGTGCTGTGCGCGTCGAAACGGGTCGAATTGCCGCGCCGGGAGCCTGTTGTCATCCTCGTCCCGCACTCTCCTTGACATTCCACATTGGAGGGTGCATTCTGGTGTCACCTTCCACTGTGGAGCGTGGAACTCGTCGTTAGGACCTGGAAATGGAAATCTCACCTGGAACTCGGGCTTCCGACGCGGAGCGTGACAAGGTCGTGAAGCTGCTCAGCAGGCATCTGGCGGACGGCCGCATCGACCTGGTCGAATACGACCAGCGAGTCGCGCGCGTTTACGCCACCGCCACCCGCGACGACCTGCAGTTGGTGCTGTCGGACCTGCCCAAGCTGTCGAAAGAGTCATCGGCTCGGGCCCAGGCGCCTGCCAGGTTCCCGATCTGGCAGCAGATCGAGGGCACCTCGTGGGTCGGGGTCAGTGTGCTCGTTCTGGCCATCTGGGGCGCTATCTCGCTCAGCGTCGGTGAGTTTACCTACCCCTGGCCCATCTGGGTGATCGGCCCATGGGGCGCGGTCCTCGCCTTCCGCATGCTGGCCGGCTTCGAGTCCGGCCGCTTCGGTCGCCGAACCAACTGAGCCATGACAGAACGAGCAGCGAAATCGGCGTGAGAGGAATGGTGGCTCTCCAGGGCGATACCGCCGCCATTCGACTGCGCTCGTTTCCTCACTGTCTCGGGGGTTCGGTTATTACGGGTTGCTGTGCAGCGGGAGGTGCTTTGACCAGCGCCAGATGTCGGGCCATTCTTTGCCGGTGATCTTGCCGAAGGTCTGGATCTCTTTCAGCCGCGCCACCGCTCCGTTGATGGTTGATCGCGCCGGCACTGTCATGATCGAGTACCGCAGCGTCCCTCGCGAACTGGTGCAACGGGCCGATCGCTTTCGTGGTGTAGAGGTGGTTGACAGTCCTGGTGCCCTCGATAACGGCATCGGTTATCCGCGCCATACCGTTGGCAACGGTTCTCCCGATATCAATTGCCATAGCAAGCTGTTACTTCAGCTGTCCGCTTCGAGCAGGGTCGTTTCGACCTCCCAAAAGCGAGAAGCCATCCGCAGTGTCGCTACGTCCCGCGGCGCGTGTCGGGCGGTTCGTTACGACGTCGGTGCGCGGATGCGGGTTGGCGCGGTCGCGCCGATTCGTTCGGTCGATCGGTCTGCGTCGGCTTCTCCCACGTCCTGCTCGGTGGTTGATGGCCGCCGCGCGATGGCAATGCTCGACTGCGACTCACCGGTGGCGGCTGGTTGTCGTGCGTCGATGACCAACGTTCGCGATGGGTTTGTGCGGGCGGTTTGTGCGGGGGCTGCGAAACCTCGTGACGCGAGGGCGCGGTCGGGGCGCGGTGTGACCTTGCCGGTTTATCGCGCAGCGACGGTGTTTGTTTGCTGTGGTGCGACGTCGGTGGTCGGTCACGGTGCGATGCCGATGGCTTGCCGCGGTGCGCTGATTGCTGACGAGGCAGCGAAATAGGTTGGGGCAGATCGCATTCGATCACCGGTAGTTTCCGGGTGGGGTGGGCCGGGTCGACGCCCTTCTCGCGGTAGCGGGCCGGAATGTCGTGGTGGCGCAGCCAGGCTCCCGGGTCGTGGCGGCCGTGGCGATCGAGGTCGGGGATGGTGTCCTCCAGCAAGGCGATGAGATCGCCGCCGCGGCCGCCGCGGCCGCCGAGCGCGGCGCGGATGGCGGGGAAGGATGTAGGGCGGAAGGTCCAGGTCCATTCGTATTCCGGATGCGGGCCGCCGAGGTCGTGTCCGTGGAAGACCAGGTTTCCGGAGGTGACGATGCGGGCGGTGACCGCACGGCCCTCGGAGGCGATCCGAAATTCGTGCTTGCCGACGTGGTGGGCCAGCGTGATCTGGAACCATCCCGCGCCGAGACCCGCGATACCGAGTACGGCGGCGATGCCCATTTCCACCCGCCAACTCGTCGATCCGGAGTCCGCGCCGAACTCGCACGCGTAGAGGAAAAGCAGGCTGCCGAGCACCAGCGCGGTGATCCGGGCAAGCCGCAGCGCCACGATGGTTGCGGCCGACGCGGCTGGCATCCTCTGTGCTCCCAAAACAAATATTCCGGCGTGCGATCAGACTGGATCGTATGCGGCGGCCGGGCATCGCGGCAGCTGATGCGGGAACTGTGGACGGCGGCTGTCACCGACAGCGCGAGCCGCCCTGGCGAGCGGTGCCGTTGCCGCGACTGCACCCGGGGAATCGGCAAACTTCGGGCACACCCGAATACCGGATAGGCCGGCGCGACTCGACAGCCTGGGTAGGTCTGCGATTGCCGTATCCGCGTGGTACCCGCCCGCCTACGGGGTAACCGGTCCGCGACGGATACCATGACGGGTCGCTCCGCAGGATTGAGCGGACCCGTCCGAATCTCCGACGAAGGTCCGGCCACCGCACGGAAAGGTCGTCGAACTTGCACCTGAAGAGCCTGACGTTGAAGGGCTTCAAGTCCTTCGCGTCCGCGACGACGCTGCGCTTCGAGCCTGGCATTACCTGTGTGGTCGGCCCGAACGGTTCGGGCAAGTCCAATGTCGTCGACGCGCTCACCTGGGTGATGGGGGAGCAGGGCGCGAAGGCGCTGCGCGGGGGCAAAATGCAGGACGTCATCTTCGCGGGTACCTCCGGCCGCGCGCCGCTCGGCCGCGCCGAGGTGACGCTGACCATCGACAATTCCGACGGTGCGCTGCCGATCGACTACGCCGAGGTGTCCATCACCCGGCGCATGTTCCGCGACGGTGCAGGCGAATACGAGATCAACGGCAGCTCCTGCCGCTTGATGGACGTGCAGGAACTGCTCAGCGACTCCGGTATCGGCCGGGAAATGCACGTGATCGTCGGGCAGGGCCAGCTCTCGGCCATCCTGGAATCGCGCCCCGAGGACCGCCGTGCCTTCATCGAAGAGGCCGCAGGCGTGCTCAAGCACCGCAAGCGCAAGGAGAAGGCGGTCCGCAAGCTGGAGGCGATGCAAGCCAACCTCGCCAGGCTCACCGACCTCACCACCGAACTGCGCCGCCAGCTCAAGCCACTCGGCAGACAGGCCGAGGTGGCGCGGCGCGCGCAGACCGTACAGGCCGATCTGCGCGACGCGCGACTGCGCCTCGCCGCCGACGACTTGGTCACCAGACGCGGTGAGCTGGAAAGTCAGCAGAGCAAAGAGGCTTACGCGCGCGAGCAGCACATCACCGTGCAGACCGAACTCGATGCCGCGAACGCCGCACTGGCGCAGCAGGAATTCCAACTTTCCCGGCTGACGCCGAGTGCCGAGGCCGCTGGTCAGATCTGGTTCCAGCTTTCCGCGCTTGCCGAGCGGGTGAACGCCACCATCCGCATCGCAGGCGATCGGGCCCGTCACCTGGACACCGAAACCCCGGTCGGTACTGGCCGCGACCCTGATCAGCTCGAGGCCGAGGCGCAGCGAGTGGAGGCTGAGGAGGCCGAACTGCGTGAGGCCGTCGAGATCGCGGTCGAGACGTTGGAGGCCGCACGGGACCAGCTCGGCGAACGCGAGCAGGCGGCCAAGGCCGCCGAGCAGGCGCACTTGGCCGCGGTACGGGCCATCGCCGATCGACGCGAGGGTCTGGCCAGGTTGTCCGGACAGGTCGACACCCTGCGGACCAGGACACAGTCGGTGGACGCGGAGATCGCCAGGCTCTCGGTCGCGATCACCGAAGCCAGGTATCGCGGGGATGCCGCGCAGGCCGAATACGACACAGTGCAAGGTGAACTCGGTGAACTCGACGCGGGTGAGGCGGGACTGGACGCGCAGCACGAGCATGCGGTGCAGGCGTTGACGCTGGCCGATCAGCGCGTCGCCGAACTGCGCGAACAAGACCGTGACGCCACCAAGCGGGTCGCCTCGCTCAGTGCCCGCATCGAAGCGCTCGGCATGGGTCTTGCCCGCCGTGACGGCGCTGCCTGGCTGGTCGAGCATCGCGCCGAGGGTCTGCTCGGTCCGTTGTCGGGCCTGATCCGGGTGCACGGCGGATTCGAGGCCGCAGTCGCGGCAACGCTCGGTCCGCTCGCCGATGCGGTCGCGGCCGATACCGGTACCAGTGCGCACGCGGCGGTGCGGGCATTGAAAGAAGCCGACGGCGGTCGCGCCGCGCTGGTATTCGGCGCGACCGATGTCGCGAACGCGCAGCCCGGAGCGCTGCCCAGCGGTGCCTGTTGGCTATCGGAGGTCGTGGACGGCCCGGACACCGTGCGCGGTGCCATCGTGGCATTGACCGCCGGTGTCGCCGTGGTCGACGATCTGTCCGCCGCTGTCGAACTACTGGCGGTTCGGCCGGAGTTGCGGGTGGTTACGCGCGACGGCGACCTCACGGGAACCGGTTGGGTGCTCGGTGGGTCCGACCGTGCGCCGAGCCAGCTGGAGATCCAGGCCGATATCGATGCGGCCAAGGCCGACCTCGTCGCCGCGCAGCGCCGCGCGGAGGAATTGGAAGCCGCGCTGTCCGGCGCGCTCGCCGAACAAACCGATCGCAAGGACGCCGTCGACCACGCGCTGCTCGCGCTGCACGAATCCGATCAAGCCCTGGTAGCGATCTACGACCGACTCGGCAGACTCGGGCAGGTAGCGCGCACCGCCCAGACCGACTTCGAAAAGCTGACCGGCCAGCGCGCCGACACCGAGGCCAGTCGCGAGGAATCGCTTGCCTCGCTCGCCGACCTCGAGACCCGGCTGCGCAACGCCGAACTCGAGCACGCCGACATCGACGCCGACGGCATCGGCGCGGCAGGTACCGAATCCGCTGGTCGCGAGCGCGAGGAAGCCGCCGCCGCGCTGGCCGAGGCCCGCTCGATGGAGGTCGAGGCCCGGCTCGCGGTGCGCACCGCGGAGGAACGCGCGGAATCGGTACGCGGTAAAGCGGATTCGCTGCGGCGGGCGGCCCGTGCCGAGCGCGAGGCCCGCGAACGTGCCGAACGCGCCCACGCGGCACGGCGCAAGGCCGCCGAGGTAGCGGCCGCAGTCGCCGAATCCGGCACCCGTATCGCCGCCGAATTGGAGAGCGTGGTCGCCGAAGCCGCCGCGCGCCGTGACGATCTGGTGAGACGGCGTACCGAATGCGCCGCGCAGGTCGATCAGGTGAAGGAGCGCGCTCGTGCCCTCACGACCCAGCTGGCTCAGCTCACCGACGCGGTGCACCGCGACGAGGTGGCAAAAGCGCAGGCGGCCTTGCGCATCGAACAGATCGAGGCGACCATCGCCGAACAGTTCGGCATCGCGCTGAACGACCTGGTCGCCGAGTACGGCCCCGATGTGCCGACGCCGCCGTCGGATCTGGAGTGGCTGGAATACGAGCAGGCCAAAGAACGCGGCGAGCAGGTCTCCGCCCCCGCGCCCATGCCATACGACCGGCAGACCCAGGAGCGCCGCGCCAAACGCGCGGAGAAGGACCTCAGCACTCTCGGCAAGGTGAATCCTCTTGCGCTCGAAGAGTTCGCGGCCCTGGAGGAGCGCTACAACTTCCTGTCCACACAGCTCGAAGACGTCAAGAGCGCCCGCAAGGATCTGCTCGATGTGGTCGCCGAGGTGGACGCCCGCATCTTGCAGGTCTTCACCGAGGCGTGGGAGGACGTCGAACGCGAATTCGTCGGCGTGTTCGCCAAGCTGTTCCCCGGCGGCGAGGGCAGGCTGCTGCTCACGGATCCTTCGGACATGCTCACCACCGGCATCGAGGTGGAGGCCCGCCCGCCCGGCAAGAAGGTCAAGCGCCTCTCGTTGTTGTCCGGTGGCGAGAAGTCGCTGACTGCGGTCGCCTTGCTGGTGGCCATTTTCCGGGCTCGCCCTTCACCGTTCTATGTGATGGACGAGGTCGAGGCGGCGCTCGACGACACCAATCTGCGCCGGTTGATCGGCTTGTTCGAGCAGCTGCGCGAGAAGAGCCAGCTGATCGTCATCACACACCAGAAGCCCACCATGGAAATCGCCGATGCCCTCTACGGCGTCAGCATGCGCGGCGACGGCATCACCCAGGTGATCAGCCAGCGACTGAGTCGGGAGAACCTGGCGCCGGCGGGCTGAGTCCGAAGAATCGGACAATTGTGTCGTCGATGGGACGTCCGGACAGAAAGCTGCAGTCCTGGGATGTTTTATCGCTATCGTCGTGCCCATGAGCAACAGCCGCGGGTGGGAAACGGGTGGCCTTGCTGCCATCGTCGGGTGCGCCTTGCTGACCGGCTGCAGCTCGGACGATCGGCATGCGGGCCACTCGGCGACGACTTCGTTTGCGCCGGGCACGGCGACATCTGTACTGCCGCAATCGCCTTCGGCAGCGAGCGCTGGTCCGTCGGCCCCGACCTCGAGTGTGCCGATCGGCGAGGTCCCCGGCAACGCGAACGCCGCAACGGCGTTGCAACCGTGGGCGCAGGACCTGGTCGCCGGTGATGTCGGCCGGCTGGTCGGCAAATGTTGGACCATCGATCCGAACAATGCCAGGAATATGTACGCCGACAAGGACGGGATCCTCGCCGCGATCGCGCAACCCGGCATCGACGGCCAGTTCGCGATCATCTGGACGGGGCCGACCGAGACGGTCAGTGTGAAGCGCAGCGAGGTCGCCTCCGGGTACGCGTGCCCGAGGGTGGCGCCGACCGGGTCCGATACCACCCTCAACGAAGGTGACGCCCGCTACACCGTCGAGCGCTACCTGTCCCGATGGATCGGCACGCCGGTGCACGCGGACGATACCGAGGGCAAGTATCCGCTGGTCTGCCCGGGGTCGGTGCAGGCAGCGAACCCGGGAAGGCTCACGGGCACCACCGCATTCGCCGACAACCAGCTGACCTCGAGGTCGACGGGCATTGCCGAGGTCGAGGTATCGGTGCCGGTGACGAATTCGTCCGGCGTCGCCCGGACCACGGTCTTCACACTGAACATCGGTCCGGAGGGCTACTGCATCAGCGACATCAGCGGCTGACCTCCGGCGAGGCCGAGCTGGAGCGCAACCCCGCGATGCACGAAACCTGTTGTCATGTTGATCCTCTCGTTCATCATGCCCCTGTCGTCAGGGCTGACGAAACTGGACGGGTTCCGGCCCACCAGGCAAATCGTGCCCGGTCGCGACCTGCTTGGTGAGCGCGCCCTGCCGTGCCGCTCGAAACGACCGACTCGGTCGGCCGGCGCTCGGGCCGGCACAGCTGGGCTATTGGACCGGGTGTGCCGTTGGGCTGGGTGTGCGGCCGACCCGGATGTGCAGCCTGGACCATGTGTGCCGCCATCTCGGCGTGCCGTTGGGTCGGCTGGGCCGCTGGACCGGCAGTGTCCTTGGACCGAGCCGAGCAGGACCGGGCTGCCCCGGCACCACCAGCCCGGCTCGGCCATCCACGGGCGTCAGCCCGAGTCAGTGGGGCGAACCCACCGGTTCGCCCTCCAGCAACGCCTTGATTTTCGCGACTCCGGTTGTGGCGAGCCAGGATTCGAAGGTTGTCAGCTCCGGGTAGATGTGCCGCAGCTGCGCGAGGTCGGCGTGCCAGCCGCCGGTCTCGCGGACCAGTCGCCACGTGTTGCCGATCTGTTCGCCGATGGCATCCGCCTCGGATTCGTCGAGTTCGTGGTAGCTGACCTGGTGTCCGATGGCAGCGCTGATCAGTGCAACCGCTTTCGAGGGCAGGACTGCGTCGCCGGCCAGTTCGATGGTGCGGCCGTGCAGGCGGTCCGGGTCGGCGAAAGCGAGCGCGGCGAAGGCCGCGATATCGGCCAGCGCCACCATCTGCAGCGGCTGATCGGCAGGGAAGATGTGCTTGTGGACACCGTTGCTGATTCCGTCTACCGGTGAGGTGCGCAGCAGGTAGTTCTCCATGAACCGGACCGGCCGCAACAGGGTGTATCGCAGGCCGCTGGCCGCGACGGCGTCCTCGATGACTCGCTTTCCGTCCTGGCCCCAGGTGGAGTCCGCGCCCAGCGAGGCGACACCGGTGAACACGATCTGCTCGACATTCGCGCGCTTCGCCGCGTCGAGCACCGCGAGGCCGCGTTCGGCCTCCATATCGCGATTCCACCCGCTCGGGCCGAAAACCGCAGGAGGGATCAGGAATACGCCGCGAACCCCTGCTGTGGCGGCGTCCAACGTGCTCGGAGTATCGAAGTCGGCGGTTACCAGTTCGGCGCCCGCGTCCGCAAGGGCGCGTGCTGCGGGCGCTGCGGGATCGCGCACCAGGGCACGCACCGGGACGCTGTCGGACAGCAGTCGGCGGGCGGTGGCGCCGCCCTGCCGGCCGGTGCCGCCGGTGACAAGAATGGGGTGCTGCTGAGGGGACATTCGTGCCTTCTCTGCTCGATCGAACTCTGCTCGATAGAATCGGGTCGGGTGACCCGTATTCGGACCATACGGGTGTGCCGACCCGATTGGCCAGGTAAGGAATGGAAGGCCGTAACGAATGTCTGCTCCGATATCACCGCTCGGCAGTGCGGCGCGGGCCGACGCTCGACGCAATCGCGCACTTGTGCTGGCTGCCGCGCAACGGGCCTTCGCCGAGCAGGGCGCTTCGGTGTCGCTGGCCGAGGTCGCGCGGAGAGCGGGCGTCGGCGCGGGCACGGTGTACCGGCATTTCCCCACGAAAACCGATCTGCTGGAAGCGGTTATGCAGCAGCGCATCGACCGGCTCGCCACGTTGGCGGCCGACTATCTCGACGCGCCGGACCCGGGTGCCGCCTTCTTTGCGGTATGCACCGAGGTGGTCGCCAGCGCTCCCGGTAGCCAGGCACTATGCGACCTGGTTCAGTCCGGCGACGGCTGGCCGAAGGCCCTGGTGCGCAGCGCGGGAGAGCGGTTCCATCAGTCACTCGGCGCGCTGTTGGGCGCCGCGCAACGCCGAGGTGCGGTCCGTGCCGACATCACCCTTGCCGACGTGCTCGACATCTTCACCGGGTGCGTGGCAATCCAACGACATCAGCGCCCGGACGGGAGCTTGGTCCGGGCCGCTGCGCTCGTATTGGACGCGATGCGCGCGCACCCCGAAGCAGCTGTAACGAAACTCGACCTCGAGTCGGATCTTCGTAACGAAATTATGGAACGTAACGAAACTGTCGATGCGTCCCGCTGCCCGATCTGTGGCGCGGCGGTGCGCAGTGCCGGCACCGGCCGGCCAGCCCGCTACTGCTCTGCGGCCTGTCGCCAGAAGGCGCACCGCCTGCGCGCTACCCGCGCGGCGCGGATCAGGGCCGGGGCCGCGAACTGACCTGTGCTGTGCCCGCTCGGTATGGCCGCGGCGACGACGTGGCCGAGCATTACCGCCCCTCCGGGCTCGCCACGACGGCCGGATCGCCAGTGCTTCCACGCCGCTGCCGTTGGGCTGTGCGCATGAGCACAATCGAAGCGCGTGATTGTCGCCGCGTGCTGGCGGAGATCTTCGTCACACACGCATGGTGGGGCGTCGTCGAGAAGCTGATCCAGGCAGTCCGGAATGCCGGAAGCGACCCGGCGGATGCTGGCTCACGGGCCATCCGGGCCCCGCGGATTGTCGCGTAACGGCAGCAGACCTCAGAGTAGGTCACTGACGTCGTCGGGCACGTCGACGGCGTATTTGCGCAGGATATCCATGGAGATCACTTCCAGCGCGTTCTCGTGGGTGGCAGCAAGCACAATGGGCGCGGCGACACCGTCCTCGTGGGCGTGCAGCCAGCGCACTGCCACCACGCACCATCGGTCCCCGGGCAGCAGGCCCGGGAAGTTGTTCTCCGGGCGCGGCGTACTCAGGTCGTTGCCGATGGACGCTTGGTGTTCGAGGAACTCGGCCGTGACGACGGTGCACACGGTGTGGCTGCCCAGATCCTCCGGCCCGGTACTGCAGCAGCCATCCCGGTAGAAGCCGGTGAGAGGATCGGTGCCGCACTCTTCCAGCGGCCCCCCAAGCACGTTTCGATCGGTCACGTCGACGATCCTATTGTCAGTTCGCGAGAAGTTCCGCAGGACAAGAAATCTCGGGGGTTGTGTGTCGGAGCCCGGGCGGCGTGGTAATGCGGACCAGGCGGTTCTGCAAGGATGGTCCGCGTGAGCTCCGAAGCCTGGATCCTGATCGCCGCGGTTGCCGCCCTGCTGCTGGTGGTGTTTGTCGCCGGATTCGTCCTGTACAAACGCCGTCGCATCACGCTGACGTCGCCCGCCCCCGAGAAAGAACTGACCGACCGGTCCGGGGGCTATTCGGCGTCGGGCGGCTTCAACTTCAGCCAGGGCGGCACCGCCACCGCGACACGCCCCGAACCCGTGCCGATCGAGCGCACCGACACCGACGGGCAGCCACATGTCGGTGACGATGCGGCGATCCCGCGCGACGCGCCCAAGCGCGGCATCACCAATGTTCCGCTGCCCGAGGGCGACGTCGACCTGCTAGAGCCCGAATCCGCCGCGGCGGCCGAGCAGGTGGCCGTCGCGGACGACTCGGCTCCTGGGGTGGTCGCGCCGGCACCGGTCGAATCGGATACCGCCGTCGTGCCGCCGGAGGTCGAGGCTCCAGCGGTCGCCGCACCGGCCGAGACCGCACCGGCCGAGACCGCACCGGCCGAGACCGCACCGGCCGAGACCGCACCGGCCGAGACCGCACCGGCCGAGACCGCACCAGCCGAGACCGTCGCACCCGCCGACGCGGCTGCGCCTGCCGTAACGACGGCTCAGCCCGACGTCGCCGCCCCGGCAGCCTCGGCTCCCACCCTCGAGGAGATCGAGCCGACCGAGGGCCGCCTGGTCCGGCTGCGCGGGCGGCTGTCGCGGTCACAGAACGCCGTCGGCAAGAGCCTGCTCGGCCTTCTCGGTGGCGGTGACCTCGACGACGACTCATGGGATGAGGTCGAGGACACTCTGGTGCTCGCCGATCTCGGCACCGCGAGTACCGCGGCGATCGTCACGCGGCTGCGCGAGGAGATGGCTGCGCGCAGCGTCCGCACCATCGACGAGGCTCGTGCCGTACTGCGTGAGGTGCTGATCGAGGCGTTGCGCCCGGAATTGGACCGTTCGATCCGCGCGTTGCCGCACGACGATCATCCGTCGATCCTGCTCGTCGTAGGGGTCAACGGCACCGGGAAGACCACGACCACCGGCAAACTCGCGCGTGTGCTCGTTGCCGACGGCCGGCGCGTCCTACTCGGCGCCGCCGACACCTTCCGTGCCGCGGCCGCTGACCAGCTGCAGACCTGGGGCGAGCGGGTCGGCGCAGACACGGTACGCGGGCGCGAGGGCGCCGACCCGGCCGCGGTCGCATTCGATGCGGTCAGCGCGGGCATCGAACGCGGCGTCGACGTGGTGATGATCGACACCGCCGGACGGCTGCACACCAAGACGGGCCTGATGGACGAGCTCGGCAAGGTCAAGCGCGTGGTGGAGAAGAAGGCGGCCGTCGACGAGGTGCTGTTGGTGCTCGACTCCACTGTCGGGCAGAACGGGCTGATGCAGGCACGGGTCTTCGCCGAGGTGGTCGACATCAGCGGTGTCGTGCTCACCAAGCTGGACGGAACGGCCAAGGGCGGCATCGTCTTCCAGGTGCAACACGAACTCGGTGTGCCGGTGAAGCTGGTCGGACTCGGCGAGGGTGCCGACGACTTGGCTCCCTTCGAACCGGGCGCTTTCGTCGACGCGCTGCTCGGCTGAGCCCTCAATTCGTCCGAGCGGAAGATTTGCTGGACCTACCCATCGGTTACCGAATGTCCTGATCCTCCGACACGCGGCTCACAACAGGGCAAAACGTGCGGTTTGCATCGCGAAACGTGTTAGCAACACAACTGCGTCATGCGTTCACCTAGGTGAAACACGACGGCGCCGCGGATGAAACACCGAATGAGGACCCTTTCGTTCAGGTCCATTTGCCGGAGTCGGCTGGGCCCGAGATGAGGAGGACATTAAGGTGGCATTTCCCCTTACCGGTGCACCGGACACCGGTGACACCGCATGGATGCTGGCAAGTTCAGCACTCGTGCTGTTGATGACGCCGGGTCTGGCATTTTTCTACGGCGGCATGGTGCGTTCCAAGAACGTGCTGAACATGATCATGATGAGCATCAGCGCAATGGGCCTCGTCGGCGTGTTGTGGTCGCTGTACGGATACTCGACGGCCTTCGGCGACAACAAATTCGGCGTGATCGGTGATCCCGCGCAGTTCTTCGGACTGAAGGGCCTGATCGGCGGCAACGCCGTTGCCGAGGTCAAGGACGCCGGAGGTGCGGTCACCACCGCTGCCGTGAACATTCCGCTCGCGGGCACGATTCCGATGAGTGTGTTCGTCGCGTTCCAGCTGATGTTCGCGATCATCACGGTTGCCCTCATCTCGGGCGCAGTTGCTGACCGGCTCAAGTTCGGTGCCTGGCTTTTGTTCGCGGGTATCTGGGTGACGGTCGTGTACTTCCCGGTCGCGCACTGGGTCTTCGATTTCGATGTGAAGGACGCCGACGGCACTGTTGTGCACGAGGGCGGCTGGATTGCCAATAAACTCCTCGCGGTCGACTTTGCCGGTGGCACCGCGGTTCACATCAACGCCGGTGCGGCCGGCCTGGCGCTGGTCCTGGTGCTCGGTAAGCGCAAGGGCTGGCCGACCACGCCGTTCCGTCCGCACAACCTGCCGTTCGTCATGCTCGGCGCCGGTCTGCTGTGGTTCGGCTGGTTCGGTTTCAACGCGGGCTCCGCGGTCACCTCGGGTGGTCTGGCCGGTTCCACCTTCATCACCACCACCTTCGCCACCTGTGCCGCGATGCTGGCCTGGCTGCTGGTGGAGAAGTTTCGCGACGGCAAGCCCACCTCGCTGGGCGCGGCCTCGGGCATCGTGGCCGGTCTGGTCGCTATTACTCCGTCCTGCTCCTCGGTCAACGTGCTCGGTGCGCTGATCATCGGTGCGGTGGCGGGTGCACTGTGTGCGCTGGCGGTGGGCCTGAAGTTCAAATTCGGCTTCGACGACTCGCTCGACGTGGTCGGTGTCCACCTGGTCGGCGGCATCGTCGGCACTCTGATGATCGGCCTGGTCGCCGCTCCGGAGGCCGGTGCGGCCAAGACCGGCCTGTTCTACGGCGGCGGTCTCGATCAGCTGTGGCGGCAGGCGGTTGGCGCGGGCGTCGTCTTGGCCTTCTCCTTCATCGCGTCGCTGGTCATTGCCTATATCGTGAAGTTCACCATTGGGCTGCGCGCCAGCGAGGAAGCCGAGGCGGTGGGCATGGACGAGTCCGAGCACGCTGAAACGGCATACGATTTCGCTGCTGTGGGTGGCACGGCACGTACGGCCGTCAAGGAGGCATGACGACAATGAAACTGATCACCGCAATTGTCAAACCGTTCACTCTCGAGGACGTCAAGACCGGGCTCGAGCAGGCGGGTGTACTCGGGATGACCGTCAGCGAGGTGCAGGGCTACGGCCGTCAGAAGGGCCACACCGAGGTGTACCGCGGCGCCGAGTACTCCGTGGATTTCGTCCCGAAGGTTCGGGTCGAGGTTGTCGTGGACGACGCCTCGGTCGACAAAGTAGTCGAGGTGATCGTCGAGGCCTCTCGCACCGGAAAGATCGGCGACGGCAAGGTCTGGGTGACCCCGGTGGAGTCGATCATCCGGGTCCGGACCGGCGAACGCGGTACCGACGCTCTGTAATACGGAAAATCGAATCGAGCGGCGGCTCCGCTCCCACCGGATTGCTCGGTCGGGGCGGGGCCGCACGTATTGAATGGGCGGTGGGTTGTGTCTAGGCAGGACGCCAAGGACGGAAAAGTTTCCAATGGTGCGGCAGATCTGGTCCGCGCTCGGACCCAATTGCTCGACGGCGGGCTGCCCCGCAATCCTCGACTCGATGCCGAATCGCTGCGGCTGGCATTGGTTGATCTATTCGAACTCTGGCTGACAAGAAAAGGCGCCGAACTCGGTATCACCGCGGATAGTGGATTGGCCGTTGTGGCGGTCGGTGGCCTCGGCCGCAAGGAAATGCTGCCGTATTCCGATCTGGATCTGGTGCTCTTGCACGACGATGTCGATCCGGCCCGGGTCGCCGAGGTCGCCGACAAACTCTGGTATCCGTTGTGGGACGCCCACATCAAGCTCGACCACAGCGTGCGGACCGTCCCGCAGGCACTGCGGGTCGCCTCCGATGATCTGATCGCCGCGCTCGGCATGCTCGAGTCCAGGCACATTGTCGGCGACGCGGAATTGAGCAACCTGCTCATCGGTGGGGTGCGTCGCGAATGGCGGACCGGGATCCGTTCCCGGTTCAGCGAATTGATCGCGCAGGCCGAGGCCAGATGGCAGCGCAGCGGCGAAATCGCGCACCGTGCCGAGCCCGACCTGAAGAACGGCCGCGGTGGCCTGCGCGACATCCAACTGCTCGACGCGCTGTCGATCGCCCAGCTGACCGACGCCATGCCGGGGCTCGGTCCTGAGGTGCCAGGTGGTGGATTCGCGCTGGCCCACCGCCGTTTGCTGGATGTTCGCACGGAGCTGCATCGGGTGGCGGGTCGGGCTCGTGACCAGTTGCGCGCGCAGGACGCCGACGAGATCGGTAGCGCGCTGCGGATCGGTGATCGCTTCGATCTTGCTCGCACACTGAGCGATTCCGCCCGGACGGTGAGTTATTCCGTCGATGTCGGACTGCGGACCGCTGCCAATGCGCTGCCACGGCGCGGCCTCGCCCGATTGCGGCGGATGCCGGTACGTCGACCACTCGATGAGGGGGTGGTCGAGCACGCCGGGGAGGTCGTGCTGGCCCGGGACGCGCGGCCGCAGCGCGATCCCGGGCTCATACTGCGGGTGGCCGCGGCCTCGGCGCAAACGATGCTGCCGATGTCGGCGACCACGCTCAACCGCCTCTCCGAAGACGCGCCTGAGCTGCGCGAGCCATGGCCGAAGGACGCGCTCAACGACCTGCTCGTGCTGCTGGGCACCGGGCGCGGTGTCATCGACGCGATCGAGGCGCTGGACCGAACGGGCTTGTGGGGCAGGCTACTTCCCGAATGGGGCGCCGTGCGCGACCTGCCTCCGCGCGACGCCACACACACCTGGACCGTCGATCGTCACCTGATGGAGACGGTCGCCTATTCGAGCGCGCTCAGCACCAGGGTCGCTCGCCCCGACCTGCTTTTGCTCGGTGCGCTGCTGCACGACATCGGCAAGGGCCGCGCGGGCGATCACAGCGTCGTCGGCGCCGAACTGGCCACCCACATCGGCCGCAGGTTGGGTCTGTGGCCCTCGGATGTGCGGACACTCAGCGCCATCGTGCGCAATCATCTGCTGTTGCCCGATACCGCGACCCGCCGTGATCTCGCCGATCCCGACACGGTGCAGTTTGTTGTCGACGCGCTCGGTGGCGATGTGCAACTGCTGGAGCTGCTGCACACGCTTGCCGAGGCCGACTCGCTGGCCACCGGACCGGGTGTCTGGGGTGAGTGGAAGGCCTCGCTGATCGGCGAACTCGTCCGCCGGTGCCGCCTCGTCATGGCGGGTGAGCAGCTGCCGACACCCGAGCCGATTGCCTCGGAGCTGCTCGCCAAGGCCGCGGCGGGTGGGGTGCACGTCGATCTGCGGCCGGGCGAGGGCAAATACACCTACACCGTGACCGTCATCGCGCCGGACGCTCCCGGCCTGCTTTCGGATGCCGCGGGCGTGCTGGCGTTGCACTCGCTGCGAGTGCTCTCAGCGGCTCTCGGCAGTGAAGGCGCGTCGGCCGTCAATACTTTCGTGGTGTCGCCCAAGTTCGGTGACCCGCCGGATGCGGGGTTGTTGCGGCAAGAGCTGATTCGCGCCATCGCGGGCGATCTCGACTTGCCTGCCATGCTTGCCAAACGGGAACGCGATGCCATCGGAGTGGGGCCGAGCCGGTACGCGCAGGCGCAACCGCGGCTGATCTGGTCGGAGACTTCGGCGCCGGGCCAGGTCATCCTCGAGCTGCGTGCCGAGGACCGGATCGGCCTGCTGAGTCGGTTGGCCGCCGCCCTATCCGGTTGCGGAGCCGAGGTACGCTGGGCAAAGGTGGTTACGATGGGTTCTGCGGTGGTCGACGCCTTCTGCCTCGACCTCGGCCCCGACGATGGTCCCGGTCGTCGCGAAGCCATGGAGAAGGCCATCATGGGCGTCGTTCCCCGGCCCGCACCGAAGCTGCCGGAGGGCGTTGGTCCGCCCGGTTCCGGGAGTGGATCCTGACACCGTAGGCCGAATAGCCGATCTGTTGCGCGCGATTTGCTGGAAGTCGTATGCAGGGTGGTCGGCGACCCCTAATATCAGAGCGTCTAGCTATCGCGAGCATGAGGGGAGCAGGTCGGTGGCAATTGAAGTCGTTTCAGCGTCGATGATGACGAGTGACGAGACCACGCACATGGCACGGTGTGTCGGCGGCGACCGGTGGGTCGTCTCCTGGCTGCCCGGCCGCACGCTCACCGGCCAGCAGGCGGTGACGGCGATGACGATTGCCACCACGGTCGCGGCGCACGACGAGCCGACCGATGCCGCCTGGGCCATGCTCGATGATCTGGCCCTCGACCTGGGCCTGACGGCCCGCGAGGCGGTCTACATGGTGGCCATCGAGAATCACGACTATCGCAAGACGACCAAATCGCGCCGCCGTACCCTCGAGTAACTGTTGCCCGAATAGCAGAGCACTTCTCCCTCGAAGGACACACCGCCTGCGCGAACACGTGGGCGGCCCCATTACCCTGGGATACCAAAGTGACGTCCCTCGAGATCAGGAGCGCGATCGGTGTTCGAATCCCTGTCCGACCGGCTTACCGGTGCCCTCAAGGATCTTCGCGGTAAGGGGCGTCTGTCACCGGCCGACATCGACGCCACCGCTCGCGAGATCCGTCTTGCTCTGCTCGAGGCGGACGTCGCGCTGCCCGTCGTTCGCGGTTTCATCGCGAAGATCAAGGAACGGGCCAAGGGCGCCGAGGTGTCCGCGGCGCTCAACCCCGCGCAGCAGGTCGTCAAGATCGTCAACGAGGAACTCGTCGGCATCCTCGGCGGTGAAACCCGCAGGCTGACCCTCGCCAAGAATCCGCCGACGGTGATCATGCTCGCCGGTCTGCAGGGTGCCGGTAAGACCACCCTTGCGGGCAAGCTGGCGAAATGGCTGAAAGGCCAAGGACATCAGCCGTTGCTGGTGGCCTGCGACCTGCAGCGCCCAGGCGCTGTCACCCAGCTGCAGGTAGTCGGCGAGCGGGCGGGCGTGCCCGTCTTCGCGCCGCATCCGGGCACCTCGATCGGTGGCGGCGAGAACGCGCTGGGTGTCTCGGCCGCCGATCCGGTGGCCGTGGCCGAGTCCGGTATCGCCGAGGCGCGCAGCAAGCAGTACGACGTCGTCATCGTCGACACCGCGGGCCGTCTCGGTATCGACGCCGAGCTGATGGCGCAGGCCGCGGGCATCCGGGACGCCGTGCAGCCGGACGAGACGCTGTTCGTGCTCGACGCCATGATCGGCCAGGACGCGGTCAATACGGCGGAGGCATTCCGCGACGGCGTCGGCTTCACCGGTGTCGTGCTCACCAAGCTCGACGGCGATGCCCGCGGCGGCGCGGCACTGTCGGTGCGCAATGTGACCGGCGCGCCGATCATGTTCGCCTCCACCGGTGAGAAGCTCGAAGACTTCGACGTCTTCCATCCCGACCGGATGGCAAGCCGCATTCTCGGTATGGGCGATGTGCTCACCCTGATCGAGCAGGCCGAGCAGGTCTACGACGCGCAGCAGGCCGAAGACGCCGCCCGCAAGATCGGCAGCGGTGAGCTGACCCTCGAAGACTTCCTCGACCAGATGCTGGCCATCCGCAAGATGGGTCCCATCGGCAACCTGCTCGGCATGCTGCCGGGCGCGGGCCAGATGAAGGACGCGCTGGCCCAGATCGACGACAAGCAGCTCGACCGGGTCCAGGCGATCATCCGTGGCATGACCCCCGCCGAGCGGGACAATCCGAAGATCATCAACGCCTCCCGCAGGCTGCGCATCGCCAACGGCTCCGGTGTGCAGGTCTCCGAGGTCAACCAGCTCGTCGACCGTTTCTTCGAGGCCAGGAAGATGATGGCCGCGATGGGCCGTCAGATGGGCATGCCCGGAGCGCGGCGCGCCAATGCCAAGAAGGGCAAGAAGGGCAAGAAGGGCGGTCGCGGACCGACGCCGCCGAAGGTGCGCGGCGGATTCCCCGGCCTGCCCGCCGGCATGCCGGGAATGCCCGGCATGCCGCCCGGGATGCCCGATCTGTCGGGCATGCCCGCCGGACTCGACCAGCTGCCCCCTGGCCTGGAGGGCATCGACCTTTCGCAGCTCAAGTTCCCTAAGAAGTAGGCCTCCGGGCCGCGGGTGTTGGTGCGCCGCATGCGAATTCGTATGCGGCGCACTGCTGTGTCCGCTTCATCGACCGCACTGCTCCACCGCCGCACCGGTAGCTGCGCTCGATGAAGTGCCGTGCTCACGTATGAGCAGTGCCCGCACCAGAGCGTGACTGTCGCAAGGCCTGAACAGTAGGTTGAAGGCAGACGACGTCGTCCAGGAGGTTTCAGCTGTGCATCTGCGAGGTGTGGTTCTCCCAGATGACGAGGTGCGCGATCTGTGGGTGCGCGACGGGCTGGTGTCGTTCGAACCGGTGCCCGGTGCCGAAACGCTGTGCCGTTCAGGATGGATCGTGCCGGGGCTCGTCGACGCGCACTGCCACGTCGGGATCCGATACGGCGGGGGATACGAGGACCAGGACGGCGCGGTCGCGCAGGCCGAGACCGAACGCGATGCCGGCGCGTTGCTGCTGCGCGATGCAGGGTCGCCGATCGACACCCATTTCATCGACGACCGCGAGGACTTACCGCGCATCATCCGGGCCGGCCGCCACATCGCCCGGCCTCGCCGCTACATCCGCGAACTCGGCATCGAACTCGACGACGAGCGCGACCTGCCCGAGATCATCGCCGAGCAGGCCCGATTCGGTGACGGCTGGGTGAAGATCGTCGGCGACTGGATCGACCGCTCCGTCGGCGACCTGCGGCCACTGTGGAGCGACGCCATCCTGAAGGAAGCCATCGACGTCGCGCACGCCCACGGCGCTCGCGTCACCGCACACGTCTTCGGCGAGGACGCTCTCCCCGGCCTGATCAATGCGGGCATCGACTGCCTCGAACACGGCACCGGCCTCACCGACGACACCATCGCGCTGATGGTCGAGCACGGTACCGCGCTCGTTCCCACCCTCGTCAACATCGACACCTTCCCGGAGATTGCCGACGGCGCGGCCAAATTCCCCACCTATGCCGCCCATATGCGTGACCTCCACCGTCGTGTCCGCACCACCGTCGCCAACGCGCACGACGCGGGCGTTCCGATCTTCGCGGGCACCGACGCGGGCGGTTCCATCCGCCACGGCCGCATCGCCGACGAAATCGCCGCTCTGTCCGGGGCCGGGCTCTCCGCCCACGATGCCCTCGGCGCCGCCTCCTGGAATGCCCGTGCGTGGCTACGCCGCCCCAGCATCGAGCACGGTGCGCCCGCGGACTTCGTTGTCTACCCGGACGACCCCCGCGTCACCCCGGCTGCCCTCACCGATCCCTACGCAGTGGTCCTACGTGGCAGGGTCGTGAAGACCCGGAGCCCAGTGACAGGACATCGCTGAACGCCGACCGCACGTAGGCCGCAACCAGCGCCCACTCCATCGGTGTTCTCACCGAGTCGGTGCGCTCCGACGGGTCGGCGCGCCCCGCTAGGTCGGCGCTTTGCTGGGTTTGCGTTCCAACAGAGACTCGCGTGGCGGCTCGCTGTGTGGAAGTCAGGGCCGGCTTCGGTGCGGCCTGGCCAGGTGATCAGCCGGAAAGCGAGAGGTCGAAGGCGTAGGGTCGATCGATGTGACCATTCGCCTCGGTTATCAGATGCCCAACTTCAGTTACGGCCGGTCGGTGCGGGAGTTGTTCCCGACTGTTATCGCGCAGGCCGGCGAGGCCGAAGCCGCGGGCTTCGACACCGTCTTCGTGATGGACCACTTCTATCAGCTGCCCGGTCTAGGCGCGCCGGATGCGCCGATGCTCGAGTCCTACACGGCGCTGGGTGCGCTGGCCACGGCGACCGAGCGAATTCAATTGTCGGCGTTGGTCACCGGCAATACCTATCGCAATCCTGCGCTGCTCGCCAAGACCGTCACGACGCTCGATGTCGTGAGCGGTGGCCGGGCGGTGCTCGGCATCGGCGCGGGTTGGTTCGAGCTCGAGCACCAGTCCTATGGTTTCGAATTCGGTACCTTCACCGAACGTTTCGAGCGGCTCGACGAAGCGCTGCAGATCATCCACCCGATGCTGCGCGGCGAACACCCGACCTTCGAGGGCAAGTGGTACCACACCGAGAAGGCTATGAACGAGCCGAGGATTCGCGACGATCTGCCGATCCTGCTCGGTGGCGGCGGTGAGAAGAAGACCTTCGGTCTCGCCGCTCGCTACGCCGATCACCTCAACATCATCTGTAATGCCTCCGAGTTGCCGCGCAAGATTGCTGCACTGCACGAGCGCTGCGCCGAAGTCGGCCGTGATCCGAAGACATTGGAAGTCAGCTACCTGTGCTTCCTGATGATCGATGAGGACGGCGATCGGGTGCGCAAACAGCAGCAGGACATGATGCGCGGTATGGGCGTCGATCTCTCGACCCTCTCCGAGGAGGAGCGCAGGCAAACTCCCGCCGACCGCCAATTCGTAGGTACACCAGCCGAAGTCGCCGAACAACTGCAATCGCGGGTGCTCGATCACGGAGTCCAGGGGCTCATCGTCAATATGGTCACCAACGGCCACGAGCCCGGCGCGGTCGATCTCGCCGGGCGCACCTTGGCGCCACTGGTCGGCTGACCACTTCGCTACCGTGCGGCCGACGCGCCGATCGACGCGAACAATGGCCGACCAGCGCGTCGCGGGAATACCCTCGGCGCGTGACGATGTGGTGTCTTGCCGATGCACGTGATCCCGCGGATCGCCGCCACGAAACCCTCGGGTCGTCGATGTGCCTGGAAAGGATCGGTCGGTGGCGGTGAAGCGAGCGTCCTACGGTGTCGATGCGCCGTTTGTGTTGTTCATGCTCGCCGCGATCGCGGGTGTGTACGCCGTCGCGACGGTTGTTGTCGGGTACGCCCAGCATGTGGGCTGGATCTGGGTCTGGCTGGTGATCACTGCCGCGATGGCCGTCCAGTTCGCGCTGTATCTGCACGCGACTCGACGCGGCAAATTCCAGGTCTGGAATCGGCTGCTCGACGAGCTCGACCTCCGTGGTGACGAGTTGCTGCTCGATCTGGGCTGCGGCCGCGGCGCGGTGCTGCTGGCCGGGGCCCGCCGATTGCCCGACGGTCATGCCGTCGGCGTCGACCTGTGGCGATCGGTCGATCAGTCCGGCAACCGCGTGGCGACCGCCGAATGGAATGCGGCGGCCGAAGGCGTCGCCGATCGCGTCCGACTGCACACCGGTGATATGACCGAGCTGCCGTTCGCGGACGGCGACTTCGACGTAGTGGTCTCCAGCCTGGCCATCCACAACATCAAAACCGCGGCGGGCCGCGCCGCCGCGGTGCGCGAGGCGTTCCGAGTCCTGCGCCCCGGCGGCCGCCTGGTCATCGCCGACATCGCCAAGACCCGCGAATACGCGGCGGTGCTCATCGACCTCGGCGCCGTGCGGGTCGGTGTCGCGCCGCTCGGTTGGCGGATGTGGTGGGGTGGCCCGTGGATGTCCACACGCGCTCTCACCGCCACCGCCCCCCAGCCGAGCCAGCGATGATTTCCGGTGACCGGCTGTGCACGCACAGGTCGCCGCCGACCTGGGCGACGAATACCGCCTGTTCGTCTATCAGCAGTGGTCGGCGAAGGCGCACGCTTGTTCATCGAACCCATCGGACGCCCCCGGCCTGCGCCTCGTAGAGCCCGTCCCTTCCGCTCCGGCATCGTCCTGCTCCACTACCGAAACCCGCTGAACCGCCCGAGCGCGGCACTTGGCTGCGGCACCGCCGAGACTCGGCTCTCCACCATGTACCGCGCACCGCGGTGTCGGGGCTCGGGAGGCGATTTCGGGGGAGGCCGGGGTGTCTGGCACAATGGACCACCGTCCTTCCTGGACAGTGTCAGCCCGTCTCCGGTTACGTGCCGCGCGGCGGTCACACACTCCATGCGCAAAACCGGGCTCGCAGACCATGCGGGTCGCTGAATTGCGCCGTGACCACACTATGAAAGGCAATCAGCACATGGCTGTTCGCATCAAGCTCACCCGTCTCGGCAAGATCCGCAACCCGCAGTACCGCGTGGTCATCGCGGACGCGCGCACCCGTCGTGATGGTCGCGCCATCGAGAATGTCGGCAAGTACCACCCGAAGGAAGAGCCGTCGCTGATCGAGATCGACTCCGAGCGTGTGCAGTACTGGCTGGGTGTCGGCGCGCAGCCGACCGAGGCCGTGCAGCGTCTGCTGGAGATCACCGGCGACTGGCAGAAGTTCAAGGGCCTGCCGGGCGCCGAGGGCACGCTGAAGGTCAAGGCTCCGAAGACCTCCAAGCTGGACCTGTTCAACGCCGCGCTGGCCGCTGCCGACAACGAGCCGGTCGCCGACGCCGTCACCCCCAAGAAGAAGGCCGCCAAGAAGGACGAGGCCGCTGAGGCGCCCGCCACCGAGGCCGCCGAGTAATGAGCGCAGTCGTCGCCGATGCCGTCGAACATCTGGTTCGCGGCATTGTCGCCAATCCCGATGACGTCCGCGTCGAGCTGATCACCGGCCGTCGCGGACGCACCGTCGAGGTGCATGTCCATCCCGAGGATCTCGGCAAGGTGATCGGGCGCGGCGGTCGTACCGCGACCGCGCTGCGCACCCTGGTCGCTGGTATCGGCGGGCGGGGCATTCGGGTCGACGTGGTCGACACCGACGCCTAGATGGAACTCGTCGTAGGGCGGGTCGCCAAGTCGCACGGTGTGCGTGGCGAACTCGTCGTCGAGGTCCGCACCGACGAACCCGAGACACGTTTCGCGCCGGGCACCACGCTGCGTGGCAGGCTGGCGCGATCCAAAGAAGTCCGTGACTTCACCGTGGAGTCGGCCCGAGAGCATTCGGGCCGGCTTCTCGTGCATGTCGCCGGGGTCGCTGACCGCACCGCCGCCGACGCACTACGTGGCACGCTGTTTTTCGTCGACAGCGCCGACCTGCCGCCATCGGAGGATCCGGATGAGTACTACGACCACGAGCTGGAGGGGCTGACCGTCCAGCTCATCGATGGCACGGTGGTCGGCACGGTTACCGAGGTGCTGCATTCCGCTGCGGGAGAACTGCTTTCGGTGCGCGCCGCCGAAGAACGCAGGGAGATCCTGATCCCGTTCGTCACTGCCATCGTGCCCACGGTGTCGCTGGCCGACGGCCTCGTTGTCATCGATCCACCCGAAGGTCTTCTCGATCCGGAATGAAGGCGGGATGAGACACAGTCACCCGGTGCTCGGGCCGTCCGGACGTGGGAACTCCCGTGGCGTGGGGTCGGCATGAAACTCGATGTCATCACGATTTTCCCCGAGTATCTGGAGCCGTTGCGCACCGCGTTGCTCGGCAAGGCGATCGATAAGGGCTTGATTTCTCTCGATGTGCACGATCTGCGCCGCTGGACGCACGACGTGCACAAGTCCGTCGACGATTCCCCCTACGGTGGTGGGCCCGGCATGGTCATGAAGCCGACCATCTGGGGCGACGCCCTGGACGAGGTCTGCCCCGACGACGCGCTGCTGGTCGTGCCGACTCCCGCCGGCGTCCCTTTCACTCAGGCGACCGCCCAGCGCTGGGCCACCGAGCAGCACCTGGTCTTCGCTTGTGGCCGTTACGAAGGCATCGACCAACGCGTCTTCGATGATGCGGCCCACCGGGTGCGCGTCGAGGAGGTCAGCATCGGTGACTATGTCCTGATCGGCGGCGAGGCCGCTGTCCTCGTCATGACCGAGGCGGTTGTGCGGCTGCTGCCCGGCGTCCTGGGCAATCAGCAATCTCATCAAGAGGATTCGTTCTCCGACGGCCTCCTGGAAGGCCCGAGCTACACCCGCCCGGTGAGCTGGCGCGGACTGGAAGTCCCGCCGATCCTGCTGTCGGGCGACCACGCCAAGGTCGCGGCGTGGCGGCATGAACAGTCACTCGAGCGAACTCGCGCGCGGCGCCCGGATCTGTTGCCGCCGGACTGATTTCGCGCCACTCGCTGCCGCGGTGTTGGTGCGTCCGGCAACAGGTCGACTATCGCGCAGGTGCTGATGATCCGGGTCGGTCATGGCGATCGGTTCGCCCCGGCGATCTACGGCAGCAGGCCATGGCGGCGGGCGATCACGACGGCCTCGTGCCGGGAATGGGTATCGAGTTTGCTCATCGCATTGCGGAGGTAACTCTTCACCGTTTCCGTGCCGAGGGAAAGGCGTTGCGCGACTTCCTGATTGGTGCAACCGAGCGCGATCTGAGACAGCACGTCCAGTTCACGGCGCGACAGCCGCGGCGCAAGCGGCATCGGTGCCCCGGTCATCACGCGGGTAAGCCGTTCGCACACATCATGCAGACGGGTGCGTAGCTTCTCGTCCTGGGCCGAGCGCGCCATGCCGCGCAGTTCGGCATGGATATCACGCAATTCCTCGGTGACCGCGGGCGCAGTGTCCGGGGTCGGCGCGGCCAGCTCGAGTAATCGGATGCGTCGATCCACCTCGTCGCGGATGGCGATCTCGGCGGCAAGCCGCCGACCGGCTTCGACCAGGAGATCGGCGGTGCGGTCACCGAGCGGCGAGCCACCGCGATTGGCGGCGTAGATGACCGCGCGGGAGTGCTCGTCCACGACCACCGGGACCGCGACAACGGAACGGATGCGCTCGCCGGATACCGGCCCGTCGTAGTGATGGGTGATTGTGGAGGCGTTGCGGTAATCGGCGACCGATTCCGGTCGCCGCATGTCCATGACCCGGCCGCCGAGGCCCGAGGTCCGTAGCACCGACAGTCCGCGCAGCCCGTTGGTCATGGTGCCGACGAACTCCGTCAACAACAGTGCGTCGTTGTGCACCTCGCCGCCGAACACCACCGGGACCCCGGCCTTGTTCGCCACCCAGCGGATCTCGGCACGTAACGCGTCACCGTCGCGTGGGCGTAGCAGGGGGGTGGTGTGGGGCAAACGATTCACCCCTTTTCGGGGGTAGTGGCGAGCATGATGTGACCCACATCCTATTCGACGAGGGGTGAGGTGGGTCACGGATGAGGAGAGGCGACATGAGCACGGACCTGAATGCGCGGGTGCGCGAACTGCTGGAGCGTTACGACCGGCCCGACGCATGTGCGGCGGAGCTGTTGTGCGACCGGCATTCGGAGGCCAAGGTTGCGTTCACCGTTGTCGATGCCGACCTCGGCTCGATCGACCTGACCTACGGTGCGCTCCGCGAGCGCTCGGCACAGTTCGCCGCGGCGCTGGCCGAGCAGGGTGTCGGGCCGGGGGATCGGGTCGCGACGCTGATGGCCAAGTCGGTGGATCTGGTGATCGCCCTGCTCGGTATCTGGCGGCGCGGTGCGGTGCACGTACCGCTGTTCACCGCGTTCGCGCCGCCCGCCGTCGCCTTCCGGTTGGCCGCCAGCGGCGCGGTGCTCGTTATCGCCGATGCCGATCAAGCGGGAAAGCTGGCCCCGGGCGATGACATTCCGGTGGATGCGCCGTGGACGGTCGTGGTCGCCGGCGACGAGACGACAGGGCAGCTGCGGTTCGCCGATCTGCTCGCCGCGCACTCCGCTGATGATCCGCGGGCCGCGGCGGTCGCCGTCGGCGGCCAGGGTCTACTCGTGCAGCTGTTCACCAGCGGCACCACCGGTACGCCGAAGGGCGTCCCGATCCCGGTCCGGGCGTTGGCTTCCTTTCATGCGTACCAAGAGTTCGCGCTGGATGTCCGTGCTGAGGACGTGTTCTGGAATGCCGCTGATCCGGGCTGGGCCTACGGGCTCTATTACGCGATTCTCGGCCCGCTGGCCGCGGGCACGCGCAGTCTGCTGCTGCACGCAGGCTTCTCGCCCGCACTCACCTGGCGGGTGCTCGCGCGCTTCGGCGTCACCAACTTCGCCGCGGCACCGACGGTCTATCGCGCACTACGGGCCGACGACACCCCAGTGCCCGCGGGCGTGTCGCTGCGCCGGGCCTCCTCGGCCGGTGAGCCGCTCACCCCCGAGGTCGTCGCCTGGTCCGCGCAGCATCTAGGGGTGGCCGTGCGTGACCACTACGGGCAGACCGAGCACGGCATGGTCATCTGCAACGCCTGGCACGACGAACTGGACACCACGGTGCCCATCGGCTCGATGGGCAGGCAGCTGCCCGGCTGGACCTGCTCGGTACTCGCGGACGACGCCGACATCGAGGCGGCGCCGGGAGAGCTCGGCCGTGTCGCCATCGACACCGAACGCAGCCCACTGCTGTGGTTCCTCGGCTACCTCGACGCCCCCGAGCGCACCGCACAGCGCTTCACCGCGGACGGGCGCTGGTATCTCACCGGCGATGCGGGCTCGCGGGACGCCGACGGGTTCTTCCGCTTCTCCTCCCGTGACGACGATGTGATCATCATGGCGGGCTACCGCATCGGCCCGTTCGAGGTGGAGAGCGTGCTCGTACTGCACGAGCAGGTTGCGGAGGCGGCGGTGGTCGGCATGCCGGACGAGTTGCGCGGTGAGGTGCTCGAGGCATTCGTGGTGCTGCGCAACGGCTCCGCGGGCGATGAGGAGCTCGCCGAGGAACTGCAGAAGTTGGTCAAGGAGAAGTTCGCCGCGCACGCGTATCCGCGCCGGGTGCATTTCGTCGCGGAGTTGCCGAAAACGCCGAGCGGCAAGGTGCAGCGGTTCGTGCTGCGGCAGCAGGGGAGCAAGTGATGTTGTCGGTACCACTGCCCAGCTATGCGTCGGGCATCTCGGACACTCCCCTGCTCGGCGACACCATCGGCGCGGATTTCGATCGGACGGTAGCCGCCCATCCCGACCGGGAAGCGTTGGTGGACTGCCTCTCCGGTCGCCGCTGGACCTATCGTCTGCTCGCCGACGCGATCGACACGCTGGCCACCGGTCTGGCGGCGCGCGGCATCGGCAAGGGCGACCGAGTCGGCATCTGGGCGCCCAATTGCCCGGAGTGGTTCATGGTGCAGTACGCGACGGCGAAGCTCGGCGCGATCCTGGTGAATATCAATCCGGCATACCGGACCAGCGAATTGGAGTATGTGCTGCACCAATCCGGGGTGCGGATGCTGCTCGCCGCGCGCGCCTTCAAATCGTCGGATTACGTCGCGATGATCGAGCAGGTCCGGCCGAAGTGCGAAGGGTTGACGCAGGTACTCGTTCTCGGCACGCCCGAATGGGATGCGTTGGCGCAGGGGGATATCGACGCTGATGCTCTTGCCCGGATCGCGGCGACGCTGTCCGCCGACGATCCGATCAATATTCAATACACTTCCGGCACAACAGGATTCCCGAAAGGGGCGACGCTCAGTCATCACAACATCCTGAACAACGGCTACTCCGTCGGCGAGCTCTGCGGCTACACCGAGCAGGACCGGATCTGCGTTCCCGTCCCGTTCTATCACTGCTTCGGCATGGTCATGGGCAATCTCGCAAGCACGAGCCACGGTGCGGCAGTGGTGATTCCGGCGCCCTCGTTCGACCCGATCGCGACCCTCGCGGCGGTGGCCGAGGAGCGGTGCACCTCCCTGTACGGGGTGCCGACCATGTTCATCGACCTGCTCACCGGGCTGGACAGTGCCGCCACCGCCGCACCGGACCTCTCGAGCCTGCGTACCGGCATTATGGCCGGTTCGCCGTGTCCGGTCGAGGTGATGAAGCGGGTGATCGACCGCATGGGCATGCGTGAGGTCTGTATCTGTTACGGCATGACGGAAACATCGCCGGTGTCCACCCAGACCCGCCGCGACGACAGCATCGAGCGGCGGACCGCGACCGTCGGGCGGGTAGGACCGCACCTGGAGGTCAAGATCGTAGATCCGGCAACGGGTTCGACGGTACCGCGCGGCGTGCCCGGCGAGTTGTGCACCCGCGGCTACTCGGTGATGCTCGGCTATTGGGAGCAGGCCGAGAAGACCGCCGAGGTGATCGACGCCGCCCGCTGGATGCATACCGGCGATATCGGCGTGATGGATGCCGACGGTTATCTGGTGATCACCGGCCGGATCAAGGACATGGTGATCCGCGGCGGCGAGAACATCTATCCCCGGGAAGTCGAGGAGTTCCTCTACACCCATCCCGACATTATGGACGCCCAGGTGATCGGCGTCCCCGACCCGAAATACGGTGAGGAGTTGATGGTCTGGATCAGGATGCGGACGGGCGCGGCGCCGTTGGACGCCGACGCGGTGCGCGCGTTCTGCACAGGCAGATTGGCGCACTTCAAGATTCCGCGGTACGTGCACATCGTCGACGAGTTCCCGATGACGGTCACCGGAAAGGTGCGCAAGGCCGAGATGCGGGAGCTGGCGAAGGACTTGCTGGGGTGATCACAGCCGTGCCGAACCGACCGGGTCGACGCCACATACACGTCGGTTCACCTGGGTGCGGCCTCGTTGTCAGCGGACGACGGTAGTGTCTGCGGACGTGACGACAGCGCCCGAGACCGCCAGTGCAGAGTCCAGCCCCAGTTTCGACAGTGCGAACCAAGCCAGCGTCAACCGTCGCATCGCCGACGAGCTGGAGGTGCGTGAGAGCCAGGTCCGCGCGGCCGTCGAGCTGATCGACGCAGGCTCGACCGTGCCCTTCATCGCGCGTTACCGCAAGGAGGTGACCGGCGGTCTCGACGACGCGCAGCTGCGCCAGCTCGACGAACGCCTGCACTACCTGCGCGAACTCGACGAGCGCCGGGCCGCGATCGTCGAGTCGATCCGGAGCCAGGGCAAGCTCGAACCCGCACTGCACCAGCAGATCATGCTCGCCGAGACCAAGGCCAGGCTCGAGGACATCTACCTGCCGTTCAAGCCGAAGCGCCGCACCAAGGCGCAGATTGCGCGCGAGGCGGGCCACGAACCGGTCGCCGACGCGCTGATCACCGACCCCAGCACCGATCCCGCGCAGTACACCGCCGAGCAGCTCGACGGCGCCCGCGCCATCCTGGTCGAACGATTCGCCGAGGACGCCGACCTGGTCGGTGAGCTGCGTGAGTTGATGTGGAACCGTGGTCGGATCACCTCGGCGGTGCGCCCGGGCAAGGAGGAGGCCGGCGCGAAGTTCGCCGACTACTTCGAGTTCAACGAGCCGTTCACCAAGCTCCCCTCGCACCGGATCCTCGCGCTGCTGCGTGGCGAGAAGGAAGACGTGCTTTCGCTGCAGCTGGAGCCGGACACCGAGGAACTCGCGCCGGGCGAGCGCAGCATCTTCGAGGGCCGGATCGCCGTGCAGTTCGATATCGCAGACCGGGGGCGCGCGGCCGACAGTTGGTTGCTGGATACCGTGCGCTGGGCATGGCGCACCAAACTTCAAGTAAGCCTCGGCATCGACACCAGGATGCGGTTGCGGCAGGCCGCCGAGAAGGACGCCGTCGACGTATTCGCTGCCAACCTGCGCGATTTGCTGCTCGCCGCGCCCGCGGGCACCAGGACCACCATGGGCCTGGATCCGGGCTACCGCACCGGTGTGAAGGTCGCCGTCGTCGACGCCACTGGAAAGGCTGTCGCCACCGAGGTCATCTACCCGCACAAGCCGCAGGGCCAGACCGAGAAGTCGCTCGCTGTGCTGGGTGCGCTGGTCGCCAGGTTCGGTGTAGAGCTGATTGCCATCGGTAACGGCACCGCCTCCCGCGAGACGGATGCGCTTGCCGTCGAACTGATTTCGCGTATTCCGGAGAACAAGCCGACCAAGATCGTGGTGTCGGAGGCGGGCGCCTCGGTGTACTCCGCGTCGGCCTACGCCACGCAGGAACTACCCGATATGGACGTGTCGCTGCGTGGTGCGGTGTCGATCGCGCGCCGCCTGCAGGACCCGCTCGCGGAGCTGGTGAAGATCGACCCGAAATCCATCGGTGTCGGTCAGTACCAGCACGACGTGTCCGAGACGCTGCTGGCCCGCTCGCTGGGCGCAGTGGTCGAGGACGCGGTGAATGCGGTCGGCGTCGACGTCAACACCGCTTCGGTGCCGCTGTTGTCGCGGGTTTCCGGTATTGCCGGTTCGGTCGCGGAAAGCATTGTGGCGCACCGGGATCAGAACGGACCGTTCCGCAGTCGCACCGCGCTGCTCGACGTGCCGCGGCTCGGGCCGAAGGCGTTCGAACAGTGCGCGGGCTTCCTGCGCATCCGCGGCGGCGACGACCCGCTCGACACCTCCGCGGTGCACCCCGAGGCGTACCCGGTGGTGCGGCGCATCCTGGAATCGACCGGTAAGGGCATGACCGAACTCATCGGCAACACCGGGACGCTGCGCGCGCTGCGGCCCGCCGAGTTCACCGACGAGAAGTTCGGCGTGCCCACCGTCACCGACATCATCACCGAGCTCGAGAAGCCCGGCCGTGACCCGCGTCCCGAGTTCAAGACCGCCGAGTTCGCGGCGGGTGTGGAGAAGGTCGCGGATCTGAAGCCGGGCATGGTGCTGGAGGGCGTGGTCACCAATGTGGCCGCCTTCGGCGCATTCGTCGATGTCGGCGTGCACCAGGACGGTCTCGTGCACGTGTCGGCGATGTCGCACAACTTCGTCAAGGACCCGCGCGAGGTGGTCAAGTCCGGTGATGTGGTCAAGGTGAAGGTGCTCGAGGTCGATGTCGCACGCCAGCGCATCGGGCTGTCATTGCGCCTGGACGACGAGCCGGGCACCCCGGCCAAGGGTGAGCGCGGTGAGGGTCGCGGCCGCGGCCAGGGCGATCGTGCTCCTGGTAATCCCGGCCGTGGCGGGTCCGCCGGTGGCGGACAGCGGCAGAATGGTCAGGGTCGGTCGCAGGGACAGGGCCGCAGCCAGGGTCAGGGTGGCAATCAGCGCCGAAATGCGCCCGCGCCGACCGGCTCGATGGCCGACGCCCTGCGCCGGGCCGGTTTCGGACAGTAGGACCCCAGGCGGAGGTATGTAGGCGGCCATGCGACGGTGGCTCGAAGACGATGTGATCGCGCAGGGCAGGCTTCCGCTGCTGTGCTTTTTGCTCGGGTTCATCGTCGGGTTCCTGTTGATCAGGCTCAGTGTCCGGCTGATCCGCAAGCAAGTGCGCTGGTGGCCGGGCAATCTGCGCTCCGGTGGGGTCCACATCCACCACATGGTGTTCGGGGTCATCCTGGTGCTGCTGTCGGGCATCGGGATGGTCACCATGTACCAGAACGCAGACACTCTCACCGCGAGCTTGCTCGCAGCCGCTTTCGGTGTCGGTGCGGCCCTGACCCTGGACGAATTCGCGCTGATCTTCTACCTGCGCGACGTGTACTGGGAGGAGCAGGGCCGCACCTCGGTGGACGCGGTGTTCGTCGCGCTGGCCGTGACCGGACTGCTCCTGCTCGGCTTTCACCCGCTCTGGTTGTTGGACATCAACGACTTTCGCCGCGATCCCAGCATCGAGATGCGCACCTTCATCGTCGCGTTCTCGGTGGTGAACCTGGCGCTCGCGGCGATCGTCATCGCCAAGGGCAAGATTTGGACCGGCCTGTTCGGCATGTTCTTCCTGCCGCTGCTCTTCGTCGGTGCGTTCCGGTTGAGCAGGCCGGGTGCGCCGTGGGCACGCTGGCGCTATGGCGACCGACGCCGGATGATGTACCGATCGATAGTGCGAGAGCGGCGTTATCGACGCCCGATGATCCGAGCCAAGATCTTCGTGCAAGACCTGATTGCGGGTAAACCCGACGTAGAGCACGTCCGTACCGCGGCCGAGGCGGAGCTGACCAGGACGGTCGTCCCAGCCCCACCCGCGCCGCACCATCCCCACCGCCACCACCTCCCATGGTCATCGGAGCACGAGAAGACTCCGCGCTGAGCGATGCCACGACGGGTGAGCAGCACACCACGGCGACTGCCCGCGCGGTGTCGCGGGCGGGTGTCACTCGCCGAGACCGGGTTCGGATCTTGCTGGTTGCCGTGGGAGATGGTGTCGAGGCCGGGGGAGGCGAGGCCGGGTCCGACAGCAGGTCGATTGTGGTGATCTTGCCGTCGCTGAGGGTGAAGGCGATCAGGGAGACCGTTTCGTCTCAGCGTCATGGGCAGTTCGATCCAGGAGTTGTTCGAGGAACGCATCAGAGCGCCGTACGGATTGGATGCAGGCGGTGTTCGAGGCGAATTCTCCCGGTTCGCACAGCATTCCCGGCATCGCTGACAACCTGAACGTGCCGGGCTTCACCCCGGACCAGGTGCTCGAGCTCCCGAACGACGCGCAAGTGCGGACACTGGGCCAGGCCTCCGCGGGCGCGGTCGGCAGCGCCCGCGGCCTGGCGAGTATGTACGCCGCCGCGACCTCGGAGATGAGCGGACGGGCTCCGTTGCTCGAGCCCGATACCCTCGCCACATTCACCACCCTGCAGACGACCGGTCGGGACCTGGTGCGCGGTGACCGCGCGCCGTATCTGGTCGGGTTCGAGGCCAAAGGCTGCTGCTCCGCTCCTGGGCGCACGCGCCTTCGGTCATTCGGGCGCGGCGGGCGCCGACGGGTTCGCCGATCGGCACAGCGGTCTGCCCTGCGGGTACTCCGGGCGCCGTGCCGCCTTCGGCATCACCGCGCCTGAGAACGAGAGGTTGACGGCGATATTGCCGCGCTGCGCCCGCGGGTAAACTCGACGGGTGCCCCGGCTGCCGCGGAGCGATACCGTTGTGGACCGGGGCCCGCAACAGCCGCCAACAGGGGCCGATTTTCGTCGCGACCCGCTGATCTGGCACAATGCTCAGGTTGCCCTGGGTGGTCATCGACCCGGCGCACCCCCTTATTCGGAGCATGAACCGGTCGAGCACGTCCAGTGCCGCCAGGGTCCTCTGTTCGCGCAAACATCAGAAGGATGGACATGAACACCCTTGACTTCGTCGACGAAAAGTCGCTGCGCAGCGACGTCCCCGACTTCCGGCCGGGCGACACCCTCAATGTGCACGTGAAGGTCATCGAAGGCTCGAAGGAGCGCATCCAGGTCTTCAAGGGCGTCGTCATTCGGCGTCAGGGCGGTGGCATCCGCGAGACCTTCACCGTCCGTAAGGTGTCGTTCGGTGTCGGCGTGGAGCGCACCTTCCCGGTGCACACCCCCAACATCGACCACATCGAGGTCGTGACCCGCGGTGACGTTCGCCGCGCCAAGCTGTACTACCTGCGCGATCTGCGTGGCAAGGCTGCCAAGATCAAGGAAAAGCGCTGAATCCTTCCGCCGGGCCTTCGGCGCGGCGGGTTCGCGGTGGCAGATAGCCGCGAATCGTATTGAATACTCGGATAGCCCGGCACTGCGCGGTTCGTCGCGGTGCCGGGCTAATCTGTTCCGCGTGGCAGACGAAAATGGGTCGATGACGGCTTCCGAGTCGAACGACGAAGGATCGGGTCGCCGCCGTGGTAAGCGGCGCGTCAAGAAAAAGCAGCGCCCGTTCTGGCAGGAGCTACCGATCCTCATCGTGATCGCGGCGGTCATCGCGGCCTTGACGGTCAGTTTCGTCGGACGCCCGTATGTGATCCCGTCGGAGTCGATGGAGCCCACGCTGCACGGCTGCAGCGGTTGCACCGGCGACCGCATCTACGTGGAGAAGCTGAGTTACTACTGGGGCGATCCGACGCCGGGCGATGTCGTGGTGTTCGTCGGTCCGCCGTCCTGGAACGACCGGTACCAGTCGATCCGGTCGGGCAATGCCGTTGTCCGCGGTGTGCAGAACTTCTTCTCGTTCTTCGGGCTGGTGCCGCCGGATGAGAACGATCTGGTGAAGCGGGTGATCGCGGTCGGCGGTCAGACCGTGCAGTGCTGTGATGCGCAGGGGCGCATCCTGGTGGACGGCAAGCCGTTGGACGAGCCGTATGTCAAGAGCGACTTCGCATGGGTGCCCGGCCAGCAGAACGCGACCTACCCTTCGGGTCGGGTGTTCGGCCCGATCAAGGTGCCGGACGGCAACGTGTGGGTGATGGGCGACAATCGCAACCACTCCAGGGACTCTCGGGCGCATGTCGCTGATGAACTACAGGGCACAGTTCCGGTCGACAATATCCGCGGCAAAGCGGTTTTCAAGATCTGGCCGCCGAGCCGGATCGGACCCGTGTGATCTCCAGATCCGCACACTGCGCGCTGATGTGATGAACCGTTCCGGCATATTCGGGAGTTTTGGTACCAGCTGCCTGACGTGTGACGAAATGTCTTCTGGTGCAGTCGAACTGAGCCAGTCGTAGGGGCAGGATCACGTTGCGAGAATTCACGACGTCCAGGTCGCGATTCCAACGCGTCGCATGCGTGACTCGGCCGTCTCCTGGGAAGGGGCAGCTCGACTAGTGGATTGGGAATTGGCTGCATCAATTGCCGAAACTGACCCGATAAGGCGAGTGACTGTGTCGTCGAAATCCATCGGCTGCGCGGCAATTGCTGGGCTATGGTGATAATGCTCGGGGTTGCGGGATTATTCCGGCGGGAATAATCCTGATGTCCGTACGAAAATTTCGGGGCATGTGACTCGGTCAGGCGGCACGCCGATTCAGAGGTCGATGGTGTTGTATATCCCTGCTATGTCGGCGATGGAACGAATGGAACCATTTCCGGTAATGCTATTTTCTTCTGGTGTGGCACGGAACGTGCGCTCCGGCCGCTAGTCGAATGAGGTAGCGGAAGTAGCCGAAGGGCGAGTGGACCTCCGTGTGAAAGTGTGAGTGCGCTTCGCGCGGGGACCTTTCGGGTCCGCATGCGGCTCCGACGGCGATGACGACTACGAAGACCGGGTGTCGGAAGCACTCCCGAGCGACACTTCCCGCCATGGGGTTAACCTATTCGGCGTGGCAGACGAAGGTGGGTCGGTAACGGAGTCCGAGCCTGGCGATGACCAGAATTCGCGAGGGCGCAAGAAGTCGAGGGGGGAAAGACGCAAGCAGCGACCGTTCTGGCGGGAACTGCCGATACTCATTACGATCGCCGCAGTGATCGCTGCTCTGACGGTCACCTTCGTCGGCCGTCCCTATGTGATTCCCTCCGAATCGATGGAGCCGACCCTGCACGGTTGTACCGGCTGCACCGGCGACCGTATCTACGTGCAGAAGCTGAGCTATTACTGGGGAGATCCCGAGCCAGGCGACGTCGTAGTGTTCGTCGGTCCGCCGTCATGGAATCGGGGCTACCAATCGATCCGTTCCGACAACACCGTCGTGCGTAGCGTGCAGAACTTCTTCTCGTTCTTCGGGCTGGTGCCGCCGGATGAGAACGATCTGGTGAAGCGGGTGATCGCGGTCGGCGGTCAGACCGTGCAGTGCTGTGATGCGCAGGGGCGCATCCTGGTGGACGGCAAGCCGTTGGACGAGCCGTACGCCAAGTATGACTTTCCGTACGTTCCCGGTCTGCGCTTCGGCACCGGCAAAGGGGCGCGCGAGTTCGATCCGGTGAAGGTGCCCGACGGAAACCTTTGGGTGATGGGGGATAATCGTGACCACTCCGCGGACTCGCGGTACCACCTCGCTGACGAGCTCCACGGCACTGTCCCGACGGACAACGTCCGCGGCAAAGCGGTGTTCAAGATCTGGCCGCCTGGCCGGATCGGGCCGGTGCGGGCCGAGGATCCTCAAACGAAGTGATCGGCGCGGCTGCGGGATAATCGGACGGTGGGGAAAGGTCGAGTGGCTGGTAGTCGGGTGACGATGCCGAGCAGTGGTTGGCCGCCGCGTGTGGTGATGCGCAGGTCCGGCGGATTGCGCACGCTCGAGGCGGCGCTGATCCGCAGCGGGCTCGGTCCGGTTGCCGGCGTCGACGAGGCGGGCCGCGGACCCTGCGCCGGACCGCTGGTGGTCGCCGCGTGCCTGCTCGCGCCCAAGGCCTACGACAAACTGGCCGGGCTCGACGATTCCAAGAAACTCACCGAGTCGGTGCGCGAGGAGCTCTATCCGCTGATCACCCGGCTGGCGCTCGCATGGAAGGTCGTCGTCATCCCGGCCTGGGAGATCGATTCGATCGGCATCCACGTCGCCAATATCGAGGGCATGCGCCGGGCCGTCGCCGGGCTCGGGCAGCGGCCAGGATACGTGCTCACCGATGGATTCCGGGTGCCGGGCATTCCGGTGCCGTCACTGCCGGTGATCGGCGGCGATGCCGCCGCTGCCTGCATCGCGGCGGCCAGCATCCTGGCCAAAGTCACCAGGGACCGAATGATGGTCGAACTGGACGAGCGACTGCCCGGCTACGGATTCGCGACGCACAAGGGTTACAACACGCCCGAGCACGCCGCCGCGCTCGAGCGGCTCGGACCGAGCAACGAGCACCGGCGGTCGTGGCGCAATGTGCGCGACGCCGCGGGCCTTCGTCCGGCCGTCAGCGTGTCCACCTACGCCGATGCGGTGCTCGTTGCGGGCACCGATGACATGGCTTCCGAAGGTCCCCAGGCCTCGGATGGGGATAGCCGAGTGGCTACCGACGCTGCTCATGCGCGATGATGTCAGCACACGCAGTGCGGCGAGAAGGAGGACGTCCCACCCGATGAGTGCCGAGGACCTCGAGAAGTACGAAACCGAGATGGAGCTCTCGCTATATCGCGAGTACAAGGACATCGTCGGTCAGTTCTCGTACGTGGTGGAGACCGAGCGCCGCTTCTACCTGGCCAATTCCGTAGAGCTGCGCCCGCAGAACGCCGACGGCGAGGTGTATTTCGAGGTGCGGATGAGCGACGCGTGGGTCTGGGACATGTACCGCCCCGCCCGCTTCGTCAAGCACGTTCGAGTGATCACCTTCAAGGACGTCAATATCGAAGAGCTGGAGAAGCCGGACCTGCGCCTGCCCGAGTAGCACGGTGCACCGACCTTCCAGGTCGGACCAGCCGATATCGCGCGGGGTTGTCCACAGCTGAGCGGCTATCAACAGGGACGCAGTGCGTGCAGTTCGGCTCAGCGGCGCCGAGGACGGCTCGGCGCACGCTGGCTCGGTGACTGACAAACAGGCGCTCGGCGCGCACGGGGAAGAACTGGCGGCACGGTTCCTGCAGGCCGCCGGGATGGAAATCGTCGGCAGGAACTGGCGATGCAGGTACGGCGAACTCGATCTGATCGCCCAGGACGCCGGTATCACCGCCTTCATCGAAGTGAAGACCCGATCCGGACTACAGTTCGGCACGCCCGCGGAAGCGGTCACCTTCACCAAACGGCAGCGGATCCGGCGGCTGGCCCTGATGTGGCTGGCCGAACAAAACGGCCCGTGGCGGCACATTCGGTTCGATGTGGTGTCGGTCTTGGTGACTCGCGAACAGGGCCCCGTCATCGACCATCTGAAGGCGGTCTTCTGATGGCACTCGGGAGAGCGCATTCTGTCGCCGTCACCGGGGTGGACGGCTTGCTGGTAGAGATCGAGGCGGATATCGGGCAGGGGCTGCCCTCAGTGCACCTGGTCGGGCTGCCGGATACCGCGCTGCAGGAATCCCGCGACCGGGTGCGCTCCGCGGTGGCCAACTCGGGGGAGAAATGGCCCGACGGCCGAGTCATCCTGGCGTTGTCACCCGCGACCCTGCCGAAGGTCGGCAGTGTGTACGACATTGCTTTGGCCACCGCCGTTTTGGATGCGGCGGGTGTGATCCCGCCGGAGCGGCTCTCGAAGACCGTACTGCTCGGTGAACTCGCGCTCGACGGTCGGGTTCGACGGGTGCGAGGCATCCTGCCCGCGGTGATCGCCGCACGCAACGCGGGCAGGCAGACGGTGATCGTGCCCGAGTCCGCGATGGCTGAGGCGGGTTTGGTGGATGGGATCACGGTGTACGGAGCGGCCAGCCTGCGCGCCCTGGTCGCGTGGCTGCGCGGTGAAGGGGTGCTGGCCGAGCCCGACACTGCGCTGCCCGACGTCGTCCCATCCGGTGGCGACCTGAGTGAGGTCGTCGGCCAAGAGGAAGCCAGGTGGGCATTGGAGGTGGCTGCCGCGGGTGGCCACCACCTCTTGCTGACCGGTCCGCCTGGTATCGGTAAAACGATGCTGGCGCAACGCCTTCCGAGCCTACTGCCGCCGCTGTCGGAAACCGAGGCACTCGAGGTGACGGCCATTCACTCGGTGGCGGGCGCGCTGTCCTGCGACCAGCCGCTGATTACGATGCCACCCTTCGTCGCACCACACCACTCCACCTCGGCGGCCGCGATGATCGGCGGCGGCTCGGGCTCGGCTAGGCCCGGCGCGGTGAGCCGCGCCCATCGCGGCGTGCTGTTCCTCGACGAATGCGCCGAGATCGGCACGAAGGTGCTCGAAGCAATGCGAACTCCGCTGGAGGAAGGCGAGGTGCGCATCGCCCGCCGCGATGGCGTCGCCCGCTATCCGGCGCGCTTCCAGCTCATCCTCGCGGCGAACCCGTGCCCATGCGCGCCGGCCCGCGATATCGACTGCATTTGTGCTCCCCTCGCCCGCCGCAGATACCTGGGAAAATTTTCCGGTCCGCTGATGGACCGTATCGACATCTGGGTGCAGATGCACGGTCACATCGAGGCAGGCTTCAGCACCGAGGCCGCCGAAAGCAGTGCGACGGTTCGTGACCGCGTGGCCGTGGCGCGGCGAGTGGCTGTGCAACGGTGGCGCGAATACGGCTGGGTCACCAATGCCGAAGTCCCCGGACACATACTGCGTCAACAATTCCGGCTCCCACGCGAGGCGGTGGCCCCGGTAGAAGCCGCCCTCCGTCTCGGCCGACTCTCCGCCCGAGGCGCGGATCGCGCCATCCGAGTCGCCTGGACCATCAGCGACCTGCGCGGCGCCGATCAACCTACCGCTCGAGACATCATGTCCGCATTGAACTTTCGCCAGCGCGGCGCACAGTGAGCGAGGTGATGGCCGGCGAGCTGCCGGGTGAACGCGGTATCCGAGGCGAGACGCCTGCGTCCGGTCTGTTGGCTGTGGGTGGCGATCAGGCGGTAGTGGAGGGTGCCGGGACGACCTCGGTGTCTGTGGAAATAGGTGGCGGTGTGGTTGTGGAGCCGAGAGTGGCGGCGGTGCCGTCTGTGGTTGTCGATGGAGGAGCTGATGCGTCCGCCGCAAGGCCGAGGGTGGGCGGCAGGGGTAGGTCGATGCCGAACATGGGAACCAGCTCTGGGCAGACGTATTCGGGGCCTGCGGCCATGGGTGTCGGGGGGAGCGGGTCGGTGGGGGCTGGTGTCGGCGGTGCGAGCGGTGGGGAAGGTGTGGTCGAGGAGCGGAGGTTGGCGTGGGCGTATTTGTCGCGGGTCGTCCAAGGGCCTTGTGCGGCACTGTCGGCGTTGATCGAGTCGGTGGGGGTTGTCGAGGCAGCGCATGCTGTGCGGGGGTGCGCACTGCCGGAGTCGTTGCGTGGGCCCACCGAGCAACGGCGTGGAATTGACAGTGCGGCAAAGGATTTGGAGCTGATGCGGCGGGTCGGTGGGCGGTTGATCACCCCTGACGATCCGGAATGGCCTGCCTGGCGGATGTTGGGGCTGAGTCAGCTCGACCCGAGGCGCGACCGGGATGGTGCGGTGCCGCTGGCGTTGTGGGTACGCGGGCCGCGCTCGCTGCTGGAGTCGAGTGAGAGGGCGCTGGCGGTGGTCGGTGCTCGATGCAGTAGCGGCTACGGCGATCGTGTCACCGGTGAGATCGTCGGCGACCTTGCGGCACAGGGGTGGACGATCGTGTCGGGTGCGGCGTTCGGGATCGACGGGATGGCGCACCGGGCAGCGCTGGCGGTTGGTGGTCCGACTATCGCGGTTCTCGCCTGTGGCGTCGACCGGCCGTACCCGGCTCAACACGCCCGATTGCTCGCGGAGATCGCTGAGTGCGGACTGGTCGTCAGCGAATATCCGCCCGGCACGGTCGCGCACAAGCACCAGTTCCTGGCTCGCAATCGTCTGATCGCCGCAATGGCCGACAGCGTTCTCGTGGTGGAAGCCGGTCTGCGCAGCGGCTCCCGCAACACCGCGAAATGGGCTCGCCGCCTCGGACGCCCGGCATTGGCGGTCCCCGGCCCGATCACCTCCGCGTCCTCGATCGGCTGCCACCAGATGATCCGAGACGGAGAGGCGGTGCTCGTCACCCGATCCGAGGAGGTGATCGACGAGGCCGGTCCGCTGCGGCTGTCGCTGTCGACCGATCAGCGACCCGATCCGGGAGATGGCCTGTCCGGTGACGAATCCGCGATCTTCGCCGCCCTACCGAAGATCGGTTCCCGCCTACCTCGAGACCTCGCCGATCAATCCGGTCTGGCACTGGCCGTCGTGCGCGCGGTCCTACCGGCACTCGAGCTGTCGGGGCTGGTCGGCAGGGATGAAAACGGCTGGTACCGAAGAGAAAGGACACCAACATCTTGAGAGTTCTTACACTGCGTAAGCCCTTGGTCGAGTTGCTCGATCAGCGGTCTCGATCGACCGGGTGTGGCGTCGGCGCCAGCGATGTCGCACACCCGCTGAACCGATGCGGGAGGAATCCAAGGAATGGTTCAGCGGGGCCGTGTTCGTGCCGGTATGGCGCGTACTCGCTGAACGGGCTCGGGTGCGGAATAGATCTCGGTGGTCCCGTGTCTGCGCCTACACAGCCGGCAGGTGCCCGCCGCCCGGGTCTTGCTGCCCGGCGGTCGACTCACCTGTCGGCGGGTAGCCATCGCTGGGTCGAACGTCGGCTACCGGTACCTGGCGCCCAGGAAACTGCCGAGTAGGCCGCACCGTCACATGCCACTCGTCGAGTGCGGGGTCCGGGCGACGCTCGGTGGGTGGATGTAGTTGGACGGAAGTGGGTTCGGTCGTTCGAGGGGACGGTGATCGGGTGGCCGGTCGGCGTGCTGGCTTGCCAAGTGGCCTGATGCGGGCGACGGTGGGTGGATGGAGTTGCCGGAGGATCTCGAGGCGTTGTTGGGGGAGTTCGGACGGCATCTGCGGCTCGGGCGGAACCGGTCAGCGCATACCGCGCGCGCATATCTGGGTGATGCGCGGTCGCTGTTGTCGCATCTGTATGAGCGGTCGGCGGATTCCGCGGTTCGGGAACTGGATCTGGCATTGTTGCGATCCTGGCTCGCGCGACAGGCGAGCGCGGGCGTCGCGCGCACGACGATGGCGCGGCGTGCGTCGTCGGCTCGGACCTTCACCGCCTGGCTGACCAGTACCGGGCGGTTGGAAACCGATCCGGGGTTGAGGCTGGGGTCGCCGAAGGCGCATCGAGTGCTGCCTGCCGTGCTCGGCGCCCAGCAAGCCGTCGCAGCGATGGATGCGGCGGAATCCGGTGCGGTGCAACGTGATCCCATGGCGCTGCGCGATCGGCTGATCGTGGAGCTGTTGTACTCGACCGGGATTCGAGTCAGCGAGCTGTGCGGGCTCGACATCGATGACGTCGATCGGGAGCGGCATCTGGTTCGCGTGCTGGGCAAGGGGAACAAGGAACGGTCGGTGCCGTTCGGGGTGCCTGCCGACGACGCCATCGGCAATTGGCTGCGATATGGCCGACCTGCCTTGGTCGCCACGGACTCGGGGCGTGCCCTGCTGCTGGGCCGTCGCGGTAAGCGTCTCGATCAGCGCCAGGCCAGAACTGTGGTGCACGAGGTGGTTTCGGCGATACCCGGCGCGCCCGACATGGGTCCGCACGGGCTGCGTCACTCGGCCGCCACGCATCTGCTGGAGGGCGGTGCCGACCTGCGGGTGGTGCAGGAACTGCTCGGCCACGCCAGCATGGCGACAACTCAGCTCTACACGCATGTTTCCATCGAGCGGCTGAAGAAGGTGCACGACCGAGCTCATCCGCGGGCATAGGCTGCCACGCTCTCAACGGTGACAATTCTGAAACGTGTTCTTCTTTATGGAAGGCACGTCAGTGTGCTTCATATGCCGCTATTCTGACACGAGTTCTAGTCTTGGAGGATTCGTGGACGCCGCACAATCAGGTGGTCAACAGCCGGCCGCGACGTGTCGGGGAGCCCATATTGTCGCGTGCGGACGGGTGCGGCGATGACCACCCACACGATTCTCGGCCAGGACATCCACATGCCGGTGCGAATCCGGCTCGCACGCACTTTCATGGCCACCTATGTGGTGCCCGCCGACGCCGCGCAGCGGCTCATCGACTACTCGAAACTGGATATCCTGCGCTTGCCCGGCGACCGTGCCGTCTGCACGCTCGTCTTCGTCGACTACCTCGACGGTGACCTCGGCCCCTACCACGAATTCGGCGTTTCCTTCATGGTCCGCCACCACCGCGCCGCCAACAACGCGTGGTTCGGTGACCTGCGCGCCATGCTGACCGGTGGCGCCGGTGTCTTCATCCACCGGCTCCCTGTCGACGGCGAATTCACCCTCGCGGCAGGCCGCGGCATCTGGGGATTCCCCAAGGAGCTCGCCGACTTCACCATGCATCGCGACGGCGGTACGCGCCGCGGTGTGCTGCACCAGGACGGCAAGCTCCTCGTCGACCTGGAAGTCCGCCCTGGCATCGCGCTGCCTTCGCGGCGCAACACCGCATCGTCGTTCGATGCCTACTCGCACATCGACGGCGTCACGCGCAGCACACCGTGGCATATGGAGCCTTCTGGCATGCGCGCTCGCGTAGGCGGGGCAGACCTCACTCTCGGCGACCACGCCTGGGCGGCCGAGCTGAGCTCCTTGGGATTGCCCAAGCGTGCGCTCATGACCTCGGTCGTCGATCACCTCGCCATGACCTTTCGGGACGCCATGCCCGTGTGAGGCAATCGAGCCGGCCCGGGTTCGCTGTCGCGCAGCGAGGTTCGTGGACGGCCATCCTGGTGGCGGTTACGCTGACGTTGCGGATTGTTTGCTTACGGCACGAAACCCTACCGGAGATGGAGTGGCGCCCGTGAACCCCGACGATCGGCATCGCACCGTAGGGAATGCGCGTGAGCTGGAAGAACATCGCGGTGTCGGCATCGAGATGTGGGGTGAGTTCCGCGCGATGCCCGGCCCCCGGCACATCCTCGACGGTGCGGCACCCACCATCGGGTTTCTCTTCGGCTATTACCTCGTCGGTGCCGCGGTCGGTGTTTTCGTCGCCACTCCGATCGCCGTCGCCCTGGCTGCCGTCCGGCTCGTCCAAGGCGACTCGGTGCGGGTCGTCGCAGTGTCGGTGCTGGTCATCCTGGTGTTGTCGTTGTTTGTCGAAATCACGGGCCAAGGGCGCGGCTTCTACCTGCCCGAAGTCGCGCTGTGCGTGGTGATGACCGTGCTCTTCGGTGCGACCCTGCTCACCGGCAAGCCTCTCAGCTGCACCGTCTGCCGCCGGATCGGGCTCGAACCGGCCGAGCCCGCTGATCCGGCCACGCGGCTGCGACTGCATCGGCGAATCACGTTGGCGTGGTTCGTATTCTGGGTGGTGCACGTGGTGGTGACGTTGCCGCTCTACCTGGCGGACAAGGTCGTAGTTCGCGGCACTGTTGCACTCGTCCTCGGTACACCCGCGCTGGTCCTCATGCTTGCCGTGACCTGGCTGTGGGTCCGCGACAGATCGGGTCAGCTGACCAGTCGAAGCGAGGCGATATGACGCTCCCGAGCCCGGCCGAAGAGTCCGGTGACGATGAGGAGGAAATCGACTACCGCTTCACCCTCGCGAACGAGCGCACCTTTCTGGCCTGGATACGCACCTCGCTCGGCTTGCTCGCAGGCGGTGTCGCCGTGCATACCCTGGTCCAGCCGTTCCGGATGTCCGGGTTGCGACGGGCGCTTGCGTTGAGCTGCATCGTGCTCGCGGTGATCATCGCGATCGGCGCCTACACACACTGGCGACGCGTCGGTACAGCTATGCGCCGCGGCGACCCGCTGCCTGTCACCGTCATGGTGCCGATCCTGTCGGTGGGCATCGCTCTGGTGTCGGTGCTGGCGTGCGTGGCGGTGTTGCTGCGATGAGCCCGGCAAGTCTTGCCGCGGAGCGCACCGCATTAGCGTGGCGTCGGACCGCGATCGCAGCGATGGTTATCGCCGCGTTGTTCCTCAACCACGCGGCGACCAGTGGCTGGCGTTCGGCGGCGATCGCACCGATCGGTGCCGCGGTCACGCTCGCCGCTTTGGCGGGAATCTGCTATTTGCGCAATCGCAGTCTGCACGAGGGCCGCTTCCGTGACGGCGCCCGTGTCATCGCCACGACCATGATGGCCGTTCTCGCCGTGGCCTGTGTCGCGGCCGCAATCGGTTTCACGGATCCACAACTCTAATCCCTTCCGGCCCAACCAATTCGGCTACCGATCAGGAGGATGGACATGGGCACAGCGACAGAACCGAGCGACTTCGTCATCGCCGGACAGCAGCGCGCCGCCGCGGCACTGCCGTTCGCCGACTCCGCCGATTTCGCGGATGTCGATCGCGGGTTCATCGCCGCACTGGAGCCGGGGGTGGTCACCGCTTCGGATGGAACTGTGGTGTGGGACAACGACTCCTATGGCTTTCTGCGTGAGCCGTGCCCCGCCTCGGTGAATCCGAGCCTGTGGCGGCAGTCCGGGTTGGCCATCCGGCAGGGTCTCTACGAAGTCACCGAGGGGATCTACCAGATTCGTGGCCTCGATCTATCGAACATGACACTGGTCGAAGGTGACATCGGGGTAATCGTCATCGATCCGCTGATCTCCGCGGAAACCGCCGCCGCCGGGCTGGCGCTGTATCGCGCACATCGTGGCGACCGGCCGGTGACCGGGCTCATCTACACCCACTCCCACGCCGACCACTTCGGCGGCGCGCTCGGCGTGACGACCACCGAAGACGTTGCGGCCGGTCGCTGCCCGGTGGTGGCTCCGGTCGGATTTCTGGAGCACGCGGTGGCCGAGAATGTCTACGCGGGCACCGCCATGGCGCGCCGGGCTGCCTACATGTACGGCGCTGCGCTGCCGCGCGGTCCACTCGGACAGGTCGGCGCCGGACTCGGCCAGACCACCTCCCTCGGCACCGTGACCCTGATCCCACCAACGGTCGATATCATCGCCACCGGTCAGGAGCAGACAGTCGACGGAGTTCGGATCGTCTTCCAGATGACTCCGGGCACCGAGGCGCCCGCCGAAATGAATTTCTACTTTCCCGATCATCGGGCGCTGTGCATGGCCGAAAACGCCACGCACACACTGCACAATCTGCTCACCCTGCGCGGTGCGCTGGTGCGTGATCCACACATCTGGGCGAAATACCTCACCGAGGCGATCAACCTGTTCGCCCGCGATTCCGATGTGGTGTTCGCCTCGCACCACTGGCCGACCTGGGGTACTGAGCGCCTCGTGGAATTCCTTGCGCTGCAACGCGATCTGTACGGATACCTCCACGATCAGACGCTGCGGCTGCTGAACCAGGGTTATGTGGGTAATGAAATCGCCGAGATGATCACGCTGCCACCGGCCATCGCGAACGCCTGGCATACGCACGGGTACTACGGGTCGGTCAGCCACAACGTCAAGGCCATCTATCAGCGGTACATGGGCTGGTTCGATGGCAATCCGGCCCATCTCTGGGAGCACTCGCCGGTCGAATCCGCCCAGCGCCATGTGGAATTCATGGGCGGTGCCGACGAGGTGCTGCGCAAGGCGCGGATCTCCTACGATGCGGGCGACTACCGCTGGGTCGCGCAGGTGGTCAACTACGTCATCTTCGCCGATCCCACCAACACGGCCGCGAAAGCATTGCAGGCCGACACCTTCGAACAACTGGGCTATGGCGCGGAGAATGCCACGTGGCGAAACTTCTACCTCAGCGGTGCCTACGAACTGCGCAACGGCACTTTCGGTACCCCGACCAAACCCGACTCACCGAGCGTGCTGGCCGCGTTGACCGTCGAGCAGATCTTCGACGTCTGGGCCTTACGTGTGGACGGGCCGAAGGCATGGGACCGGCGCGTGGTCATCGACTGGCACATTAGCGACGAGAACCGGATCCACCGCCTGGAATTGCGCAACGGCCTGCTCACCCACTATGACCTGCCCACCGGCGTCGCTATGCCCGACCCTTCCGCGGTGTTCACCCTGTCCCGGGCAACCCTCATCCGGGTCCTGGTGGCGGGCGGGGATTTCGGCGCCGCCGCCACCGCAGGCGACATCAGCCTGAGCGGCGACCCCACGAAGCTGTCCGACATCGTCGGCGTGTTCGACAATCCCGACCCGAACTTCGCCATCGTCACCCCGTGACCGCGAGCGATGCCACCCTCGACCGCTCAATCGTCGTTCGTGGTGGTGCGCAGCTGTTGTGTGACCACCGAGCGCGCACAACTAATGCTGGGTCGGTGTCTTCGTCGGCAGCGCGTCGATGTACTTGCTTGCGATGAAGCGCTGGACGAGCCGGACCGCCGGGCCGCCGATGCGCGCGTACCACGCCGCGTTACGGGAGAACGCGGTCACCAACCCGTACACGGTGTCATCGGCGCGGTCGTACTCCACAGCGAAGAGTTCCTCGCCGATTTCCGGGTGGCCGGGCAGCGTGCCATAGGCGAAGCCGCGTCGATCGGACTCGTCGAGCACGTACACCACGCGGCAGGGTGCCGTTATTGCCAAGGGGCCGAAGCCCAGTCGCACTGTCAGCCGAGTGCCGGGCTCGGCGGTCGGTGTGCTCGCCTCCTGAAAGATGGCGGTGCCTTTCTGCATTCGATACGCCAAGATCTCCGTGCCCGCGTGCTCGAACAGTGCTCGTCCGTGCCCGATCCGTCGCCGCAGCCGGAACCGGTGGTAGCCGTCCGGCAGCGGCCCCTTGGTGGCGCCGACCTCGGAGTAGGTGAACGAAGGGTCGCCGAGCGCGTTGTCCATACCTCGATCTTCGCCGTCGGAACCGAGGTTCGGAAGCAATCGTTCACAAACGCTTCAGCCATGGTGGAGCATCGGCTTGAGCCGAAGGGCAACCGCATGCAACAACCCGAGTGGATCCACATACTCGCGCCGGTTGCGTCCGCCCGCCTCCCGCCGGGCACCCCAGTGCAGGCATGCCGCCACGGCGCAGCCCTCGTGACCGGCCTCCAGCTTCCCGATCGGCGTCCCGCGCCCGACCCGGCTTCCCACCGGGACTGCTGGCTCGACCGGCTCGTAGGTGGTCCGCAAACCACCGGAATGGTCGATCGACACCACCGGCTTGTCCGCAACCTTCCCGGCGAACACGACGATGCCGTCGCCCGCCGCGAACACCACCTGACCGGCCATACCTGCCAGATCGACTCCACGGTGCCCTGGTAACCAATCGTGCTCGAGTTGGTCGAACCGCCGCTCGATCGATGGCCGCGGCTGCAACGGCCATCCGAACTGTCCGGCCGGAGCGGCCACAACCGACCGCTCCGTCGTACCCAGCAGAGCAGTCACACCGATGACGACGAACACCGCCCGCCGCCAGTGTCGACCGGCATGCACGCATTGTCCCGTGTTTTCCGGGCCCGCCCTGCTGATGCGATTCATTCGAGATTCAGTGCTGCGCAGGAAGTGGAAGCGGAACCTGCCGGACAAGACCCAACAGCCGCAGCAGATCACTGGCAATGCGCGCCGAGTCACCCGCCGAACCGGTCCCGACCCCGGGCATAGCTCCCGACCGCAACGGATCAGGGCGCAGCAGACCCGGCGAAGTTCCCAGGCCGGGGACCGACGGTGCCGAGGCGCCCATCGAGCTGCCCGCTGCGAGTACGGCCTGCCAACTGCTCGGCGCCGGACGTGGCGGCAAGGAGGCATGGATATCGGAGGGAACAGGCGTAGCAAGCCCGAACGTTTCCGGTGGCGTTGCCGCCGCGTTCGGCGCCATGGCCACCGATCCTGCGAACAACAGTGGAATGAACATTGTCAGGAAAATGCTGATGCGATTCATTCCTCTACCCTCATCGGCCCGGACCCTCGGCAGTACCCCCGATCCGCTGATTGTGGACAACATCCGCAACTGTGGAAATCAGGCATTTCGCCTGCGCATGGGCCATTCGGGATGCCTGCATCGCAGGCCGATTTAGCCGTGGGCTACCGAAGACGTAGACTGATCGAGCGGTCTGTGCGTGCATGGGCCGACTTCGCGCGCCACCCTGTGCTTGTTCGCAACGGCGCTGTTCGAACCGGATTCCATTCGTTCGTGACAGTGCAGTGCGGAGCAGGGAATCGTCGGCTGGTCCTGATCTTCGTGGTCGGGTCCGATGATTCGGAGGCGCCAGGGCAGCGGATCGCCGATCTGCTGCGTCAACCGGCAATGAAAGTGAGATACGGGAGCTATGGCTGTCGTAACAATGAAGCAGCTGCTCGACAGCGGCGCGCACTTCGGACACCAGACTCGACGCTGGAACCCGAAGATGAAGCGGTTCATCTTCACCGACCGCAACGGCATCTACATCATCGACCTGCAGCAGACGCTGACCTACATCGACAAGGCCTACGAGTTCGTCAAGGAGACCGTCGCCCACGGTGGCACCGTTCTCTTCGTCGGCACGAAGAAGCAGGCCCAGGAGTCGATCGCGGCCGAGGCGACTCGCGTCGGGATGCCCTATGTCAACCAGCGCTGGCTGGGTGGCATGCTCACCAACTTCTCGACCGTGCACAAGCGTCTGCAGCGCCTCAAGGAGCTCGAGGCCATGGAGCAGACCGGTGGCTTCGAGGGTCGCACCAAGAAGGAAATCCTCATGCTCACGCGTGAGATGAACAAGCTCGAGCGCACCCTCGGTGGTATCCGCGACATGGCCAAAGTGCCTTCGGCCATCTGGGTCGTCGACACCAACAAGGAGCACATCGCCGTAGGCGAGGCCCGCAAGCTGAACATCCCGGTCATCGCGATCCTGGACACCAACTGCGATCCCGACCTGGTCGACTACCCGATCCCGGGTAACGACGACGCGATCCGTTCCGCCGCTCTGCTCACCAAGGTCGTCGCCTCCGCGGTGGCCGAGGGCGTGCAGGCGCGGGCCGGCATCTCCTCCGGTGACGAGAAGCCGGAAGCCGGCGCGGGCGAGCCGCTCGCCGAGTGGGAGCAGGAGCTGCTCGCGCAGGCTGCCCCCGCCGCTGCCGAGGCCGAGGCCCCTGCCGAGGTCGAGACCGCCGCTGACGCCGCGGTCGCCGAGGTTCCGCCGGCCACCACTCCGGCCGACGCCTGAGCCTCGCGGTGTTGGATGGCGGTAGCAGCGTGGCCTCCGGTTACGCGAGCTGCCGCCTCCGGCCCTGTCGCTGCGACCGTGACGGCTTTGTTCACCTTGCCGGCCTCTTCCAGTACGGGAGAGGTCGGCAAGGTGGTGTTACCACCCATTGACAACACACAGGAGGATCGCCACCGATGGCGAACTACACCGCCGCTGACGTGAAGCGGCTGCGGGAGCTCACCGGCTCCGGGATGATGGATTGCAAGAACGCGCTGGTCGAGACCGAGGGTGATTTCGACAAGGCCGTCGAGGTGCTGCGCATCAAGGGCGCCAAGGATGTCGGCAAGCGTGCCGAGCGTTCCACCGCCGAAGGCCTGATCGCGGCCAAGGGCGGTGTGCTGGTCGAGATCAACTCCGAGACCGACTTCGTCGCCAAGAACGACGAGTTCCAGGGTCTGGCCGACAAGATCGTGACCGCTGCCGCGGCCGCGAAGCCTGCCGACCTGGACGCGCTGAAGGCTCTCGACCTCGGTGGCCAGACCGCTGACGACGCCGTGCAGGCGCTGGCCGCCAAGATCGGCGAGAAGCTCGAGCTGCGTCGCGTCGCTTCCTTCGACGGAGCGGTCGCCACCTACCTGCACAAGCGGGCCACCGACCTGCCGCCCGCCGTCGGCGTGCTGGTCGAGTACCAGGGCGAGGGTGACGCTGCCGCCGAGGCCGCGCGTGCCGTCGGCATGCAGGTCGCCGCGCTCAAGGCCAAGTACCTGACCCGCGACGAGGTTCCGGCCGAGGTCGTGGACAACGAGCGTCGCATCGCCGAGGAGACCGCCCGCGAAGAGGGCAAGCCCGAGGCCGCCCTGCCGAAGATCACCGAGGGTCGCGTCAACGGCTTCTTCAAGGATGTCGTGCTGCTCGAGCAGTCGTCGGTCACCGATTCCAAGAAGACCGTCAAGGCCCTGCTGGAAGAGGCCGGCGTCACCGTGACCCGCTTCGCCCGCTTCGAGGTCGGACAGGCCTGATCTCCCTTCGAGACCCCTCGCGCTCCACATCGGTGTGCGAGGGGTTTCGGCTGTCCGGGCTCGCTTGCCCCCGATTCCGTGGTCCGACCGGGCGAGCCCGGCGGTTCAGAGGGGGCCTTTTGCTGCCGCGGAATCCGAATAAGGCAGGATAGGTTCGCTCTACATTGCTGTCCGGCCGACCTGCTTGCCGTGAGACCGAATCCATCGCCGAAGGAGAAGCACACCCATGACGGACCCGGGGATCGACCGCCCAGGATATCGCCGGGTGCTGCTCAAACTCGGTGGTGAGATGTTCGGCGGCGGCAAGGTCGGGCTCGATCCCGACGTCGTGCAGGCGGTCGCCGAGCAGATCGCCGAGGTCGTCGCCTCCGGTGTCCAGGTGGCCGTCGTGATCGGCGGCGGTAACTTCTTCCGTGGCGCCGAGCTCGAGGAGCGCGGTATGGAGCGGGCCCGTTCGGACTACATGGGCATGCTCGGCACCGTGATGAACAGCCTTGCGCTGCAAGACTTTCTGCAGCAGGAGGGCGTCGACACCCGGGTGCAGACCGCCATCACCATGGGCCAGGTCGCCGAGCCGTACCTGCCATTGCGGGCCAAGCGGCACTTGGAGAAGGGGCGCGTGGTTATCTTCGGCGCGGGGATGGGCATGCCGTACTTCTCCACCGACACCACCGCCGCCCAGCGCGCCTTGGAGATCGGCGCCGATGTGGTGCTGATGGCAAAGGCGGTCGACGGGGTGTTCACCGCTGACCCTCGGGTGGACACCAGCGCCACCATGTACACCGAGATCACCCATAAGGAAGTCATCGAGCGCGATCTGAAGGTCGCCGACGCGACGGCTTTCAGCTTGTGTATGGATAACCAGATGCCCATCCTGGTGTTCAATTTATTGACGAAGGGCAATATTGCCCGGGCGGTCGCCGGTGAGAAGATCGGCACATTGGTTCGGTCCTGACCCCGCGACCTGCGGATCATGACGCTGACGATGCTGTGGAGGAAACGGTCGTGATTGATGAAGCGCTCTTCGATGCCGAGGAGAAAATGGAGAAGGCTGTCTCGGTTGCGAAGGACGATCTAGGTTCCATCCGGACCGGTCGCGCGAACCCGGGCATGTTTTCCCGGATCGTCGTCGACTACTACGGTTCGATGACCCCGATCACCCAGATGTCGAGCATCACGGTGCCGGAGCCACGGATGGTGGTGATCAAGCCCTATGAGCAGGCGCAGATGGGTCCGATCGAGACCGCGATCCGTAATTCCGACCTCGGGGTGAACCCGACCAACAACGGTGACATCATCCGCATCTCGATCCCGCAGCTCACCGAGGAGCGTCGCAGGGAACTGGCCAAGCAGGCCAAGAGCAAGGGTGAAGACGCCAAGGTGTCGATACGAAATGTCCGCCGCAAGGCTATGGACGAACTGTCGCGCATCCAGAAAGATGGCGAGGCGGGCGAGGATGAGGTCGGGCGCGCCGAAAAGGAGCTCGACAAGACCACCGCGAAGTACGTCGGCCAGATCGACGAGCTGGTCAAGCACAAGGAATCTGAACTGCTCGAGGTCTGACGTCCTCGGCGTATGCCGATGTCATCGGACGTGGCGGCGTGAGCGACGGGCCCGGAGGCGGCAGCTTGCGTAACCACGTAGGGCACCGGGAATGCCGCCGATGGAAGACAGCCGAGCGCCCGCCCCCGGGCGGGGAACGAACGGAACGACGAGTGAGCGACGGGACAATCGTGGCCGAGAACGCCGCCGCGACCGGTGCGGCCGCAACGCCGCCGCCGGCGAACGGCACACCTGATGCAGAGCACGGGGACGTGCGTGACGCCGCGACCGCCGAAAGTGCCTCCGATGGTGCAACCGTCGACCAGCATGCCGGTGCGGCCGACGCGACAACTCACGAGGCCGTTGCGGCGGCGGCGAAATCGCGGGCGGGCCGGAACCTGCCCGCCGCGCTGGCCGTCGGATTCGGTCTCGGGTTATCGCTCATCGCGATCCTGCTCTTCGTGCCGAAGGTATTCATCGGCGTTGCGGCCGCCGGCGTCGGCGTCGCGACCTGGGAGGTCGCCAAGCGGCTGCGCGAGGCCGACGTGCTGGTGCCGAGGATCCCGCTGATCGTCGGCGGCCAGGCGGTGTTCTGGCTCGGCTGGCCGTGGGGCGCCAGCGGCGTCGCGGGCGCCTTCGCCGCCACCGCACTGGTCTGTATGGTGTGGCGCCTCTTCGACCACGGACTGCAAACCGCGCCACGAAACTTCCTGCGCGACACCGCGATCGCGATCTTCACCCTGGCGTGGATCCCGCTGCTCGCCTCCTTCGCCACCCTGTTGCTGCTGGAACCGGACGGCAACCTGCGGGTGCTGACCTTCATGATCCTGGTGGTGTGCTCCGACGTCGGCGGCTACGTGGCCGGCGTGCTGTTCGGCCGCCATCCGATGGTGCCGTCGATCAGCCCGAAGAAGTCGTGGGAAGGCTTCGGCGGCTCACTGGTCTTCAGCGTCATCGGCGGTCTGTTGACGGTCACCCTGCTGCTGGATGCCAACTCCATGATCGGCGTGGTGCTCGGCATCGGCCTCGTCCTGGTCGCTACGGTCGGCGACCTCATCGAGTCGCAGATCAAACGGGAGCTCGGGATCAAGGACATGGGCACCCTGCTGCCCGGTCATGGCGGCATCATGGACCGCCTCGATTCGATGCTGCCCTCGGCCTTCGTTTCCTGGCTTGTGCTTTCCACGTTCCTCTGACGCCCGGCGCGCGCGTGCCAGGAGCATCCGGATACGCTCGGCGCGTTGATCTTCGGACGGAGTGGCTGCAGTGGGATTGTTTCGTCATGTGTCCCAGCGTGATTCGGCAGATCTGCCGCGTGATGCCGAGTTCGAGTTCTTGTCGGAGGGTGAGGGCGGCAGACTACGCGAGAACGTGTACCGCGCCTTCTCCGAACGTGGCTTCGAGGTAACGGTTTTCGGCACGCACGTCACCGATGACTCGGGGAACGAGTTCGGTCTCTACAACATCGCGGCCGCATGCCACAATGCCGCCGAAGGTCCCGAGAACTGGCCCGCGCTGATCGAACGTCACGTCGACCTCGTACTGCGCAGCATCGACGGGGCGACCGACACCTCCGCGATGCCGACCGCCGAGGTATGGTCGCTGCTCTATCCCAAAGTGTCGGGCGAGCATCAACTGGCCACCGGCGGGGACTACAGCTATGCGGCAGAACTGGCTCCCGGCCTGCACGCGGCGCTCGCACTCGATCTGCCCGACAGCGTCCAGACCTTGCCGTGGCAGTCGCTGATCGACCTCGGCGACCTGGATCAGCTGCGGGCGCGCGCGATGGACAACCTGCGTGAGGTGCCCATCGAGCAGCACGATGTCATCGAGGACGAGGATGGTACGCGATTCGATGTGGTCGCGGGCGACTCGTACCTGACCGCATCCTGGGCGTTGCTGCTGGACGAACTGGTGGCGAAGCTCGTCGGCGCGCCGCTCGGCGACGACGGCGCGCTGGTAGCGGTGCCCTTCCGACACCTGGTCGCCTTCCATGTCATCGAGGGTCCGCAGCTGATCCCGTCACTGAACGCCATGGCCGGTTTCGCGGCGGCGGAATACGCGGACCAGCCCGGCGCGATCAGCCCCTACGTGTTCTGGTGGCGTCGGGGACGGTGGACCCAGCTCACCCGGATCGATGACGAAGGTCTGGCCATCGTTGTCGACGAAGAGTTCCACGAGGTGCTCGAGCGCATGGTCGGTCGCTAGCCGCTCACGGACGCTTGGCGACCCGTCTGAGCTGTACGATGCGGACTCCGCCGACCAGCGCCATCACCAAGGCACCCGCGATCGCCGACAGGAGCACCAGAATTCCGACCGGCAGCGAGAAATCCCAGAACAACAGATCCACTCTTTGCTGTTCGAGGTTCTGCAGGATGAAGATCAGCACCAGGATGCCGATCAGCGCCGCGACGATGAGGCCGATCCAGGTGTATCCGGTCCTGGACTTTTCCAAGGTCCTGGTGGCGGGCTTCGGCGGCGTGGGAGGAACAACAGGTTCTGTCGGCCGACCGAGCTGCGGTTCGGACGACTCCTCGGCGGGGCTCGTCATAGTCTGATCATTGTCGATCGCTATGACCCGCGCACGCATTTGAGTGCGGGGGATCCGTCTGTCGCCGGATCGGAACCTGCATGCCATTCGGCACTGTGATCCGAGCCTCGCGCAGTGACCTTCGTCGCGTCAGGCGTCGCGATCGTCACCTCCGGTCGGCAGCGCGCGCAAGGGATGGGACACTGGAGAAACTATGACCGTCTCCCTTCCGCTTGTCTTCGATGCTCCGCGCCGTGGTATGCCCCCTCGGCACCTCGCCGACCTCGATGCCGACGGCCGTCGCGCGGCGGTCGAGGAACTGGGACTGCCGAAGTTTCGAGCGGACCAGATCGCCAGGCAGTACTACGGCCGCCTGCAGGCCGACCCCGAACAGATGACGGATCTGCCCGCGCCGGTGCGCGAGAAAATCGGCGAGGCACTCTTCCCGCCACTGATGTCGGTCGTGAAGCACGTGGCATGTGACGCGGGTGAGACGCGAAAGACGTTGTGGCGAGCAGGCGACGGTACCCTCCTCGAGAGCGTTCTCATGCGCTACCCGGACCGCGCCACCCTCTGCATCTCCAGCCAAGCAGGTTGCGGTATGGCCTGCCCGTTCTGTGCTACCGGACAGGGCGGCCTGAACCGCAACCTGTCCACCGCCGAGATCGTCGACCAGGTCCGAGCTGCGGCGGCGGCCATGCGCGACGGTGAAGTCGCGGGCGGACCCGGCCGACTCTCCAACATCGTCTTCATGGGTATGGGCGAACCCCTGGCCAACTACAAGCGCGTAGTCGCCGCAGTCCGCCGGATCACCTCACCGGCCCCGGACGGCTTCGGTATTTCCCAGCGCAACGTCGTTGTCTCCACTGTCGGCCTGGCTCCCGCCATCCGCAAGCTCGCCGACGAGGACCTCTCGGTGACCCTCGCGGTCTCGCTGCATACTCCCGACGACGAGCTGCGCGACACCCTGGTCCCGGTCAACAACCGCTGGCCGGTGGCCGAGGTCCTCGATGCGGCCCGCTACTACGCCGACAAGAGCGGCCGTCGCGTGTCGATCGAGTACGCGCTGATCCGCGATATCAATGATCAGCCGTGGCGTGCGGACATGTTGGGTCAGAAGCTGCACAAGGCACTCGGTTCGCGCGTGCACGTCAATGTCATCCCGCTGAATCCGACCCCGGGTAGCAAGTGGGACGCGAGCCCCAAGCCCGTCGAGGCCGAGTTCGTGCGGCGTGTCAACGCTCAGGGTGTCCCGTGTACTGTCCGCGATACCCGCGGCCAGGAAATCGCCGCTGCCTGTGGGCAATTGGCGGCGGAGGGATAGTCTCCGCGGCGGTGCGGATTACGCCGGAGTCGGTTGTTTCGTGGTGCGCGGTCGGCTCAGGCCGCTGTCGAAGAACGGTGACGTGCGTAAGTGAACGTGCGCAGGCGGGCGCCAGGGCAACGCCGCGATGCTCGACGAGGTAGTTCTCCAGGGAATGACGCCCAGCCGTAGAATCGTCGCGGGAACCAGTGCGGTGTGGAGGGAACCGCGGTCGGCGAGCGGGGTAGCCGGTATGCCAAAGCCGCAGTACTGCCCGACCTCTGCGATCGGTGCGGCATCAGTGCTGTACGGCGGAGCTGGCTGATCGGGCGGGCATCTCGGCTTCCTGCACCACTGTGGACAGGCGATATTTCCGATTTCCGGTTACGCTCCGCACCATGACGCTCTCGACCCCGTCGGATGGTGGAATCGTGCTCGGGCTGTCTTGCGGACAACCCGGCGGCAGCGCGGAGCTCCTGCTGACAGCCGCGCTGGCCGCCGCCAGGGAAGGCGGGATGGACGCGAGGCTGATCAGGCTCGACGACTTGGAGATCGCACCCGGTCCGAACGCCGGAACAGCCGACGACACCGCGTGGTTCTGGGAGCAGCTCATCGAGTGTGATGCGCTGATCGTTGCCGTCCCGGTGCTGACCAGGACCATCCCCGGCCGCCTGAAACTTCTCGCCGACCGGATCCTCGGCCCCAACGCCGACGCCGCCATCACCACCGAACTGCTGCGCCTGCAGGCTTCCGGCGTAACTCCGGCGGTGTCATTCCGGGTGGACGAACGGGTCCTCAGGCCGCGAGTAGCCGGATTCATCGCTGTCGGAGGGTCTTTGACGCCGCGCTGGACCACTTTGGCGCTGCCGCTGCTGCACACCCTGACCTTCTCCATGCGGATCGCAGTGGTCGATCAAGTGCAGTTCGCGGGCGCGGGCATGCCTCGATCCGTTGTCCTCGACGACAGCGCTATGGCGCGAGCGACACAGCTCGGCCGCAACGTGACGGGGCAGGTCGGCGCGCGTTTCGAGGACGCGAAATACCTCGCCGACAAGCCCGGGCTGTGCCCGTCTTGCCACCTGGATGTTTTCGTACTACGCGGCCAGGAGGCCGAGTGTGCGACCTGTGGGACGAGCGGCGAACTCGTTGTCATCGACGGCGCGGTGACCGTGCGGTTCCCTGCGGGCCGGGCTCGCGGCTCCGTGACATCGATGGAGGAGCTGCGCGACCACTTCTTCGAGATCCAGCAAACCGCCGCACGCCAGGGTGCGCAGGCGGACGAGATAGCTCGGCGCGCAAAGATTTATGAGCCGTCTGCGTTCACCGTCCGTCCTGAGCGGTCGCAGTGAACTCAGAGCGTTACGCAGTCAGCGAAGGTCGTCGGGCAGTACGCGGAATGCTTTGTGCTCGGTGAGGGGCGTCAGGGCTCGGAAGCCTCGTCGGTCGAGGGTGAGGACCGCGTCGGTTTCGTAGTCAGCGGCTAAGGCGACAATGACTGCGTCCGCGAGGTCAAGACGCAAGCCGGGGTAGAGCCTGCGGACGGCATTGGCCTGATCCCACACATCAGGTGTCACTGCGGCGATGTCGAAACGCCCCGTGCGAGCTTGAGCACTGAGGTCCTCGATCATCTCCGTTGCGATCCGTCGGCCCAGTACCCGGCGGGCGACATGGTCGACCTCGGCGAGTGCGAGTGGTGACAGCACGACCATGCCGGCCTGTTCGAGGGTGTGAAAGGCCCCGTCGCTCTCCGGTGACGAGGTGTCGAATGCGGCAATCAGCCCGGATGTGTCGGCTATGACAATTCCGGGCCCCTCGATATCGACTGTCACGGGCGTTCCGGGTGGTCGCCGAAATCATCGGCGAGGTACTCGTCGACACGCTCGGCGAGGGTGGGATCGCCGCTGGCGAATCGCCTCAGGCGGAGTGGTTCCGATCGCCGCTGCATCCGCAGCGCGGCAAGGTGTATCGCATTGCGAATGATCTCCGCCTCGCTGACGTTGCTCTGTGCATATATGTGTAGGCGGTCCCTGCCTGCGGGAATCAGCGGCCCGGAAATTGCTGCGGTCTAGGAACTGAAATCGGCGGATGAGAGCCGAGGAGCTGCGCACCCAGCAACGGGAAATGGGCGGCGGGTAACTCTCCGGAGTCCGGTTCCGCAGCTGCGTTGGCCCCTCTGTGGCGGGTGCTGCATGAAGGATTCTCGGCGGGGCGGGCGGTGCGGCGTGTGTGGGTGGGACCGCTGGACGCCAGGCAGCCGGTGGGGCCGATCGGCGATCGTGCCGCCGAATGTCGATGCGCAGCCGCAGAGCGAAACCGCTTGTGGGCGTGGCTGTCCGGAAACGGCATTGTGCCAGCGCAGCCCGCTCTTGGAGACCTGGGTCCCATCGACGCCGCGGAACGGACTCATCGAAGGTTCGGTCGAACAGACGCGCAGTGCTCGAACAGGCCCTCTGCGTTCTGGACGAATTACCCGGTGTCCGAACATCTCTGCCGGCGTTCGCCGACTCGATGCTCAGCAATCCCATGGCCTCGATGAGGGAACACGATTGCACACCACGCGGACGAGGCAGAGCGGTGCGGCGGGACTGCCAAACCAACCGCATACCACCCGTCCCGGGCCGCAGTACCGAACTCGGCCTCGGTGTTCACGTAGCGGAGCGAGTGGTGGCTGTCGTGTCCAGCGACCGCGATCCGCCGCTTAGGTATTCCTCGGCGACTCTGTGGGTGCAGGCGGCCGGAGAGCTGGATAAAGATGCTGGAAGCACCACTCAGCAGAGTTGACCTAAGCCTGGTCGTTTGTGGACCACGTCCGCTGATCAAGGGATTCGCGAATATTTGCTGTAAATGATGCTGCAGCGTCCGTAAACGACTCACATGGGTAGCTTTCCCGTACTACCGTCATGATCCATGACCCGTCGTACGCGGTGGTTCGGAGTGATCGTTGTTCCCGCAGTCGCACTACTTGTGAGCTGCGCTTCTCCAACTAACGGAGGTGCTGGCAGCGTCACGTCCGCGACGGTAGATCTCGCGCCGAACCAGGTTGTCGGCCTCGCGTTGCCCGACCGTGCCGTAGAAGTTGCCGTAGAGAAACTGGATGGCCTCGTCGAGTCGTTGATGGCGGACACCAAGATTCCGGGTATGGCGGTCGCTGTCGTGCATGGCGGGAAGGCGGTATACAGCAGGGGTTTCGGCGTCCGTGCGGTCGGGCGCGACGATAAAGTGGATTCCGACACCGTGTTTCAGCTTGCTTCGGTGTCCAAGTCGCTTGCGGCGACAGTGGTGGCACATCAGGTGGGGGTGGGATCGGTCGGGTGGGATACGCCGGTCGTGTCGAAGCTACCTTGGTTTGCGTTGCGTGAACCGTATGTCAGTGCGAATGTCACGATCGGTGATCTTTTCGCGCACCGCAGCGGGCTACCCGATCATACGGGTGATCGATTGGAGGATCTGGGTTACGACCGCAGGCAAGTGCTCGACAAACTGCGAATGGACCCGCTGGATCCGTTTCGAATTACCTACCACTACACCAACTTCGGCTTGACTGCCGCAGCCGAGGCGGTCGCGGAGGCCGCGGGCGCGGAATGGGCCCAGCTGTCCGCCGATGTCCTCTACACCCCACTCGGAATGAGCTCCACCAGTTCACGATTCGATGACTACAAGGCGAGATCGAATCGGGCGGTCGGGCATATGTCGGTCGACGGGGATTGGGTCGCGCAGTCGGTGCGGAATCCGGATGCGCAGGCACCTGCGGGCGGCGCCAGCTCTTCGGTCCGCGATATGGCGCAGTGGCTTGCCATGATGCTCGGCACAGGTGAGATCGGCGGGAAAGTGATCGCGCCCGAGTCGGCGCTATTGCCTGCGATCACACCGCAAGTGGTCTCTGGCCGGCCGACCGCGCCGGATGCGCGGGCCGGTTTCTATGGGTATGGGTTCAATGTGTCCAGCACCTCGGCCGGTCGCGTCGCTTATAGCCACTCGGGGGCTTTCGCGTTGGGGGCGGCTACCAACTTTCTGGTGATACCGTCGGCCGACGTGGCCATTGTCGCGCTGACCAACACCGCGCCTATCGGAGTTCCGGAAACTCTGACTGCCGAGTTCGCCGACCTCGTGCAATACGGCGAGGTGCGTGAAGACTGGCGTGCGCTCTACCGGCATGCGTTCGCCGGGATGGCCGAGCCGGAGGGGGAGTTGGTCGGCAAACAGCCGCCTGCAAATCCGAAGGCGCCGCAACCACTCGCGTCCTATGTCGGGACGTATGCGAACGACTACTGGGGACCCGCCGTCGTGTCGAATGCCGGCGAGACGCTGGTGCTCGCACTGGGCCCGGCCGGACGCACGTACCCGTTGAAGCACTGGGACGCAGACACGTTCGTCTTCACGCTGAGTGACGAGAACGCCCCGCCGGGGACCATCTCCACAGCGAAGTTCACGGCCGACACGCTCACCCTCGAGTATTTCGACGAGGACGGACTCGGGACGTTCGAACGATGACCAGTACCTGCGCATCGTCGGATGGCGCCGATCTGGTGTGGTCACCGAGGAAGCCACGTGGGGCACGCCGGCGAAGGCCCCCACGGGGAGCGGAGCCCGACCGTTGCTCTAGTGGTAATTCTTCGCTGGCCGGTTCGATGCCGCACGTCGCTCGGCCTGCTGCGCCTTGATGCGCTCGTTTTCCTTCAGCACCGCGGCGTAGCTGTCGCGCTCGCGGACCAGCCACTCCGGCGGGTCCGCGAGCAGGGCGGCGATTTCATCGCTGGTGATAGCGTCGGAGACGTCGGCGCGGGCGAGGCCGGTGTTGGAGACGCCGAGTTTGCGAGCGACCACGTCGCGGGGGAAGGGGCCGGTGCGGCGAAGTTCGGTCAGCCATTCCGGGGGATTGGTGCGCAGCTCTTCGAGGTCGGCACGTGAGATCGGCGAATTCCGGAATTCTTCGGGCGCCGCCGGAAGGTAGATGCCGAGCTTGTTCGCCGCGGTCAGCGGCTTCATGGTCTGCGGTTTCTTGTCCGGGCTCACCGATACAGCCTAATGGGCGTCGTCGGAGGTAGTTCGTCCGGAGTCTGGTCCGGAGCGAAGCGGCGGCAGCTGTCTGATGGTTGCCGCTGGGCGCGGTTCGTCCGACAACGTGGGCGGGTCCCTCGGCAATTGCCCGATGCGGGCTAGTAGGAGCAGTTCGGTGGTGTGCGGGAGGGTGTGCCGGACAACTGCGTGTCTGCCCCGCTCGCAGGTCGAGACCAGGTCGGGCAATACCCTTGACCGAATGAGCCGGTTCGAGTCCATCGACATAGCGCGGCTGCGCTGGTTTGTTGCGGTTGCCGAAGAACTGCACTTCGCACGGGCGGCGAAGTCGCTCAATATCGCGCGCCAGAAGTTGAGCCAGACGGTCATCGATCTGGAGCACGAACTCGGGACGAGGCTGTTCGTTCCTGGGGCGCAGCCGACGCAGCTGACCGATGACGGACAAGAACTGCTGCGGGAGGCACGGGAGCTGATCGCTCGCGCCGATGAGCGCGCGGCAGCGCCGGCCGCCACGGATACGCCTGAACTGCGTGTCGGTTTCGTGCCGGGTGTCACTGTGTCCAAATGGACCCGGATCTGGGGTGAGCGATTCCCGGATACTCCGCTCGAAGTGGTCGCGATCGCGGCGGCCGAGCAGTCGGCGGCGCTGCGTGACGGGCGTATCGATCTCTGCTTCGTTCGCCTGCCCTTCGACCGCGACGGCATGAGCGCGATTCCGCTCTACCGCGAGCTACCTGTCGCCGTGGTCTCCAAAGACCACCCGCTCTCGGTGTTCGAGCAGGTGAGCACGCCGGATCTGGCGGACGAACAGCAGCACGATGCCACCGACATCGATGAAGCAGGAAGCACCATCGAACTCGTTGCGGCAGTCGGCGGCTTTGCGATCGTCCCGCATTCGATTGCCCGCCTGCATGCCCGCCGCGACCTCGTGTACCGAACAATCACCGACGTCCCCGGCACCGAGATCGTGCTGGCCTGGCCTACCGACCGGACCACCGAATCGGTCGAGGAGTTCGTGGGGATCGTCCGCGGTCGCTCGGAACGAAGCTCGCGATCGCCTGCCGCACGCAGCAAGCCGGCGCAGCAGCCCAAGAAGACACCACCGAAACGAGCCACCGGTGGGCGCCCTACCCCCGCCAAGAAGAAGCCCGCCAAGCGCAGGGGGCGCTGATGCGCTCGGGGCAGCCGGTTGCTGAGTACGAGGTCGCCACGCGGGGTTCCTGCTATGCGGTCGAGCAATTGGCCTGCGACACTGGCGACCCCTATTCGATTCCAACGATACCGACGTACTGATCAGCACGTTCGGCCATAAGACGGGGCATAGGACCCGACAGAACGTCGAACCGGTCCTCGAATGCGAATCCTTTCGGACCGCTCATGTCTCTCATACCTGTGTCGGCAACACCGTCGGCACGAGATCGGGAGGTTGTCGTGATTATTGCCGCCATTGTCGTTGGTGTGCTTGCGGTCTGCGCGTGCAGTGTTGCCGTGCTGCGTCGGCGGGGGCGGTCTCGTGGCTGACGTGCGCTGGCCGGATGAGCATCTGGTTGCCGCGGCGCAGTCGGGGGATACCGAATCGATTACCGCGCTGGTGTCGGGGGCGCATCCGCATGTTCGGCGGTTCGCCTACTCGCTGTGTGCCACGCCGGAGGACGCCGAGGATGCCGCGCAGGAGGCGCTGATCATCCTGTATCGCAAGATCGGGACGTTGCGTGCGTCGGGGGCCCTGGCATCGTGGATGTTTCGGATCGTTCGCAACGAGTGTCTGCGCCAGTTACGGCTGATGTCGCGTCGCTCCGAACCGATCCTCGACGAAGGCACGGTGTCGGCCGAGGACGCGGCGATGCATCGCCTGGAAGCCGAGCGAGTCGCGGCGGCTATTGCGGCATTGCCCGGTGATCAGCGGCGAGTGCTGATCATGCGCGACGTGCAGGGTTACAGCGGTCGTATGGTCGCCGATCTGCTCGGGCTCAGCACCGCCGCGATGAAGTCACGGCTGCATCGCGCCAGATCAGCGGTACACCACACCTTGCAGGATCCTTTGCACGGCGGCACAGAATGACCGAGCAGCAGGCCGTGCCGGGAGGCCCATTCGTCACCACCTGGATTGCGGTGCAGTGGTATTCGGTGCTCGGAGCTGGGGGATGAGCGGTGAGTCCAGCTTTGCGAGCAAGTCTGTCCCACGTCACTTGGTCCGCGGCGCCCTTGGGTTCGGCGCCTTGGTGAGTTCGGTCGCGTTGCTGCCGGTGACCGGGCCGGTGAGCTTGCTGCTTGCGCCGGTCGGCCTGGTTTTCTTACGTGGTTGCCCGACCTGTTGGGCGATCGGGCTGGCCCAAACCATTTCGAGGGGTCGTCTGCAGCGGTCGTGCGTGGACGGCCACTGTCAGCTGACGGTCACGGGTTCCCGGGTGGGCAGCGGCGCGGAAGGGACTGTCGGAAATGTATCCACCTGAACGGCTCTGCCATTGGTGGCCACCAGTTCCCGGATCAGGCGCGGCGCTGCCGCGGACGACCCGCATGAACCCTTCGACCGGTTCGGTTGCCCGATAACGGTTTGGATGGGGCCGGATGGCCGCCGGCGGACTCGACTTTCCCAGGTCGCCGCCGTCGGCCACCGCCTGGCTGAGCGGACTCTGTAGTCGGCCGTAGGCTGTCACCGAGCTGCCATCGGAGGCCGCATCCGGGCGGGTACCTTTCCGCGCTCATCAGCCCACGCAGGCTCGGTTGACGTCGACCGTCGCGGCTGCCGTGCCGGGGGCGTTGTCATCGACAAGCGCGCGTGCGTATGCGGGGATCGCGTCCTTGTCGGCGCCACTGGCGGTGACAGCCAGGAGTTTTGTGGACAGTGAGCTCGCTGTCTCGGTATCCAGGTTCCCGCCGGACTCGGCGATCGCGGCACTGATCAGATCGATGGCGGCGCTGCACGCCGTCGACCGTGCTTGTGGAGTCCGGCGGGTAGCGACACCAGCGTTCCTATGGCGGTCGCGCTGCATGGCGGTCGCCAGGATTCAGTTGATGGCCGGAGACCGTACCCCACCGAGCCGGTGCTGCTGCGCGTCTCGCGCTGTGGCGCACCGGATCTCGGGATGAGGGGATTCGCCATTGCTGCGCGCTCGCGCGGCGGGCGATCGTCGCAGGATCGGGACTACCTCGGCTTGCGACGCAGAATCGAGTCGCGGATCAGTATGCCCGCGATGGCAACAGCGAAGCCGACGAGGAAGACGTCTTCGACCCGGCCCTTGTGGTTGCCGATGGTCATGGCCAGCAGGATCAACGCGACGATCCAGCCTGCGGCACGGAAGGTCCGGCGGGACTCGCCGCTCCAACCCCAGGCGGCGGACGGAACCTCGGCGGTGTCCACACGGGTGAGGACGCCGCTGTCACTGTGGGTGGTTTCGAGTTCCGTGGCGGCCACGATCGCTCCTTGGTGGGTCGAGTACTTGTCGATATCGTGGCATACGACCGGTCGTCGTAGCCAGCAGGCCCTGCCACAATGGGGCCGTGTCCGACATTGTGAGAGTCCTACTGCTCGGCAGCACTGGTTCCATCGGGACCCAAGCGCTCGAGGTGATCGCGGCCAACCCCGACAAGTTCGAGGTGGTCGGCTTGGCCGCTCGCGGTGGCAACACCGGGTTGCTTGCCGCGCAGATGTCCGCGACCGGCACTCGCAATGTCGCTGTCGCCGATCCGGCCGCGGCGCAGCACCTCGACCTCGCCCTCGGTGGTCCGGGCGCGGTGACCGAGCTGGTGCGCCGCACCGAGGCCGATGTGGTGCTCAATGCACTGGTCGGCTCGCTCGGTTTGGAGCCGACCCTCGCCACACTGCAGTCGGGCACCAGGCTCGCGTTGGCGAACAAGGAGTCGCTGGTCGCCGGTGGCTCGCTGGTGACACGCGCCGCGGCCCCCGGCCAGATCGTCCCGGTCGATTCGGAGCATTCCGCGCTCGCGCAGTGTTTGCGCGGGGGTCGAGCCGACGAGGTCGACCGCCTGATCTTGACCGCGTCGGGTGGCCCGTTCCGCGGCTGGACCGCCGAAATGCTCGAATCGGTGAACCCCGCCGAGGCGAAGGCGCATCCGACCTGGTCGATGGGTCTGATGAACACGTTGAATTCGGCGTCGCTGGTGAACAAGGGTCTGGAACTGATCGAAACCCATCTGCTGTTCGGGATTGCCTACGACCGCATCGATGTCACCGTGCATCCGCAGTCGATCGTGCACTCCATGGTCACCTTCACCGACGGCTCCACCCTGGCGCAGGCCAGTCCGCCGGACATGAAACTGCCCATCGCGCTGGCGCTCGGCTGGCCGGATCGGGTGCCCGGCGCCGCCGCAGCCTGCGATTTCAGCACCGCGTCGACGTGGGAGTTCGAGCCGGTCGACAACGTGGTATTTCCTGCTGTCGAGCTGGCCAGGCAGGCGGGCATGGCGGGCGGCAGCGTCACGGCGGTCTACAACGCGGCCAATGAGGTTGCGGTGCAAGCCTTTCTGGACGGCGCCATTCGCTTCCCCGACATCGTGCGCACCGTCGCGCGCACGGTCGACGCGGCGCAACAATGGCGCGTCGAACCCGAAACGCTGCACGAGGTGCTGGCTGCCGACACCTGGGCACGGGACTGTGCCAGGGCACTCGTCCACGCCTGACCGGCACACTTCCCGGGAATCGCCGACGAGCTCCGCGCCGAGCGGTCCGGCACGCGGGCCGACGCCCGGCACCTTCGGGATGCGCAGCGAGCTCGGTGCATCCGCACTGGGCGCAGGTTCGAAGGGATCGGGCGCGCCGCTATACGGCGGCCTGGCAGACTGAGCCATGAGGGTCGGCCATGGTCCGGTTACTGTTGTCGGAGTGCTCGCGCCCACGACCGGACGCGTGCGTGCGGTACTCGCGGCTGCGGTCGCATTTCATCGAGGCGAGCTGCGCAATGCAGGAGGGCTGTAAACCACATGGTGTTCGCGTTGGGGTTCGTGCTGTTCGCCCTCTGCATCACGATATCGGTCGCGTTGCACGAATGCGGGCACATGTGGGCCGCGCAGGCGACCGGTATGAAGGTGCGTCGCTACTTCGTCGGCTTCGGCCCGAAGATCTTCTCCTTCCGGCGTGGTGAGACCGAGTACGGCCTCAAGGCGCTGCCGCTCGGTGGTTTCTGCGACATCGCCGGTATGACGGCGCTGGATGAGCTGGCGCCAGAGGATCTCGACCGGGCGATGTACCGGCAGGCCACCTGGAAGCGTCTCGTGGTGATGTCCGGCGGCATAGCTATGAACTTCCTGCTCGGTTTCATCCTGGTGGTCATCCTCGCGGTCGGATGGGGGCTGCCGCGTTTCGATCAGCCGCCCGCCACCACCATCGGCAAGATGAGCTGTGTCGCGCAGCAGAATGTGGACGGCACGCTGCAGGCGTGCACCGGCGCAGGACCTGCCCAGCAGGCAGGTCTGCGGACCGGCGACGTGGTGACCGCGGTCAATGGTGTGAAGGTGAAGACCTGGCCGGAGTTCCAGGCCGAAACCCAGAAGCAGAACGGACCGTTCGCCTATACCGTCGAACGCGACGGGCAGACGCTGACAATTCCGGTCAACCCGGAGCGGGTGATTCGCTTTCCGGCCGATGGTGGGCCCGGACGTGAGGTGAGCGCCGTCGGTGTCGGCTCCGAGTATTACGAACCCGTGAAATACAATGTGCTGGCGGCGATTCCGGCCGCGGGTGCATTCACCGGCGACATGTTCGTGCGCACACTCCAGTCGCTGGCTCAGATGCCACAGAAGGTAACGGCGCTGTGGACCGCGGTGACCGGAGGCGAGCGTGACCCGGAAACCCCGGTCAGCGTCTACGGCGCGAGCAAGATCGGCGGCGAGACCGCCGAACGTGGGCTGTGGAATCTGTTCATCCTGGTCTTGGCCAGTCTGAATTTCTTCCTCGGGGCATTCAACATCCTGCCGCTGCTGCCGCTGGACGGCGGGCACATCGCCGTCGTGTTGTACGAGAAGCTCCGCAATTCCATCCGTGGCTTCAAGGGCCTCGCGCCCGGCGCCCCGGTCGACTACATGAAGCTGCTACCGGTGACCTACCTCGCGGTGGTGATCGGCGGTGCGTACATGGTGCTCACACTGGCCGCCGACATCATCAACCCCATCAAACTGTTCCCCTGACCTCGACCCGCCGACCCACTTCAGCTGTTCGCCCTGACGCGGTACCCTGTCGCGGGCAACGGGGGATCGCAACATGTCATGGTCGTCACAGGGTCAGCGGCTGCCGCGCGGCTAAGCTCGGTAGGTGAACGGCTCACCAGAACGTAGGAAAGTAGGCAGCCGGAAGTGACCAGCACAATCGGATTGGGGATGCCGACCGCACCTGCGGCCGTTCTCGCGCCACGTCGTAAGACCCGCCAGCTGATGGTTGGTGGCGTCGGCGTCGGCAGCGATCATCCGATCTCGGTGCAGTCGATGACCACCACCAAGACCCACGACATCAACGCGACTCTGCAGCAGATCGCGGAACTGACCGCCTCGGGGTGTGACATCGTGCGTGTGGCCTGTCCGCGCCAGGAGGATGCCGACGCGCTCGCCACCATCGCGCGCAAGAGCCAGATCCCGGTCATCGCCGACATCCACTTCCAGCCGCGCTACATCTTCGCCGCGATCGATGCGGGCTGTGCGGCGGTGCGCGTCAACCCAGGCAACATCAAAGAGTTCGACGGTCGCGTCGGCGAGGTCGCGAAAGCCGCAGGCGCCGCGGGCATTCCGATTCGCATCGGGGTGAACGCCGGTTCGCTGGACAAGCGGATGCTGGAGAAGTACGGCAAGGCGACTCCGGAGGCGCTCGTCGAATCGGCGCTGTGGGAAGCGAGCCTGTTCGAGGAGCACGGCTTCGGCGACATCAAGATCTCGGTCAAGCACAACGACCCGGTGATCATGGTCGAGGCATACCGGCAGCTCGCCGCACAGTCGGACTACCCGTTGCACCTCGGTGTGACCGAAGCGGGCCCGGCATTCCAGGGCACGATCAAGTCGGCGGTGGCGTTCGGTGCACTGCTGTCCGAGGGCATCGGTGACACGATCCGGGTGTCGCTGTCCGCGCCGCCTGCGGAAGAGGTCAAGGTCGGCGGGCAGATCCTGCAGTCGCTGAACCTGCGCCCGCGCAAGCTGGAGATCGTGTCGTGCCCGTCGTGCGGCCGCGCTCAAGTGGATGTGTACACCCTGGCCAACGAGGTAACCGCTGGGCTGGAAGGCATGGAGGTGCCGCTGCGCGTCGCGGTGATGGGCTGTGTGGTGAACGGTCCCGGTGAGGCCCGTGAAGCCGATCTCGGCGTCGCGTCCGGCAATGGCAAGGGTCAGATCTTCGTCAAGGGTGAGGTCATCAAGACGGTGCCGGAGGCATTGATCGTGGAGACGCTGATCGAGGAGGCCATGCGCTTGGCCGAGCAGATGGGCGAGGACGCGGGTGCGGGGGAACCGGTCGTCACGGTCGGCTAGGTGTTGCTATTCGGCATCGGCATACCACAGCTGCGCGATTCGTGGCAGGCTGTCATTCGTGCGGAGTCTGCTGGAGCCGACGCGACGGGCGAAGTTTTCCCCGGCGCGTCAGCTCGCGAACCGGGATCTGGCACAGGTCCTGAGAGTGCTCGATACCGATCCGGTCGCCTCATGCATGGTCGCCGCGCGGTTGCAGGAGTTCGGGCTGGAAACCGGTAGCGGGCAGGGCGAGCTCTGGAGCCGTGGCGGTCCGTCGGAGTCGCTGTGCTTCTCCGGTGCGAACATGGTGCCGCTGCGCGGCGATCAGGACGCGTTGCGCGCCTTCGCCGATCGGGCGGTGCGGTGGCCACGCGTGTGCTCTTCGGTGGTCGGGCGTCGAGAGCTGGCGTTGCCGCTATGGGAGATGCTCGCCTCGCACTGGGGACCGGAACGGGAGGTGCGTGGTGAGCAGCCGCTGCTCGCACTCGGCCAGCCCGCGCTCGCGACCCCTGACCTCGAGGTCCGCCGGGTGCGGCCCGACGAATTGGACCGCTACCTCAATGCGGCCATCGCCATGTTCATCGAGGAGGTCGGCGTCGACCCGCGTGCGGGCGACGGCGGTCGTGGCTACCGTCGGCGGATCGCGAGTCTGATCGGATCCGGGCGGGCGTGGGCGCGGTTCGAGGACGGCGAGGTCGCCTTCAAAGCTGAGGTCGGCTCGCTGTCTCGGCGCACTGGTCAGATCCAGGGTGTATGGGTGCATCCGGAGCGCCGCGGCGCGGGCCTGGGCACCGGCGGCACGGCAACGGTCGCTAATGCGGTGGTCGCCTCCGGACGGACCGCGAGCCTGTACGTGAACGACTACAACAACATTGCCCGCCGGGCCTACAGCCGGGTCGGCTTTCGCCAGATCGCCACCTTCGCCACAGTCCTGCTCGATTGAACTTCGATCGAACATCGGTGCGCCACAGGCGTTTGCTCGTAAGTGGCCATTAACATCGGTGCCGATGTCGACTCGCATGCTCATCCCGATGGCCGTCGCGGTGCTCGCCGCTGCGGGAACCGGCTGTTCGGCGCGCCCGCAGGGACCGGTCCCCGCGGCCGATGCTTTCGTCTCGGCCTTCGCGAGTCGCGATCTCGAATCGGCGGCGCAGCTCACCAGCCAACCCGAGAAGGCAACCGCCGCACTGAGTTCCGCATGGGGTCAGCTCCAAGCCGAGCAGCTGATCGCGCACACCGGCGCGGCCAGGGTCACCGGCGACACCGCGACGGTCGACTACACCTACGAGTGGCGACTGCCCAAGAACCGGACCTGGCGTTATACCGGCCAACTGCAGATGGGGCGCAGCAGCGGGCGCTGGATGGTGCGTTGGACTTCCGCGGATATCCATCCGAAGCTCGGCAATACCCAGACCATGGAGCTGCGGGCCAACCCCGCGCCCCGCGCCAGGGTCAACGAGCAGTCCGGTAGTGACGTGCTGGTGCCCGGAAAAGTCTCCCGTGTCGCGTTCACCGCGGCGGCCGCCTCCGACCAGTCCTTCGTGGCGACGTCGTTGGCCGCGGCGTTGCGCCGGTTCGACGAGCGGCTCACTCCGGAGGCCATCTTGGGCCGGGCGAGATCCACCAACGGCGCCTATACCGTTGCGCTGCTGAGCGAGAACGAATTCGACGAGGTGAGCGCAGACCTCATCGGCTTGCCCGGTGTGACGCTGACCCAGCAATGGGACATGGTGGCCACCGACCGGAATTTTGCGCCGGATCTGCTCGCGCAGGTGCGCAAAACGGTGATCGCCGAGGTGGACGGCAAGGCGGGGTGGAGCGTTGTCACGATGAACGCCAATGGCGCCGACACCGATGTGCTCACCGAGGTGGCCTCGCAGCCTGCGCCCTCGTTCTCACTGAGCGTGGACCGGTTCGTGCAGAATGCTGCGCAGCGCGCAGTGGATGCGCGCACCGAGCAGACCATGATGGTGGTGCTGCGCCCCTCCACCGGCGCAATTCTCGCGGTTGCGCAGAACAAGGCCGCTGACCAGGATGGCCCGGTCGCGACCATGGGGCAGTATCCGCCCGGCTCGATTTTCAAGACGGTCACCGCGGCCGCCGCAATGTCGAGCGGAAAGGCCACACCGGACACGCTGCTGCCCTGTCCGAGCCGCATTGTGATCGGGGAGCGCACGATTCCCAACTACAACCTGTTCACCCTCGGCGAGGTGCCGATGGCGACCGCCTACGAGCGTTCCTGCAACACCTCGTTCGCGAAGATGGCCAGCGAGTTGCGAGGTGACGCGTTGCACGCGACGGCCGCGACACTGGGCGTCGGACCCGGCTATACGATCGCTGGGCTGCCGACCATGTCGGGTTCGGTGCCGCCGTCGGACGACCTGATCCAGCGCAGCGAGGACGGAATCGGCCAGGGCAAGGTGGTGGTGAGCCCGTTCGCGATGGCGGTGATGGCGGCGACGATCGCGCACGGTTCGGTGCCGGTGCCGTACTTGATCTCCGGTCGCACGACTGCCATCGATGGCGAACGCCCGGCGATCGCACCCGAGGTGATCGATGGGTTGCGGACGATGATGCGCAAGGTGGTTACTGGCGGCACCGCCGAACGGATAGCCGACCAGGGCGAGGTGTTCGGCAAGACGGGAGAGGCCGAGGTCGACGGTGGGTCGCACTCGTGGTTTGTCGGCTATCGAGGCGATATCGCGTTCGCCACATTGCTGGTGAGGGCTGGCAGCTCCGACCATGCGGTCGCGGTCACCCGCGAGATGTTCACGATGCTGCCTGCGGGGTACTGACACCCGTTGGTCGACATCGATAGCCGCATCTGGTCGCCGCGTTCCTCCGCGAACGGTGCGACCCGCTCGGTGTCGCCGCTGTCGAGTGCCTGGATGGTGGCCGCGCCGCCCAGAATGAGACCGGCGGTGGCGAGAATAGTCGTGGAACGCTTCATATTCGGCTCCTTCGGGTCAGCGCTAGTCGACGGTGAAGGGTTCGAGCGGTCCTGCGAAGCGGTGTTTCACGATGAGCTGTGTGACGAGGTGTAGCTCACATTTTATCGAGGAGGCTTCGGGGTCTTGCGATCGGGCATCTCGTAGCGGATGGTGGTGGACCCGATCCTGATCACATCGCCGTCGGAGAGAGTGGTGTCGGCGCCGATCAGGGACCCGTTCAGGTAAACCCCGTTGGCCGAATCCCGGTCCCTGATGAATATGCCGTCCGGCCTGACCAGGATGCGTGCGTGCTTGCGGCTGACCCACGAGTCGTCGAGCACTATGTCGTTGTCCGCATCGCGGCCGATGCGCAGCCCTGCTGCCGGGACGGCGATCGGCTTGTCGTCACCGACCCGTAGCCACGCCTGGCGGCGGAGTTCGGGCAGGTCCCTGGTCGTCGCGCCGGGCGAAGCGGGGAGCGTCGGCAGCGTCTGCTGGCTACGGACCGCCTCCTCCAGTGCGACGGTTTTCGGGTCGGGGTCGATGCCCTGCTGGTCGGCGAGATTGCGGCGAATGCGCAGACAAGCGGCCAGCGCGTCGGCTTGGCGTCCGCTGCGGTACAGCGCGGTGATCGATAGTCGCCATAGTCGTTCGTTCACGGTGTGTTCGGCGGTCAGCGCGGCGAGCTCACCCAGGATCGCGCCCGCCCGTCCGCAACCGATGTCGGCGTCGAGGCGGTCGGCCACCGCATTCAGCCTGCGCTCGTCCATATCGGTGGCGAAATTGTCGGCGAATCGCAGCACACGCAGTCCGGCGACGGTTTCGCCGCTCCATTCCGACAGCGCGCGTGCGAAACACTGCGCCGCGTTCTCCAGGTCTCCGGTGCCGAGGGCTAGTGCCCCTTGGTTGCGCGCGCGTTCGAATCGGCCGACGTCACACTGGTCTTCGCTGATGTCGAGTAGGTATCCGTCGCCGACCGTCCGCAGGACGGTGCGGTCGTCCACCCCGGCTCCGCGCAGTACGGTGCGCAGATTCGACACGTAGGCGTAGAGGCCTTCGACCGACCGGCTCGGCGGGCCTTCGTCCCAAATTCCCTTGGCCAGAGTTGTTTTCGCCACGGATTTGCGTCGATTGATGACCAGCATCGCGAGCAGGGCGCGGAGTTTGGCGCCGCGTAAGGCAATCGCGCGACCGTCGACGAGCAGGCGTACCGGTCCGAGCACCCGTAGATCGAGTGTTACTCGTCCGATGCCCGCAGCCGCCACGTTCTCGCCTCCGAATCATTCAGTGCGCGAAGCTGTTTCGCACGCATCGAGCACCGTGCGATCGGTTCCAGCATACGCATCGACCCGGAACTGATCCTCTTGCCTTCGAAAACTGTTGGGTGCCGATCGTGTCAAGTATTGGATCGACGGCATTCCGCGATCGACCCGCGACCGCATCCGGAATCGGCCCCGCGCCTCAGGCTCGGTGCAGCGTCGCGGCGAGGTGGTGCTGGAAATCTTGGCCGACGGCGGCCATTCGCAGTGTGTAGTCGATGGTGTCGCCCGAAAGCCGGATCGAGCGGCCGAGTGCGGTCACCAGTTTCGCGGTGCTGCTGCGGCCGATGTTCGTGGAGTCCAACTCCAGGTGCACCTCGCCGTCGGTGACCGACAGCGCGCCCTCGCAGATTTCGGTAATGCCGGTCGGGTGGGCGAGGATCAGCTCCACCCGGCCCGGTTGCGGACAGCGCAGATAGCCTGTTTCGGCGTGCATCGGCCTGCTGCCGTCGGCGGCGCGGGTGCGTTGGCGATAAGTGAGGAATGGCCGGCCGAGATGGCCGAATTTTATTTCCTCCACATAGTCGAACGGCTCGATGGTCGGATATTCGCCGTGCCCTGGGCCGCGCCACGTGCCGAGCAGTGGTGCCAGTGGTGCGATATCGGGATGAGGGGCGACGGGGGTTTGGGGTTCGACCACGGCGGACAGCCTAAACCCGCGAATGGCGGGGTGGTCCGATACTCCCTAAATTCCGTCAGGCTAAGGTTAGCATCGCCTAATCGCCAAGAGGGTGGCGTGCGGCTGAAAGGACAATAAGTTGAACGGACGCTGGAGTGAATTGCGCCGCACTGGTGCGTGGCGGTCGCGGACCCGAGATGGTCTGTTGCGTGTCTCTGTACTCGGCGCCGCGCTGGTCGTCGCGGCCGCATGCTCGGACTCGAAGTCGAACGACGAGGTTCCTGCCCTCGACGGCAATCACTACACGCAGACGAACCTCGCCGCCAACAATGCCGAGTACAAGGCCGAGTTCACCTTCCCCGACATGGTGAACGCGTGGGGCCTTGCCGACCGCCCGAAGGGCGCGGGCGGTCACTTCTGGGTCGGTGGCGGCGGTAAATCGTTCCAGTTCGTCGGCGATGTGACAGCATCCTCGGACCCTAAAGTGCAGAAGCTGTTCCAGGATCCGCTCAAGATCGTCACTATTCCCGGCGCCGATTCCGATACTTCCGACAACAGCATCGGCAAGACCACGGGTGTCGTCTTCAACGGCGCTCCGATCACCTCCGACGTGTTCGTTGTGCGCGACCAGCCGGTCGAGGTGGAGGGCGGTCCGCAGCTGCTGACCGGTTCGTCGCGGTTCATCTTCGCCACCGACTCCGGCAAGATCGCGGCCTGGACCGAACTCGGCCCGGAGGGCCAGATCATCCGAGCCGACGGCCCGGCCAACCTGATGTTCGACGGCCAGCCGCAGGGCATGCAGTTCTTCGGCATCGCGCTCACGCCCTCCGGTGACAAGCTGCTCGCCGCCGACTTCGGCGTCGACCCGCAGATCCGCACGTTCGACCAGAACTGGCAGCTGGTCCCGACCGCAGGCTTCGCCAACCCGTTCGCCACCGGCGATCAGGTCAACCCGGGCGCCCCCGATCAGGGTAAGAAGGCCAAGCCCGGCGACCCGGCCCCATTCAACGTCACCACTGTCGGCAAGCGGGTGTTCGTCTCCTACGCCGCCACCAAGTCCGACGAGCAGGACGCGACCAAGTTCGATGCGGGCGAAGAGGATTCGCTCGACAAGGACCAAGAGAAGGACGCCAAGGGCAAGCCGGCCAAGGGCAAGGTCGCCGAGTTCGACGAGACCGGCAAGTTGGTCCGCATCCTCGACGACGGCAGTCGCCTCAACGCCCCGTGGGCTGTCACCGTGGCCCCCGCGGACTTCGGCCCGCTCAGCGGCAAGCTCCTGGTGGGCAATTTCGGCGGCGCGGGCTACGTCCTCGCCTACGACGACACCACCGGCAAGTTCGTCGATTACTTGCGCGACGCCAACGGCAAGCCCGTTGAAATCGAGGGTCTGTGGGCCCTGATGTTCGGCAACGGTGAAAGCCTCGGTGATGCCAATTCCCTGTACTTCACCGCAGGCCCCGACGACGAAAAAGACGGCCTCTTCGGCAAACTCCGCTTGAAGTAGCCCACGACGAGGCGGCTCCCGACCATCGACGGGAGCCGCCTTTGTCGTAGCCCGGCCACCGACGCGGCTCGTCACACACCGCGCTCGGCCGAGCGCAGCCGAAGTCGACGCTCAGCGATTGCGGCCGAACAGCCGGAAGGACCGACTCTTTCGCTGTGGCAGTGTGGCGTACACCATTGTCATATCCGCGAACACCTCTGCCTCGCGTTCGCGTTCGGTGCCGAAGTCGCTGCGGCCGAGGATATGCCGGATCGACCCCGGTGACAGCGAGGGCAGCAGCGCGGCCAGGGTCGGTGGTAGCGGTGTCTCGGGAGCGGAGTCGTCCTTGCCGTGCCGCAACAGCATGTGCCCTACCTCGTGCAGGATGATGTGATCGGCATCGCGTTGGGAAGTATCGGCGTCGTAAACGATGATGTCATCGTGCTTGCGCGCCACCCACAGTCCGCTGCCGCGGCAGCCGGTCTCCGCGAGTATCCCGGCTGGTAGGGGGTGTAGCGAGATCGAACGGCCACGGTGAGTAGCGACACTCGCCAGATAGGTAGACAGGTTCCATGGGCTGGGGAGGGGCACGGTCCGGGCAGCGTCGCGGAATCGGGCTTCCATGCTGGTCATCGCGGCTCACATTACCGATACCCTGGTCGGTCGTCATCTTACGATTTCGGACAGCCCGCCGTAATCGACTCGAACGTCACACAATTCGATCGTCCTCGGGCCTCGGCGTGCTCGCGGCCGGGAGCACGGCGTGCTGGCGCCGGATCGCCAAGTGGTTGAGCGCCCATAGTCCGACACCGATGGCGAGCAGCGCGCCGGCGATCGTGTACTGCTGCGGGTTGCGGTCGGTCCACGGGGTGACCAGAAATCCGCAGGCCACCGCGCCGATCACCGGCAGCACGGTGGGTGTATGGAAATGCTTGTGCGACACCGTGTCTCGGCGCAACACCAGCACCGCCACATTGACCAATGTGAAAACGGCGAGCAGCAACAGCGCTGTGGTGCCGCCGAGTTCGGGCACCTCGCCGACGAATGCGATCAGCCCGAGGGCGAGTGCGGTGGTGAAAGCAATGGCGATGTAGGGGGTTCGGCGCCGCTGATGCACCCGGCCGAGCGGGCGCGGCAAGACACCCTGGCGGGCCATCCCGTAAAGCAGACGGCTGGCCATCAACATATTGATCAGCGCCGAGTTGGCAACCGCGAACATGGTGATGAACGCGAAGATATCGGTGGGGAAGCCGGGCGCGCCCATCTCGACGACCTTCAGCAGCGGAGTATCGCCTGTGCCGAGTTGGTCGGTGGGGACCAGCGCGACCGCTGTGATCGAGACGAGCACGTAGATCGTTCCGGTGATGATCAGACCGCTGAGCAGGACCTTCGGGAAGATGCGGCTCGGTTCCTTGCACTCTTCGGCCATATTCACCGAGTCCTCGAAGCCGACCATCGCGTAGAAGGCCAGCGTAGTAGCCACGATGACGCCGCCGAGTGCGGTGTGGTCGCCGGTCTCGAACTCGGTGATGCGCCCGAAGTCTCCGTTGCCGAACCCGAGGGCCCACAGTCCGATGCCGATGACGATCAACAGCCCGGTCAGTTCGACGCAGGTCAGCAGGACATTCAGTTTCACGCTCTCGCTCACACCGCGCAGATTGATGGCGGCGACCACGGCCATGAAGGCCAGTGCGATCAGGGTGATCCCGATCCCGATCCCGGTGCCGAGGTCGAGTTCGAATGCTTCGGCGAAATTGGCGGCGAAGGCACGCGAGGCGGTGGCGGCCGAGGTGATTCCGGAACTCATCACAGTGAACGCGACCATGAAGGTGAGGAACTGGATGCCGAAGGCCTTGTGGGTGTAGAGGGCGGCGCCCGCGGCGTGCGGATACTTGGTGACCAGCTCCAGGTAGCTCATACCGGTCAGGAGCGCGATCAGGAAGGCGACGAGGAACGGCACCCACACCGCGCCGCCGACCTCGTTCGCGACTTTGCCGGTGAGCGCGTATATCCCGGTGCCGAGGATGTCTCCGACGACGAACAACAGTAGCAATCCCGGTCCCATCACCCGATTCAGGCTGGGTTCCTGTGTAGGCCCGGATTCGGCGTTGATGCTGGTCATCTCAGATATGTACCCGTTGGGCCTGCAAATTAGTCGGCGGTTATGTGTCGTGTTGGCGGCCGCTGGGCGCGAGTGTCACGCACGATGGACGTGTGCAGATGAGCAGCGATCGGCTGGTCGCCACGCCGCGACCGCATACCGCACCGGTGGCACAGTGGTGGGTGCTGACCCGGCGGCTGATTCGGCCTTCGTGGCGCAACGGTGAACTGTTCACCGCTGTGCTGGCGCCGACGCTGTTCACCCTGGGCTTCTACACGCCGTTGAATCTGGTGATGTCCGTCTACGGCCACGGGCTGAGCAGTTACGCGCAGTTCCTGATGCCGATGATCGTGATGCAGGCGACCGCCTTCTGCGCGATCTCGGCCGCCTTCCGTGCGGCCACCGATGCCGAGGACGGCCTCGATCAGCGGTTCGGGTCGATGCCGATGCCCGCGGTGATGCCGCTGGCCGCACGCGTCACCGCGGCGCTGTATCGGGCACTGGTCGCATTGTCGGCGGCACTGGTCTCCGGGCATGTCATCGGGTTCGACTTCTATGGAGGCTGGTGGCACACGCTGGGTTTCGTCGGCTACGCGTTCTTGATCTCCTTGGCGCTGTGTCTGGGCGCCGACCTGCTCGGCAGCCTCGCCAAGAGTCCGGAGGCGACCACTCAGGCGCTGATTCTGCCGCAGCTGATCCTCGGCATGGTCTCGACGGGCTTTGCGCCTGCCTCCCAATTCCCAACCTGGATACAGGGTTTCGCGCGTAACCAGCCGGTGTCGCAATTCGTGAACGGGATGCGCGCACTGGCGGGCGACTCGACACCCAACGCGGGCGCGGTGGACTGGTCGACACTCGGGCCGCCGCTGGCGTGGGCGCTCGGACTTGCCGTGGTGTTCGGCGGTGCGTCCACGATCGTGGCGATGCGGAGGTCGGCATGACCTCCGCGCCGACGCAGGTGGTGGCTTTCACGACAGTGGCAGGTGACACCGAGACCTGGCGACTGTTTCTACCGCAGACGATGGTTCAGACCAAGCGGCTGCTGATGCGATGGTTGCGGGATCCGCTGACGGTCATCCAGTCGCTTGTCGTCCCGGCGCTGCTGCTGATCATGCTCAACACTGTTCTAGGCCGTCAGATTTCGTCGTTCGCCGGCTCCAGTGCGCTGTACGGGTCGGTGCCGATGGTCTCGCTGGTCGGTGTGATGGCCGGGTCGGTGGCGGGCGCGGTCACCCTCGGCAGGGAACGAGACCAGGGTCTGCTGGCCCGGTTCTGGGTGTTACCGGTGCACCGCGCGTCGGGGCTTGCGGCACGAATCGTGGCCGAAGGGGTGCGCATCCTGTTGTGCACGCTGGTGTTGTTCGCGGTCGGAGTGGCGCTCGGGTTCCGGTTCGAGCGTGGGGTGGCCGCCGGTTTCGCGCTGTTCGGTGTGCCGATGTTGTTCGGGCTCGCATTCGCGACGATGGTTACCGCCGTTGCGGTGTTCAGTGCGAAAGCCGCCTTGGTGGAGGCAGTTTCGCTGGGATCATCGCTGCTGATGTTCTTCTGCACCGGGTTCGTGCCGCTGATCGCCTATCCGCCGTGGGCGCAACCGATCGTCGAGCATCAACCGATGACCTACGCCATCGATGCGATGCGCGGACTGTCGCTCGGCGGTCCCGTGCGGACGCCGTTACTGGCCACGATCGCCTGGTCGGTCGGCGCGATCGTGGTGTTCGCGATCCCCGCCGCAATCGGTTATCGGCGGGCCAGCCGCGCCTAGCGGATGTGCGCCGCAGCCTCGTTGATGAGGGCGACGGAGTCGCGCGGGCTCAGGGCCATGGCGCGCAGTTGGTCGAATATCACCCCGAAGCGGCGGATTTCGGTGTGCCCCTCGATCAACTCGTCGCCCGCGATGCCTTCCACGTACACCAGTTCCGGGTCGGCCGGGTTGGGGAAGTCCAGCAGCGTGAAGGATCCGGCCATACCGGGGTGCGCGCCCGCTCCGAACGGCAGGATCTGCAAGATCACGTTCTTCTTCTTGATCTCCTCGAGTAGCCGCATGAGCTGACCGTTCATGACCTCGGGTCCACCGACCATCCTGCGGATCGCGGCTTCGTCGAGGACCACCCATAGTTCGAGCGGATCGGTCTTGGTCAGTACGGCGGCCCGATCCAGCCTGGCCCTGGCTCGGCGTTCCAATGCCGATGCCTCCAGCTTCGGCATGGAGGTATCGATGACCGCGATGGCGTATTGCTCGGTCTGTAACAGCCCTGGGATGAAAGAGGTTTGGTAGTGCCTGGCCGAGAGCGCCTCGGATTCGAAGTTGATATAGGCGGCGTACACATCGGTCAGGCTGGCCTCGTACGGCCGTGACATGCCGGGCTTGAGCGCGTCCGACAGCAACTCGAGCGCATCCTCGCGCTGTTGCTCGGTGACGCCGTATAGGTCGAGCATCGCCATCAGGGTGCGTCGCTGCGGACGAGCCTGAGCGGTCTCGATGCGGTACAGCGTGGTGATGTTGATCCCGGTTTTGCCGCTGACGTCCTCTTTGCTGAGACCGGACTGCTCGCGCATGTCGAACAGCAGCACCGAGAGTCGGCGCAGTCCCGCGGTCAGGACTGTCCGCTTGCCTGCCATGCCATCTACCCTTTCGCCGGGCGTCCTACCCGGAACGCACTACTGCGTTCGCACATCGGTAAGAGTCGACCCAGTCCAGCAGATCCACACCGACGGTGTGGTCATTTCGGTCGAGCTTACCGCCACCGATCCTGCTAGTCGTGCGCCGACAGTTCCAGGCTGGTGGGTATCGCCGCGAACGCGGCGTGCAGACGCCCGATGAGGGTCGGCCGCCCGCCTTCCCCGTCGCTGCGGACCCAGTCCCTGCCCGCGACGCTCCACGCGGAGGTGGTCAGCTCGGCGAGGATGTGGAGTCGTAGGTCCTCGGTGTCCAGTTCGAGTTTTCTTGCCAGACAGTCGATTACCTCCTGTTGGACCCCGGTGCGGTAGTACTCCACGTAGGCGAGCAGGGCGGGTGCGGTGCGGACCAGCCGCCGGGTGGCGACATAGCGACGGTCCCAGTCCGGCTCGAGCGCGGTGGCGGCCTCGGTCAGCGCATCGCGCAGATCATCGATGATGATGCCGGACAGCTCATAATCTTCAAGTGCGGCAAGGTAATTCGACCAGATCTCGGTTTCGGCCTCGATCGCCACCGCTTCCTTGGCAGGAAAAGCGCGGAAGAACGTGCTGCGCGACACTTCGGCCTCATCGACCAATTCCTCCAATGTGGTTGCGTCGAAACCTTTTTCGGTGAACAACCGCAGCGCTGCGTCGGCGAGTGCGCGGCGGGTGCGTAGCCGCTTGCGTTCGCGAAGGGGTAGTGCGCGGTTGCCGGTCGCGGTCATGCCCGAATGCTACCGCAAGTGGGTCTGCTGCACGAAAAAGACTGAGTACTAAATAATACTTGCGCACAAATGGAACTCAGTGTCAGAATAATGACACAACGAGGAACCGCCTGATCAAGGAGCTGGACATGACCGCAACCGCACTGACCCCGTCGATCATCGGCCAAGTCGAGAAGCACCACACAGCGGTCCTGAACCGTGTGCTGGCGGGCACCACGCTCGACGAGAAGCGGTGGATCACTCTCAATCAAGCCGTGGCCGCGGGTGCGCCCGTCGAGCGGGCCGCGCACATTGTCCACGTCGCCGGTATGACGCAGTGGGAGCCTGCCGCGGTAGCGGCGGCCTTGAATGCGCTTGTCGAGACGAGACATGTCGCCGAATTGCCCGGTGCACTGGTCGAGGTCACCGAGACGGGGCGTGCGCTGGTCGCCAAGGTTCGTGCGGAATCCGGCGCCATCGTCTCTCGGGCCTACGGTGTCGTTTCGGCCGAGGACCTGGCCACCGCGGCCCGTGTGCTGACCACCATCACCGGTCGGCTCTCGGAAGAACTGGCGCCCGCCTGATGGGAATCTGAACGGCTCGATGGGTCCCCGGGATTCACCGAGCCGTTGAGGGCCACACGGCCCGGCTGGGTCGGTCCAATGAGTGCCGACGTCGCGGTGCCGAGCAGCGCCTCGCTGCCCGCGCGGCAAATCTCTGCCCGACAGGGCTTCACAGGTGAGCCGGGCTGCCTCCGAGCGCGGTCACGGTTTCGTGTTCCAGCACTTCGCTCGCCGCCCGTTCGCCCGAGCGAACGGCTCCGTCGACCCAACCGCACATGACGGCAGAGCTCTCGGTTCCGGCCCAGTGGATGCGGCCGCAAGGTTGACGCAGGGCAGGACCGAACTGTGTGAGGACACCGGTTGGTGCGTGACTGAGCATCCCGCCACCGGAATAGCGCTCGCCACTCCAGTTCTGCTCGATGTAGTCGACGGGGGAGCGGGCCTTGTCGCCGAACCGCTCGGCGAGGGCGCCGAGGATCGCTGCCCTCCGCTCGGCCTCGTCGAGTTGTCCGATCTGCCGCGCGATGGGCCCCTCGGTGATGACGCACAGGACCCCGGGTCGCCCGATGTCCGTGCAAGCATCGATGGTGACGGTTGCGGGTGATCCTGGTGCGGCCGACTGCCCCGACAGCCCGTCGTGACGCCAGAACGGCTCGTCGTATACGACGGCAATCTTGAAGATCGCGCCGCTCGGCATTCGCTGATGCAGCAACGATCGATCGACCGGCAGCATCGGCTCGTACCGGATCTGGCTCGCGATCGCCAAAGGAACCGCCACGATCACCCGGCGTGCGCGCACGGTCGATGTATCGGAGCGCACCGTCACCCCGTCGGCATCCTGATGGATATCCCGGACCGGCTGCGACAAGTAGATCGAGTCGCCGATCTCGGCCGCCATCGGCCGGTAGATGGCACCCATGCCGCCGACCGGTCGAGCATCCTCCGCCGCATCCTTGACTCCGAGGACGAAGCTCGGCCCACCCCCCGACGCCATCTGATACAGCACGAAGAGCAACGACACCTCCGAGGCGGCCGAGGTGTAGCAGCCGGCGATGGCGGTCTCGAGCAGCTCATGGGCGGGCTTGGACAGGATGTTGCTGTCCAGCCAATGCGCCAGGGTGATCTGATCCCATTGGTCGGCATTTTTCGCTGTCCACGGAGCTTCGAGGGGAATCGTTGTGCACATGCGGCCCAGCTCGAGAAATACCGCACCGAGGTTCAGCGCTGCCCAGGGGCTCATCGTCCACGGGATAGTGCCCGTATAGCGGTATTGCTTGCCATCGACCACCATCATGGCCTCACCGTCGGTGTACTGCTTGTAACTCGGTACCCCGAACTCGTTCATCAATGCATAGATCCGGTCCTGCCCCGGCCCTATCCAGGCGCCACCGCGATCGATCCAGGACCCGTCTTCGCGCACTTCGGTGAACGTGCGTCCGCCGAGTCGGTCCCGAGCTTCCAGTAACGCCACCGATCGACCCGCCTGTTTCAGCCGCAGAGCGGCCGTCAATCCCGCGAATCCCCCACCAACCACGCAATAGTCGACGTCTGTCATGGAGAGCCGTCCTCGTGTTGGAGTTCTGCGCCTGGCCGCCATGCTGCGCGCACGAGTGGCCACACTCTCGACACAGCGGGCACGAAATCGCCTTCAATTCGGCTTACTCTCGAATCTGGCAATTCTATAGCAAAGCCGCAGTGCCACACCGTTGAATCGACGAGGGCACCGTCGCAGCAGACCATTACCGGCGAGCGATAACCCATGTGCACGTGCCGAGACCGCTAAGCTGCTGATCAAGTCAGCAGTGCTACGCGTCGCGAGGTCATCGGCGTCCGTTCTGCTCGGCCGTGTCGCGTTGCTGTCCCTGTCGCAGGGAGGTATTGCCGTGTCTGTTCGTCGAGCCGTGCTGGTGGCGGCGGTTCTGAGTGTGGTGTCGGTTTTCGGTGCGGCGCAGGGACAGGCTCAGCCGGGCAGTGGGGGCTGTCAGCAGGGCAGTCTGATGATCGGCCGATGGATCCCCGGCACCGGTAGTGCGGGGCAGAACATCTGGCGGGAAGCCACCCTGCGGCAGTGCGTGAGTCCACTGCTTCCGGGTATCGACGCCGGACGGTTCAGTGTGACCATTCCGTGGAACGCGCCCGGTGCCACCAGTGCGGCCGAGTTCGCATGGTCGGATGGCAGCATCAGCACGGCGACCGGGTACGGAAACGGGCTGTGGTTGATCACCAGCGGTCCGGCAAGTGGTCATGGGATTCGGGTGGATGTCGACAACTGGATCGGATGGTATTTCAGCCCCGCCGATGTCGCTGTCACCTCGGCGACTTTCGTATCCTGAAGATGTCCGCACGCCAGTCCATCGCGGTGGATGCCGAGTTCGAGGGCATTCGAGCGCAACTGGATGCGGACCGAGAATTCGCCGAGTTCGCCGACCCCTCTGATTCGGCGTTCGACGCCACCTCCGGCTGGTGCAGGCCGGATAGCACGGACACCCCAGGGAATGGTTCGAGGACGCGACACTGACGTCGGCTCCGGAAGGCGGGACCGTACTTCGCACAACATGTCCTGCACGATGTCACGACGACCGGAATCACCGCGGCGATGCCACGATGATGGATCTCGCGGTCTGCTATGGGGTGACATTGATCGGCGAGAGGCCATTGCGCGGGCGGAGCAGCAGTTCGACAACAGGAGTTAGTCGGTCCTCGATGTACTTCTCGAAGGGCTTTGTATTCGTCGGGTCTCGATGTCGAGGAAAGGAATTCGACGAACTACATCGAATGCGTTTGTTTCCGCACCGTTTCTACTGGAACCACCGCATCGAGCTGCCTGTCTGGTCCAGAACGAACTGACTCGCGCCAGTAGGTTGGGTGCGCGTACGCCACAGTGCAGTCAACATCCCAATGTGTCAGTGTATTTCGAGCTAGTCTCTTCACGAAGTGGCCAGTGTCGTCGGGCGTACAGGGGAGCGAATGGAGAACGCGGGTCCCAGCACCAGTCGTAACGAGAACGATCAGCAGCGTGAAGGCAGTCGCCCAAGCGAAGGCCCGTGGGCGAAAGTCGGTGGCATCGCCGGGGCTCTCGGCGTCGTCGCAGCCGTCATCTTCGGAATCCCGACGTGCTCGTCGAACCCTTCCCCGGCCAGCCTGCCGGCGAGGTCCGAAACTCCGACGAGCACAACGATTCTCGGTTCGACCGTCCCGGTGGCGCCGGTGATACTCGGTCAGGGACATCAGAAGCTGGAAAACGTTCAAGGTCTGGACCTGGACACAGGACAGATCCACGATCAAGACAAGCCCGGGGTCGATGTAAGCCCGTCCAAGAGCGCTGACGGTCTCAATGCCATGAGTAATGGCACGCCGCGTTTCGCTGTGCTCGGCAACCCCGCGGCAGGTTCCAGCACCCACGAACGGTGCCGCGAAATCGCCGCAGGCTCTTGGACCAAAACTCTATCCAACCTGTATGCCCTACATGTGGGCGACACAATCTGCGTGCGCACCGATCAGGGCAACCTGGCGGCGATGACACTCGTCCATATTCCGTCCGTGGCCGAGCAATACCTCGATGTCGACTTCACCACTTGGCGTGATCGCTGAACGTCGGCGTCGGCCGGGCCGCCCGACGGCCACGGTCCAGCAGTGATGCCCAGTCGATCGAATGTTGGCGTGCGACCCGATGCCGTTGTCCGGATCGTCGGGGTGGGGTAGGTCGGTGGCTCTACAGGTGCAATCCGCTGTGGCTCTTGCCCGCAACTCTGGTGACGAAGGAACGCAGCGGCCCAGCGACGCCCAGGCTGTCACGGTCGCCGTGGCGATGTCGCGTGCGGCGGCGAGGGTGTCGACCAACCATTCAGGTCGGTGACGGTCGGTTCGTCGAGACAGTTGTCCAGCCAGTGCATGACCATTCGCGCCGAACGACCGGTAGGTGTCGCGGGTGCGAGTGGATTGGATCGAATCGAACGCCTGCACCGTGTACTCGACGAAAGTCGGTGCGGGCGGAGGTAGTGGCGGTCTCTCCGCCAGATCCTCGGCCGTGACGTCGAACCGGTCGAGCGCCGTCCCCACCGCTGCGATGTCAGCTTCCGACGCTGGCGATGCCGTCGCGAGAGCACTCGATGATCACACCTTTGGCTCGCCGTCGGTCTGGGATAGCAAACGTTGAGTCAACGCATGGAGTGTGTTGCGGCCGAACGCCATCAAGAGTTGAGTCCGTGCGTGGTGTCGGCGGCGGGTAATACTCGGCCGCGAACGGTGGGTCCGGCGAGATCGCGCGCGTGCGCGGGAAGTCGGAACTGTCCGGTGGTGACTTGCACCGTGCCGTTCTCGGACTGCCGCAAGGAAATCCGTCCGTTGCTTGCTTGCCATCCGAGGCGATCACCCGGTGCCCACCCGGGGCGTCCGACAGCGTCGCACTGACTACGCGCCACGGTCGCCAAGGGTGCGGACGTCGCGGACGAACCGCGATGCACTCTTCGGACTGGTCGGTCCCATTAATGGGATCGCCGGGGCCGAACGAGCTGGTGCTTGGAGCCGCTGAGGGGTAACTGGACGCAAGACCGGGGGTTCTACCTCGCCCGACCGTACTGGTCAGGTGCCCTATTCGTGGAGGGTGAAGTCGTTGTCTCGCTGCGGAAGTGGGACACCTGCGGGTTGCGGGAACACAAGCTTCGCAGCAATGCAGACGCACTCTTGCGTTCTTGCATCGGTAAGAGCATGATCCAGCTAGCTTAGTTTTAAACAACCGATCCGATGACCGGGATAACCGAATCGAGAGCCAATCATGTTGGTACAAAGCGCGTTGGTGTCGGGTGAATTCGGGGTATGGGGATGAGCGCGCCGACGGTAGGGGTGCTGCCGACTGCTCCGCAAATATTGTGTGCCTTCCAGGGGCGACGTTTCCAAGATCGTGAATTGCTACGGTCCGCGCATGCGCTCGCGGAGCTGCACACGCGACGCGGGCAAGTGCGCGATGCGCATCTGATATCCGAAATCGATTGTCGTCGAAGCGAGCTCGTCGATGACATCAACGATTGGATCGCGCAGGAGATCCCGCAGCAGCGCAACGGCGCAGCGCTGCACACCGAGAGTTTGGGTGCGGTGGTCGACAGGATGGCTCGCAGCTGGGTGGATGCGAACCAGGCGATCGATGTCGATGGCGCGCGCAGCGACAATACCCATAAACATTGGTACCACCTGGCCGAACTAGTTGACGGGTACACTGATCTCGTGACCGACGTGGCCGGGGGCCGCCGCCGTTTACCTGAGCAGTGAACCGCGCGACCGATGGTCTCGTTCTTTCGACACAGCAAATCGGTGACACTGCCCCTACGATGTCACTGACCCAGAGGCGATGTCCCGGATGTCGATTCATCCGACCAGTGCGTCCATTCGGATGTTTACGTCGCCGGCAGTGACGGCGGGCGCAACGAGGCGCCCCGCCCGGCGTGCCGCGTGGTCGACTGGCGCGGCACGCCCGCTGGTGGTCGCTGTTGTTGCAGTGCTGCCCGAGTTCAGGCCGTCGTGGCTTGCCTCGCGGCTCGACGCTGCCTGCGGCGAACGAGGTAGCGACGGATTCTACTGGCGAGCAGGGCCACCAAAAGCACGCCGATCAGCAGCAATATGCCCGCACAGGCAGCGGCCGCGATCGGGTGGAAGATGGCGAGGGTGATGATGCCGGCGACGGTGGTGTCCTCGGCCACGCTCATCACGATATTGCTCGCGGGCTCCGGCGAGGTGTTGATCGCCATTCGTGTTCCTGCCTTGACCAAATGGCTTACCAGCGCGGTAGTTCCGCCGACCGCGCCTGCGGCGAGCTGGGGCAGCGAGCCGTCCTGCCCGGCCAGCAGCGCGGCAACGACGGCGCCCGATGCCGGCCGCACGATGGTGTGCACCGCGTCCCAGAAGGAATCCAGGTACGGGATCTTGTCGGCGACAGCCTCGATCAGAAACAGTACAGCGGCGGCGATCAGCACATCGGTCCGCTGCAGCGCCTCCGGCACGTCGTCGGAGAGGCCGGTGACGCCGAATATGCCCAACAAGAAGACCACGGCATAGGCATTGACCCCGCTGGCCCAGCCCGCGGTGAAGATCAGAGGAAGTGCTTCCACCTGGTCATCGTAGGGTGATTCGGGCTCGATGCCGCGCAGCCTGGGCCAATGCGGTGTCGCGCGGGCCAGCACCGCGCGTTCGGGCTCGATGCCCTGCGAGCTCATGCGCCCCGATGCGGCCCGAACTCGGTGCCGCGCAGCTCTTGTCCGATACCGTGCCGGTCCGGGCTCGACACCCTACAGCTCGGGATGAGCGCTGTGCGGCCCATGCTTCAACGCAGCGCGGCACGACCCATCCAGCGACCCAGGGCGACCGGCGTCGCCAGTAGCAGCAGGCAGGTGCCTGCGGCCGTGTCGAAGACCTCACCGCGGTCGGTGCGCCCGAAGATGTTGACCGGCAATATCTTCCAGGTTGCGGGGTAGACCATGATCGTCGCCGAGCTGGCCTCCGGACAGGGCGACAGCCCGACCCGCCGCCGCGCCGAGGCCAGGCAGCAACAAGGGCAGCGTCACCAGCAGTAGCACCCGTAACGGTCCCGCGCCGAGCGACTCAGGCCTGTCGGTAGATGGGATCGAGGCGGTCGAGCGCCGCGGTCACGGCGCTGAAGGCGTAGGCGAGCATGAGCATCGAATGGGCCACGATGACAATCCATTTGGTGCCACCCAGCATCGGCCGCTCTTGAACGGACCAGCACCCCGAGACCGATGGCGACGGAGGGCACCGCGACCGGGAGATGGAGCACCGCATCGGTGAACGTTCGCCACCAGCGCGCTTGCACGCGGGCGAGTGCGGCCCGGGTGCTGAGCGCTGAGGGCTGGTCCGCCCGCCGACAAGGAGGTCTGCATGCTCACCGACAAGCTGGCTTCCTTCTGACCGGACAAGGCCTGCCGGAAGTTCGACAGACCGAGATCCGAGGGCAGCGGACCGGTCCCAGCTACCGGCCAGCGCCGCGGCGACGCGGTGGCAATCGGGGCGAAAAACACCACGAGCACGGCGAGTGCGAAGATTGCGAGCACCGTGGCCCGTTCACTTCGTGTCCACACCAGGATGGTCAGCCTTCCTTCTGGTGTCCGGTAACTCGGGCGAAGATCAATCGATAGCCGATGTACGGACTCGGCGACAGCCGCACCTGTACGGTGGCCGGCACCGCCGCGCCTGGCAGATTGAAGGTCGCGATGCCGCGGGTGCGGATCGAGGCGGGTAGCGTTGCCACGCCCTTTGCGCCGGCGAAGAGCACAATGCCGAACTCGTTGAGCGTCAGCAGAAGACGAGGCTGCCGCCCGCGGCCAGTGCGGGCCAGGCGTCGAGCAGAGCCAGTTGGATGTTCGTGTCCGGCACAGCGGTCCTCACAGATCGAGCAGGTCAGCGGTTTCTTCGCCGAGAACGGGGCCGAGGGTCATGCCGCGGCCGCCGGGGCCGGTGATCACCCAGACGTGCTCGTCGGCCGTGGCGCGGGTGACGACGGCGGTCGGGTCGATGCTCTGGCTGTAGATCCCGGCCCAGCGCCGAATCACCTGCGGCAGTGTGCGTCCGAGCAGTTCCTCGGTGACGGCGGTGAGGTGCTCATAGGACGCGCCATCGACATCGAATGCCACATTTTGTCCTATCGATGTGTTCGTGATCGCAGGGTTCGGATGGATAGCCGGGTGGCTGCGATGGCGGTGGCCGACTGTCGTGGCTGACCCTCGGACCCGAACCGTCAGTTGACCTGGGGCGCAACCTTATTACCGAGCAGCTCGATGTTGTGCAGTACCTTGTCGTGCGGCAGGGTGCCGACGCTGGTATGCAGCATGAAACGGTCGAGGCCGAGGGTGTCGCGCACGTCGGCGATCTTCTCCGCCACAGAGTCCGGTGTGCCGACGAACAGCGAACCGCTCTGGGCGCGCAATCCTTCGAACTGGGTTCTTGTCATCGGACCCCAGCCGCGTTCGCGACCGATGGTGCTCATTGCGAGCGCGTACGGCTCGTAGAAGTCGGCGACGGCCTGCTCGTCGGTATCGGCGAGGTAGCCGTGGGCGTGGACCGCGACCGGTTGCTTGTCATGGCCGCCTTCGTCGAGAGCGCGGTGATACAGATCGACGAGTGGCTTGAACCGCGCCGGCTGACCGCCGATGATCGCGATCGCCAACGGGAGTCCGAGGAGCCCGGCCCTGACGACCGACTCCGGACTGCCGCCCACCCCGATCCAGACCGGCAACGGCCGGTTCTCGGTGCGCGGATACACCACCGTGCCGCGAAGCGGAGCACGGAACTTGCCCGTCCAGTTCACCGGCGCCTCGTCGCGCAGGTGCAGCAGCAGTGCGAGCTTCTCCTCGAACAGTTCGTCATACTCGGCGAGGTCGTAGCCGAACAGTGGGAACGACTCCGTGAAAGAGCCGCGCCCCGCCATCAGTTCGGCGCGGCCCTTGGACAAGCCGTCGAGCGTCGCGAAATCCTGATATACCCGCACCGGATCATCCGAACTCAGCACGGTGACCGCGCTGGTCAATTGAATCCGCTCGGTCCGCGCGGCGATCGCGGCCAGTACAACCGCGGGTGCGGATGCTGCGAAATCCTTGCGGTGATGCTCGCCGACACCATAGACGTCGAGGCCCGATGCTTCGGTCGCGACCGCTTCCTCGACCACCTCGCGCAGCCGTTCCCCCGCGCTCGGCGCGGGGCGCTCGCCGACCGCGTACAACTCGGCAAACGTCGTCAGTCCCAATTCCACGGCTTGAGTCCTGTCCATCAGTAGTAGCGATGTCAACGATCAACGTAAACGGACCACGGTCCGGTGATATTCCATCCTGTGGATGTCCGAGGGTGGGTTGTCGGAGGTGCAGATAGTCTTGTTGCCATGTCAGTGCGCACCCGCCAGCCGCTTGTTCCCGGGACCCTTTCGCCGACTCGGGAAGTTCCGCGCTCGATCGAGCGTCCGGAGTATGCGTGGAAGAAGACCGTCGACGAGGGCAATGAGCCGTGGGTGCAGACGGCCGAAACCATCGAGAAGATGCGGATCGCGGGCAAGATCGCGGCGCAGGCTCTCCACGAGGCGGGTAAGGCTGTCGCGCCCGGCATCACGACCGACGAACTGGATCGGATCGCACACGAGTACATGTGTGATCACGGGGCCTACCCGTCGACCCTCGGATACAAGGGATTTCCGAAATCGTGCTGCACCTCGCTCAATGAGGTGATCTGCCACGGGATTCCGGACTCGACCGTGATCGAGGACGGTGACATCGTGAATATCGACGTCACCGCCTACATCAATGGGGTGCACGGCGATACCAACAAGACCTTCCTCGCGGGCAATGTGGACGAGGAGGTCCGGCTGCTGGTCGAGCGGACCGAGGAAGCGACCACCCGGGCCATCAAGGCCGTTCGACCCGGTCGTGCCCTGAATGTGATCGGCAGGGTGATCGAGTCCTACGCCAACCGCTTCGGCTACGGCGTGGTCCGGGACTTCACCGGTCACGGCGTCGGCCCCACCTTCCACAGCGGCCTGGTCATTCTGCATTACGACCAGCCTGCCGTCGACTCCATCATCGAGCCCGGCATGACCTTCACCATCGAGCCGATGATCAACCTCGGCGGCATCGACTACGAGATCTGGGACGACAAATGGACCGTGGTCACCAAGGACCGCAAGTGGACCGCGCAGTTCGAGCACACCCTGGTGGTCACGGACACCGGCGCTGAAATCCTGACCCTGCCGTGACAGATGGATGCGCTGGGCCGCGCGGTTCGGCGCGGGTGTGCGCGCACCAGGGCGGCGCGTCGGCGTGAAAGGCGCACTGCTCGTCGCGGGTACCACCTCGGATGCCGGCAAAAGCGTTGTGGTAGCCGGGCTTTGCCGAATGCTGGCGCGCCGCGGCGTGCGCGTCGCGCCGTTCAAGGCGCAGAACATGTCCAACAACTCCGTCGTCACCCTCGACGGCGGGGAGATCGGGCGGGCGCAGGCACTGCAGGCGCAGGCGTGTGGGCTGGAACCGAGTGTGCGGTTCAATCCGGTGCTGCTCAAGCCGGGCAGTGACCGCCGTTCTCAGTTGGTGGTGCGTGGACAAGCGGTCGGCACGGTAGGAGCGCGGGACTACTTCCGGCACCGACAGGAATTACGGGAGGTCGTCGGCGCCGAACTCGCCTCTTTGCGTGCGGAATTCGACGTGGTGATCTGCGAAGGAGCGGGCTCGCCCGCGGAGATCAACCTACGCCCCACCGACCTGGCGAATATGGGGCTGGCTCAGGCGGCTCGGCTGCCGGTGCTCGTGGTCGGCGACATCGATCGCGGCGGGGTGCTCGCCCACCTGTTCGGAACTGTCGCGGTGCTCGATCCCGAAGACCAGCAACTGATTTCGGGCTTCGTGATCAACAAGTTCCGCGGCGATGTCGAACTGCTGCGGCCCGGAGTGGAGCGGCTCACCGAACTCACCGGCCGTCCGACACTGGGCGTGATTCCCTTCGCCGACGATCTCTGGATCGACGCCGAGGATTCGCTCGGCACCGTCGCGGATGCTCCTGTCGGCCGTCCCCGCCCGCCCGCGGGTACCGAATGGCTGACCGTTGCGGCCATCAGGCTGCCGCGCATCTCCAACTCCACCGATGTCGAGGCCCTCGCCTGTGAGCCGGGAGTCGCGGTGCGCTGGGTGAGCGAGCCGTCCAGGCTGTCGGAGGCCGACCTCGTGGTGCTGCCCGGTAGCAAGGCGACAGTCGATGACCTGGCCTGGTTGCGCGGTACCGGGCTCGCCGACGCGCTGACGGCTCGCGCGGCCGGAGGTAAACCGATCCTCGGCATTTGCGGCGGCTATCAGATGCTCGGCCGCCGGATCACCGACACCGTCGAATCCGGTGTGGGCGTAGTCGAGGGCCTCGGACTGCTCGATCACGACATCGAATTCGCCGACCAGAAGGTACTGCGCCGCGTCTCCGGACGCACCCTGTTGCCGGATGGAGAGCGAATTCCTGTGCAGGGTTATGAAATTCATCATGGAAGAGTGCGTCGCAGCGGCGATCCGGCCTGGCTGGAGTTGGCGGGTGCATCCGAGGGCAGCGTCCGCGGCGCGGTGTGGGGCACCCACCTGCACGGCCTGCTGGAATCGGATGGGTTCCGTCGAATGTGGCTGCGGCAGATCGCCGTCGCGGCGGGACGACCGGGCTTCCTTGTTGCCGAGGATGTTTCGGTTGCCGCGATTCGCAGCGCCCAACTCGATCTGCTCGCCGATCTGGTCGAGCAGCACCTCGACTTCCCACAGCTGGAACGCCTGATCGTCGACGGCGCACCCGGTGGCCTTCCTGTTCTCGCCGCCGCGATGGTGCCCAGCTCCGCAAGCCCGTGAGCTGGGTGAACTCCAGGATGCATGGCCGGATAGATAGTGGTGAACCCCACGTCTGACTCGCAGGTGAGGTTCGACACGCGGCTCTGTTCAACCAGGCCGTGTACCGTACTCCGGCATGAAATCTCGGCGGATCACGGTCGGTGACCGGGCTTGGACCGTGCGGGTCGACGGGCCCGAATCTCGGCACAGCGTGTTGCTGCTGCCCGACGCGGGTGATCCGGTCGACGTGTACGACCACGTCTGTGCTCGACTGCACAATTCAGACCTGCGCACCATCGTGGTGGAATCGATAGCGGACCTGGACACCGCGGGCGTACACGGCATTCTCGACGAGCTCGGCGTGCCGTGGGTGAATGTCGCCGGGCGCGGGGCGGGCGCGGAACTGGCCTGGCAGCTGTGCGCGGGCGGTTTCGGCCGGTTCATCAGCCTGGTGGTCGCCGATCGTGGCCACCCCGCGGTACCCGCCGCGGACGGGACCGTGCTGGACGCAGCGTGCAGGCCGGTCGAGCTTGCGGTCACGGTGCTGGTGACCAAGAACCTGCCGCGTGCGATCGCGGACGCGTCCGGACGCTACGTCTACGGCGAATTCCGGGTCGTGCAGATCGACGTCGACAATGTGGCGACCGAAGCCGACCACGAGCTGGCGACCGAGATCGTGTTACGCACCAGCCTCTGGTGAGGCGGACTTGCGCTGGTAGATCGTCAGCCAGTTCAGCCAGTTGTCGAGTTCGGTGAACGCCTTCGCCAGCGGCTCGGCCGAGGACAGGAACACGTCGTGCCGTGCGCCGTCGATCGGGACGATGTTGGTGCGATCGCCGAGGCACCCGGACCACCGCTGGATCTGCCTGACGTCGAGCACCGCGTCCGCCACGTCGACCGCGGGTCCGTACTTGCGCGCGAACTTGGTGATCCGGGAACGCAGGATCAACGCGGGCACCCCGATATCGAGACCTGCCTGCAGCCGGGCATGACCATTGCGGATTGCCCGCAACCAGCCGAAGCGGACCGGGAAGCCACTCAGCGGCTTCCAATCGAGGTTGTAGTCCCATTCGCCCGCGACACTGTGGTGCAGGCTGTCGCCGTAGGAGCTGATCTTCCCACCGGGTAGCTCGATCATCGACCGGAACTTGCCGAGCGCCTTGATCACGGGCGTGCCGATGGTCCGGTAGTACGAGGGACCCTGCAGATCGAACCATGGGCTGTTGAGCACCAAACCGGTAATACCGGATGCGACGGTGCCCTTGGCCCGATTGATCCGGTCCAGCCACAGCGGCACGATCAGCCCGCCGGTGGAGTGCGCGACGAGCAGCACCTCGCCACCGGTCTCCTCGCGCACGATGCGTAGCGACTCGTTGAGCTCGGCGTCGTAGAGCGCCAGATCGGTGACGTAGTGCGGTGTCTGCCCGTCGCGCAGCGAGCGTCCGCACTTGCGCAGATCAAGGGCATAGAACCGGTGCCCGCGGCCGGCGAAGTGCTCGGCGAGATGCTGTTGGAAGAAGTAGTCGGTGAAGCCGTGGACGTACAGCACCGCGACCTCGGTGGCCGGGGCGCCGGAATCCGGGGTGTACCTGACCAGTGTGGCCACCGCGTCGCCCTCGCCGTCGGGATCGGGGCCGAACGCCAGGGTCCGCTGCTCGTAGCGCGCCCCGAGAACATCCGGTTGCCACTTCGCGCCCGTCGTGATGTCCGACACGCCTAGCGAGGTTTCGTTCGTCACGACAACCAATCTAGGCGACGTTTGCTTCGGATTGAAGTTCCAGCGTCGCCGGGGGTAGGGGAGGAATCTACGTCACATTCGGCAGGTTCGTTGCCGATGATCGAACCGGTGAGGTGCACAATTGGCAATAGGTGAACGGCGGGTAACCTACTCACCGCCGAGTCACGCCAGGCTCGTAAAAATCCATATAGCGCCCGTGCCCAGGCAGGCCACCGTGCCGGTGAACTGCCGCAGAAGTGACAAGGAAGTCGATCTACCCGTGCCGAACGCTGCCATGACTGAAAAGACCGATGTGGTACTCATCGGTGCCGGCATCATGAGTGCCACCCTCGGCGCGCTGCTTCGTCAGTTGCAGCCGGAGTGGTCGATCTCCCTGTTCGAACGGCTCGACGCCGTTGCGGCGGAGAGCAGCGACCCGTGGAACAACGCGGGCACCGGCCACTCGGCACTGTGTGAGTTGAACTACAGCCCGCAGAAGCCGGACGGCTCTGTCGATGTTTCCAAGGCGATCGACATCAACGAGCGCTTCCAGGTCTCGCGGCAGTTCTGGGCCTACGGCGTGGAGAACGGCCTGCTCAGCGATCCGTCGGGCTTCATCAACCCCATTCCTCATGTCAGCTTCGTGCACGGCGCCGACGACGTCCAGTACCTGCGCAAGCGCTACGAGGCGCTCTCGCGCCACCCGCTGTTCGAAGGCATGGAATACATCGACAGCCCCGAGGAATTCAGCAGGCGACTGCCGCTGATGGCCAAGGGCCGCGACTTCTCCGACCCGGTCGCGCTGAACTGGACCGATGCGGGCACCGACATCGACTTCGGTTCGCTCACCAAGGAACTGCTCGCCTACCTCGGCAAGTCCGGCGCGGACCTGGCCTTCGGCCATGAGGTGCGTAACCTGACCAAACAGTCCGACGGCACCTGGCTGGTGCGGGTACGCAATCTCCGTACCCGCGAAACCCGCACGCTCATCAGCAGATTCGTCTTCGTCGGCGCGGGCGGCGGTGCGCTGCCACTGCTGCAGAAGGCTGGCATCAAGGAGATCGCGGGCTTCGGTGGTTTCCCGGTGAGCGGCCAGTTCTTCCGCTGCACCAACCCCGAGCTGATCAAGCAGCACGAAGCCAAGGTGTACGGCAAGGCCGCCGTCGGCGCGCCGCCGATGTCGGTGCCGCACTTGGATACTCGCGTCATCGACGGGCGGCCGGGCCTGCTGTTCGGTCCGTACGCGGGCTGGACGCCGAAGTTCCTCAAGGACGGCAAGCTGACCGACCTGTTCAAGTCGGTGCGCCCTGGCAATCTGTTCTCGATGCTCGGCGTCGGCGTCACCGAATTGGGCTTGGTCAAATACCTGGTCAGTGAGCTGCTGAAGTCCGAGGCGGGCAAGGTGTACACGCTGCAGGAGTTCGTCCCGAGGGCCGACGGCCACGACTGGGAACTGATCACCGCGGGGCAGCGCGTGCAGATCATCCGGCGCAAGGGTGCGGGCGGCGTGCTCGAGCTCGGCACCGCCGTGATCGCGGCCGAGGACGGCTCCATCGCCGGTCTGCTCGGCGCCTCGCCCGGCGCGTCGACCTGTGTGAGCGCCATGGTCGATGTGCTGCAGCGGTGCTTCCCACGTGAGTACGCGGACTGGACGCCGAAGCTGAAGGAAATGGTCCCCTCGCTGGGCGTGAAGCTCTCGGAGAACCAGGCTCTGTACCGCGAAGTGTGGGACTGGACCTCCAAGACGTTGAACCTCACCGGCGTGTCGGACAACACGCCCAAGTACGAGGCGGTCGCGCCGACGGCGTAGGTGTGGTACCAAAACGCGATGATGTCAACGGTTGCACTCAAACGGTCATGGGCGCAGGATCTCGATACCGCCACCCTTTATCAGCTGTTGAAACTCCGCGTAGAAGTCTTTGTGGTCGAGCAGAAGTGCGCCTATCCGGAACTGGACGGCCTGGATCTGCTGCCGGAGACCCGACACTTCTGGCTCGACGACGAGGGTGAGGTCATCGCGACGCTGCGATTGCTCGAGGAGCACGAAGGCGGCGTGAAGTCCTTCCGGATCGGCCGCCTGTGCACCGCGGTTACTGCCCGCGGCCACGGCTACACCACCAGGCTGGTCCAAGCCGCCTTGGCCGAAGCCGGTTCTGCGACCGTGCGGCTGAGCGCCCAGACTTACCTGGTCGACATGTACACCAAGTTCGGGTTCAAGCCCGACGGTGCAGAGTTCGACGAGGACGGCATCATGCACACTCCCATGCGCAAGGGGTGAGGTCTTAGCTGTGTTTTTGGCAGCGCCTTCGGCGCTGCGGGTTCGCGGCCCCCTTGGTCTCGCTTCCGAGCCGTCGAGACTTGCGCCTTCGGCGCGTGCGCTTCGACGGCTCGGAAGCGAGACGGGCCGCGAACTCTAGTGCTCGGTCTCACTTCGCTCGGAAGGTGTCATCGTGCCGAGTCGGCGCGTGTCGGTTAATCGAGTGACGGCTCGCGCTCATGGTCGTAGCCTTCCAGGCATTGGACCGTAATACGGTCCGATGACCGTTGAGGAGGCCCTGAATGATCATTCCCATGTGGACCTCTGAGCGAGCGCTGGTGCCCCTGCGCGAAGTGCTCCAGTTGTTCCCGCCGAACAACTGGCGGTGGATGGTCGAGGACTTCGACGGGGTGATCCGACGATTACCCACTGACTTCGGCTCGGCCACCTGGGCTCAGTTCCAGGAAATGGTGGCCGCCGGGGCAGTGGCATTCGATTGGAACGGAATCCAACAATTCGCCGACGGTGTAGATCAGATGATCGAGGGCCGGATCGTCGCGACCGATGAGAACGACACCACCGTGGTACAGCTGGACGCGTTCGACAGCACCGAATACGAGATCATCATTGATCCCGCCTGGAGCGGCGTGGCTGCGGTCGCTTCCGCTGTTCGCTCCGGGCTGGTGCCCCGCCGAGCACCGTAGGACAGGCGATCCGGGCTTTCGAGCCATGACAACCTTCTCCACGGACACAAGCGTGCCCACATCCTCTCGAGCAGCCCGACTCCGGTGCGTTGGCACCCGACGTCGGGTCGTCGGACCTCTATGCCATGGTCGTCTCGGCGACGGGTCGGGTCAGAGGTTTCGGACGAGTAGGACAACGACCGGTGGTAGGGCTGCCTGCGTTGAGGCTTGCGCGGTTGCTGGGGGCGGTGTCGTGTGGCGCTAGGTCGCGGCTGGTGGAGGGTGCTGGGGATCGGCTGGGGTGGCGCGAATAGAGTTGGGTCGTGTCCTTGTCCCATACGGAAACTGCACCACATGCCCATTCACTGAGTGGTTCGCGTTCTGGCGCGGATGGTGAGGCGGGGTTCCCGTTCTCCGCGGTGGTGGGGCAGGAGCGGTTGCAGCTGGCGTTGATTCTGTGCGCGGTGCATCCCGGGATCGGTGGGGTGCTGGTGCGGGGGGAGAAGGGCACGGCGAAATCGACAGTGGTGCGTGCGCTTGCCCAGCTGCTGCCGCCGGTGGTCGATGAGACGGGGGCGCGGCCTGCTCGACTGGTCGAACTGCCGGTCGGCGCTACCGAGGACCGAGTGGTCGGTTCGCTGGATCTGGAGCGGGTGCTGCGGGACGGGGAACAGGCGTTCCGGCCAGGACTGCTGGCGGCCGCCCATCACGGCGTGCTCTACGTCGACGAGGTGAACCTGCTGCACGACCATCTGGTGGACGTGCTGCTCGATGCGGCGGCGATGGGTCGGGTGCATATCGAGCGTGACGGCGTTTCGCACTCGCACCCGGCGCGGTTCGTGCTCGTGGGAACCATGAATCCGGAGGAAGGTGAGCTGCGTCCGCAGCTGCTGGACCGGTTCGGCCTGACCGTCGATGTCGCCGCCTCACGGGACGTTGATGTACGGATGGCGGTGGTGCGCCGCAGGCTGGATTACGAGGCGGACCCGGCCGGGTTCGCGGCGAGTTACGCCGCCGCCGACCGAGATATCGCCGAACGGATTCTCACCGCCCGCGATCGGGTCGCAGGCGTCATGCTCGACAATGTCGAGTTGCGCCGAATCGCCGCACTGTGTGCGTCTTTCGATGTGGACGGGATGCGCGCGGACCTGGTGGTGGCCAGGACCGCGACGGCGCACGCGGCGTGGCGTGGTGCGGACACCGTGAGCGAAGAAGACGTGCGTGTTGCGGCCGAGCTGGCGCTGCCGCACCGCCGACGGCGCGATCCGTTCGACGAGCCGGGCATCAGCGAACAACAGCTCGACGACGCGATGCGCGACGCGGGCGAGGAAGCGGCGCGCACCGAGCAGTCCGGTAGCGAAAATGCCACGGAGCAAGACGAATTCGGGACCGACCTCACGCAGGATCAGCCCGACCCGAGTCGCGAGGACGATTTCGGTCCGGACAGCGAGGGACCGGATTCTCCGGGCGACGGACCTGATCGTGGCCCGGACGACGGCCCCGATGGCGGCCCGGATTCCCCGGACCGCGGACCCGGCGGTGGGCAAACGCCAGCCGCTCGCGAAGGCCGAACCGGTGCTCCCGCCGCATCGGTCCTAGCGCCGCCGCGTTGGGAGGTCCCCGGCGTCGGCGAGGGCGCCGCTGGGCGCCGCTCCCGGGCACAGACCAGGCAGGGCCGTACCGTCCGCTCCAGCACGGACACCTCCGCCGGACTACATCTGCTCGGCACCGTCTTCGCAGCTGCCCCGCACCAGCACGCCCGCGGCCGCGGCGAGGGTCCGTTGATATTGTCGGTGGAGGATCTGCGCGGTGCGTATCGCGAAGGGCGCGAAGGCAATCTGGTCATCTTCGTGGTCGACGCCTCCGGATCGATGGCGGCAAGGGACCGGCTTTCCGCGGTTACCGGCGCTGTCGTCGCCCTGCTGCGCGATGCCTATCAGCGCCGCGACAAGGTTGCCGTGATCACCGTGCGCGGGCAGGAGGCCGAACTCGTGCTGCCGCCGACCTCCTCGGTCGATATCGCGGTTCGCCGTCTGTCCGGCATGCGCACCGGCGGCAAAACCCCGCTCGCCGCAGGCCTGTTGAAGGCCCGCGAGGTGGTGCACCGCGAGCGAGTCCGCGACCCTCGCCGTCGCCCCATGCTTGTGCTGCTCACCGACGGCCGCGCCACCGGCGGCACCGATCCGGTACCCCGTGCTCGCGCCGCGGCCGACATGCTGGCCCGCGAAGCGGTGACCTCGATCGTCGTCGACTGCGAACGCGGCATGATCCGCCTCGGCCTCGCCGCAGACCTGGCCCGCAGCTTGCGCGCCTGCTACCTGCGACTCGGCGAGCTGAACGGCGATTCGGTCGCCGACGTAGTCCGTGCTGGCTCGAGTCGTTTCGGCGCGCACACGGCGATGCGAGTTGCTTGATCGTGGCGGCACAACTGCCTGTCGTCGATAGCCTGCGCCGGTTTCAGCCGTCGGGGCGGGCGTACCGCGCCGCGAGTCGCCTGAGTGCGCTACCGCTGCGCCCTGACCTCGACAGTCGCCGTCGGAGGTACCCGATCCAGCCGCCCCGGTCCGCGCGCGGCAGTACACGCTACCTGTTCCTGAAGGGACATCTGGTCTGCCCCCGAACTGTCGGCGGTCTGACGCAGGCGGCCTGTCGGCACCGTCCGGCACGTCCCAGCGGGGATGGTGTCCACCTGAGCGCTGGCGCATTGATCAATGGACTACCAAGGAGTTTCGATGCCTAAGGGTGTGCCGGAGACCGTTCCGGATGATGGGCTGACCACGCGGCAGCGGCGGAACCAGCCGGTGCTCGCCGTGCACACCGGGCCGGGTAAGGGGAAGTCGACCGCGGCGTTCGGGATGGCGTTGCGTGCCTGGAACCAGGGGTTCGACGTGGCGGTGTTCCAGTTCGTGAAGAGCGCCAAGTGGAAGGTCGGCGAGGAAGCCGCTTTTCGCACGCTCGGCAGGCTGCACGAGGAAACCGGTGCCGGTGGCGCGGTCGAATGGCACAAGATGGGCGAAGGTTGGTCGTGGACCCGCAAGCCGGGCAGTGACGAGGACCACGCCGCCGCGGCGTTGGCAGGCTGGCGGGAGATCGCCCGCCGACTAGAAGCCGAGCAGCACCGCTTCTACGTCCTCGACGAATTCACCTACCCGCTGAAGTGGGGCTGGGTCGACACCGGTGAGGTCGTCGAGACATTGCGAAACCGACCGGGCAACCAACACGTCGTGATCACCGGCCGCGACGCTCCTGCGGCCCTCATCGACGCCGCCGACCTCGTCACCGAAATGACCAAAGTCAAACACCCCATGGACGCTGGTCGAAAAGGCCAACGAGGCATCGAATGGTGAGCTTCGGTTCCAGGAGTGGGATACGACCGCGGCAGACGCCGCGGAGCCTGCTCCACCAGGTAACGATGGCCGACGGGCGGTGCGCACGCCCCGCGTCGGCGGCCGATGTTGCCGGAGGGCGCAGTGGATGCGGATCCCGAGGGGTGCGGATCCGGTGAGTGTTCCTGCGGTGGTGATTGCCGCGCCGGCGTCGGGGAGTGGGAAGACCACGGTGGCGACGGGGTTGATCGGGGCGTTGCGGGGGGCGGGGCATCGGGTGGCGCCGTTCAAGGTCGGGCCCGACTACATCGATCCCGGATATCACGGACTTGCCGCGGGCCGGCCCGGGCGCAACCTCGATCCGGTGCTGGTCGGCATGGAACGTGTTGTGCCGCTGTATCGGCACGGCGCGCAGGGGTGTGACCTCGCGGTGGTCGAGGGTGTGATGGGGCTGTTCGACGGCCGCATCGACGAGAACCAGGCCGGGCCCATCGCCGCGGGATCCACCGCGCAAGTCGCCGGATTGCTCGGCGCACCAGTGATTTTGGTGGTCGATGCCCGCGGCCACAGCCAGAGCCTCGCCGCGCTGTTGCACGGATTCGCCACTTTCGACAGCACGATCGGGCTCGGCGGCGTGATCCTCAATCGCGTTGGCAGCGAACGCCACGATCACGTGCTGCGCGCGGCCTGCGACCGCGTCGGCCTGCCTGTCCTCGGTTCATTGCCGCGAATGTCCGAGCTGGAAGTCCCTTCTCGTCACCTCGGTCTCATCCCCGCTGTCGAACACGGCGCCGCCGCCACTGCCGCGGTCGATGCCATGACAGATCTCGTAGCCGCCCACGTCGATCTGCGTGCGATCGCGAGTCTTGCCCACACGACGGTCGCAGGTCCGATCTGGGATCCGGCGATGGAGCTGCGCGCGCATTCGGCCGCGCACACGACCATCGAGTCGCTTCCCCGCGGCGGCGCAGACACCAGCCGTGTAGCCGAAGCTTGCACTGAGAAGCCGGAATTCGCGCCGGTGATCGCTATCGCAGGCGGGCCTGCGTTCACCTTCGGGTACGCCGAGCACCGTGAGCTGTTGATCGCGGCGGGGGCTCAGGTGGTTGTTTTCGACCCGTTGCATGACGAACTTCCCACCGGCACAGCAGGTCTGGTGTTGCCAGGCGGGTTTCCGGAGGAGCACGCGGCCGACCTGGCTGCCAATACTCTTCTGCTCGCGCAGGTGGCCGAGCAGACCGGGCGTGGGATGCCGGTGCACGCCGAATGTGCAGGTCTGCTGTATCTCACCCGATCGCTCGACGGCCACGCGATGGCAGGCGTTGTCGACGCGACCGCGGAATTCGGACCGCGCCTGACTCTTGGATACCGAGATGCGGTGGCGCTCAACGATTCTCCGCTCTGGCGAGCGGGCGAGCGAGTATCCGGCCACGAATTCCATCGGACCCGACTTGTCGCCACCGGCCCCGACACCCCGGCTTGGGGTTGGCATGCCGGCGGCGAGCGAATTCGCGAAGGCGCACTCGTCCACCGCGTGCACGCCTCCTACCTGCACACCCACCCGGCTGGAAACCCTCGCGCCGTAGCCCGTTTCGTCGCCGCCGCCGCCGAGTACACACACACCCGTGCCACCACGTGAGTTCGTGGTCGGACTGGGCTGCCGACCGGGAACCTCGGCCGAGCGGATCCTTTCTGCCATCCGAGAAGTACTGGGCGACAAACCCATCCGCTGCCTGGCGACGCTCGACCGCCGCGCCACCGAGCCCGGCATCCGCACTGCGGCCGCCCATCTAGCGATTCCTGTCTGCGCCTACACCAACGCGGAACTGGCCGAAGTTCGCGTCCCCAATCCCTCGACCCGGACCAACACTCTTCTCGGCACCCCGAGCGTTGCCGAAGCAGCTGCGATCCTGGCCGCCGACGGCCCGCTCACTATCCCCAAGCGCACGATCGACCACGTCGTCGTCGCCGCCGCACTTCATCGGCCTGCCCACAGCGAATCAGCCTGGTCCCGAACCGCCCTGGACGGCGAATGAGTAGGCGGTGGCGATCGGGACGGTCCGATCTGTCCGGCCGGCCGTAATCCTTCGTTGTCCCGGCCTGATCCGCTGGCTGGAATGTGCGTCGGCCTCGGTGTGCACCGCGGGTGTGGCGTGATTCTGCTGTGGTGCTCGGCTGATCGGTCTGAGGGCCGAAAGGCCGGGCCACCGTCTGGTCCGGGTGTCGTTCGCGCCGGGTCAGCTCGTGCTGTTGGTGCCGGAAAGGCCAACGCCCACGGTCGGTTCTGCGCTCGGGCGCGGGTCGCCGATCTTCGGCAGCGCCGGTATCGGTGGCGTCGGCGTGGTTCGATGGCGGGATGGAGATCCGAGGTATCGACAACGTGCTGGTTCCGGTCGGAGACCTGGGCGCTGCGGTGGAATTCTACGAGGGTGCGTTGGGGATGGCGGTGAAGTTCACGCTGCCGCAGGACGGTATCGCGGTGTTCGATGTCGGCGGGGAGGTAGCCGGGGTGATGGTTCGGGTGGATCCGAGCGCTGGTGCGAATGGGTTGTCGGGGATGCGGTTGTGGTTGGAGGTGCCCGATGCGCTGGCCGCGGCCGCGGAGCTCGAAGGGTACGGAGTGCCGATGCTCGGTGCGCCGTATGAAGTCGGCACCGGATGGAGTGTCGAGGTCGCCGATCCCTGGGGGAATGTGATCGGGTTGACCGACTACATCAAGCGTCCGGAGCTGGCTCGACCGGAGCGCTGAAATCCGTACGGGACGAGGCATTGTGGTGCGGTGCGCCGTACCGGAACATAGCGCGGCCGGGTGCGGGCACCATTCGGAGTGCCCGCACCCGGTGCCGTATCACGGCGCTACCGAGCCCCAGTCGGCGAAGCCGGTCGGGTCGTGACGGCCGAGGCTGGCGTGTTCGAACAGGCCCCAACCTTCGGCGTCGCCGCACCGGGCGTGGGCGACATGGTCGATGACGCCGAAGGGGACTCGGCTCGCGATGGCGGGATCGGTGAGGTCGTAGCTGCTGCTGGAGGACCAGTCGCGGCCCATCCAGCGGCCGTGCAGCCAGTCGGGGTCGCCGCCGTAGCCGCAGCCGACATGCAGGGCGACATTGGTGACAGTCGTGATCTCGACCTCGAGCGGTTTGCCGTCGGGTGTGGTGAGTTCCAGCCGCGCGCCGACGGGATGCCTTGTACCGGAACGGTAGTCGATGTGGATCCGTGGCCAGCCCAGCTGTTCGGTGCGGCCGTCGGGGAAGACGCGGACCGCGTCGTTGAGGGTGCGGGTACCGTCGGGCTCTTCCTGCACGATGACCACGATGGCGAAGTCGTCGAAGCGAATCGGCACATACATCCACCAGAAGCCGCCCGAGGGTTCCGCGGCGGCGCGGCCGGGCGGTTCGGGCTCGCCGACCGGTCGGATACCCCAGGAGCGATCTCTGGTGCCCATCCAGATGTCGGGGTCGACGGTGAAATCCGTGCCGTCGACGTGCAGTGTGCCTGTCCATGAGCCGACCTGCGCGAAGCGGGTCGCCTGGATGATCGGCCGGTTGCCGTTGAGGATCAGGTGCGGCTGCTCCTGGACTGTTGGAAACGAGCCTTCCCACGTGAGGTCGAAGCCGAGGTCGTCGTGTTCGCAGATCACTCGGATCCGCTGCAGTGGCTCGACCACCTCGATGCGGTAGCCGCCCACCTGCTGGTCCAGGCTGCGATCGCCGAGCGCGTCGGAGAAGCGGACCGAACGCTGGGTGTCACCACGGCGGACGGCCGCGTAGGCGTCGGTCACGCCGAGATTCGGGTACACCCCGAAGCCGGTGACGAAGAACGTGCCCCCGTTGCGGTCATGGCCGTTGAAATAGCTTCTGTCATAGAAGTTCCGATCGCTGCTGGCCACTCGGGCCAGGGACAGGTGTGTCTGATGGATCGGGTACTCGTCCAAGGGCACAGGCATTGCTGGTCTCAATCCCACTCGTAGGTTCCGGCGAGCAACGCCTCCAGGCTCGCTCGGTGCATCACGTAGTCGTCGCGGTCGGGGGTGTCGGTGTCCTCGCCGAAATGGATCATTCGGCGCTTGACCCTGGCCATGACGATGGCGTGGCGCAGCGCGGCGTAGACGATGTAGAAGTCGAGATCGCGAACTGTATATCCGGTGATCTCTTCATATTTGGCGACAACGTCGTCGCGGCGCAGGAAGTCGGCGAGGCCCGGCTGATCGAAGCGGGTGGCGATGTCCTGGAAGAAACGGTGGATGAAGATGAGCCAGGCGATATCCAGCTCGCGGGGACCCAGTCCGGCCATCTCCCAGTCCAGCACACCGACCGGTTCGAAGCCGTTGTAGAGGATGTTGCCCGGTCGCGAGTCACCCCAGGCGAGGACATCGGGCCCGGGATCGGCGGGCCAGTGCGTATCGAGCCAGTCGAAGGCGCGTTCGATGATCGGGATCGGGTATCCGTCGTCGGCCAGCGCCCACCGATACCACTTGCGATGCCACTCGACATGCCTGCGCAGCGCCTGGCCGGGACCGTCGAGCATCGGAAACCGGGCGGCCGGATCCGGGATCGCGTGGATTTGGGCGATGACCTCTACGGTGTGGCCGGTCAGCTCGGCGCGCTCCTCGGGGGTCGCATCGAACAGCCAGCCGATGAACACGTACGGCGGATTGTCCGCGGGCACCCGTCCGTCGATTCGCTTCATCACGAAAAACTTAGTACCGAGCACCTTTTCGTCGGTCTCCAACCAGCACAGTTCGGGCACCGGCACATCGGAGGCTTCGGCGACGCCCGCCATGATTCTGTATTGCGTTTCCAGATCATAGTTTTCGAACACGGGGAACGATTCGGTCTCCGGCGTCAGCCGCGCCACGAACGATCCGGCTTCGTGCCTGCCGTCCACGCTCCATTCGGCGTCGAACAGCACCGTCGGGCTCGACATCCCGGCGCCCTGCGGACGCGACAGTGCCGAGATCTTCGGCGGGTGGTCAGCGGAGACCTTCGAATCCAACCACCGGGACAAATCCTCCGCGAGGGCGTCGAGATCGCGGTCGCTGACAGTCAACTGTCGTTGCGTGGTGGGATCGGGATCTTCGGCCATATTTCATCCTCCTGCACCATGAACCTTCGGCCAAAATGTAACGCGTTCTAGTTGCGTATAGCCAGGAAAACGGCAAGAAAATGTAACCCGCTCACTGGGTGGCATCGGGGGTTGACAGTACCGGAGTACTCATCCTTCGGTCTCGATCTCCTACCTCGGAGGTAGGAGCGGAAATCGGGGACTTCCTGGAGGCGGACGGTATCTCCGATTCGATACCTTGCCCTCTTGTGGAGTCATCACAAGGTAGTGAGGGGTTCGAGGGCGGGCCACGCTGGAACGCGGCGACGCGGGTCGCTTTCCGGTTCGGCTTCGTCTACTTCGGCTTGTTCTGTGTTCTGTTCCCGCAGATCCCGTTTGTTTTCACCGGCCTCTTCGCCGGGGATCTCTCCGAGGACACGGCGATGGGGCTGTGGGGTCCGCTGGGTCCGGTCTTCGAGTGGACCGGACGGCTGATCTTCGGCACCGACGTCGTGCTGCACAAATATTCGGGTAGTGGCGATCAGCGGTTCGTCTGGGCGTTCGTGTTCAGCCTGCTGGCTGTTGCGGTTGTGGCGACGGCGATCTGGACTGTGCTCGATCGGCATCGACCGAATTATCGGGCCCTGAATGCGTGGTTCCTGCTCGCGGTCAGACTGTGCTTGGGCGGGCAGATGCTCTGGTATGGGGTCGCCAAGATGATCCCGACCCAGATGCCGGAGCCTTCGCTGGCGGCGTTGCTTCAGCCCTACGGTGAGTTCAGCCCGGCGTCGGTGCTCTGGAATCAGGTCGGTTCGTCGCCGGTGTACGAAATTCTGCTCGGTTGCGCCGAAGTGCTCGGCGGCCTGTTGCTGTTCCTGCCGCGGACAGCGACCCTCGGCGCGATGCTCAGTCTGGTGAGTCTGGCGCAGGTGTTCGTACTGAATATGACCTTCGACGTTCCGGTCAAGATTCTGGCGCTGCACCTGTTGCTGCTGACCATGGTGCTGCTCGCGCCGCAGGCCCGGCGGCTGGCCGATCTGCTCTTGTTGGCGCGGCCCGCTGAACCGGCCACTCAGCCGGAGCCGTTTGCTCGTCGTCGGACGAAAATCATCGCGGTCACGGTGCAACTCGCGCTCGGGGTATGGGTCTTGTCCGGTGCGGTGCAGGTGGGGATGAAGTTCTGGGAAAAGGATGGCGGCGGTGCGTCGAAGCCGGCGTTGTACGGAATCTGGCAGGTGTCGGAGTTCACCCAGGACGGTCAGTCGATCCCGCCATTGATCACCGACGAGAACCGTTGGCAGCGACTGGTGTTCGATGTCCCCGGTGCGACCTACCAACGGATGAACGGAACTCTCGTGCCTGCTGCCGTCGTCGTGGACCCCGCCGCGCACACGATCGTGCTGTCGGATCCACCGCCGGAGCCGGGCGCGCAGTCGTCCCCGATCGCCACCTTCACCTTCGATCAGCCATCTCCGGATCGGTTGAAGCTGATGGGTCGGTTGGCTGGTCGGCAGGTGACCATCGCGCTGGAACAGGTCGATCTCGAGCGATTCCCTTTGCGTAGCCGGGGGTTCAACTGGGTGCAGGACTACCCCTACTTCCGCTGACCGGGTGCAGGCACCCCAGCTGTGGTTCGGTTGACCCCCGGGCGGAGACGGGGGTTCGCTCTGAGGACGACGAGTGGTCGGCCTCGATAGTTTCGAGCCGTCATCATTTCGTCGTCGGACAGGGGTCCACATGGATGCGGTAGTGAGTCCGAAGCCGACTCGTATTCGGGTGCAACAGAATTCATCCGTTGAGCCCGGCAACCCGAGTTGGCGCCCGTTCACACGGGTGGCCTTGCGCATGTGCGTCGCCTACTTCGTGCTCTTCTGCCTGGTCTTCGCGCAGATCACCTACGTGTTCACCGGGATCGCCGGGCAATGGCTTCCCGACGAAGCGATCCGCTGGCAGATGACGGCCGTCGAACCGATCGTCGCCGGCGTCGGCAGGCGGGTGTTCGGCGTCGACGCCGTGCTGCACGACTCGGGCAGCGGTGATCAAATGATCATCTGGCTCTTGGTTTTCTGTCTGGCGGTACTCGCCGCCGCGATCACTGTCGTCTGGACCGCACTCGACCGACGCCGCGGCGACTACGCCGGGCTCGCTGCCTGGTTCGTGGTCTTCATCCGGCTGTGTCTCGGTGGTCAGATGATCTTCTACGGGATGGCCAAAGTCATTCCGACACAGATGACGAGTCCGCCGCTGGCGGCCTTGGTCCAGCCCTACGGTGAGTTCAGCCCGATGTCGGTGCTGTGGATGCAGGTCGGCAGTTCACATCCGTACGAGATTCTGCTCGGCATCGCGGAGGTCCTCGGCGGGCTGCTGCTGTTCGCTCCGCGCACGGCGACGCTCGGTGCGATGCTGAGTCTGGTCAGTCTGGCCCAAGTTTTCGTGCTGAATATGACCTTCGACGTTCCGGTCAAGATCCTCTCGTTCCATTTGGTGCTGCTATGCCTGGTGGTGCTGGCTCCGCAGGCGCGTCGACTGGCGAATGTCCTTGTGCTGGAACGGCCGTCCGAGCCCGCCACCCAACCGCGACTTGTCCGCACCCCGCGAGCCGAACGCATCCTCGTTGTCATGCAGATCTTCCTCGGTGTCTGGGTGCTGATCGGTTGTATATGTAGCGGCTGGGACGCGTGGCGCGAATATGGCGACGGGGCACCGAAACCGGCACTGTATGGGATCTGGAATGTCACGGAATTCACGCTGGACGGAGTTGCGCTGCCTCCACTGACTTCCGACGGAGATCGTTGGCAGCGGCTCATTGTCGATACCAGCGGCGCGGCATATCAGCGGATGGACGGCAGCAGGGTGCCCGCCGTGGCCGTTGTCGAGCTGGAGGCGGGAACGATCGCCCTTTCCGAACCCGCGCAGGATGCCTCGGGTGTGCCGAAGCAGGTCGCGTCGTTCGCCTTCGAACAGCCAGGTCCCGACCGGCTCGTCCTGCGCGGGCAGGTGAACGACCATCCGGTGACCATGTCCTTGACCGAGCTCGATCTCGACAGCTTCCCGTTGCGTAGCCGCGGATTCCATTGGGTTCAGGACTACGCGTACTTCCGGTGACTGTCGCCGACCGGAACGTCGCGGTGTCAACCGACCGTGATGGCATCCGAACGGGTGCGCTTCCTGTCGGGTTCGGTAGCGGTGGCCTAGCTCAACGGAAGGTGATGTGGAGCCGGCGCGCTCACCGCGCCTCGATCTCGTCGGTGACGCCGATGTCCTCGTGCCACAGCGCGGGCTGTTCGGCGATGAACGTGGTCATCATGGCGATGAGGCGCTGGTCGCCCAGGACCATGACGTCGACCCCGTGCTCGGCGAGCCAGTCGTGGCCGCCGTTGAACGTCTGCGCTTCACCGACGATCACCGCGCCGATGCCGAACTGACGCACCAGCCCGCTGCAATACCAGCACGGTGACAGTGTGGTCACCATGATGGTCGAACCGTAGTCGCGGCGGCGGCCCGCCGCGCGGAATGCATCGGTTTCGGCGTGGATGCTGGGGTCGCCGGATTGCACTCTGCGGTTGCGGCCGCGCCCGAGCAGCGTGCCGTCCGCGGCGAACAAGGCCGCGCCGATCGGAATACCGCCCTCGGACAGGCCGCGTAGCGCCTCGTCGTAGGCCACCTCGAGCAACTGTTCTGCCGGTACCTGTGTCATGGCTCCACACTGCAAGCAACCGGGGTCGTGCCGCAACCAGACCAACCCACCGATCAATCCTGCCGACCGCTCCGGTAGCGCAATACCTCGCCGAGCCGACCACACATCGACGCGGATCAGCGGCTGACGGTACTCGACTGATTTCGCCAATTCGGTGCGGGAGAGAGGAATTCGCCGGTGCCGGTGCGGAATGCGCCGCGAGCCTCGGCGTCGTCGCGCAGTTGGGCCATCATCCATGCCGTCGGATATCCCAGGTAGCCGTCGACGCCGCTGGTGCACGGAGTCGACGCGTGCGCGCAGTCCGGTTGGCCTTGCACATCATTGTGATCGGGGCCGTCGAGTGTCGCCCATACCTTCGGCACGCTCGTCGCGGTCGCCTCGTAGTACGCCTGATTCGACTGTAGACCGACCGCCTGCCACGGCAGCGCCTGCGTCGAGGGGGAGATGAACCGGTCGGCCGAGCCGTTGACGAAGAACACCGAACCCGAGGTGAGCTTGCGGCTATCGGCGCACGTGATCCCCGACGAGCACCATAGCTGCGCTGGTATTTCGATCGGCACCGCGGTCTTGATCGCGCCATCCGACGCCGCCATCGCGTTGAGCACCCCGCTGGCGCCTTGCGAATGGCCCATCGCGCCGGCCGCCGCTGTATCGAGTTTTCCGAAGAAGATGGTTGCCGGATCCGCGGCGAGTCCCTTCAGATACGACAGCGAGCCGAGAATATCCCTGCCGGAGCCGGTCTGCTGGTTCTCGGTGCCGATCACCACGAAACCCCACGATGCCAGGTGCCGAAGCAGATAGGCGTACCGGCTCGGCATCGCGTTGGTTCCGTTGCCCCACACCACAATCGGGTGCTGTGCACCGCCCGCGCCGAGGTCGGTCGGGTACCAGAGGTCATACTTCGACCCGGTGGCATCGCAGCAGCCGAACCCGATTTCTTCGATCACCGCCCACGGGCCCGGCTGGAAGTACTTCGACTCGACGCCGAGAGCAGGTACGTAGGGCTGCGAATCTGCCTGTGCGACAAATGCTGTCGCCCCGACCGCGGTCATTACCGCTACCGCTACCGCGCAGAGCGCTCGCGCCCACTGAGTCATGGACTCGAGTATAGGAACGACCGCGTGTCGTACGCGGTTGGCGGTGCACGCAAATCGGGCGGTTGCGTAAAATCGGTCGGGGCCTCGGTGCACCAGTGCCGGACCGTCGGGTCCTGGGCTCGAGCCGGGACGACCTCGTCTGGCATATGCCGTGTTCCGAAGGTATATCCGGCATACTGAGCGGCACAGTAAGCGCTTGATTTCGCCGTTTCGTAACCGATGGGGATCCATCAACCACCGAGGTGACGACATGAGTGTGCTCGATCGTCGAACTGTTCTGGCAGGTGCACTGACCGTGACAACCGCCGTGATAGCGGGGTGCGGTCGCGATGAACCCTCCGAGCACACCGATACGCCGCCGCCCGCTCCACAGACTGCGAAGGCTGCCTTCGATCGCCTGATGGCGGGCAACCGGCGGTGGGTCGAGGGCAACCTCAACCACCCGGACCGCGATCCGGATCGTCGTCAGTTGCTCGCCCGGAATCAGCAGCCGTACGGCGTCATACTGTCGTGTATCGATTCGCGGGTCCCGCCGGAGCTGCTGTTCGACACCGGGCTCGGCGAGCTATTCGTGATGCGAACCGGCGGACTCGCGGTGGGCCCCGTTGTGATCGGTTCCGTCGAGTATGGCCCGATGACCAGTGGCACCCCGTTGATCGTCGTCCTCGGACACCAGCGCTGCGGTGCGGTGGCCGCCGCCTATAAGGCGCTGCGCGAAGGCACGCCACTGCCGGGCAATCTGCAGGCAATCGTGGAGGCGCTGCGCCCGGCGTACGAGCGCATGGATTCGCCGGGTGCAGACCCGGTCGAGACGATGACCCGTATCCAGGTCGAGTTGACCGCTGGAGAACTACGGAGCAACAACGACCTCGCGCCACTGGTGGATACCCACGCCCTTTCGGTTGTCGGCGCCTACTACTCGCTCGACACCGGGCAGGTCGAAGTGCTCGACGGAGCTCCGGCCTGATATCGACGGCAGCAGGTGATAGCAAGTTCGCCACCGCCCGCGGTGTGCGGTGCAGGGTCTGACACAAACCCCGAATATTCAGGACGTAGGCTCGAATACTGTGCCGAACACGTCAACACCCACCGATGACCAGCCGGAGCTCGATTCCGCCACCCGCCACGAGGGCGACCCGAACTACCTCGTCGGGCTCGATCTCGATGGGCGCCGTGTCGTCGTAGTCGGTGGCGGGACGGTGGCGCAGCGCAGGCTCGGACTGTTGATCGCCTCTGGTGCGGACGTTCACGTGATCAGTCGTGAAATCACTCCGGCAGTGGAAGGTATGGCCACCTCGGGGCAGCTCACCGTGACCCTGCGCGCGTACGCGGACGGCGATCTCGACGGCGCCTGGTATGCGATCGCCTGCACCGACGAACCAGCAACCAATGCCGCTGTGGTCGACGAGGCCACCCGCCGCCGCATCTTCTGTGTCCGCGCCGACGTAGCGCGGCTCGGCACCGCCGTTACTCCCGCGACGGCCCGCTACGACGGACTCACCCTCGGCGTGCTGGCGGGCGGGCAGCATCGCCGCTCGGCAGCCGTGCGCACCGCGCTGCTCGAGGCGCTGCAATCCGGTGTGGTGACCGATGATTCGACGCCGGTCACCCCGGGCGTTGCGCTGGTCGGCGGCGGACCAGGCGATCCGGATCTGATCACCGTGCGCGGCCGCAGGCTGCTGGCCCGAGCGGACCTGGTGGTCGCCGATCGGCTGGCGCCACCGGAGCTGCTCGCCGAACTGGGACCGGATGTCGAGGTGATCGACGCGGCGAAGATCCCGTATGGCCGCGCGATGGCGCAGGAAGCGATCAATACGGCGCTGGTCGAGGGCGCACAGTCGGGCAAATTCGTGGTGCGGCTCAAGGGCGGTGACCCGTATGTGTTCGGTCGCGGCTACGAGGAAGTGGAAGCGTGCGTTGCGGCAGGCATCCCGGTCACCGTGGTGCCCGGCATCACCAGTCCCATCTCGGTCCCGGCGGCCGCGGGCATCCCGGTCACCCACCGTGGTGTCACTCATGAATTCGTCGTGGTGAGCGGGCACGTCGCACCGGACCATCCGGATTCGCTCGTCGACTGGTCCGCACTGGCCAAGCTGCGCGGCACCCTCGTGCTGATGATGGCCGTCGAGCGAATCGAACAGTTCGCGACCGTGCTCATCGATGGCGGACGGTCCGCCGCCACGCCGGCGACCGTGATCCAGGAGGGCACTCTGCGTACCCAGCGCGTGCTGCGCGCGGACCTGGGCACCGTCGCCGCGCGGGTGCGCGACGAAGGCATCCGACCGCCTGCCATCGTGGTGATCGGGCCGACGGCCGGGTTCTCCACCGATTCTGTGCGCCCGCTGGCCGAATCCACGGGCGGATAGGGGCATTTTCGCAGGCCCGCGCCGGTGGCGGTGACTCGGTCGAGTGTCACAAGTCTTCGCCTGATCCGTTGTGACTCGCGGGCGCGGACTCACGTCGGCCCGAATCGATACGCCCGAGTCAACTACAGTGGCTCACCGTGCTCGAGAATCCCTCTGCGACGATGCAGTATCCCGTGACGCAGCGGGCCTTCGGGCTCGCGATCCTAGTGCTGAGCGGGCTGCAGCTGATGGTTGTGCTCGACGGTACCGTGGTGATCTTCGCCCTGCCACGGCTGCAACAGGAAATGGGGATGTCCAGCGCCGGCGGCGCGTGGACAGTGACCTCCTACGGTCTCACCTTCGCGGGCCTGATGTTGCTCGGTGGCAGGCTCGGTGACGCGTTCGGTCGCAAACGCATGCTGATACTCGGTGTCGGACTGTTTACCTTCGCTTCGCTGCTGTGTGGGCTCGCGCAGGGCGAGGCCATGTTGATCGCGGCGCGCGCGGTGCAGGGCGCCGGTGCCTCGATCGCGGCGCCGACATCCTTCGCCCTGGTGGCAACCACTTTCGCACCGGGGAAAGTGCGTAATCAGGCAATCGCGATCGTCGGCTCCATGGTCGGCATCGGCTCGGTAGGTGGTCTGGTGGTCGGTGGAGCGCTGACCGAGATGAGCTGGCGCTGGATCTTCCTGATCAATGTGCCGATCGGTGCGCTGATCATGCTGGGCGCGTTGTACCAACTCGCGGACACCGAACACCACCGTTCCTCGCTGGATGTGCGCGGCGCGGTACTCGGCACGCTGGCCTGCGCCGCCATCGTGTTCGGTGCGACCGAGGGACCGGAAATGGGTTGGACCAGCCCGGCCATCATCGGCTCCCTGGTCGGCGGTGTCGTGTTGCTGATCATCTTCGTGGTCATGGAACGGCAGATCGAGGATCCGTTGTTGCCGTGGTCGTTGTTCGACAGTCGCGATCGCGTCGCGACCTTTCTCTTGATCTTCCTCGCCGGTGGCGTGCTCGGTGCGATGACCTTCTTCGTCGCGCAGTTCCTGCAGAACGTGCTCGGTTATGGCCCGCTGGTCGCGGGCGTGGCGTCGATTCCGTTCACGATCGGCATCGGTATCGGTGGCGCGCTGGCTTCCAAGGCGGCATTGCTGATCGCACCACGCTGGTTGCTGTGCGGTGCGGCCTTTGTCCTGTCCACCGGATTGCTGTTCGGTTCACAGCTCGATGGGGAGGTCAACTACCTGACCACCCTGCTGCCGCTGTTGATCGTGATCGGCTTCGGTGTCGGCGTGGCGATGGTGCTTGCGCCGCTGTGTGTGCTCGTCGGTGTGCCGCTGTCGGATATCGGCCCGCTTTCCGCGGTGGGACAGATGTTCATGAACTTGGCGACGCCGGTGTTCGTCGGTCTGCTCACCCCCATCGCGGCATCGCGCACATTGTCGATGGGCGGCCGCACCGGCAAAGCAGCGGATATGAACGAGGCCGAAATCTTCGCGCTGGGCAGCGGGTACACGCTGGTGCTCGCGGTCTGCTCGCTGGTGGCGGTGGTGGCCGGCTTGATCGCGCTGGTGCTGCGCTTCACGCCCGAGCAACTGGCTCAGGCACAGCACGCGCAGGAGGAAGCGCAGCAGACCGGTCCGATGCCGGTCGTTCGCCAGACCGGTCCGATACCGGTCGTTCGCCGGTCCGATTACAGGGGCTGACCGGTGTCGGGTGACCCCGCTGCATCGGTGCAGTATCCGGTGACGCAGCGGGCGTTCGGGCTCGCCATCCTCGTGCTGAGTGGGCTGCAGCTGATGGTGGTGCTCGATGGCACCGTGGTGATCCTCGCGTTGCCACGACTACAGGACGAACTCGGCCTGACCAGTTCCGGCAGCGCCTGGATGGTCACCGCCTACGGGCTCCCGCTGGCCGGCTTGATGCTCCTCGGCGGCCGGATGGGTGACTGCTTCGGCCGCAAACGCATGTTCATCGTCGGTGTCACGCTGTTCACTCTGGCCTCGCTGCTGTGCGGGCTCGCCCGCAACGAGGCGATGATCATCGCTGCTCGCGCGATCCAGGGCACCGGAGCCGCGCTGGCGGCGCCCACGGCATTCGCCTTGGTTGCCAGCACCTTCGCGCCGGGAACCGTGCGTAATCATGCCTTCGCTATCTTCGGTTCGATGATGGCTGTCGGCTCGGTCGGCGGGCTGGTGATCGGCGGTGCGCTCACCGAGGTGAGCTGGCGGTGGATCTTTTTGATCAATGTGCCGATCGGCACATTGATCATCCTGGGCGCGGTGTATCGGCTGCGCGACACCACGCATCAGCGGCTGACATTGGATGTGCGCGGCGCGGTGCTCGGCACACTGGCCTGTGCCGCGCTGGTGTTCGGGGCAACGGAGGGACCAGAATTCGGCTGGAGCAGCCCGGTCATCATCGGTGCACTGGTCGGCGGTGCGGTATTGCTCTTCGTGTTCGTTTTCGCCGAACGCCGGGTGGACAATCCGCTGCTGCCGTGGTCGCTGTTCGATCACCGCGATCGGGTCGCCACCTTCCTGGCGATCCTGCTGGCGAGTGGTGTGCTCGGTGCGACAACCTATTTCGCGGGCCTGTTCATTCAGAATGTGGTCGGCTACAGCCCGCTGGTGGCCGGAATCGCCTTCATACCGTTCACCATCGGCGCCGGCCTCGGGACCGCGTTGTCGTCGAGACTGGCGATGCGGATCGCACCACGCTGGCTACTGAGCGCGGGGGCGGCGATCCTGGTCGGCGGACTGCTGTTCGGCTCGACCCTCGATCGCGGCGTGCAGTATGTGCCGACGCTGCTGGGCTTGTTCGTCGTGATCGGTCTCGGCATCGGCATGGCAATCGTGCTGATCCCGCTGTGCGTGCTCGTCGGCGTTGCGCCCGCGGATATCGGCCCGCTCTCGGCGGTCGGCCAGATGTTCCTGAACCTGGGCACTCCCATTGCGATCGGCCTGCTCGCCCCGGTGGCCGCCTCGCGAACGCTGGCACTCGGCGGTCGAACCGGCAGCCCCACCGGCATGACAGCCGCCGAACTCGATGCGTTGGGCAGTGGATACGCCCTGGTGTTGTTCGTCGCCGCGGGCGGTGCGCTGCTGGTCGGGCTCGTCGCGATGACGTTGCGCTACACCGCCGCCGAGGTCGCGCAGGCGCAACACACCCAGGAAGAGGCCCAGCAGATCTGACGCAGCCGGGCCCCGAGCCATTACATGCGGCCTGCGACCTTGCGTGGAGTGACGCGCACGATGACGCGGGGTCCGTCGTTGACCGACGCCGGATTGAATTCCAGATAGGGCAGTCCGCTGTACTTGTGCGACAACTCGTTCGGCAGTGTCTTGTCGGGATCTGGCGTCATGGTCGCCGTGCCACGAATCTCCGCGTACACGTACGGATTCTCCGGCGGATTGATCATCACGGTGATGCGGGGGTCGCGGGCGAGGTTCTTGCCCTGCTGGCGGTCCACGGTAGTGGAGAACAGCAGGTCTTCGCCGTCGCGCTTCACCCAGACCACGGTCAGGTGCGGTTGCCCGTTGGGGCCGATGGTCGCCGCGGTGGCGAACACCTTCGACTCGTCCAGGTACTTCTTCAGGTCATCGGAAAGCACGATGGTAGGGGTCACGTACAACTGGAACAGCTCTCGGGCGGGGGGAATTCCGTCCCTGGAGTGGTCGACGTCGCTGCCCGGACCACCGCCGAGGCTTTTCCGCATGGGATTACAGCCCCAGCCGAGGCCTTACACCGCCATTTTCGATGGACGAGATGGCAGCGGCGTCGCCTGCTGTGAACCTCAGGCGACGTGCTTGTCGGCCGTCAGCAGGGCGTCGTCGAGGATGGTCAGACCTTCCTTTGCCTCACCTTCGCCGACGATGCAGGGCGGCACGACGTGCAACCGGTTGAAGTTGACGAATACCAGCAGCCCCGCCGCGCGGCAGGCCGCGACGACCTCGGTCATCGCTGGGCTGGTACCGCCGTAAGGAGCCAGCGGTTCGCGGGTCGCTCGGTCGCGGACGAGTTCCAGGGCCCAGAAGACGCCGAGCCCGCGGACCTCGCCGATGCTGGGGTGGCGCTCGGCGAGATCGCGGAGGCCGGGGCCCAGCACGCGCGCACCGATGTCGGCGGCATTCTCGACGATGCCTTCGTCGGTCATCGCGTTGATGGTCGCCACCGCCGCGGCGGTCGCCAAGGGGTGACCGGAGTAGGTCAGCCCACCTGGATAGGGTCGATCGTCGAACGTCGCTGCGATGACCGGGCTGATCGCGACGCCACCGAGCGGAACATATCCGGAGTTCACGCCCTTGGCGAAGGTGAGCAGGTCCGGAACGACACCCTCGAAATGTTCTATCGCAAACCACTTTCCGGTGCGGCCGAACCCCGACATCACCTCGTCGGCGATAAAGATGATGCCGTATTTGTCGCACAACGTCCTGACCCCGGCCAGGTACCCGGGCGGCGGGACCATGATTCCCGCTGTGCCGGGGACGGATTCGAGGATGATCGCAGCAATGGTGCTCGGCCCCTCGAAGGCGATGGTCTGCTCGAGATGCGCCAGCGCACGCTCGGTTTCCTCGGTGTCGTCGCTCGAATGGAACTGCGAGCGATAGCGGAAAGGTCCGAAGAAATGCACGACGCCGCTGTTGCCGTGGTCGTTGGGCCAGCGTCGCGGATCGCCGGTGAGGTTGATCGCGGTCTCGGTGCCGCCGTGATACGAACGGTAGCGCGCCAGCACCTTGTAGCGGCCGGTGTGCAACCGTGCCATCCGCACCGCATGCTCGACGGCGTCGGCGCCCCCGTTGGTGAAGAAGATCTTGTTCAACGCGCCCGGCGTGCGTTCGGCGATCAACCGCGCGGCCTCCGAGCGGGCCTCATTGACGTGCTGCGGTGCGACGGTGCAGAGCTTGGCGGCCTGCTCCTGCACCGCCGCAACGACTTTCGGATGTTGATGCCCGATGTTGGTGTTGACGAGCTGGGAGGAGAAATCGAGCAGCCTGTTGCCATCGCCGTCCCAGACGTGGCAGCCCCGCGCGGCGGTGATGGTCATCGGATTTATCTGCGCCTGCGCGGACCACGAGTGGAACACGTGGCGGCGGTCGAGTTCATAGGCGCGGGCAGCGGCATGGCGCGCCTGGTCGGGCGTCAATCCGTTGGGCAGCGTCATCGGCGAGTTCTCCTGCGTCACTTGGTCTGTGGGCGGTGCTTCGCGGGTGTTACTTGTTCTGGGGGAAGCCCAATTCGAGTCCGCCGTGGCTGGGATCGAGCCAGCGGCTGGTGACGGCCTTGCCCCGGGTGAAGAAGTGGACGCTGTCGGTGCCGTGTGCATGCGAATCGCCGAACAACGAATTCTTCCAACCGCCGAAGCTGTAGTACGCCATGGGAACCGGGATCGGCACGTTGATGCCGACCATGCCGACCTCGACCTCGTTGTGGAAGCGCCGGGCCGCGCCGCCGTCATTGGTGAAGATCGCGGTGCCGTTGCCGTAGGGGTTCGCGTTGATCAGCGCCAGCGCGTCGTCGTAGGTGTCGACCCGGACCACCGACAGGACGGGACCGAAGATCTCGTCGGTATAGACGCTCATATCGGTGCCGACGTGATCGAGAATCGTCGGCCCGAGCCAGAACCCGTTCGCCGCGCCGTCGGCTTCGATGTCACGGCCGTCGAGAACCACGGTGGCTCCGGCGGATTCGCCCGCTTCGATGTACGCGGCGACGCGGTCGCGGTGCTCGCGGGTCACCAATGGACCCATGTCGGTGTCGCGGGTGCCGTCGCCGGTCTTGATCGTCGCGGCCCGTTCAGCGATCTTGGCGACCAGTTCGTCGCCGACGGAGCCGACCGCGAGCACCACGCTGATCGCCATACAACGCTCGCCCGCGGAGCCGAAACCGGCGTTGACGGCGGCATCAGCGGTCAGGTCCAGATCCGCGTCCGGCAGCACGAGCATGTGATTCTTCGCGCCGCCGAGAGCCTGCACCCGCTTGCCATTCGCAGTGCCGCGCTGGTAGACGTATTTCGCGATCGGGGTCGAGCCGACGAATGAGACGGCCTTGATGCCCGGGTTGTCGAGCAACTCGTCGACGGCGACCTTGTCGCCCTGTACCACATTGAAAACGCCTGCGGGCAGGCCCGCTTCGTGCCACAGCTCGGCCATCCACAGCGACGCGGACGGATCCTTCTCGCTCGGCTTGAGCACTACGGTGTTGCCCGCGGCGATCGCGACCGGGAAGAACCACATCGGCACCATCGCCGGGAAATTGAACGGCGAAATGACGGCCACCGGACCCAGCGGCTGGCGGATCGAGAAGATATCCACCTTTGTCGACGCGTTCTCGGTGTATCCGCCCTTGATCAGATGTGGTATGCCACAGGCGAATTCGACGATCTCCAGACCTCGGGTCACCTCGCCGAGCGCATCGGAGAGCACCTTACCGTGCTCGGCGGTGATCAGCTTGGCCAGTTCCTCTTTGCGTTCGTTGAGCAGCTCGCGGAAGCGGAACAGCACCTGGGTACGCCGGGCCAGCGACGCGTCGCGCCACGCGGGGAAAGCCGCGGTCGCGGAATCGATCGCCGCCCGCACGTCCGCGCCGCTCGCCAGCGCTACCTGCCCGGTCACCACACCGGTCGCGGGATTGGTCACCGGCGCGGTCGCGGCACTCGTTCCTGCGAAGCCCTTGCCGTCGACCCAATGCGCGATTATTTGCATATCTCCTCGATTCGATCCGTGAGCGTCGGTGTGTAGCTGTCTGCGGGCGTCGGCGTCATCGGCGTGGATTTCGGCCGTCTTCCCGGCGCGCGCCGGGATCCAGAGTGCGCGTGGGTTGTCGTTTCCACCCGTGCTTTGCCGGATCCCGGCGTGCGTCGGATTGACGTTGTCGAGTCTCACTCTGCCGCATCACGCGGCATCCGTGAGCCGACAATCTGTACGCGATTTGCGTTTTCGTATTACGATTCGTCGGTGTTGCTGACTGTCGCGGACGTCCTGGCCATGCCGGTGGTGCGTGCGGGGGAGCCGCAGGTCGTCGGTGGGGGATCGCTGGATCGTCCGGTGCGGTGGGTGCATGTCAGCGATCTGCCGGACGTCGCCGAGCTCTTGGTCGGCGGCGAGCTGATTCTGACCACCGGACCGGCGTTGAGCGGGAGCGACGCGGCTACGGTCGACTATCTGTCGGCGCTGGCGGGAGCGGGCGTGTCCGGTCTGGTCGTCGAGCTCGGCGACGCCGTGCCGGTATTGGCTCCGGTCGTCGCGACCACCGCCGATACGCTCGGACTGTCGGTGATCGCTCTACACCGGATTACCAGGTTCGTCGAGATCACCGAGGCGGTGCATCGGGTGATCGTGGCCGATCAATATGCCGAACTGGAGTTCGCGAGGACGGTGCACGAGACCTTCACCGAACTCAGCGTCCGGCGGGCCGCGCTCGCGGAGATCGTCAAGACTGCCGCGCGCATGCTCGACTGCTCGGTGGTACTCGAAGACCTTTCCCATCGGGTGCTCGCACTGACCGCGCGGCACACGACCACCTCGGCGATTCTGGAGAACTGGGAGACCACCTCGCGCATGCTGCCCGCAGGCTGGGATGTGGTGGCGGTCGGTCCGCACACCCAGCGGTGGGGCAGGCTGATCCTGCGCTCCAGCCGGGTGCCGACCCCACGGGCGCGCATGGTGCTCGAGCGTGCCGCCCAAACTCTGACGCTGCATCGGATGATCGACAAGGACCGCTTCGGCCTGCACCGGCAGGCGCAGACCGGGCTCATCGACGACCTGGTCAACGGCAGGGTGCTCGACGAGCGTGACGCGCAGGCCAGGGCCACGGCGCTGGGTCTGCTTGCGCGCCGGGCGAATTACGTACCGCTGGCGATGGAGGTCGCCGCGCTGGACGAAACCGATCAGGTCGCCAGGCAGCGCCGTAGCGTTGGCGTGCTCGACGCGGTGACGCACGGCCTCGGGTTGGCGAAAACCACCGCGCTGACCGCGGCTGATCATGGCGTTCGGGTGAGCATGATCCTCGCGGTCCCGCGCGCCGCCGACCTCGACGATGTGCTGTGTGGGGTCTGTCTGGCGATCACCGCGGAGGTGCGCCGCGTCGACGGTGTGCAGCAGGTGGTCATCGGTGTCGGCGCGGAATCGGCATCGCTGCTGGACACTGCGCGCGAACTGGCTCACGCAATGCATGTCGCCGAGGTTGCGCTATCGCTGGAAACGTCCACGCCGCGACCGTTCTATCGCGGTGGGGATGTGCGGTTGCGCGGCCTGCTCTCGCTCATCCGCAACGAGCCCGGCGTACAGAGCTTTGCCGAAACCGAGCTGAGTGCGCTGCTGCGCTACGACATTCGACATGCGGCCGAGCTGACCCGCACGCTGCGGCAGTTCCTCGATGTGGCGGGCAACAAAACCGAGCTCGCGCGCCGGCTCAATATCAGCAGGCCGACGCTATACGACCGGCTGGCGCGCATCGAGCGCATTCTCGACGTCGATCTCGAGGACGGCGAGTCCCGTACCTCGCTGCACACCGCTCTGCTCATTCGAGATCTGACCGCGAACGCGGACAAGCCATAAGCCGACGCCGCTGTCGCCGGCCACTTGAAGTGTGACGAACATCACATAGTTCGGCGATGGCTCCATGGGTCGCGAGACATTTTCCTCGATCTCACCGAGCAATCTGTGAGTCATCGGGCCCTGGAGAACCATGTCGCACCCGCTCCGCCTTCGGGCCTGGAAGTGCGCTGTCCTCGCTGGAGCGGTCTTGTGGAAGTCCTGGCATCGGCGGACCATCGAAGCTACAGCTATCACCGGGTCGGGAGTCTCATCATCGTCACTTAGCTAAGGAAACGTTGAAATGACCACGAAGATTGCTTCGACGCTCGCCGCGCTCGCCATCACCTTGTTCCTCGGCACAGCGGCAGCTCCCGCTGCCTCTGCGGAACCGGTAGCACCGGCACCCACGCCGGCATTGGGTTCGGTGGCCTTCTGCTTCACCATCCCGCTGGGCGTCTTCGCCTTCAGCATCTGCATCTGACACCTGCCGAGCAGGCCGAGTCGCGGTTCGGCGAGCAGGTGTTTACCTGCTGCGACCCTTCCCTGCCGCAGGTCGGAGAGCCCGGGAGGCAAGGCCGGGCTCTCGGTAGTCAGTCGTCGATCAGCAGGTCGAGGATCTTCTTCTCATAGGAGTCGATCGCCGACAACACGATCGGCAGGTCGTGGTAATCGCGCCTGGCCTCGTCGAGGAAACTGCGCAGGTCCACGCTGTCGTGCTGGCCACCGTAGTCTGTCGGGTACCGCTGAGCGGTGTGTGCCGGCGAGGCCCAGACGAGGCCACGGCCGGCAAGGAGGTCGTTGATGGCGCGCAGCTTCCCGGCCTGTACGGACAATTCCGACGAATGGTCTCGATAGATCTCCACCCCGGTGGCCGCATCCGGGAAGACGTTCTCGAATCGGTCGGCAGTGGCGGTGGCGGTCACGGCATCCCAGATCGGCTGGGCGATCAGTGCCAGCAGGATCGGCGATCCGTCGAAGATCGCGGCTGCGGCCGGTTCGTCCTCGATGTCGAGGCAGTTGCGTTCGAAGCACCAGAGCAGTTCGTCGATTTCGGTAGGCGGAGATTCGCGGTCGAATTCCGTCGCGTCGGCGTCGAGGACGAGCCTGCCGTCGTTCAGGCGGTCCAGGAAGTACCGCAGCAGCACGTCGGTGCCGAGGTCTTCGATCACTCCGTCGACCGCTCCCGATCGGTCGTAGTTGCCCGCAATCCCCAGTGAAATCGGATGGTACGCATCGCCATTGCGGTAGATCAGCACCGCTGTCGCACCGATGCCGTCCAGGCCGATGCCCGTGACCATGCACCGGCAGTCGTAGAAACCCATCGCGGCAGCCTATGTCCAGTGCGCGGCAAGTGGAGCCGGCGCAATGCCCAGGGGATGGAAGCCTGCGCAACACTGCCGTCGGGTCGGCGAGTCCGCGCGGTCCGCAGCTCAGGTGATGATCAAAAGCTCTGTAGGGGAGGCAATTTCGGTCTTCAGGCCCGACTTGGTCGCGATACGGGCGACGGCGCGGATGTCGGTGGGGTCGGCACGGGTGAGGACCAGGGCCCTGGCGAGCAGACCTTTGTGGTGCTTGTTGAAATGGCTCACCACGGTCCGGGTGCCGTCGGGGTGTTCGGTGAGGACGTTGGCGGTGATCGCGCCGGGGACGCGCCCCAACTGCTGGTAGGTGCCCGAGCGGAGATCGATGACCAACTCACCCGCGGCCTCGGTGTGCAGCGCGTCGGGGAGCGCATCGCGCCACATCGCCGAAAGGGTGGGCAGGCCAGGGAGTTTGGAGCCACCGGAAAGGCGGTAGGCGGGGATCGCGTCGGTGGCGCGGACGGCGCCGAACAAGGCGGAGCCGATGGCGAGCCTGGCGTCGGCCTTGGCCCGCTGCGCCTTGGTGAAGGTGCGAGTGTCGAGAGCGTCGTAGAGGACGCCGGTGTAGCGCTCCAGCGCAGGGCGGGTCGGGGAGGTACGCAGGCTCGCATTGCGGGCGATCTCGACATCGGCCCCCTTACCGAGACCGAGGACCGCACGGGCGCCGTCGGGGTCGGCCGCCAACTCGAGCACCTCGTCGATGAGGCGGTCGCGTACCGGGGTGAGCTGCGGCATCGCCAACGACGTCAGATCGAGGGGCGCGTCGCAACCACCGTCGGCCTTGGTTTCGGAGGGAGGCAGCAGCACCAGCACGAGCGGATACGGTACCGCCGTGTCCGATCGGGGTTCGGAGGCGGTAGCCGGGGTAACCACACAGAGCCCCCGATCAGGCCGAATTAGACCAATGCCTTGCAGGCATCGCTCGGCCAGCGACTACCCTGTCGTTCCGTGATCACCCGCCTCTCCCGCCTGTTCCTGCGTACCCTGCGCGACGATCCCGCCGACGCCGAGGTGCCCAGCCACAAACTTCTCGTCCGCGCCGGATACGTGCGCCGCGTCGCCCCGGGTGTGTACTCGTGGCTGCCGCTGGGCCTGCGGGTGCTGCGCCGGGTCGAGAACGTCGTGCGGGAAGAGATGGACGCTATCGGCGCCCAGGAGATCTCGCTGCCCGCACTCTTGCCGCGCGAGCCGTACGAGACCACCAACCGGTGGACCGAATACGGTCCCGGTCTGTTCCGGCTGCAGGACCGCAAGGGGGCCGACTATCTGCTCGGCCCTACGCACGAGGAGCTGTTCGCGCTCACCGTGAAGGGTGAATACAACTCGTACAAGGATCTTCCGGTCACGCTGTATCAGATCCAGACCAAGTACCGCGACGAAGAACGTCCCCGCGCGGGCATCCTGCGTGGGCGTGAGTTCGTCATGAAGGACTCCTACTCCTTCGACCTGGACGAGGACGGACTGAAGCGCAGCTACCAGGCACACCGCGATGCCTATCGCCGGATCTTCGAGCGACTTCGCGTCGACTACGTCATCGTCGCCGCGACCTCGGGTGCGATGGGCGGCAGCGCGTCGGAGGAGTTCTTGGCCGAGAGCCCGGTCGGTGAGGACACCTACGTGCGCTGCGTCGAGTCCGGGTACGCGGCCAATGTAGAGGCCGTGGTCACGCCCGCGCCTGCGGCGATTCCGCTCGAAGGGCTGCGCGCGGCCGTTGTGCACGACACCCCCGATACCCCGACCATCGCGACGCTGGTCGATTGGGCCAATGCGGCAGGCATCGCGGACAGCTATGGCCGTCCGGTCACCGCGGCCGACACCCTGAAGAACATCATGGTGAAGCTGCGCCATCCGGACGGTAAGACCGAAATCGTCGGCATCGGCATCCCCGGCGACCGTGAGGTCGACGACAAGCGCCTCGGCGCGGCTGTCGAACCCGCCGAGGTGGAATTGCTCACCGAGGCCGATTTCGCCGCCAATGATTTCCTCGTCAAGGGATACATCGGACCGAAAGCGTTGCTGGACAACGGTGTTCGCTACCTAGTCGACCCACGAGTGGTGACCGGCACCGCATGGATCACCGGCGCCGACGCGCCGGGCAAGCATGTGGTCGGCCTGGTCGCCGGTCGGGACTTCACTCCGGACGGCACCATCGAGGCCGCCGAGGTGCGCGACGGCGACCCCTCACCCGACGGCGCGGGCCCGCTGGTATCGGCGCGCGGCATCGAGATCGGACACATCTTCCAGCTCGGCACCAAGTACACCGATGCGTTCGACGTCGATGTGCTCGGCGAGAACGGCAAGCCGGTCCGGCTCACCATGGGCTCTTACGGTGTCGGCGTGTCCAGGATGGTGGCCGTCATCGCGGAGCAGCAGCACGACGACAAGGGTCTGCGCTGGCCGCGCGAGGTCGCTCCATTCGACGTGCACGTGGTGATCGCGAACAAGGACGAGTCCGCTCGCGACGGCGGCGAACAAGTTGCCGCACAGCTGGATGCGGCGGGCCTCGAGGTCGTCCTCGACGATCGCAAGGCCTCGCCCGGTGTGAAATTCAAGGATTCCGAGCTGATCGGCGTGCCGCTGATCGTGGTCGTGGGCCGTGGCTGGGCCGAGGGCAAGGTCGAGATCCGCGACCGATTCACCGGCGAATCCATCGAGGTACCAGCGGATTCGGTGGTGGATTCGGTGCTCGCGCAGGTCCGCGGCTGACGGTGGCTCGGCCCGTCACCTCGAGTGACGGTTGTTGATGAGGCGCCACTGCGCACGAGGGCCCCATCCAGTGGGCTACCCAGCCCTCGACAAACCGGACCGGGAAGTGGAAAGCCCCGGTCGACTGGTGCACGCCGGTGCGACAACAGCCCAGTTGACCGGGGCTTCCTCATGTCTGCCACCAGGCCCACCTCTCCCGAGCGGCGTGGGAATAAGCCTCGGCTTCCTCGAACGGACGTGCCGCGGACTTTGTCGACGGCACCAACAGTCGAGATGTATCCCGGTGACCGGCGGTCGTGACGTGTCGGACGTAGTGGACCCAGCGCGGAAAGCGCTTCTGACCTACGGTTCCGTAGGGACGATTCGCCGAGTCGACTATGGCGGACCCCCTCCGGGCTGCCATTACTCGCTGGTAAGTTAACCGACATGACGAGCACCGACGCGTTGTTGTTCAACCCCGCCACCTACGACCCGCAGCAGTTCGACGCCGAGACGCGGCGACTGTTGAAGGCCACCATCGAGTGGTTCGAATCCCGGGGCAAGCGACAGCTGCTCGCCGATGACGCGGACGCGGTGTGGGTGTCGGAGTTCCTCGAGTTCGCCAAGAAGGAGAAGCTGTTCGCCACCTTCCTGACCCCGGCCGCCTATGCCGACGGCGACACGAACCGGCGCTGGGACGCGGCCCGCAATGCGGCGCTCTCGGAGATCTTCGGGTTTTATGGTCTCGCGTACTGGTACGCCGAGCAGGTCACCATCCTCGGCCTCGGCCCGATCTGGCAGAGCGACAACGAGGCCGCCAAGAAGCGGGCCGCCGCCGACCTCGCCGACGGCCAGGTGATGGCATTCGGTCTGTCCGAGCGTGACCACGGCGCCGATATCTACAACACCGACCTGGTGCTGACGCCGACCGAACCCGGCAGTGCCGACGCCGAAGCGGGAATCCTGTTCCGCGCCAACGGCATCAAGTACTACATCGGCAACGGTAACGTCGCCAGCATGGTGTCGGTGTTCTCGCGCCGCGCCGACATCGAGGGCGCCGATGGCTATGTGTGGTTCGCCGCCGACAGCCGCCACGACGACTACGAGCTGATCGACAACGTCATCCACGGCCAGCTCTATGTCAGCACCTTCGCGCTGCACAACTACCCGGTGACCGCCGAGGACATCCTCTCCACCGGCCCCGAAGCCTTCTCCGCGGCGCTGAACACTGTCAACGTCGGCAAGTTCAACCTCTGCCACGGCAGTATCGGCATGGTCGAGCATTCGTTCTACGAGGCGATCACCCACTCGAACAACCGCATCCTCTACGGCAATCCGGTCACCGACTTCCCGCACGTTCGGACCAACTTCGTCGATGCCTACGCCCGCATCACCGCGATGAAGCTGTTCAGCGACCGGGCCGTCGACTACTTCCGCACCGCCGGCCTCGAAGACCGCCGCTACCTGCTGTTCAATCCGATGACGAAGTCCAAGGTGACCTCCGAGGGCGAGACAGTCATGACGTTGCTGCTGGATGTGCTCGCCGCCAAGGGTTTCGAGAAGAACACTTACTTCGCCCAGGTCGCCCGCTACATCGGCACCCTGCCTCGGCTCGAGGGCACCGTGCACGTCAATGTCGGCCAGATCCTGAAGTTCATGCCGAACTACCTGTTCAACCCTAAGGACTACCCGGAGGTCGGCACCCGCCTCGACGCGGCCGACGACGAGTTCTTCTTCCGGCAGGGCCCGGCCCGCGGTGCGGGCAAGGTGCAGTTCGCCGACTGGACCCCTGTCTACGACAAGCACACCGATGTCGCGAACGTGGCCCGCTTCTACGAGCAGGCCCAGGCCCTGCGCACCCTGCTGACCACGGCCGCCCCCGACGCAGGCCAGCAGAAGGACCTGGACTTCATGCTGACTATCGGCCACCTGTTCTCCCTGGTGGTCTACGGCCAGCTGATCCTGGAGCAGGCCGCGATCACCGGCCTCGACCGTGACGTGCTCGACCAGATCTTCGACTTCCAGATCCGCGACTTCAACACCTACGCCACCACTCTCTACGGCAAGCCCACCGCTACTGCCGCACAGCAGGCGTGGGCCGTCGGCGCGCTGCGTACCCCGCTCGCCGACCGCGAGCGTTTCGATCGTGTTTGGAACCAGGTCGCCGCCTACGACGGCGCGTACACCATGCGCCCGTAGTCACCGCAACTCGACGGGATCGGCCGGCTTCGGAGGGGTCGGCCGATCCCGTTTCTGCCCCGTGCGGCGAACCGCGGCCTCCCCGGGAATCGCGCTACTTGCCAGTGCCCACACAAGTCGGATCCCCGAAAGCGCGCGGCAATTGTCCGACGCTTCGGGCGGCAGCGGTCGGCGCAGATCCTAGGTGTCGGAATCCGCTGTGGACCGGCCGGCAGGTGTCAAGCCATGCCTGGAAAGGCGACCGTCGGGGGGTTGGCGCCGAGGATCGCTTGCCAAGCAGCTTGGCGCATAGCCGATTCGGTGAGCGCTTCGATGCCCAGCCTGCGGACGGGTTCGGTGTCTGCGCGTTCGACCACGCAGCGCCAGGCGGTCGCGCAGTCGGTCTCCACGGTGACAGCGAGGTTGGCCGCCGGGATCGGGTCGTCGACCGGGAACGGGACCGTGTAGGCGGCGTCCGAGGGTGGTGCGGTGCCCGCCGCGGTGAGGGCCTCGACAGTGCTGTCGCGGCGAGCTCGGTGCGCGGCGGTGTACTGGGTGACGAGCCGGTCGCGTTCGGTGGAGGCGTAGGCGTCGATCACGCCGTAGGCGTATACCGCCGCGTATTCGGCGTTCAACGCATCGATCAAGGCAAGGCGCTCGGCGTCGGTCATGCCAGCAGTACTCCGGCCTGGGTCGCGCAGGCCGCGCTGATGGAGGCCACCAGCCCGGCCCGATAACCCGATAGGGTGCGTGCGAGATCGGCGGCGGACTGCTGGGACGCGGTGAGACGATCGCGCAACTGATCGATCGTCGGAGGTGCGCCGGGAGGTACGTCCGTACCCGACGCCGACGCCGACGATCCGGTGCCCGCCGGGGTGTCCATCGAACGGGTGCGATGGGTGGGGGTGGTGCCGTCGCCGAAGACCCCGATCACGCGGTCGATCTCGGCCCGCAAGGCATCGGCGTGCGCGGTGCGTTCGCTCGCGATCGTGGTCAGCGCGGCGTGCCGCTGCGGCGTCAGCGCGATCGCCGCGGTCGCGGCTGCGGCGTCGGCGCGGGCCAGGACCTCTTGTGCGGCAAGCGGATCCGGCTCGTAGATCGTGTCGTCGGCGCAACCGACTGCGGCGCCGAGCGTCAGTGCGCCGATCGTGCCGCCACCAGCGATACGCAACGCGGTGCGCCGGTCGACCGTCACGCGGTGGCCGACCGGTAGGCGGTGCGCGTAACCATGCCGGTCGACGGCGAGGCCGGAGGTACACCCGGCGCGCGGCGGGGCGGGATGGCGGATGGGCACGGCACCATCGTGCCAGATTCGTGCGGTGCCACCGACCACCTGTCGACCGGCCTGTTCACCCGAGACCGGCCGCCGCACGCACACGAAACTTGCCTCAGGCCGCTGGTCCTTTACACTCTCGTGGCGCGTTACGCTAGACCTTCGGTAGAGAATTTTCCCGCCACGTCACAACTGAACCAGGAGCCGCCCCACATGCCGATGCCGACCGAGGAAAGGCTGAGCCAGCTGGTTGCTGGACTCGTAGAACGCCGAGGATTCGACCTCGAGGGCGTCGAGATTTCGACGGCCGGCAAGCACGCGGAAGCGCAGGCTCGGGTGAAGGTGATCGTCGACAGCGACGACGCTGCGGATCTGGACACCATCGCGGAACTCAGCAGGGAACTGTCCGAGCACCTCGACGAGGCAGGCGATTTCGGCGAGACGGAGTATCTGCTGGAAGTCACCACACCCGGCATAGATCGCCCGCTCACCGTCGACCGGCACTGGCGTCGCGCCCGTGGGCGTAAAGTGCGGATCTCGCTACGACCCGGGATACCCGCCCCCGATTCCGGTGGATCGGACAAGTTCGAAGCCCGGGTCGGTGCGCTCACCGACGGCACGGTGGCATTGGTGCTCGGCGGCAAACGCAACCCACATCGGGTCAGCGTCGCGCTCGCCGACATCGCCGAAGCCGTAGTCCAGGTCGAGTTCTCGCCGCCCGGTGCGCGTGAGCTCGAGCTTGCGGGTGGAGTCGTCCCCGGCCGTCCGCGGCCGGGGCAGGAAGAAGAAGTTCTAGGAACGACCGATGCATTGTCCGAATCAATAACAGCGTCCGATTCGCCGACCGAAGGGATCGTGGAATGAACATCGAAATCGAAGCCCTGCGCGCGATTGTCGCCGACAAGGGGATCTCGATCGAGACCGTGATCTCCGCGATCGAGTCGGCATTGCTTACTGCCTACCGGCACACCGAGGGCCACCAGCCCAACGCGCGCATCGACATCAACCAGAAGACCGGCGTCGTGCGGGTGATGGCCATGGAGGTCGACGCCGACGGCAACATGATTTCCGAATGGGACGACACCCCAGAGGGATTCGGCCGGATTGCCGCGACCACCGCACGCCAGGTGGTGTTGCAGCGACTGCGAGATGCGGAGAACGAGAAGTCCTTCGGCGAGTTCGCCACCCATGAGGGCGACATCGTCGGCGGCGTCGTGCAGCGCGACGCGCGCGCCAACGCCCGCGGCACCATCGTGGTGCGTATCGGCAGCGAGATGCACGGGACCGAGGGCTTGATCCCGCCCGCCGAGCAGGTGCCCGGCGAAACCTACGAGCACGGCGACCGGATCAAGTGCTACGTCGTCGGCGTCTCGCGCGGCCCACGCGGCCCACAGATCACGCTGTCGCGGACGCATCCGAATCTGGTGCGCAGGCTGTTCGCGCTCGAGGTTCCCGAGATCGCCGATGGTTCGGTGGAGATCGTCGCGGTCGCTCGCGAGGCCGGGCACCGCTCCAAGATCGCGGTGCGCACCACCGTGCCGGGAGTCAACGCCAAGGGCGCCTGTATCGGCCCGATGGGGCAGCGGGTGCGCAACGTGATGAGCGAGCTGGCGGGCGAGAAGATCGACATTATCGATTACGCGGACGATCCGGCGACTTTCGTCGGCAATGCGCTCTCGCCGTCCAAAGTGGTGTCGGTCACCATTGTCGATGCGGAGGCGCGCGCTGCGCGGGTCGTGGTGCCGGACTTCCAGCTCTCGCTGGCGATCGGCAAGGAAGGGCAGAACGCCCGCTTGGCCGCCCGCTTGACCGGCTGGCGCATCGATATCCGCAGCGACGCGGCCCCTGACATGGGCGGCAGTGTGCGAACGGAAGCGCATCGAAGTTGACCGACACCGCTCCCGGTGAGCCGCGTATGGGCCCGACACCGGATGCTCCGGATGACATGTTGGTAACTTCCGCGGGGGCGGGGTTCGGTGATCCGGCCGGGGCAGCGGTAGAGTGGTCTCAGGTTCAACGCGAGCCTTCGGTTTCTTTGCCCGAACGCACCAGCCTGCAGCCAGCGACGCCCCAGCGTCCGGCAGCTCCGGTGCGGACTTGCATCGGATGCCGGAAGCGCGAGTTGGCCGTCGACCTGTTGCGGATCGTGGCGCGGGAATGTGAGACCGGCACAACTGGTTCTCATGCTTTTGCGATCGTTCCCGATCCACAGCGCAGACTTCCCGGACGGGGTGCCTGGTTGCACCCCGTTTCGGTTTGTTTGACCGCAGCAGAGCGACGCCGAGCATTCGGCAGAGCACTACGAGTGTCCGGACATCTGGATATCTCAGCCCTGGAGAAGTACCTCGAGAACAGGCACGAGCACTCATGAGCACACCGTGAAGCACCAACGATGAACGTCCATCGGAGATAACCCGAGGTCGTGCGGGCCCGCCTTCCCTAGGCGGAGACACTGCTCGACCTCTCAGTGAGGAGAGCAGTGGCAGGCAAGGCCCGCGTGCACGAGTTGGCCAAAGAACTCGGTGTCACAAGCAAAGAACTACTCGCAAAGCTCAAGGAGCAGGGCGAGTTCGTGAAGTCGGCGTCCTCGACGGTGGAAGCACCCGTCGCACGTCGGTTGCGCGAGTCGGTGGCGGCGAAGTCCGCACCGGCCAATGGAGCAGCCAAGTCCGAGGCGCGTCCCGGTTCGGCGTCGACGGCCCGTCCGGCCGCCAAGCCGACCCCGGGTGGCCCGCGTCCGGGTCCGCGTACTCCGGCTCCGGCTCCGGCAGCCACCCCCGCGGCTCCGGCCGCGCGGGAAACCGCTGAGCCCGTCGCCCGGCCCGCCGAGCGCGTCGCCGACGCGGTGCGCCCCGGTCCGGCCGTGAAGCCGGCTCCCGCGGCCCCGGTCGCACGCGAATCGGCGCCGGTTCAGGACGCCGCACAGTCGGCGCCCGTGGCGAAGGCCGCTCCGGCTCCTGCCGGTCCGCGCCCGACCCCGGGTGGTCCGCGTCCCGGTCAGCCGCAGCAACAGCGCCCCGGTACCCCCGCCCAGGGCTCCGGCCCGCGCCCCGGCGGTCCCGCGGGCGGTCCGAAGCCCGGCCCCAAGACCCCTCGGGTCGGCAACAATCCGTATTCCTCGGCTCCCGAGCGTGAGCGTCCCGCGCCGCGCCCTGCCCCCGGCCAGGGCGGTCCTCGCCCGGGTCCCGGGCACGGCCCGCGTCCCGGTGCGCCCGCGCAGGGCGGCGCCCGTCCAGCTCCCGGTCAGGGCGGTCCCCGTCCGGCCGCCGGTCAGGGTGGTCCCCGTCCCGGTGGACCGCGGCCGAGCCCCGGCTCGATGCCGCCGCGCCCGAATCCTGGTGCTATGCCTGCTCGTTCGGCCCGTCCGGGTCCGGGCGGTGGCGCAGGTGCCGGTCGTCCCGGCGGTCCCGGCGGTCGTCCGGGTGGACCCGGCGGTCGTCCCGGCGGCGGTGGCGGTGGCGGTGGCTACCGCGGCGGCCCCGGTGGTGGCGGTGGCGGCACGGGTGCGCCCGGTGCCGGTGCGGGTGCTCCCGCGGCGGGCGGTTTCCGTGGTCGTCCCGGTGGCGGCGGTGGTCGTCCCGGTGGACCCGGTGGCCGCGGTGGCGCAGCCGGTGCCTTCGGTCGTCCCGGTGGCGCGGTCCGTCGTGGTCGCAAGTCGAAGCGGGCGAAGCGCGCCGAGTACGAGAACATGCAGGCGCCCGCCGTCGGCGGCGTGCGGCTGCCACGCGGCAACGGCGAGATCATCCGTCTCGCCCGCGGCGCATCGCTGTCGGACTTCGCGGAGAAGATCGACGCCAACCCGGCCTCGCTGGTCCAGGCGCTGTTCAACCTCGGCGAAATGGTCACCGCTACCCAGTCGGTGAACGACGAGACCCTCGAGCTGCTCGGCAGCGAGATGAACTACGTCGTGCACGTCGTCAGCCCGGAGGACGAGGATCGCGAGCTGCTCGAAAGCTTCGACCTCACCTACGGCGAGGACGAGGGTGGCGAGGACGACCTGCAGATCAGGCCGCCGGTGGTGACCGTCATGGGCCACGTCGACCACGGTAAGACCCGACTGCTCGACACGATCCGTAAGGCCAACGTCCGTGAGGGCGAGGCCGGTGGCATCACCCAGCACATCGGCGCCTACCAGGTGCTGACGCACGTCAACGACGAAGACCGACTGATCACCTTCATCGACACCCCGGGTCACGAGGCGTTCACCGCCATGCGTGCCCGTGGTGCGAAGGCCACCGACATCGCGATCCTGGTGGTCGCGGCCGACGACGGCGTCATGCCGCAGACGGTGGAAGCGATCAACCACGCGCAAGCGGCCGACGTGCCGATCGTGGTGGCGGTCAACAAGATCGATAAGGAAGGCGCGAACCCGGACAAGATCCGGCAGCAGCTGACCGAATACGGTCTGGTGACCGAGGAGTACGGCGGCGACACCATGTTCGTCGACATCTCCGCCAAGCAGGGCACCAACATCGAGGCGCTGCTGGAAGCGGTCGTGCTGACCGCCGACGCATCGCTGGACCTGCGGGCCAACCCGGACATGGACGCCCAGGGTGTCGCCATCGAGGCGCACCTCGACCGTGGTCGTGGTCCGGTGGCGACCGTGCTCATCCAGCGCGGCACGCTGCGGGTCGGCGACTCGATCGTGGCGGGCGACGCCTACGGTCGCGTCCGTCGCATGGTCGACGAGCACGGCGAGGATGTCGTCGCGGCGCTGCCGTCGCGACCGGTCCAGGTCATCGGCTTCACGTCGGTGCCGGGCGCCGGTGACAACCTCCTGGTTGTCGACGAGGATCGCATCGCACGTCAGATCGCCGACCGCCGCAATGCGCGTAAGCGCAACGCACTGGCCGCTCGCAGCCGCAAGCGGATCAGCCTGGAAGATCTGGATGCCGCGCTGAAGGAGACTTCGGAGCTGAACCTGATCCTCAAGGGCGACAACTCCGGTACCGTCGAGGCCCTCGAGGAGGCGCTGCTCGGTATCCAGGTCGACGACGAGGTGCGTCTGCGGGTCATCGACCGCGGTGTCGGTGGTGTCACCGAGACCAACGTCAACCTGGCCTCGGCGTCGAACGCGATCATCATCGGGTTCAACGTCCGTGCCGAGGGCAAGGCGACCGAGTTGGCCAACCGCGAAGGCGTGGACATCCGGTACTACTCGGTGATCTACCAGGCCATCGACGAGATCGAGAAGGCCCTCAAGGGCATGCTCAAGCCGATCTACGAAGAGGTCGAGCTCGGTCGCGCCGAGATCCGTGCGATTTTCCGCTCCTCCAAGATCGGCAACATCGCCGGCTGCATGGTCACCTCCGGTTCGGTCAAGCGCAATGCGAAGGCCAGGCTGCTGCGTGACAACGTGGTGGTCGCCGAGACGATGACGATCTCCTCCCTGAAGCGTGAGAAGGATGACGCCGCCGAGGTCCGTGAGGGCTTCGAATGCGGTATGACCGTCACCTACTCCGACATCAAGGAAGGCGACATCATCGAGGCCTACGAGCTGCGCGAGAAGCCGCGCGACTGAGAGCCGCAACAGCGTCGCGCCCGCCCGACACCCCGGTAGAAGCTGGGGCTCGGGTGGGCGCGACCTGATGGTGCTGTTGTCTCGACACGGAAGAAACTCGACACTGAAGAGGTGTGCGTGTACCTCGGTGCACTGGAGTTCGACATCCTGCTCGGTGACGTGCATTCACTGAAGGAGAAGCGTTCGGTGATACGGCCGGTCCTGGCCGAGTTGCAACGCTTCGGGGTGAGTGCCGCCGAAGGCGGAGAACACGATCGGCATCGCCGGTCGTTGCTGGGAGTTGCCATGGTCAGTTCCGGTATGGATCACCTGACCGAGGTGCTCGACAAATGTGAGCGGCACGTTGCCGCCCGTCCGGAGTTAGAGTTGCTGGCAGTGCGCCGCAGGATCTTCGGACCCGAAGACTGACGATTTATTGTGAGGAGGGTTCAGCCATGGTGGATCAAGCCAGGGCACGCCGACTCGCCAAGCGGATTTCCGCGATCGTGGCGACCGCGATCGAGTACGAGGTGAAGGATCCGCGCCTGAATTTCGTGACCATCACCGACGCCAAGGTTTCCCCGGATCTGCGGGACGCCAAGGTCTACTACACGGTGCTGGGCGAAAGCTTGGACGTCGAACCCGATTACGAGGGTGCGGCCATGGGCTTGGAGAAGGCGAAGGGTGTGCTGCGTTCGAAGGTGGGCGCGGGCACCGGCGTGAAATTCACCCCAACGCTGGCCTTTGTGCTCGACAAGGTGCCCGAGGTGGCTGCGGATATGGAGGCCTTGCTGGCCAAGGCCAGAGCCGCCGACGAAGCGGTGGCGAAGGTGGCGGCCACCGCTACCCACGCAGGCGAGTCCGATCCGTACAAGGTCGAACGCGACACCGACGAGTGACATGCGGTAGACGATGACGACGATGCCCGAAGCAGTCGGTGTCGGCGCGGCGGATCTCGATGCGGCTGTCGCCGCATTGGCGGCCGCACGCTCGGTCACCATCCTGTGCCATGTGCAGCCCGATGCCGACACCATCGGCAGCGGGCTGGCATTGGCGTTGGTACTGCATCGTCGTGGCATTCCGGTGTGGGTGTCGTTCGCCGAACCGGCCGAGTTGCCCGTTTCGATGCGGTCGTTGCCAGGCGTGCATCATTTGGTCGCGCCGGAGCAGGTGCCGCGCGAGGTGGACCTTGCGGTGGCCGTTGACTGCGGCAGCGCGGGCAGACTCGGCGCCTTGGCCGACCGGTTGTCCGGTGCCGCAACAACATTGGTGCTCGATCATCACCGATCCAACACCAGGTTCGGGACGGTCAATGTAGTCGATCCGAATGCGGAGTCGACGACCAGCGTGCTCGTCCGGTTGCTCGACGCGTGGCAGGTGCCGATCGATCCCGAAGTGGCGCACTGCCTTTACGCGGGGCTTGTCACCGACACCGGCTCGTTCCGCTGGGTTCGGCCCGGTACCCACCGGTTGGCCGAGCGACTGCTGGCCACCGGCATCGACGGTGCGGAGATTTCCCGCACGCTCATGGACACCCACCCGTTCAACTGGCTGCCGATGCTGTCGCGCGTCCTGGGCTCCGCGCAGTTGGTGCCCTCGGCGAATGGTGGTGCGGGCCTGGTGTACGCGTTCGTGCGTCGCGCCGATGTGGCCGGGGTCAGCTCGGAAGAAGCGGAGAGTGTTGTCGACATCGTCCGCACCACCGCCGAAGCAGGTGTCGCCGCGGTCTTCAAGGAGTCACGCACGATTCAGGAGCGCTGGACTGTGTCGCTGCGTTCCCGCGACACCACCCCCGGCGCCGCCGACGGTGTCGACGTGGCCGCGATAGCAGCTGCTTTAGGTGGCGGCGGACATCGCTTCGCCGCTGGTTACACCACCAACGGCACCCCTGAATCCATTGTCGCGGCTCTGCTGGCCGCTCTCGGGTGAGCGGGTGAGCGGGTGAGCACCGAGGACCTGGGCGGGGGTGCTGGGCACGAGTCCATCGTGGTTGCCGCTGCGCCGGAGCGCGCTGATGCTGCGGCGAAGGCGGGGCCGCGGCGGATTCTCGGACTCGCGGTGCCGACGCTGGGAGTGCTCGTCGCCGAACCGATCTATCTGCTGTTCGACCTTGCGGTGGTCGGGCGGCTCGGAGCGTTGGCGCTGGCCGGGCTTGCGGTCGGGGGATTGATTCTGGCTCAGGCGAGTTCGCAGCTGACCTTTTTGTCCTATGGCACCACCGCGCGCGCTGCCCGCAGGCATGGTGCGGGGGACGAACGCGGGGCGGTGGCCGAGGGCGTACAGGCGACATGGATCGCCGTCGTCTTGGGGGCGCTGATCGTCGTCGCGGTGCAGGTGTGCGCGATTGCGCTGACGAATGTCATCGCAGGCGGTGGGGAGATCGCGGCGGAGGCGTTGCTCTGGGTGCGGATCGCGTTGTTCGGTGTCCCGCTGATCCTGATTTCGATGGCGGGCAATGGGTGGCTGCGTGGGGTACAGGAGACCCGTCGACCGTTGTTGTTCGTGGTTGCCGGGCTGTCGGTTTCGGGTGTGCTGTGCCCAGTCCTGGTGCACGGTCTGCTCGGTGCACCACGCCTCGAGCTGCCAGGCTCCGCGGTGGCGAATGTTGCCGGGCAGGCCGTCACGGCCGTGTTGTTCCTCAGTGCTCTGGTACACGAACGGATTTCGCTCGCTCCACACTGGTCGGTGATGCGTGCGCAGCTGGTGCTCGGACGTGACCTGATCGTCCGCAGCCTGGCCTTCCAGGCCTGTTTCGTCTCGGCGGCGGCCGTTGCCGCCCGGTTCGGCGCTGCATCCGTCGCCGCTCATCAATTGGTGCTGCAACTCTGGAATTTCCTTGCCTTGACCTTGGATTCGCTCGCGATCGCCGCGCAAACCCTGGTTGGAGCCGCGCTCGGCGCGGGCGACGCGCGGGGCGCGCGCGGCCTGGCACGTCGGATCACCCGCTGGTCGGAGCTTTTCGCATTGATCTTGGCGGCGTTCTTCGCCGCGGGCGTCGTTGCGATACCGGAGCTCTTCACCGACGACCCCGCCGTGCTGGACCGCACACACGTCGCGTGGTGGTTCTTCGTCGCCATCATCCCGGTCGCAGGCATCGTCTTCGCGCTCGACGGCGTGCTGCTCGGTGCAGGCGACGCCGCCTATCTGCGGACCACCACCCTCGGCGCGGCACTGTTCGGCTTCCTCCCAGCGATATGGCTATCGCTGGCTTTCGGCTGGGGCCTTGCCGGGATCTGGTCCGGACTTGTCGGATTCATGCTGCTGCGGTTGATCGCCGTGGTCCGGCGGGCCGAGTCGGGCCGATGGGAGCAGGTAGGCACGGAGATTCCAGGGCGGGCCCGCGGGGACGCCTGAGCCAGTCCCGGGCACGACGCCGCCTCGCGTACCGAGATCGCCGAGGCTGTGCGCGATGCGATGGCGTGGACCGCCGAAAGCGGTGGCAACCGTGCAGGCTCTGGCCGATGCGATGGTGTGGCGCAGCAACTCCGAGATCGCCGCGCAGCACCTGGACACGATGCCGATGCTCGACACCGCGAAAGACACGGTCTTGGAATCGGCGAGGTCGGTGATCTCGCGGGCGAGTTTGGTGCCTGCGGTGTGGTCTTCGCCGATGCGGTTGTAGGCCGCCCAGTACGCGGCGCCGTCCCAATGGCTGTGGGCGGATGCCGCCGTCTGGTGATGGAGGCGCCGCTGCACCATCGCGGGCTCGAACTGGGCGAATCATCAGCCGGAAGACGGCTGGCCGCTGTGCGATGCCCTGGCGGCAGGTTGTCCCATGAAGCGATCATTGATCCACGCATTAGCTCCCGGAACACTCGAAGTGCCGACGATCAGGTGCTCGTCGGCACGGCCGGCACGAATCCTGGACTACCGCAACTGGGTCGCACGACTATCCTTCCGATCAGGCCATCGGGCTTCTCCAGGTGATCGACACCCAGTCCCTGACCTCGTCCTAATCTCCTCGGCCAGTTGACAATCCGCGAGTATCAAGCGAACGTTTGACCGTTGACTTCTAACGAGAGGCGATCCTTGATACGTACGTTACGGACCATTGGTGCGGGCTTGGCCAGCGCGGCAATCGCAGTCGCCACCCTCGGTCCGGCTGCGTCGGCCGACCAGCCGGCGGCGGACGGCCCCGGAACACTGGTGTTCGCGGACGAGTTCGACGGTACTGTGATCGACCAGTCGAAATGGGCCATCCACTCGAACGCGGAGCCCGACCAGTGCCTAGGGAACAAAGGCAATCAGCAGCTCGAGTGGCACACCTGGGACGCGTTGTCGGTCGGCAACGGCGTACTGACGGTCACTGCGCGCAAGGACAACCCGCAACCGGGGTACGAGTGGTCGAGCGGGCTGATCACCACCGGGCAGTCGTGCGGGCACGACCCGGCCCACTCGTTCGCGGTGAAGCCTGGCGACTACGTCGAGACCCGGCTCAAGCTCCCGGCGGCCAAGGGGTTCTGGCCGTCGACCTGGACGTGGAACGGGAACGGTTCGAACGAACAGGACACCTACGAGTTCTACAGCGACAACCACCGCAAGCTGTACCTGACCAATCACCAGTCGGGCGGTGGCAGTTGCCCGTACGAATCCCCGACCGACCTCACCACAGACTGGCACACGATCGCCGAACGCCTAGGCCCGGACAAAACCACCTGGTACCTCGACGGCCGCCAGATCTGCGAACAAGGCCCGTACTCCGGCACGGGTGACGCCCTGATTTTCGACCTCTTCGTCTACGCCGGCATCCCACCCACAGTCACCCAGGAGTCGACGCAGGTCGACTACATCCACGTCTACCGCCCCTGACCCACCACCCGCGTTCAACGACTTGACCATCACACCCTCGTGACCGGAAGCGAGCACGCCGTCGAAGTACGAGGCAAGGCCACGATCTTCGTCTTGCCCGACCGCGTCTCGCGGACAGTCTAGGCGGGTAGCGAGGCCAGTAGCCCAAACCCGCATCCACTACTGGCCCCGTTACCCGCTTACTGCCGGCGCGCCACGGCCGAATCGATCAGCCGGTGGGTCTGGCGCAACTTCACCGAGGAGAAGTTCCGTGCGACGCAGGCAGCCCGCGGACGAATCGGCGGGAAAATCATGACCGACACGTGACGTGCCTCGATCGCCGCAACCAAACAAGAAGCGGGCTATCGACCGTGCGATGGTCCTGGCAGCACTGGAGGGATGATGGGCGCCGAAACCCAATGCGACGAAACAAAACCGCTCGTGAGCTCGCCAGCGAGCTGGGCGTCAGCGAGCGCTCGATCCGCAATATCGTCGCGGAACCGCGGGGCGACTACGAAGCGCGGACTCGAGCCAAGGAACAGCGCGCACAAGAGTTGCGGGCGACCGGAATGAAGTACCGGCAGATCGCTGAAGAGATGGGCATCGCCATGGGATCGGTCTCGGTGTTGCTGCGACCGCGGCGGGTCGACATCGCGCAGGCCAGCTAGGGCGGAAATCGTGGTGGCCGGAGAGCGGATCCGCAAGAAGCAGGCCTGCGAGCTCTTTAAAGCCTTCGGGGACGGTCGTTTTCGATGCCCGGAAACCCCCGATTCCGGCCGCCGACAAGGTGAAACTGCCCGCTCTGTCGGAAGCATCGAAGTCGGCCGAACGCACCTCGGTCGGCTGGTACAAGCTGCACAACGATGTGGACGTCCCCGTCGAGGTTGTGCGAGCAGCCGGCCCGAGTGGGACCCGCCTGGGGGTGGTCTCCGTAGCCCCCGGCACCACCAGCGAGCAGTTCGATGACGGAAGCACCATCTATTTCTGGCTGGGGAACATCACCCACCAGATATACGACTGCTCCTCCGGCACCATCTGGTACCACTTCAGCGGGGATCTGCGAGGCAACCAGGTGAACAACCTCAGTTGGTTCCAGTAGCCGTGCACCAGGGGTCCCGGACTGGCCGGGACCCCTGGTGCGGCTGGGTCGTCAGCGGGCACCCGCGGGCGTATCCACGACCCGTGGGGTCCAAGTCCGCCCGAATCCGGCGGTAAGACGCCACCGCCGATAGTTTCGCGAGTCGGTACCACCTGCCGGGTGCATCTTCTCCGCCAGGCGTCGGTCCGATTCCTCCAACTTGGCCAGGCACGTGGTTGCGTCGTTGTCGGTGTTCAGTGTGATCTCGACATGTGATTCGGCAACGGCTTTCCGACCCGCGCGGCGCTCCTCGGTTTCGCCTCCCAGCGACACAATCCGCCTGATGGACTCGACATTCGGTGTAGTGACAGCTTGCGTGTTCATTGTGAATCTGTCCCTAGACGCCGCTTTACAGCGCGCGCACCAAAGGTGCGAGGTATCTGGCAGGGTTCTGGCAGGAGCATTCTGAATGCTCTGCTCGTTTCGGCTTTACTACTGGTAGCTGGAATGGGATTCGAATGGGGGAGGTCGAACGATGATGCGGCTGGGTGTCCTCGCCGGCGCGCTCGCGGTGTCCGCGGCAGGTAGCGCGGTAGCGCGGGTGGCACTGATATTGCTGTTGCAGGACCACTCGCCACTGTCGGTCTCGGCGTTTCTCTTCGCGAGCCTGGCGCCTGGAGTGCTGCTTGCGCCACTGCTCGCACCAGTGGTCGACAGGGTCGAATCCCGCAGATTGCTGACAATGACGTTGCTCGCGCAGGCGGCGGTGACCCTGGCGATGGCCGCGTCGGCGTCGTTGCCCATTGCAGTCATCATCGGGTTGGGGTTCACGGGAAGTTGCCTCTCGATGCTCAACGCTCCAGCGATGATGCTGTTGGCCGAGCAGGCAGACGACGACAGCGAGTCCAATCCGGCCCGGGTGTATTCGACCTTGGACGCAGCGCGCATGACGGGTGTGTTGGTGGGTCCCGTGCTCGGTGGTGTCGCCGTCGGCCTATTGGGGTTTTCGGTGACGATGGTGCTCGATGCGGCCTCGACCTGTGTTCTGGTTGCGCTGATGGCGGCTTTGGGCCTACGCCGCCACCCCCCACGACAGTCTTCGCAACGCCCGAGTTGGTGGCGCCAGGTTGCCGAGGCCCCCACGCTGTTGGCGTCGGACTCCGTCGTGCGCGCCGCGATGGCCTCGCTTGCTGCCGCGATCGTTTTCACCGCGATCTTCAGCGTCGCCGAAGTTTTCTATGTCCGCACCACACTCGCGGCGTCCGCCGTGATGTACGGGCTTGTCACCACCGCATTCGTTGCAGGCCGGCTCGTGACATCGGCATGGCTGGCACCCCGAGTACCGCCATCACGCCAATCCCGCGTGCTGGTCTCGGCCGGCCTGGTGATGGGGATCGGACTGGCCGGAGCCGGACTGTCGCATTCCCTTGTCGGAGCAGCGGCGGGATTCACAGCCGCCGGAGTGTCGAATTCGCTGCAGGTCTCAGCCATCAGCGCGCTCATCTCCACCCGGGTCACGCCAGAGATCAAGGGTCGCGCCTTCGCTGCGATGGGTTCGCTCAACGGCGGTGCGACCATGCTCGGCACCTTGATGGGCGCACCAGCGGTGTCGGGGTTCGGCGCCGCGGGTGCCCTCATCATCGCCGGAGTCGGCACGGCCGCGGCAACAGCGCTTGCCGCACCGATCTTGCTCCACGCAAGCCGGCGCCCGAACTCGCCGCGGACCAGGCCACTGCCCAAAGCTGGCCACCGATAGCTGATCACGACCATCAGGAGTGTTGAGAATCGATCGATTCTTCGACACGCTCTGCACCGTATTGATCCGGATCACGCCCGCTGCGGCTGTTCGGCGGCCAGGATCTTGGCCATGGCCTTCACCGTGACCGTCCGCGAGCCCGACGAGCCTGACGGCGTCGAAATGCCCGTCGTACAGTAATGAGGGGTTGGGGAACATCTGCCAGGAATCCGGCGGTAGCGGCATCGAACGCCAGTCCATCTGGTAGTTCGCACCGCTTCGGATGCGATCCGATTGCGTTGTACGGCAAATAGTTTCCGAGCCACCTCGGCTGACGGCCCGTCTGACCAGGACGACCCGCGACCTATGGCAGATAGTCGGCCAACATCTGCCATAAACCCTTAGCGCCGGATCGGGCGGATTTACTCCTCGCCCCCGGATTCTGGTGCCTGGTATGTCCGACTATTCCTCAGTGGGAATTCGGGGCATGTCAGCACCGGCCCGAGCTGACAGGATGACCGTGCAGGCCGAGTGGAAACGTCGCTCGGCGGACACGCGCTCTGGAGGTCCCCCTTGCGAATTCGTCGGTCGGTACACGCAGGATTGGTTGCCGTCGCCGCGGCAGCGGGAACAATGCTCGCGGCGCCTTTGGCGCACGCCGCACCTTGGGACAAGGTGAACTGCGTTCCGGTCCCGATCGCATCGCGCCTCGAAGTCACCTGCACCAATACCACTCCCGAAGCCGCCACCGCGACCATGATCGCCCTGTGTAGCAATTTGCGGATACTGCACGAACCCGAGTTTCCGATCGCCCCCGCCGGCACCGTGACATTCACTCGGGACTGCGGGGCGGGCGCGACCTTGCTCTCGTGGAATGCCAGTGGCGAGACCATCTCCGAGCGCGCACAACGCCGCGCGCAAGAGCGCAGCGATGAGCAAGAGAGGCAGCGCAAGCAGCGCGAGCAGAGCGAGCAGGACGACAAGCGACGCGAGCAGGAGCGCAAGAGGTTCTCGGGATACTAGAGCGGGATTAGGCCGCCATGGGCCGCCTGCGGAACCTCGGCTACGGTCGAAAAAACGTGTTGCAAAGTCCGGGTGTTCAACAATCTCTGTCGGCCTGTTCTCATACACTCCGGGCCATAGCCGACAAGACGCACGCCCTCGATTTCCCGGATCCGCTTGCCCTGGACGGGGATGCACTCGATCCGATCGGCGGCGGTGCGTTCGTCGGGTACGGCCGGGTGTCGACCACCGGGCAGCTGCTCGACCGGCAGATCCACGCGCTCGCCGCGGCGGGCTTCCAGAAGATCTTCACAGACAAGAAGCGCCATAAGGGACACCGAACGCGAAGAGCTCTGGAAGTGCCTGAGTACATGCGACCCGGCGACACCCTCGTCGTACGATCACTTGATCGGCTCGGCCGGTCCCTGCAAGACCTGATCTCGATCGTCACGGGGCTTCGCAAGCGCGGCATCGGATTCCGATCCCGGCACGAGGCGATCGACACCGCCACCCCGGGCGGACGCCTGGTCTTTCATGTGTTCGCTGCGCTCGCTGAGTTCATCCGCGAGCTGATCGTGCAAGGCGCCAACGAAGGCCTGGCCGCCGCCCGCGCCCGCGGGCAATGAGCCCTACCTACATTCAGGGGCTTGCTGACTGGTTCGGACAGCGCGGTAAGCGATACGAGGTGGGACGCTACTGCCAGCCAAAGCTTGTGTCGGCAAGGGCTGGCAGGCAACGAAATAAGCCGCGATCGGCGCAGCGGCTGTCGGAGCTGGGCAATCGGAATCGGTCACCGAGCCGGCAACCTTGCTGACAGACATGGGATTTGGTAGCGGCCTCGATTAGCATCGCCCGGCATTCGCACTCATGACAGGGGTACCACCTCGTGACCAAACCCGCCTACCTCGCCCTCGGCCTACTCGCGGTCGCGCTCACCGGCTGCTCGACGCATCCCAGCACCTCACCGATGGCAGCCCCGACATCCACGACGACAACCGCGGCCAAGTTCGGCGCACCAACCACCACCACGACCGCGACCGCCGACGACAGCCACGCCGGACCCGCCCACATCCCCACATACATATGCGATGAGGCCATCGTCGTGCTACCGCTGGGGTACAAGGATGGAGACACCGTCGTGATCACCGGCCGAGGCAACTGCCAACCTACTGAAGGCACTGTCGGACCGGACAACACGATGAGAGGTCCCTGGCAGATCACCCAACGCAGCCCGACACCGATCACTTACAACTGCGGAAAGCAACCGCCAGCGATCATCGGCCTCGACGGCAAACCCATCGAGTTCGTCACTATCTCCGGCAACATCGCGAATGCTCCCGCCTACGTCAACGGCTACGACTGCATCCCGTAAGCGACCACACGCCGACCGGTTCGGTCAGGGGTCTGTCAAGTTAACGGCTCTGGCTCAATCCCGGGGTCGAGGAGCAAATCCGCCCCGATCCGGCGCTGAGGCGGTCACTACACCAACAACCTCATCGGCCGCCAAGCCGATCACCAATCACGATGTCCCGCAGCCCGAACCGAAAACCTGACGTCACCGCTGGTCATGGAGTTGTCGTTGTTTTCCGCACGATTACTACCGGGACGCCTACTGTTCGGGAGCTCGAAACTTTTCCAGATCTCTTCGCGCTCAGGCATTTCGGGCCGGAGAATGGTCGGATCGACCGCATCGTGTAGCTCACGCTTGCGAGCAGCTTCAGCGTCCACGTCAGAGAGGTTTCGCTGACCGAACGTGCGGGCCTCGTCCTGCGCGAGGCCGAGAGCCGTGTCATGACGAGCGTTCCGCCTGGTCGACGTCCTTATCCGCGGTGCGGTCGGGGAGTTCCGGGAGCGGTGGTGTACACCAGCACCGACGACAGCGCCGGGCCACCGGCCGGTAGCGGAGATACCGTGTGTTCAGGCCTGTAGCGCCTCCTCGACGCTGTGGTAGAGCGCAAGTAATTCCTCGAGCCCGGTGATCTCGATCGGACGAATCACGGGCCGGTTGTGGTCGACGGCGATACGTAGCGGCTGTCGGCGGTTCTCGGCAGCCCTGGTGGCTTGGAGTAAGGCGCTGAGGCCGTGGCCACCCAGGAATTGCACAGCGGTCAGATCCAGGACGCAGAACCCGCCGCGGGTGTGGTCCAACCCCGTACGCACCGCCTGGATCAACTGGTCGGCGGTAGCGTGATCGACCTCCCCGCGCACCGCCACGACCGCGACCTCACCAGCCATCCGATGCGCGATCTCCAGTCGGGAAACCGACGACGCACCATTGCCTTCAGTCACCCTTCGAGCTTATCCCTCAGCGACCCGGCTGTGCAGCCTCGCCGCACGGGTCGAAGCTCCCGCCGCAGAGCCGGCCGCCTTCACCGATTACGCCCCGGGCAGTGACCCACCGCGTACTCGCTGACCCGGTCGACCAGGCAGCAATCCGGCCGCCTCACCCGCTCGCCACGTACCTGCCGGTTGATGGCCGGCCGGCGCGGCTGGTTCCGGATCGGGGTGGACGATGCCTCGCACGCTCCGGCGCGGATCCGCCGCCCCGACCACACGGGCGGGCGCGGACCTGCGGCTGGTCGCCCAGCTCGCGGCCGGGTGGGGGACCAGCGACCATGAGGGCGGGAAAGCGGTGTGGTCAGTCCTGTTCGGTGAGTTTGGCGTTGATCTCGCGAGCCTCGGCGAGCTGGTCTTCAAGGATGATGATCCGGCACGCGGCTTCCAAGGGGGTGCCGGAGTCGACGAGTTCGCGGGCCCGTGCTGCGATTCGTAGCTGGTAGCGGGAGTAGCGGCGATGCCCGCCGGCGGAGCGTTGCGGAGTGATCAGTTCCGCGTCGTCCAGGGTGCGCAGGAACGCTTGGGTGGTGCCGATCATGTCTGCGGCCCGGCCCATCGTGTAGGCGGGATAGTCGTCGTCGTCGAACTTCTCGTTTGTGGTGGGGGATTCAGAAATTGTGGGTCTCCAGACGCCGGAATACCCCGGCGCCACTGGCGCCGGGGTATTGAAAGGGGGAATTAATTCGTCTTCCGACATGTAGCCGATACGTCGGCGATCACCCCAACCACAAAACCTCCTGGGTGACCCGACGGGCAACGCCTCCCTTCTCCTCGAGGTGTTACTTCCTCTTCTTTCCGTGCAACTTCACTTGCCTCCCGGCGAGCGGTAGGGCCGTCGTACGTGCTGGTCTGTGGCCGCGCCCACCGGTCCTTGCATCACGGGCAGTTCATCATCTCCCGTGCCATATGGATACTTCCTTCGCTTCCAACGACACAGAAATTACCTCACGATACGGCGAATGTCTACTGTCGCTGCTACAGAATTTTTGGCGTCAAGCGAGCAGTGCGCGTCGGGAAGCCGTCGGTGTAATGCTGTTCGGCTTCGTGGCCGGTTCGATAGGGCGGGCAACAGGCGGCGTTCCGGGTTGGTCAGTTCTCACGCTCGCCGCTGAGGGGCCCGGGCCGGCCCGGCGTCGCGGTATGGCCCGCGTGGTGTCGCAGGCGGTCGTTGTCGGCGCGCAGGCCGGCGTTGAGGTCTTCGAGATCCAGGATTCGCGCGATCGCGGCGAGGTTGATCCCTTGCCCGGCCAAGGCGGCGATACGCCCCAGCCGCGCCAGGTCGTCGTCGCTGTAGCGGCGGGTCCCGCCGGAGCTGCGGGCCGGGGTGAGTAGCCCGTGCTGCTCGTACAAACGCAGCGAATGTGTTCCCATCCCGGCCAGTTCGGCGGCTACCGAGATCCCGTACACCGCCTGCCCCGGCCCGGGACGGTGATCGCGGCCGGGCCCGGGAGGGTGGTTGTTTCGATCAGGCAGCATTGTGGGTTCCTCTCTAACAGCTTCCAGATTACCTCGCCATGATGCTTGCACTCTTCTAGCCAGAGTGCTAAAACAAATCTGAGTCAGATGACACAGGTTATCTGAACGGACAATTAAGATTGGAGTGAGTGGGAGGTGGCGACCATGTTGATGCGCACCGATCCGTTCCGGGATCTGGATCGCTTGACCCAGCAGATGTTCGGCACCCCGGCCCGTCCGGTGGTGATGCCGATGGACGCCTGGCGCGAGGGTGATGAGTTCTTCGCCGAACTCGACCTGCCCGGTATCGACCCCGAATCCCTCGACCTGGACATCGAACGCAACGTGGTGACCGTGCGGGCCTCGCGCCCGGAACTGGATCAGGGCCGGGCGATGATCTCCGCGGAACGCACCCGCGGGGTGTTCTCCCGGCAGCTGTTCCTGGGGGAGAACCTCGACACCGATGCCATCCGCGCCGAGTACCGCGATGGGGTGCTGCGCCTGGTGATCCCGGTCGCGGAAAGAGCCAAGCCCCGCAAGATCGAGATCAGCCGCCACGACGAACGCCACGCGATCAACGCCTGACGCGGGCGGCAGCACCGGAGGGGCCCGTCATGGTGCCCGCGAGGATGTACGCGGCGGTCCCGAGACGATCGAGACCGCCGCGGAACTGTCGTGGCTCGCTGCCTGGCTGCTGGCGCCCGACCCCGATCTCGAGGAGTTGTTCCGGAGATCGATCAGGGTGCTGTGCGAGGCCCGAGACCGGTGGCGGTGTCTGCCACCGCGCGAGCCTCGCATGCCCTGGCCACGGCCCGGTGCCGGGCCGGCCCGCCATCGCGGCCCAACCTGGGCGCGTCGGCGGCCTCCGGTGCGGTATCCGATGAGGAGTGAGAGCGAGGTGATGCCTGTCGAGAACAACGAAGACACGAACCGTCCTCGCACGGAAGTGTTTCCGCGACGCTCCAGGGTCGGCGCGTCAGGCAGTATGACGACGCAATCGGTTGGGCGCCTGTACCTCACACGGCAACCCCTTCGAGCTTTGCCGCCGATGCTTCGAGGCATCTCTTCGCGATTGAGTTGTGCTGCGTCTGGCCTGATCAAATCGTGTGCTGCGGAGAGCAAAACGTTGTCTGCTCAGCGAGCCGGAAATCGCGAGGGTTGAACATCCGTGTGGTGTCCGGCTGCGGGTCGGCAACCTCGCTCGGCACCGCACCGACGCAGAAGACGATCGAGTAGGGCCGCGGTGGCCTCGGCGTCAGAAAGAGTGCCGCGACCGAGGTATACGGGTGCTCGACTTCGAACGGCACCGGAATCGATCTCTCGTTTTCCAGCGTCGCCCCCGCGTCTACTCGAACCACGCCGGGGGAGTCAGGAGTTCTCACCGCTTCGACCGGGCATCGTCCAGGTGGGTAGTAGCGGCGGCTGATCTCCACCACGTGATCGCTGCGCGGTCCGCGACACGACGTTCACGCGCGAGTGCATTGCCGAGACCCGAGGCGGCAAGCGCCCGGCGCTCAGCGGCGCCGCAGTGCCGGGTGGCCGCAATCCGTTCTCCTCCAGGCATTTCCGTGCTTTCATGCTCATCGGTCCTCGGTTGTGCTCGAGGGCTATGGGGAGGGCAGATGACCGAGTCGCGCGGGCCGGGTGTCGGTGGGGCAGCGGCTGCCGTTGCACGAGAGATCGCCCAGCAGGTCACCCGAGAGCTGACCGTTGGCGCATCCGGCACCAGCAGAGGCCAGCATGACCTGGCGAGTGCGGCTCGGGAGTCTGGTCCACGTCGACCACCGCAGCGCCATATCGATCGATCGTTCGGGACAAGCCCTGATCCGCGACGTGAGCGCGCAGTGGTCGGTGGCCCGCGCGAGGTTGCGGGTGGTGAGTGGTGGGGCCGGGAGCGGGTCGGCGGGTGGAGAGCGGTGTGGCTGTGCCAATGTAGGTGTGGTGATACCCAAGTTGATGGCGGTGAGCGACGTTCATGTCGGCCACCAGGGGAATCGTCCGGTGGTCGAGGAGATCAGGGCGGATTCGCCGGAAGACTGGTTGATCGTCGCCGGGGACGTGGCGGAGAAGAGCGACGACATCCGGTGGACGCTCGAGCTGTTGCGCGGCCGGTTCGCCAAGGTGATCTGGGTGCCCGGTAACCACGAATTGTGGACCACGGCAAAGGACCCGGTCCAGATGCACGGTGCGGCGCGATACGACTATCTGGTGTCGATCTGCCGCGATCTCGACGTGCTCACGCCGGAGGATCCGTTCCCGGTGTGGGAGGGCGCAGGCGCGCAGGAGCACGGCGGACAGGTGACCTTGGCCCCGATGTTCCTGCTCTACGACTACTCGTGGCTGCCCGCCGGGACCACCACCAAGGCGGAGGGACTGGCAGTCGCCCGCGACCGCAACGTCGTGGCGACCGACGAGTTCTTGCTGTCGCCGGACCCGTTCGCGACCCGCGACGCCTGGTGCCACGCCCGAGTCCAGGTCACCCAGCGCAAGCTGGACGCGCTCGCGCCCGGCACGCCGTTGGTGATGATCAACCACTTCCCGCTGGTTCGCCAACCCACCGATGTGCTGTTCTACCCGGAGTTCGCCCTCTGGTGCGGCACCGACCTGACTGCCGACTGGCATACCCGCTACAACGTGGTGTGCTCGGTCTATGGCCACCTGCATATCCCGCGCACCTCCTACTACGATGGCGTCCGATTCGAGGAGGTTTCCCTCGGTTACCCCCGCGAATGGCAGCGCCGCGGCCTGCCCGACCGCCTGCTGCGCCAGATCCTGCCTGCACCGGAGTACCCACCGGGCTCGCTGAACAAATGGGGCGGCCATTTCAAGGTCACGCCGGAAATGGAAGCGGCCGCCGCCGAAATGCGGAGCAAAGCAGAACGTCGCCGCGGACTCTGACTCCGCATGGTCGCGTCGTCCGGGCTGGACTACGCTCGTTGGCGATGATCGAGAAAATTCTGCCTGCCGGTGTCGCCTCGGCCGAGCTGTTGGAGTACCCGGAGGAGCTGACGGCGCATCCGGCGGAGGAGCATCTCATCGCGAAGTCGGTGGAGAAGCGGCGTCGGGACTTCATCGGAGCCCGGCATTGCGCACGACTCGCGTTGGCGGAGCTCGGCGAGCCGCCGGTGGCCATCGGTAAAGGCGAGCGGGGTGCGCCGGTGTGGCCGCGCGGCATTGTCGGGAGCCTCACGCACACCGACGGGTATCGGGCGGCGGCGCTGGCGCACAAGCTGCGGTTCCGGTCCGTCGGGATCGATGCGGAACCGCACGGTCCGCTGCCCGAGGGCGTGCTGGATTCGGTGAGCCTGCCGTCGGAGCGGGCGTGGCTCACCAGTGCGAGCCCTCTCGTCGCCGTGCATCTCGACCGACTGTTGTTCTGTGCCAAGGAAGCCACCTACAAGGCGTGGTGGCCGCTGACATCGCGGTGGCTCGGCTTCGAGGACGCGCACATCACCTTCACCATCGATGAGAGCTCCGACGGCGCAGGCACGGGGACCTTCCACAGCGAACTGTTGGTGCCAGGGCAGACCAATGACGGCGGCGTGCCGTTGACGTCCTTCGACGGTCGCTGGATGATCGGCGACGGGCTCATCCTCACCGCGATTGTGCACGGCTGATGGCGGGCTCGACGGTGCGGCCCGATGTGCTCGGCGGTCTACTGATCGTGGACAAGGACGGCGGCTGGACCAGTCACGACGTGGTAGCGAAGTGTCGGAAGCTGTTGCGCACCAAGAAGGTCGGTCACGCGGGCACCTTGGACCCGATGGCCACCGGGGTGCTCGTGCTCGGCGTAGAACGCGCCACCAAGCTGCTCGGGCTGCTCACCCTCACGACCAAGGCATACACCGCGACCATTCGCCTCGGCCAGGCCACCACCACCGATGACGCCGAGGGTGAGGTGCTCGCGACGACATCGGCCACCCACCTGTCCGATGGCGAAATCGCCGCGCGCACAGCGAAACTGACCGGCGATATCGAACAGGTGCCTGCCACTGTCAGCGCGATCAAGGTAAACGGCGAACGCGCCTACGCGCGCCACCGCGCCGGTGAGGACGTGCAGCTCGCCGCCCGCCCCGTGACGGTGTCCCGCTTCGATGTCCTTGCTCGCCACGATGTTTCGGACGGCGATTTCGTAGATCTCGACGTCGAAGTCGAATGCTCGTCGGGCACCTACGTGCGCGCACTGGCCCGCGACCTCGGTGCCGCGCTGGGCGTCGGCGGCCACCTCACCGTGTTGCGCCGCACCAGAGTCGGCCCCTTCACCCTCGAACATGCCCGCACCCTGGACGAATTGGCGCGCGCCGCGGAAGCCGACACTCCGCTGCTGAGCTTGGGCATGGACGACGCCGTCCGAACCGCCTTCCCGCACCGCACGATCAGCGCGGAACAGGCCGAGTCGCTGCGCGACGGGCGATGGCTCGAGCCGATCGGAATCAAGGGTGTGTATGCCGCCCTCACCGAGGAGGGAACAGCTATCGCGCTGCTGGAGGAGAGCGGTAAGCGCGCCGCCTCGGTGATGGTTGTGCGTCCGCGCGGGCTCGTCGACTGAATCGTGCGCTGTCGGGCTACACCAATGTCGACAACACGGCACTGAATATTGTGCGAGACAACGGATATCAGCAGTGGCTCGACCCAGCTACCGAGCTGTTCGGAGCCGAGCAGGACGGCTGAGATTTTCTCGCCGACACTCCGTCGGCACTGCTGGGCATGGTGGGAATCCAGGAATGGACTCGGCCGCCGTCATATCGCGCATACTGGTGGCACTATCAGCCGGTCGGCATGTATGGAGTTCCCCGCCGCGCTCGAGCCCTACACGTCGGTCGCCGAGCAGCCCTGAGCCGAGGGCGGTTTCAAGGGGTCGTCGCAACACTGCCTGGTGTTAGGCGGTGAGTAGATCACGCAGGCGCTCGGCTGGGGTATCCCAGTCGAGCGTTTTGC